>NZ_PYIX02000001.1 GCF_003024515.2 Acinetobacter sichuanensis
TATTTCCTGTTAGTAAGCCATTTTCTGAAAAAGATGGTAAAGCTGTGTATAAAAATATGAAAGATCTTTTCCAGAAGATGGAAAATGATAAGCAATTAATACGAAAATTTAGTATTCATGATTTAAGAGCAACATTCGGTTTAAATTTAGTACATCTTCTTCAAAAATATGGTGTACCTGAGTCTCATATCATTGAAGAAGTTAGAGAGAGGATGGGACATAAAGATAGAGAAACAACATATCTTTATTTGAATTATAGTGCGAAAAATAAGCTTTATGAAAGTGTGAAGCAGGAATTTGTCGAGCTTATTTATTGTTTTAATTAATTGATATTGATAGAAGTGAAACTATGTTTGAAGAAAGAAATATTGAATTCGTCCATATAGAAAATTTCTATAAGTTTTCAGAAAATGGCTACGATGTGGAAAAATTAGTTTTAATTACAAAACAAGGCAATACAGATAGTTATGTTGATATAGGTTCTCTTTGTTATGCTAAAAGATCTAAATCATGCAAAACAAAACATTATGCAAAAGTTGTTAAAAGTACATTTAATGAAAAGATTGCAAGTGCAATAAAAGAGTTTCTAGATTACAAATGCACTAAGCTAACCGTTGGTTCAGCGAGAGTAATTTTAGGGCGGTTAAAAGTGACACTTGATGAACTGTATTCTATTGGTAGCGAACAGAATATAGAAATAAGTTTTGATGATATTAATCAATGTCACATTATTTATGAGTTTTATACTAAGTTTCTTATTGCAAAGATTAAAAATGAATTTAAGAATCCCAATTTTAAATCTACAAAAAATATAGCTGCTAAGCAAAAAATATGTGCTGAATTAATATCTTCAACTTGTAACGTTGATTTAGAAGATTTTATAGGTAAGTATATTGATATTAAAGGATATGATTCTCCGAATAAAGATAAAGAAGTATCAGAAACTGAGGATTACCGTGTATATATAAATAATTGTCAGAAGATATATAAGATCTTTTCTCAGTTTTCTTTAAATAATAGTAATTTTCCAATTAATTTTAATATTAATGATGATATTTCTGAAGTACCTTCTTTTTTATATATTACAAGCGCTTCTGCTCTTGTAAAAAAATATTTTTATAATAAGGAAGGTAGGTTTTTAACCCGAATTGAAGCAGTTAAGAATGTTAAAAAGATTGATGATGTAGATGAGTTGAAAATTCGTTATAAAGATAAAAATGACGAATTACCCTTTGAAATTAAAAAGAGCTATAACAAGCATTTGAAAATGCTTTTAAATGCTAATAGACATAATAGTAGAGAGCGGTTAAAGGTTATTAATATAGCTATGTCAAGTATGGCATTATGGATAATAACTGATTCAGGATGTAATTTGTCTGTGATATATGGGCTACAAACTCAAGATTTGAAAAACTTAAATCCTGATGTACCAAATCAAAAAATATTTTATGTTAAAGAGCGTTCAGGAGGACGAACTATTCCTGTAGGGTTAACTAATAAAATTGTTCAGCCTTTAAAAGACTTTTTAGCCTTTCGTGAATATGTATTGAATTTAGTTGATGAAAAAGAACGAAAAAAAATAGGGAATTATGTTTTTTTTACATTTAAATTAAATGCTAATAAAAATATTAAGGATCTAATAGGCCTTTATAGTGCTAAAGATTTGATTTTATACAAAAATTGGTATAACTCAATTTTTGGTAAAGGGTCCTATATAAGTCCAAGAGTAGGACGAGGGAGTTATGCCAACATCTACAAGAATTTAGAGGGTGTTAAAAATCATAATCAAGCAATTGATATTAGTGCAGAAATATTAGGTCATACCTCTACAGTAGATTTTAAATATTATACTGATGCTACAAAGGAACAAGTACGTTCTCAATTTACTGAATTTTTTGATAATGTATATGACCAAATGATTTTTAAGAATCGTACTACTAGGAAAGCTATTCCTGTTATTACTGATATTGAAAGTAGCCCTACGATAGCTGGACATTGTAATCATACATCGCCTATTAGAGCTGATGGTTTTAATGAAAATATAGAACAACCAAATTGTTCAAATCCATCCACATGCTTATTTTGCGAAAATTATGTTTTACATACAGATGAAATCGATTTACGTAAATTACTTTCTTTAAGAAAAATTACTGAGATGCATTCTGATCTAAACGAGGAAATGCTAATAGTTAAATTTCGTATAGATGAAATATTGAAACAGATAGTTAATAAATACGACCACGTAAAAAGTCTTATACATACTATTAAAGATGAAGTTGATGATGGGTATTTTGATGAAAACTGGCAAAACATATTAGAGTTATTGATTGATTTAGGGGTGCAGTTTTATGTTGAAGACTAAATTTATAAATTTAGAAAAAATTAAGCTTTCAAATACATTACCCAATCAATCTACAATAGTAATTTTTGAAAATGATAAACCTTTGAATTACTTTACTGATGATTGTTGGGATTTTAAAGATTATATTACAAGTTATGCTCAAGCGACTGTAATCGATTTTAGTAAATCTAATTTGAATGATGAGTCAAAATATTATGTGAAGTTATGTTTATATTATTATATGTACTATTATTCAAATAATGTAGCAGGGCTTTCCTTTAATACTATTGAAGGTAAATATTCAGATCTAAGAAGATTAGCAACCTTGTGTGAATCCTTTAAATTGAATTTTTCTAATATGAGGGATAATGTTTTTTATTTCAATGCATTAATTGATACATTGGCAACTGATAATAGGATGCTTATCGAAAAGTATATATCTATTTTATCTTTGATCAGTAAAACTGGTGTATTTTTCAATCTTGAAAATTTTGGGATTTCAAAAAAACAGTTCTCCAAACTTGATAAGATGAAAAAGGTGGCAACTAAAGAGCCTAATCAAACTGTATTGATACCTTCAAGAATACTTGCCGATTTTATATATAAATCAACTGAATTTTTTCAATTTTACCATAGTATTCGATCTGAACTTATAGATTTTATTAATCATGAAAAATTCACTAGTAGACGCCCTAGTAAAGGATTTAGATGCTCTTTTAGCCAACTTTTAATTAAGCTTAATATATCAAATGAGCTTAAACTTTATTTTGAAAAATATTCAATTACACAAAGACCTCATTTAATAAGTCATTTTCTTTACATTCAGTCATTGGGAAGTGCATTTATTTCTTGTTTCAGTGGTATGCGTAAGAATGAGATTACTAATTTACCTTATTATTGTTTAGAAGAAATAACGAATAAGGCAGATGGTAGTAAGACTTTTATTTTAAATAATTTTACTTCTAAGCTCACTAAATTAGGAGTAGTATCTGCAATTTGGGTAACTTCAAAGCAAGTAGTTCAAGTAGTTGAAATTCTACAAGATATTGCTAAGCTACATAAGTTTTTATTGAGTATAGGATATATTGAAGAAAAAATAATAAATATTCCTCTTGAAGAATACCCTTTATTACCAATTTTTAATCAGCAGAAACACCCTGTTGGTATAAATCCTTTATATGATTATGCTACTTTATTTACACCTACTTTAGGGAAAAATATTTATAAAATAATTGAACCTATTATAATTGAAAATTCTGATCTTGAAGAGTTATTTAATTTCAATATGTTAGTAGATTGGGAGGGTGATTATAACATTCAAATCGGTCATGCATGGAACTTTGCTTATCATCAATTTAGAAGAAGCCTAGCAGTTTACGCTTCTCGTAGTAATATAGTTAAGCTACCTGCATTAAAAAAACAGTTAAAACACATTAGTTTTAGTATGACTATGTATTATGGAAATAATTTTCATAATGCAAAAAACCTAAACTTTCAAAAGGATATAGTTAATCAATATAGAGCAGAAAGTGAGTTATTCCAATTTTCCTCCTTCTCGCATAACGTTATTGAAAATGATTCAGTCTTATTTGGTGCAAAAGGAACTTATTTTGAACTACAGAAAAATGCCCCTCACCCACCTAAGTATTTAACTGATCGTCAGCAAACTCTTAAACATATTAAAGACGGTCGCATTTTTTATAAAAAAACTCCCTTAGGGGGCTGTGGTAAAAGTGATAACTGTAATAAATTGTCTTTTGCATTTGCTACTGCATGTGTAACTTGTAGCGAAGCAATTTTTGATGACAATTCGTTGGATGCGTTGAATACAGCAAAGGAAAATTATTTAAAACAAATTGATAAATTGGATGAAAATTCAATTACATATAAACAGTTTAGAATAGAAATTGATGCTATTGATAGAGTATTAGCGAAAAGAAATGTATTGGAGGATAACAATGTCTAAAATGCGTGAAAACTATGAATTAGCATTAGACCGTTTAATTTTAAATAAGCCTACCCATCCTGAATTAATTAATAAGAAGTACAAGATTAATAAGGCAACTGTAGCAATTGAAGCTGGTAGAGACCCTAGTTCAATTAGAAATGATAATCCAGAACTTGAAGAGTTAAGAGATAAGATAAAAAAGGCTGAGCTTGCTAGAAGAATTGCATCAAATTCTCCTGTTCAGAAGGACCTGAAAGCAAGTATTACTATAAAAAATGATAAATACAAAGAATTATGTGCTCTCTATGAAATAGCGCTAGGGCAAGTTAATTCATTAATTATTGAAAATAAAAGATTAAAAGATGAGCTTAAATATTATAGGAAAAAGGATAATATATTAGATTTTAAGTATTAGTTTGATCCCTAAAAGTTATATCTAATTTCTAAAAATTATATGTGGAATTATTTTAATTTTAAAGTTTTTTAGATATTGGCTTTAAGTAAATTTTAGCCAATATCTAAAATATTTCTACATCAGAAATGCGTGGTTAAGTAGATTATTATCAGACTTCTTCTTATTATTGCTGTTATTTTGGAAGATTATGAAATATTCTCTAAAATAATATCTATAGCTAGTAATTCTGATTCAAGTTTTAAAAGTTTATACTCTCGTTCATTCATAAATGAAGCAATTTTTTCCTGAATCTTGGGATACAGTAATAAATACTTATTAAAAATTTCTAGTTCTGCTTTAATTTTATGTAATTCTGATTTTTTTTGATGATACTCGACTAACAGTTGGTTCTGTAAAGCATTTTTATCATATGATTGCTCTAATAAACTTAAGAATTTTTTTTGGTCAGCATTCGTACTGTATTTATAAGTACAGCCAGATTTATCAATTTCAAGTAAGTTTAATTCTTCAAACTCTCGGATGAGATGATAAATTTTTTGGTAGTACTTTTTTGACTTAAATTCAGGTAAATTCTGAATAAATCCTTCATATATATACTTAAATTCACTTTTCTCAAAAGTATTTTTAGATAGATATATCAAAATATCCTGTTTGAGACTGTGAGCAACATTCATTCTAGAACCAAAGACTTATGAAATATCCTATTTTGGGATATTTTGTCTCATAGTTCAATATCTGTTTCTATGAGTTCATTACATGACCCTAGATATCGGGCATTCATCAGAAAGTTAATTGAATTACGTGAGTCTAAAGTAATGACTCAGGTACAACTTGCTTCGTCTTTAAAAAAGCCGCAGTCATATGTGGCTAAAGTTGAAAATTTTGATCGCCGACTTGATATTATTGAATTACAAGACTGGCTCAATGCATTAGATATAGAGATATCTAAATTTTTTAATTAAATTTTTTCTTTTTCTCATTATTAAAATATAGGTGTTGATTAGGATTTTGTTAAAAACTCAATTAAAATTTAACGAATTAGAAGATGCTTTTATTAAAGATGATATAGCTGATGATCATGGAATCTTAATGTCTTAATAAATCATGAACTGCTTGTAAAGAAATTATATTGAAAAATAATTAGATATTAAAAGAAATCTCTTTTATTACTATATTTAAGTATTTAAACGCCATTCTCTGTCGCATCTTCTTTAATTCCAATAGCTTTTCCAACTAAAATCCAACACAATACTTTCAAAGAAATTTGAGAGTCATCTACGTGATTACAGGCGAAATTAAAAGCAAAATTGACCAGATTTGGAATGCATTTTGGAGTGGTGGTATTTCTAATCCTTTAGAGGTCATGGAGCAAATGACTTATTTGCTGTTTATCCGCCGACTTGATGAAATTCAGATTACCAAAGAAAAGAAAGCCAACCGTTTAAAAATAGAAGTTGAGCAACCCATTTTTACACCTGAGCAAGACCATTTACGTTGGTCAAAGTTTATTACTTTAGGTGATGCAGCAACGCTATATAACACCGTTGCCAATGAAGTTTTCCCATTCATCAAAAACTTAGGTGCAGAAGACGAAACCACCTATAGCCATCACATGAAGGATGCTCGTTTTACCATTCCTACACCTGCGCTTTTAACCAAAGTGGTGGATTTGGTTGCCGTTGTGCCAATGGATGACAAAGACACCAAAGGCGACATTTACGAATATATGCTCGGTAAAATCGCTTCAGCAGGACAAAACGGTCAGTTCCGTACCCCTCGCCATATCATTAAGATGATTGTGGAGCTGATGCAACCTAAACCAACTGATACCATCTGTGACCCTGCCTGTGGAACAGCAGGCTTTTTGGTGGCTGCAAGTGAATATTTAAACGATCACTACAGCACTGAGATTTTTGCCAATCCTGAAGCAGCAAAACGCTTTAGTGAAGAAACTTTCTTCGGTTATGACTTTGACAGCACCATGCTTCGTATTGGTTCGATGAACATGATGCTGCACGGTGTAGAAAACCCAAGTATTGAAAACCGTGATTCTTTAAGTGAAGCGCATTCGCATATTGCTGAAAAATACAGTTTGATTTTAGCCAATCCGCCATTTGCAGGAAGTTTGGACAATGAAAGCTGTGCCAAGAATATTCAAGCTGTGGTGAAAACCAAAAAGACTGAATTGTTATTTTTAGCTTTGTTCTTACGTCTACTTAAAACAGGTGGTCGTGCTGCGGTGATTGTGCCTGATGGTGTGTTATTTGGTTCATCAACTGCGCATAAAGCTTTGCGTCAAAAGATTGTAGAAGAGCAAAAGCTTGAAGCGATTATCTCGATGCCGTCAGGGGTATTTAAGCCGTATGCAGGCGTTTCAACTGCAATTATGATTTTTACCAAAACCATGTCGGGCGGTACGGACAAAGTTTGGTTTTATGATATGCAGGCAGATGGTTATTCGCTGGATGATAAGCGTAATGAGCTTGATGCGTCTAAGCATGAAAATAATAACATGCCTGACATTATTGCTCGTTTTAAAAACTTGGAAGCGGAAAGTTCTCGTAAAGCCACAGAGCAAAGCTTTATGGTGGATAAAGCCGATATTGCTGCCAATGGTTATGATCTGTCGATTAACCGTTATAAAGAAGTGGTTTATGAGCAAGTGGAATATGAAGCACCAAGTAAAATTTTGGCGGATTTAGAAGAGCTTGAGCAGGATATTTTAAAAGGAATGGCTACGCTTAAGGAGTTGTTAAAATGACAATTCCTGTTAAAAAAATAAGTACATTTTGTAAAACAGGTAGTGGTGGTACACCTTCTCGATCAAATAATGCTTTTTTCGAAAATGGTACAATTCCGTGGGTTAAATCAGGTGAATTAAAAAACCGTTATATCACCGAGGTTGAAGAATATATAACTGATTTAGCAGTAGAAAAATCATCAGCTAAATTAGTTTCAAAAGGTTCTTTATTAATTGCTATGTATGGTGCAACAGTTGGAGAGGTTTCTCAGCTTACTTTTGATGCGACAACAAACCAAGCTATTTGTAATATTCAACCTGATGAAAATGTCTGCGATGTTAATTATCTATACAGATTTTTAGAAGCATCAAAACCATATCTATTAAGCCGTCGAGTTGGTGGTGGTCAGCCAAATATTTCTCAAGGTGTGATTAAAGACCTAAAAATCCCACTCCCACCACTTGCAGAACAACGCCGAATTGCCTCTATTTTAGATCAAGCGGATGAGCTACGCCAAAAACGTCAGCAAGCGATTGAAATGTTAGATCAGCTTTTACAAGCCACCTTTATTGATATGTTTGGCGATCCTGTCAGTAATCCTAAAGGGTGGAGTTTGGTTAAAGTTGGAGAAGTAGTTGATGAGTTCATTGGTGGAAAAAATATAGAATGCCCTGATGAAAGTGACTCTGATTATAAAATTCTAAAAGTTAGCGCAGTCACTTCAAAAGTTTATAAACCTAATGAAAGTAAATTTGCACCTAACACATTTGAGCCTAATCCTTTAGCAATTGTCGAAAAAGGTGATTTACTTTTCAGTCGAGCAAATACAACCGAATTAGTTGCGGCAACAGCATACGTTTGGGAAACTCCTGAGAATATTGTTTTGCCTGACAAATTATGGAAATTTTCTATTTCAGATGAATCTAAAGTAAATAAACTTTATTTATGGGATTTATTTAAAAACATAGAGTTTAGAAATGAGCTCTCAAAACTATCAAGTGGTACAAGTGGCTCAATGAAGAATATTTCCAAAGGGAAATTGAACGAGTTAAAAATGCCATTACCCCCTAAAGAGCTTCAAGATAAATTTGCTGAATTTTCAACAAAACTTTGGGGGCAAATTAAGACTTTTCAGCAATCTTCTGATAGTTTGGATTCATTATTTAAATCATTACAAAACCAAGCATTTAACGGCACTTTATAAAATTTAATTTAAAATATGAGGGAAAGTATCATCGTTATATGTGTTACTTTCTCTATTTATTTGAATTTGATCAAAAAAATAACATACAGCGACTATAATTTTAGTTTCCGCTCAAAAATAAAACGATCTGCTATTTTGAATATTGATACATTTATTTTATTGATATCTAATAAGTTATTTACATTATTTGTTTGGGTAATAGTATGATTTACAAAATCAGATCCTCATTAACCAATTTTTTCGGGTGGATAGCATTTATATCAACAGCTTTGATTATATTATGTGGCTCGATGTTTAGTTACGTTGGTGTAAAAATACAATATGCTTTAATACCTACAGCCGTTATTTCAGGTCTAATTTGGTGGTTGATTCATCCAAATGAAAATAACAATGAAAACTGAAAGAATCATTTCACCGCCCAAAGCTGATTGGGATCAATTGCGCCAACCATTAGAAATCGGCGAAAAACAATTTATTGACTATTTAGATGAACATCTGCCAAGAGATTGGGAAATCTATATTCAGCCACATTTAAATGGTCTATGCCCTGATGTTGTTATTCTTCATCCTAAAATCGGAATTGGTGTATTTGAAGTAAAAAACTGGAATTTTTCTGCCATGCAATATGGTGTTGAAGCTAAAAATAATGGGAAAGTTCATCTGTATGCAATCAATCAGCAAGGAGAAAAAATATCCTATGTTAAGAAAAATCCTGTAGATCAATTACTTCTATATCGTAAAGAAATTATAGACTTATATTGTCCAATTTTAAGTAGACCTAAACATTCAATAGTTGTTTCGTGTGGTTTGGTACTGCCTTCTGCAACACAAGAAAATGTGGAAAATTTATTTAAACCGATTTTTCAAAGTCGAAATAGAAAGATCTTTGCTCGCAACGAGGATGATCAACACAATAGCTATATCATATTTTCAAAAGAAAGTTTTTCAAAAAAATTAGCTGAAAACTTTCCTTCAGGTATAGATAGAATATCATCAAATTACATGAATCCAGTGATTGCTCAACAATTGAGAGTTTGGCTTGTTGAACCAGAGTCAAGCAAAGAACAACGAGAGCCAATAAGATATAATTCACAACAACAAAAATTTATAAAGGAACGTACAGAATCAGGTTTTCGACGTTTAAAGGGACCTGCAGGTTCGGGAAAATCTGTAGTTGTGGCAGGTCGTGCAGCAACATTGTTAAGAGAACACAAGTCTGTATTGATCGTGACCTTTAATATTACATTAATGAATTACTTACAGGATTTGGCTGTTAGGGAATACCCCAAAATTAGATCAGATGCGACATGGATTAATTTCCATTACCTCTGTAGAAGATTGTGTTATGACGCAAGTTTAGATACTGAATATTCTGGATTATTTCGAAATGCAAAAGAACAAGGATTAAGCTTTCCTGACAATGATCAAATCTGCGATGTCGTCAATCAAGCATTAGATATCAGTGAACCAGAAAAATACGATGCAATTTTGGTGGATGAAGGACAAGATTTTAATCCTAAATGGTGGGATATTTTGAAAAAATTATTGGCTGATGGCGGTGAAATGCTGTTATGTGCTGATACAACCCAAGATATTTATTCATCTGCAGATTTGTGGACGGATGATGTGATGAAAAATGCAGGATTTAGAGGTGCATGGGCTGAATTAAAACAAACCTATCGATTACCCGATAATTTAATTCCATTGGCAAATAAATTTGCAGAAATGTTCTTGCCACAAGAAAAAATCATTAAATCAGAATCAAAAACATCACAACAAGATTCATTTGATTTTGGAGTAATTGAAGAATCAACGTTAATTTGGGAAAATGTTGAATCTATAGATTCATTGACCTTTTTTAATGCATTCAGTAAATTCAGAAATGAAGTTGTAAAACTTCAACTCAGTCATTCCGATATTACAATATTAGTCCAAACACATGAAGTTGGTATGAGTGTTTGCCAAACTTTAGATCAGCTCAAATTAAAATATATAGACATTTTTTCTAAAGATCCGACTGAATCTCGTCAGAAAAAAATGTGGTTTTTTAAAGGTGATACAAGGATTAAAGTTTGTACTGTTCATAGTTTTAAAGGCTGGGAAGCAAAAGCGCTCTTAGTTGTTTGGGATCAAATGTATTTGGATAAAGAATATGCGCTATTGTATACAGCAATCACTCGATTAAAATCAGGTCGAAGTAGCATTTTATACGTAGCTAATGCAGAACCAAGTTTGATTGAATATAGTAAAATGTGGAATTCTTCAAATTACTTATAAACTCTTATGATCTAAATTTCTCCTTGTTGAATATTTTTGTATAAAAGCACGTTCGAGGAGAAATTTACTTTTAGTTATAATTTAGATAATTAAATATTAAATCAGTCACTTAATTCAGTTATAGTATGGAAATAAAGTATATTTGAAAATAATTTATAGAGGGATAAATGAGCAATTTTCAGTTTTTAGAACCTGAATTTAAAAGCTTGGCAGCTACGGCTAAAGAAGCCGAAAAGCTCACGTATATATCCCCACAATTTGCCCTTGCTGCGGCTCGTACTTCGCTTGAAAACCTCGTGCTGTGGTTGTATCAATACGACAAAAAACTTACCCAACCTTACGATGCTTCACTGCATAACTTACTCAACGACCTCAAATTTAAAGATCTGATCCCGCCTTATATCTGGGACAAAATGGATAATATTCGCATGGTCGGCAACAGTGCCGTACATGGGAAAAAGTTCAAACAACTTACCACCGAAGAAACCGTCAAACACATCAGCCATTTATTCCTGATGTATGTTTGGTTTGAACGCAACTATGGCTCACCATCCAAAGACCGTTCTCAACAGCATATCTTTAAAACTGAATTGATTCCAAATTCAGATAACACCCAACAAATCACCGCCAATAAAGAGCAACTGCAAAAAGAAACCGAAGCCAAAGAAAAACAATTTGCAGAACAACACAAAGCACTACGTGAACTTGAACAACGACTGTTTGAACAATCTGCAAACTTAGAAGAACGTGAAAAACTATTAGCCAACATAGATGCTGAACTTGCACAGAAACGTGCCGACGTTGAACAAGCCAAAATTGCCAATAGCAAAATCGAAGACCATACCGACTATAAAGAAGACGAAACTCGAAAACTTAAAATTGACCTCATGCTTGAAGAAGCAGGTTGGGAAATTGGTACAACAGTTCGAGAAGAAGTCGCTGTTACAGGCATGCCAAGCCCATCGGGTAAAGGTGCAGTGGATTATGTACTGTATGATGCCAATGGCTTGCCTTTAGCAGTCGTTGAAGCCAAACGTACATCAACCGACCCTGATATAGGACAACAACAAGCTAAACTCTATGCCGACTGCTTAGAACAACAAACAGGTCAACGCCCTGTAATCTTCTATACCAATGGCTACAAAGCCCGAATCTGGAATGATGTTCAAGGTGGCCCACCACGTTTAGTCCATGGCTTTTATACACAAGCAGAACTCAAACGTCTGATCGAAAGACGTAAGAACAATCCTGATTTAAGCAGCTTTCCAATCAATGCGGACATTGTCGAGCGTTACTACCAAACTCGTGCCATCAAAGCGATGCTTGCAGCCTATCAACGTAAAGAACGTGCAGGCTTACTGATTATGGCAACAGGCACAGGTAAAACCCGTACCGCCATTGCATTGGTCGATGTGCTAATGAAAGCTAATATAGTGCAAAAAGCCTTATTCCTTGCAGACCGTACTTCATTGGTCAATCAAGCTCACAACGCCTTTAAAGCCAATTTAAAAGATGCCTCATTCGTCAATTTACTTGAAGATAAGAACCAAGTCGGTCGAGTCTATTTCTCTACCTACCAAACCATGATCGGCTTGATTGATGAAAAAAATGCCGATGGTACACGACAATTTGGCACAGGTATGTTTGACCTGATTATTATTGATGAAGCACACCGTAGCGTTTACCAAAAGTTTGGTGAGATTTTTAAATACTTCGATAGTTTGCTTGTCGGTTTAACCGCAACGCCACGAGATGAAGTTGACCGTGATACCTATGCACTCTTTGGTTTAGAAAGTGGTGTACCAACGGATTACTATGGTCTCGATCAAGCTATTGCTGATGGTTATCTCGTACCACCCAAAGCCTATTCTGTTCCACTTAAATTCATGCGTGAAGGCGTGAAATATGACGAACTCTCAGAAGAAGAAAAACAACATTGGGATAGCCTAAATTGGGGCGATGAAGATGCGCCTGAAGAAGTATCAGCCTCTAAAATCAATAAAGAGCTGTTTAATACAGGAACCATTGATTTAATGCTCAAGCATTTGATGGAAAATGGCATTAAAACCGAAGGTGGTGATCGTCTAGGCAAAACCATTATCTTTGCTGTGAATCAAAAACATGCACAGTTTATTGCAGACCGTTTTAATGAAAACTATCCGCAATATGATGGTAAGTTCGCTCGGGTGATTACCCATGCCACCAAATATCCGCAAAGCCTGATTGATGACTTTAGTAAGAAAGACTTAGCTGAGCCACAAATCGCCATTTCAGTCGATATGCTCGATACTGGGATTGATGTACCAGAAGTGGTCAATCTGGTGTTCTTTAAAGCAGTACGCTCTAAAGTAAAGTTTATGCAGATGATTGGGCGTGGTACACGACTCTGTGAAGATCTATTTGCACCTGATGAACATAAAAAAGAATTCTTTATCTTCGACTATTGTTCAAACTTTGAATACTTCAATGGAAATCCTGATGGTGCGCCTGTTGCGACCACTGAACCACTCGGACAGCGTTTGTTTAAAGCACGTTTAAATATCTTAAGTTTACTCAATGCAAAGGACTACGACATCGAAGAATTAAAAGCTGTACAGCAAGATATGCGTCAGAGTTTACAGACTGAAGTGAAGTCGATGAACAACGATAATTTCATCGTGAAGTCTGAACTTGAGCATGTTGAACATTTTAAGAAAGATGATGCTTGGAACAATTTAGATGACCTTGCGATTGGCACATTACGAGAACACATCTCTAAACTACCGAATCAGCTTGAGCCTGAAACACTAGAAGCCAAACTATTCGATATGTTGTGCTACAACTTAGAACTTGCCGTATTGGAAAAGAATAATAAGGCAATTGAAAACTATGCCAATCGAGTGATTGAAATTGCGTCTAAGTTAGAAGGCAAAGAAAATATTCCAGTGGTTGCGGAACAGATTGCACTGATCCAAGACATCCAAACCGTAGAATATTGGAAAGGCATTACCTTACCCATACTTGAGGCGATGCGTAAGCGGATTCGTGGCTTGGTCAAACTCATCGAGAAAACGACCTCAACCATTGTCTACTCCATGCTAGATGATGAAATTGGAGATATGCAAGCAGTCGATATTCCTGTTGTATCAACAGGTGTAAACCTTGTCCAATATCGCAAGCGTGTAGAAAGCTTCATTAAAGCCAATGAAAACCATATTACTATTGCCAAACTCAAGCGTGGCTTGGTTCTTACACCGACAGACTTAAGTGAGCTAGAGCGTTTTGTTTTTGAAGCTCAGGAAGTAGAAAGCCGAGATAAATTCGAGGAATGCTTTGGGACTGAAAAGTCGTTACCGTTATTTATTCGCTCTTTGGTTGGACTTGATCGTCAAGCTGTACAAGACGCTTTTTCAAAGTATTTGCAAGGCACAAGCTATAACGAAAAACAGATTCGCTTTGTGGAAATGTTGATTGAGCATTTGACACAAAATGGTGTACTAGAAGCAGCACAGTTATATGAACCACCTTTTAATCAGATCCACTATGAAGGGATTGATGGTGTGTTTAGTGATGGGGATGCTGACAACATATTTGGGGTTGTTGAAGTGTTTAATGAAGCGGTAGCTTAAGTTTTATTTTAAAGGAGAAAAATAACATGGTTTTACCAATATGGGCTGCTTATACTGTAGCAGGGTTAGCAATAAGTGGCGTATCAAGCTATTTTATTTACAATAACTGGGAGAAATTAAAAAAACTATTTAATGGTAAATCTATTGTCATTTTAGGGCAGCGTGCTACTGGTAAAACAACCCTTCTTAATTATTTACTTAAGGGGGAAATTACTTTGGAGCATGAAGCAACAATTGGTGTAAAAAAAGTAAAAGTTATTAAAAAAAAATTAGCTGACCTTGGTTGGGATGTTCGACTTAATAGCACACAAAATGATTATAGCGGTGTAACTTCCAATTATGAACAGTGGTTAAAAGCACTAAAAAATGCTGATATTTTTATTTACCTATTCAAAATTGATGAATGGATAATTGATGAAGGATCTGTTGAAAACCAAATTGAAAAAGATATAAAAAATATTCAAAAAGAATTAAATGGTAAAAATATACCGATGTTTATTATTGGAACTCATCTAGATTTGCTTGAAGGTATTGAATTTAATAATCAAGAGGAAAAACTTGATTTGATAAGTGATCTCCAAAATGAAGGATTTTTTAAAGGTATAAAATCTAGGTTAAATGAAGAAGATTCCAAAGTATATCTTCATTTCGGGAGTATGAAAGATGAAATTGGATTAAATGAAATTATTCATTTCATAATTGGCCATATGGGAGAATAGACCTATTATGGAAGATATTAGAATTTATATTTTTGCACAAGCATTAGATAATAGTAGCTCTGATGATTGGTATGAATACAATCAAAATTCTCTTGAAAAAATAACTGAAGAAAATACTCAATCGTGGGTTAATAATTTAATATTTGAAATGACTGATAAAGGCGAAAGAGAATTTTTTAATAATGTGGAGTGTTATTACAAATTAAATTCTAATGAACTTTTGGATTTAATATTGTTAATTGAAAATCAGCAAGAAGATAATATTGGAAGAAAATCGAAAACTGCCTTAATAATTAAGGGTTATAAAAATATTACGTTAGAATTTGAACAAATATTAACTTTGTTTTGGACAAGAACTAATAGAAATTTATCTAATGCAGACTTGCTAGCCAAGCAATGTAACGATATTCTTGAAATAATTAAAAAAAAAGGACCAAACGAAGGTGGATCTTTCCACTAGCATTGATAAGTTTAAGCGTAATATTAGTATTTTTGTTTCAAAAATTAAGCAAAGGATAGAAGATGAGTCTTAAAAGCTTTCCTAATGATATGGATGATCGTCGAGTAGTATGGTGTTTGTCTCAGGACACAATTGATACGGCTTTAGATGATAAGTCTACATCTGAATTAGTACTTGCGCCCAATGTTACGGTTATTCAGCTTCCTTTAAGTCGAATTGCAAAAAGAAAGTCGGATAAACTCTGTGAATTAGATAAACTAGGTTTATTGAAAATAGATCAAGTTCTAGTATGTTCAGATGACGGGGTTAATACTCAAGAAAAGTATTTAAAATTGGAAGATGTTATAGATGATTTCTTAACTTACAATCTAAAAAAAGCAAATGCGTATGCCAGATTTTTTGCTGCATTAGGTGCAACTTCATTTGAGTTTGAACATAAAAATTTTGATTTTTCTAGTTCTAAAGTTGATTTTTCAGCATCACTAGATGGTACTGTGTCTAGAATTGCTAAAGCTAATGTTGATTTGACAGCTAAAGCTGAAAAAACACTGAACCAAATTGCTTCAATTATGAAAAGTTATACTCAGAATAAATATCCAACTGAGCAAAGAATATTGTTAGCAGAAAAAATACTAGAAGAATATGGCTTAGAAAATGATGAAATTTGTTGTCATGAATTAGCGACACTTAAAGATGGTGCTGCACATTTAAGCGATTTAAATATATCTATGTCTTCTGCAAGTGATAACAATAGCAGTATGAAAATTCTTATTGATGTTGGACTTCATTTTCCACAAGTTGAAACAAAAGGAAAAAACAGTTCTCTCATATCCTTTAAGTCTAAACTTGAATTAGCATCTATAGTTAATAATAGCTTTGATTTTAATTTAAAGGTCAAATTTTAGTATGGACCACTGCTACAAAAGTAATAATAAACGCCTATAGGGTGTGGCATAGCTATTTGAACTATCCTTAAGTTAGGTTCATTATCAAGGAATAGTTGGTATTTTTTGTGAAGTTGATGCTGACAATATATTTGGCGTTATTGAAGTTTTTAATGAAGCTGTGGCATAAAGATAAAAATATATCAGGGGGATATATATGACTACAATAATTAAGAAATACTATGATTCGTCTGAATATATTTGGATTGAAGAAAAAAGCTCTGATGGTTCTGAAAATGAAAGTTTCGAACCTAATCTAAAAGGAAAATTAAAATCAGCTCTACAAATGCCAAACATTATGGTACTTGCAGGTAGTGGAACATCATTAGGTGATGTCGTGAATGGCCCAGGAATGTGGGATTTATGGAAAACATGTACAACTAACGATATGCTTACTATAGCTAATGACTGTTTTTCTGAAAGTAAATTTGATTCTGAAATTAAATCTAATCAGAACATAGAGATATGCCTCTCCCACTGTGAGGCATATCTACAAGTTGGGGAACAGATAGAAAAAACTACGCTGTTTATTAAAAAATGTAAGGAACTAATTTTACAAAAATGCCGTTTTATTAAAGATAAAAATTCTCAACTAGTTGGTCATAAGGAATTTATTAGGAAATTAGCAAGAAGAAAATCAAAAGATCCAAGAGTTAAACTATTTACAACTAATTATGATACTTGTTTTGAAGATGCTGCTGGGCTACTTGGCATCACAGTTATAGATGGCTTTTCTTTTTCAATGCCTCGTATTTATGATGCCAGATTTTTTGATATGGATATCGTCCGAAGAAATACAACATCATCTTCAACTAACATACATTATTTAGAGGGGGTATATCAGCTTTATAAACTTCATGGTTCTACAAATTGGAGTCGTGATGAAACTAGTTCTTATATCATTAAACAGGCTGAAAATGTAAAAGCAGAAGATAGCTGTATGATCTTTCCAGCGAAGGGAAAATATCAGCAGTCATATATACAGCCACACTTAGAGTTGATTGCTCGCTTTTCACAAAGTTTAAGAGAGCCTAATACGTGTTTAATTATTGCTGGCTTTGGTTTTAATGACGATCATTTATCTGAGCCAATTTTGTCAGCAATACTTTCTAACCCACACTTAAAAGTGATTGTTGTATCACCAAGTATTGAAAATGACTTTAATGCAGCTCCTCCTAAAACATCTAAGTATTGGAAAATATTTAAGAAGATCGCAGATGATAGAAAGAATGATGAAATAATCTTTATTAATTGTGATTTCCAACAGTTTTCAAGTCTGATTCCTGATCTTACAGCATTATCTCCAGCAGAGAACCTTCATGAAAATATGAAGAAATTATTTGGAGGTACACATGCATAATGGTGTAATTAAGCCAGAGCTACTCTTTGGTAAGGTAAATGCTGTTACTGCAAACTCTGTTAATTTTGAATATATTAATTTGCAACATCAAGCAACTTATTTTCATGGCAAACGCTATGGAAAAGGTGAGGTTGGTGAGTTTATATTAATTGAAAGTCAAGTAAATTTAATTCTTGGACGTATAGTAGAAATTAAAAAAGATGATTTAGATAAGTCTAATTTGGATATCGCAGGGAGAATTCAGCTTTTAGGAACTATTCAAATGGATAGTTTGTATGTCACTGCTGGGGTTGAGTATTATCCAAATATTAATGATCTTATTTATTCGGCACCACATGAACTTATCGCTCAATTGCCAAAACGCATGAATAAAGGAATGCAGAAGGTTGAGTTAAATATTGGTTTTATTGATGTAGATCAAGGTTGTGATATCACTGTAACACCAGAAAAGCTATTTGGTCGACACCTTGGAATTCTAGGCTCTACAGGAGGAGGTAAAAGTTATACGACAGCAAAGATTTTAGAGGAATGTAGAAAATTTAATTCAAAGGTTATAATTCTTGACCCAACAGGAGAATATAAAGATTTTATTGGAGATGATATTGAAAATGTCCATTTGAGTGAACCAATCAATGCAGCAATAAACTCTCATCAAGTGAGTTTGCCTGTAGAATGTTTTCAGGAAACTGATTTTATAGCGCTATTTGAACCATCTGGAAAAGTGCAAGGGCCTAAATTTAGAGATGCTATAAGAAGCCTAAGGCTAGTTAATATTTTAAATGATCGGCAACTACATTTAGATAAAATTGAAAATGGTATTTTCTTGAAAATTAGAAAAATGGAGCAATCTTGGAGAGAATGCGTTAATGCTATAGGTGGTACAAAACTTCTTGAGCACCCTTCAACACCATTTAATCCTTTAAAGCTTAGTAAACAAATTCGAGAGGAATGTATCTGGCCACCAAAATCGGATGGTATATGGGGAGAAGATCAGCAAAGCTTTAGTTATTGTCTTGCCTTAGTATCAAGAATTCATGGAATAACAACTTCTGATACCTTTAAATTTGTTTTTCAATCCAAAAACCTACCAACACTTGTAGAAAAAATCGATGCTTTCTATGATTCAAATAAAAAAATTTTGAGAATAGACTTAAGTGATGTTGGATTTGAATTTAAAGCTAGGGAAATCGTTGCAAATGTAATTGGACGACATCTTTTAGGTCTCGCAAGGGATCGAAAGTTCTCAGATAAACCGATAGTTGTTTTTTTAGATGAAGCTCATAATTTTATTGGTAAAAGTATTGGTAATGAAGATACGATTGCCAAATTAGATTCATTTGAGTTAATTGCTAAAGAAGGTCGAAAGTTTGGTTTAAATATTTGTTTAGCGACTCAGAGACCAAGAGATATAACTGAAGGTGTACTAAGTCAGTTAGGAACATTAATTGTTCATAGGCTTACTAATGATCGGGATAGAGAAATTATTGAACGCGCATGTGGTGAAATAGATAAAGCTGCTTCCGATTTTCTACCTAGTCTACAGCCTGGAGAAGCAGTTCTTATAGGGAATGATTTTCCAATACCACTAACTATTAATATCCACAAGCCTGCAATAATTCCAAACTCATCTGGGGCAGACTTTAAAAATAAATGGTTGTAAATTAATCAGTATGTAACGGAAAAGAGATAGTAAAATATGCCAAAAAATATTGATTTGGAAGAAGAACGTAGAAATGAATTAAGCATGCAAATGCTGGAAGATCTTAAAGCAATTGCGACATTGGAGCAAAGACCAATAAAGTATTTTAAAATGGATGAAAACGGAATTTTCTGTGAGGTACAAATTCTAAAAAATAATCAGGTTAAGAGGAGCAAGGATAATCAGATTAAATCAACTAAAAAATAATTTCAAATTCTGTTTAAAATAGATGCTGAAATTGTTTTTAACTTTGACCACTGTTGATTAATCAGCATAATATGAGGCTTAGTACAAAGTACGTTTGGTTGATTATTAAATTTACTTTATCGCAATTTTATATCACTAATATAAATAGGCCTTAGGAATATATAGAAAATTATGACCCTAGAAGATTTAATCAACAATTTGAAAAATGATAATTTAGATTTGGAAATAAAAATTCGTTCTCTATGCGATTTTTATTTTGATTCGGGTGCTTCTCAAAAAAATGCTAAAATAATAGCCAATGCACATGATGATAATCAAATTAATTTAATTGTTTTTGCTACCCAAGTTATTGATAAATTATATAAAAATGAATTAATTAATATAGATCAATTTGAACATGTTTTTTTCAACTTAGTAGTTTTAATGAATAGATTAGATTTCCCTGAGCTTATAAATATTGTTTTAAATTTTGAGAAAATATTTAAACATGATTCCATGAGGTTTCACTATCTAAAAAAAGTAGCACAAAAAAATATTATTTATGCAGAATATTTATTTAATTTTATAGTTACTAGATTAAATGTACATTATGATAAGTTAGGTGTAGCAGTAGCTTGCTTAACCATTTTTGATCCTATCAAAACAAAAGATTTTATTTTGAATCACTTTGACCTAGAGGGAAAGAGTATAGATTCATTATTAAATGCAGTTCGATACTTAGAATATTCTTCAACTACTGATGCGCATCAAATATTAGATAAAATTAATTATTTAATAAACAAAGATCAGCTAAATAGCTCTCAATTTGCTCAAATTTTAGAAATTATTACTTATATTACCTTACAATATAACGATCTAGAAAGTCATGTTATTAATACAATAGAGCTAATTCTTAGTAAGACTAGCCCTACTGATATTTCAGAAAAAGCTGCTAACTTATTGTTTTTTGAAAGAGCTACAATTTCAAAAAGCTTAAAGCAAAATTTTTATCAAATGATCATCAATGCTGAAAATATTTCTCATCAAGTTTGTAATAATTTGGGTCTAACCATAGAAAATCAAAGTACTGATGAAGATCTTAGAGAATTAATAGAGATTATTGAACAACTTTTACTTAAACACGAAAATATTTCCATCAAAAATTTTCATACCTATTATATTTGTGAAAATTCAGGTCTACTGAATAAAATAGTTACACGATGGTTTCTCTCCAAAAAGCAAAATTTATGGGAATCTGCATCGGATATAATTACATCTAATCATATTAAGTCATTGCACGTAGATTTTTCATGGGTTGGTAATTTTAAAGAAGAAGATTCTATTTTTTTAACAAAGAAAGCAATTGGATGGTTATATATACATGAAGACCTCATTCTTAACTTTATAATTGGCATTTTAAATTACATAAAAAATCCAGAAATCGTTCCACAAGTTTTAGATTTAGCTTTCCAACATGTCATTATCAATTATGAACCTGAACACGTTGTCTTCTTTTTTGATTTACAGAATTACACTGAAGAAGAAACGCAAAATAAAATTAAAGGATTAAAAAGCCAACATGAAACTATCTATAAAGATATAAAACAGGCAAATGATTTAAAAGAGTTAGCATGCCCATTAGAACACTCGAAATTAATCCAATATAAAAAACATCGTGACAATGAAAAAATTAATAAATCTGCTGATGAGCAATCTACTTTTTCTGATCTCTTTGCAAAAAGAATTATGTTATATGGTGATAAATTTATAAGTACATCCTCTATTGAAAATGAAAAAGAAGCTCTTCAAGAAGTTGAGCTTACTTCATTTTCCTATACTCTAACCCTACCTCTACAATATTTTACCGACCCTATATTATCAGAATATCAGAGACGAATTTTTATGAATGAGGGTATGGAAAAATGAAATTAATATTGAAAGAATACTTAAGATCGTTAAAAGAGCGTAATGAATTAGATGCTCTCCTACCTGATTTATTAACAGAAATGGGGATGGTCGTAACATCTTTACCTCAAAGAGGAACACGTCAAAATGGTGTGGACATAATGGCGGTAGGTAAAAATACTGAGCAGGAAGATACAGTATTTTTGTTTTCAGTAAAAGATGGAAATCTAACTCGTACACATTGGGATAATGCAAGTGACCAAGCATTAAGAAAATCTATTAATGAAATTCTTGATATATATATTCCTCATAGAATTCCAAAAGAACATCAGAATAAAAAGATTGTAATATGTTTATGCTTTGGTGGAACTATCGAAGAACAGCTTCGAGAAACTGTAACTAGTTATACCACTACAAATACAACTAATCGTATTTCATTTGAAGAATGGAATGGAGATAAAATAGCTGAATTAATTATTCAATATTTACTTAAAGAATCCTTACTTCCAGTCGGTTTTCGTGAAGAGCTTAGACGTTCTATTGCAATGATTGAAGAACCAGAAGCTTCTATACATTATTTTCATACTCTTTTAAAATTTATAGAAGAATCAAAGCTAAATAACTTACGCAAAATTCGTTTGATAAACCTAAGTTTATGGGTTCTATACTCATGGTCACGAAACTTAAATAATTTAGAAAGTATCTATCAATGTTCTGAAAAAGCTCTCTTTATATCTTGGTTGATTATCAAAGATATTTATCTGAATAAAAATAAAGAAGCTAAAGAATTGAAAAATGCTTTTGAAAATATAGTGAGAGTTTATAGACAAATTACTGAAAGTTTTATAGAAAAATTTAAACCTTATTGCGACAAACAATATGCAATATCAGCTAATGCACATTATGGTAGCCATGCAAATGCGAATATAAAATTATTTGATATCTTGAGTAGATTTTCAGTTTATGCCTATTGGTTATATTCTGATATACAGAATGAAAATGATAAGGATATTAAACAGAAATTAACTGATAAACTTTGTGATCATCTTGATGATTTGCAGTTATTGATATTAAATAACTCAATTCTTTTTACACCAATAAAGGATTCCCAAATTATAGAGATTTCATTATTTCTTATAGCATTTAATCTAAGTAATGAAAATAATCATATTGATTTTATTAGAAATTATGTGAGGAATTTAATAAATGCATTAAAAAGGTCATATGCTATAAAGTACTTGTATCCTGTTATATACGAAGATTTTAATAAGTTGTTAAATCATTCATCACAACATGATGATAGTTATTTTAAAGAAGCAACATCTGGAAGCCTAATGCTTCCAACTTTGGCTTTAATTTCTGCTATTTTTAATGATGAATCTTCTTACAATATTATTCAAGAAATACAAAGGGAAAAGCTTTCTCATTGTAATTTTCAATTTTGGTTTCCAAGAGAAAAATCAGAAAACATCATATTAAGATCACCTAATAGGCTTCATGGTGCTTGTTGGTCAAGTGTGCCAACTCAAAAAGAAAAGTTTGAATTTCTCAAAGAAATTGAACTAATGTTGTCGAAAAATGAACATATTAAAGATTTTTCACTTTTGAAAAATAATTTAGATCCTATATTTTTAGTTGCTTGTAGACATTATCGACAGCCTATTCCTTTGAATTTCACAATTTAAGATTTAGATATATTATCTAACTTTCTTGTGTGCAATTAGGATGAAAATATGGAATTTTTATTTATTTTTTATTGAATTTTATGGAATTTATAAAAAATGGAATTTTTTTTTAAATAAATTTTAAAAACAAAAACTTATAGAAAAATTCCATTTTTGCTTGTATAGATTGGTTTTCATTAAAAAATTTAAAGCTTGTTTGGTCTAAGCCAGTTAAAGATACTGTTTCAAGTTCTAGACCATTTTTAAATAAATCTTCAGAAACAACTTGTTGAACTTTTTGAACAAAATCGACACGCTTTTCATGTAATTCTTCCATTGCCATTTCTGCGGCAACAGCACGTAAAGAGTCAACGAATTTACCTTCAACCAAATCTTTTAATTCTGGCGGTGACATGGTTTTTTTACCCAGTGTCTGTGCTGCTGTTGCAATGGACTCCGCTGTTGGTTTTACACGTACATAAAATTCAGCCATGACATCAACACGCATGCGATCACGTGTAATCAGTGCTTGATCTGCTGCACGTTTTACCTCTAAACGTAAAGTATTCATATTTACAGGAATAACTTCATGTAAAACAGGGAGAACGATTGCGCCACCATTTAAGATGACTTTTTCACCACCAAAACCTGTTCGTACAAAAGAAACTTCTTTACTTGAACGTTTATAAAGGCGGGCAATTACAACGCCTATTACAATCAGCGCGGCTAAAATAATGCCTGCAAGAATTAAAATTTGGTATAAAGATGAACTCATCATATAATTTTCTCGTCATTTGTTATAAAAATTTAAAGTTGAATCGCTTGAAAACCATTCACTGTTTTGTGCGTTAATATGACCTCTTGTCCTTGTGAAAAAGTAATGTCAAGTTCAGGTTCGACCAATATATAATGCGTTTGACCAAATTGATCGAGCACTTTGGCTTGAGCGGGATAATTCTGTTTTGCTTGTCCTAAAATAATCAGGGCTGTTCGACCAATCAATTCTTCACTATGTATTGCAGTGGTTTCATCTTGAGGTAAAATTTTTGCAATGATTGCGGTACAAAGGCGTACAAAGGGCATACATAAAAATAAACTGACAGGCGCTGCAATCCAAATTGCTAAATAACTGTGAGTGAACTTAAAGAATACAGCCTGCATTGCAAAACCAAACAAGCTATAAACGGTTAAAAAAATAATGAGCCAAACCAGAACAGGCACACGACCTAAGTAAAGCCAGTCTAAAAATTGTACAAATAAGCTTTGATCTGTATCAAAATCAAGACTATGGCTACCTCCAACTTGTTCAGGAATAAACTGGTCTAAAAAACCCTGAGTAGATGAGCCTAAAATGAGTAATAAGCATTCAAAAATACCTAAAAGCAACATCAAGCATAAGCTGACGCTAAAAAATAAATTTGAAGCATGTGTAAATAATTCCCACATAATGTTTACTCTTGTTGAGTTCACGGTTTATTTGTTTTGATATGTTTTTTATAACCAGTAAAGTACTGATTATGAGTTAATTCTATTAAGAATCTCAGTTTATATGGTTATTTCAATATTGACAAGATTTTTTTAATATTAGTAATTGTAAATCAATAAGTTATTGATTTTTAGTAAAACAATAAATTTAAAGCAAGACAGTTGTAATAAATGATAAAGTAGATTATAAATTAGACATATCTAAAACAAGCAATAAAATGAATGATAAGGAGAAAAGGGATTTTAGGAAAAAAGGGATTAAACTTCAAAATCAATGTTTTCTAAACAATTAGCCTATTGGAAATGAAGTAAAAGGGTTTTATTGATTATTTTAAGCTCAAAAAAATACGCAATGATTGGGGTGATCACTGCGTATAACAACGAATCTGCATACACAAATTCGGTTAAGGAGAAATGTTATGAACTTTGGGGATTGCTCATAACGTGAAATAACTATAATACTGCCTGATAAATACGTCATTAGTTTTCACGTTAATTCGTGTTAAATTACGTTAATAAGAGACGATTTATGTTGCTTTTCTTTCCAGAATAAAAAAGCCTTTCAAATGAAAGGCTTTTTTATTGAACAACTTATTTATAACTTAAAAATGGAAAACACCTAAACCATCTTTAATTTCATCAAGCGTATTTTGAGTGATAATACGACATTTATCCGTACCCGTTTTCAAAATATCCATAATGTAATCAGGGTCTTTTGCAAGTTCCATACGACGCTCACGAATTGGCGTGATCAATTCTTTGAGTACACCTTCAAGACGTTTTTTCACAGTACCGTCACCTAAACCACCACGACGATAATGTGCTTTTAATTCTTCAACTTCTTCTTTATTTGGATCAAAAGCATCTAAATAAGTAAATACGATATTTCCTTCGACTTGACCTGGATCTTCGATACGTAGATGGTTTGGATCGGTATACATCGCATTAACTGCTTTCTTGATATCTTTATCAGAAGCATCAAGTACGATTGTATTGCCTAAAGATTTAGACATTTTTGCCTTACCATCAAAACCAGGAAGACGACTCATGTTCGAAAGAAGTGCTTTACACTCAGGTAAAATATCTTGACCAATTTGACGATTTAAACGACGAACAATTTCATTGGTTTGTTCAATCATCGGAATTTGGTCTTCACCTACAGGGACAACTGTTGCTTTAAATGCTGTGATATCAGCAGCTTGTGCTACTGGATAGCATAAGAAACCTGCGGGAATATCACGCTCAAAGCCACGTAATTGAATTTCAGCTTTAATCGTTGGATTACGCTCTAAACGAGAAACTGTAACAAAATTAAGATATAACATTGTCAGTTCATTGAGCGCAGGCAAACATGATTGAACACAAATCGTTGTTTTATTTGGATCAATACCAACGGCTAAATAATCTGTTGCAACTTCAAGAATATTACGGCGAACTTTTTCAAAATTGTCGGCATTATCTGTTAATGCTTGCGCATCTGCTAAAAGTAAATGTTGGTGATGTGAGTCTTGTAAACCTACACGTGAACGTAGTGAACCAACAAAATGACCTAAGTGAAGTTGTCCCGTTGGACGGTCGCCTGTTAGGATGACAGGGCGATTGTCTTGATTACTCATTATTTATTCCACAGCCGTAAGCGACGACATCTGTTGTTGCTAAGAATGTTGCACATTGTACGGCATAATTTTTTTTTATGTCAGCGAAATAATGTACTTGATTGCAAAAATTCAAAATTTCAAAAATGATATATAAAAATACAAGACAATCTATAAAGCATTTAAAAACTTAATTAAACTATTTAAATCAACACAGATTAGGATAAGAAAAAAATGGCAAGTAGCTTGTTATTACTATTAGATGATATTGCCACTGTATTAGATGATGTTGCTGTAATGAGTAAAATGGCAGCAAAAAAAACAGCAGGTGTTTTGGGGGATGATTTAGCCTTAAATGCACAACAAGTTGCAGGTGTTCGTTCTGAACGAGAAATTCCTGTGGTATGGAGTGTTGCAAAAGGGTCATTTATTAATAAGCTTATTTTAGTTCCACTCGCTTTGCTGATTAGTGTCATTGCACCATGGTTAATTACGCCTTTGTTGATGCTTGGTGGGCTTTTTCTGTGTTTTGAAGGGGTTGAAAAGGTTTTACATAGTCTTCTACATCGCAAAGCAAAAACTCAAAGTGAAGCAGAAGTAGAGTTGGATGCTGTAGAAACAGATTTAGTTAAATTTGAAAAAGATAAAATTAAAGGTGCTATACGTACTGACTTTATTTTATCTGCTGAAATTGTTGTGATTTCATTAGGTACTGTTGCACTTGCACCTTTTATGAGTAAGGTCATGGTACTTTCGATTATTGCAATCGTGATGACGGTCGGGGTTTATGGATTTGTTGCAATGATTGTGAAAATTGATGATTTAGGATTATATTTAACTCAACAAGCATCTAATTTTAAGAAAACAATAGGGCGTGGTTTACTGGCATTTGCACCTTTACTGATGAAAACTTTATCAATAGTGGGCACCATTGCAATGTTTTTAGTGGGTGGAGGGATTATTTCACATGGGATTTCATCATTACATCATTTTACAGAGCAAACTGTCGACCAAGTTGAACATATTCCAACTGTAGGGGCAATTATTGGTGCGCTTACACCGACTTTGATTAATTTGGTCATTGGTATAGTCGCGGGTTTATTGGTGCTTATTTTGGTAAAAACAGTACAAAAAATACGAGGTGCTTGAAGCTCTACCCAATTGTAAAAATATCATTAAACTAAACATCACTGAATTAAAAAATAAGGATCAGGCTATGCGTTGGAAAGGACGCCGAGTAAGTAGTAATGTTGAAGACCGTCGAGGTGGGGGCGGGGCAAAAGCAGGTGGCATTAGTATTCTCGGGCTAATAGTTGCTTTTGTTGCATGGAAGTTTTTTGGCGTAGATCCGCAACAAGCTTATCAAACCACTAAACAAGTGACTTCAGGTGTACAAACTCAGGCAGTTTCTCCTGAAAATTTAACACCTGAGCAGAAAGAAGTTTCAGATTTTGTAGGGACTATTCTTGCAGATACAGAAGATGTTTGGACCCCTATTTTTCAGGCACAAGGTGCTCAATATATACCACCTAAATTGAGGTTATTTACAGGAAGAACAGATTCGGCTTGTGGTACAGCACAATCTGCTATGGGACCATTTTATTGTCCTGCTGACCAAAAAGTGTATATCGATACTTCGTTCTTTAAAGACATGCGTCAGCAAATGGGTATTTCAGGTGAACAAAATCAATCTGAGCTCAGTGCTCAGGATGAGGCAGGGGATTTTGCACAAGCTTATGTGATTGCGCATGAAGTTGGTCATCATGTACAAAATCTTTTGGGGATCTCAGGGCAAGTACAACAAGCACGTCAGCGCGCAAGTGAATCACAAGGCAATCAACTCTCTGTTCGTTTAGAGTTACAAGCAGACTGTTTGGCAGGTGTTTGGGCAAATAAAACCCATCAAAAAACCCAATTTCTTGAGCAAGGCGATGTAGAAGAAGCCATGGATGCGGCTCAGAAAATTGGGGATGACTATTTACAGAAAAAAGCGAGAGGCTATGCAGTGCCTGACAGTTTTACACATGGAACAAGTCAACAGCGCATGCAATGGTTTCAAACAGGTTTAAAAACAGGTGATATTAATCAGTGTGATACGTTTAAATAAAGTCATTAGATGACATCACATGAAGCATAAGGAGAGACATATCTCTCCTTTATTTATTTAAAAATGTTTTAAAATTACGCAAAATTCGTACACTGACATAAATTGCAAAGAGGCTGAAAAAGAATAAAGGAATCAGCTGAAATTTTAATTTTTCAGTATCTGCTGTATAAAAATCAGAAATTTGTTGCTCAGTAAAATCAAATGATTTTTTTTGCAAAGTTTGTGTATTGGTAAAATCAATATGTTGAATATATTGATTTGATTTGTAATTTATGAGTTTTATAGAGTTTATTTTTCTAAATTGATGCTGATTGTCTTGGTCAGTACATAAAGAATCCATGTAGTGAATACATGAAATTGTTGCGACATAGCCTTGATTGGGAATGGTAATAAATAATTTTTGATCAGGTTTTTGGTTGTTACCGATTAAGCGAAATTCTTGAGCAGGTGTACTGCTGAGCTGCGTAGATGTTGCTTTAACATGAGGCGCATTGAAAACTTCAACAGTTTTAACTGAAGTTGTCCAAATCAAAATCAGACTGACTAAGAAAATAACAAAAGCAAAAAAATATCGAAAAACAATTTTTAAAGGCATAACCTAGAAAAGCAAAAACTAAATAATAATCATACC
This sequence comes from Acinetobacter sichuanensis, assembly GCF_003024515.2. Classification (GTDB taxonomy): domain Bacteria; phylum Pseudomonadota; class Gammaproteobacteria; order Pseudomonadales; family Moraxellaceae; genus Acinetobacter; species Acinetobacter sichuanensis. The sequence continues at coordinate 29,290 of NZ_PYIX02000001.1, forward strand.
TTTTTATGGCTAAATTTTATATCCTTAAATCAGCTCTTAATCACATTTAAGAAGTTTTATGTTAAGAAATTATATTTTTACGGGTGATTTTAATCATTTTTTTGTAAGATTATATAAATTTAAAAATCAGCTTTCATTTTTAATTTACTTAAAAAATGATGGGTGATGGTTGTCCACCGATATTAAAAACTGAAAAAGGATACGCATGGGTAATTATTTTTTTCTACAGGTCTTTACAGTTGTTTTTGCTTTATCCATTGCTACAACCATATTCAATAAGCGTATTTTAGGTTTTCCGCAAGCCATAGGAGTGCCTTTAGTTTCAGCCGTTTTCGTCTTTATTTTACAATGGGGGGCAAGTTTACTAAATGGTAATCAATTTATCTCCATTAATATTCATAATATTGAAGAAGCGGTAAGACATATTGATTTTTATGACTTTTTAGTCAATGGCGTGATTTGTTTTATTTTAACTTCCTCTGCACTGAAATTTAAAGTATCAGATTTAAAAGTATATTGGAAACCCATCAGTATTCTTGCAACGATTGCTTTATTGTTATGTGCAGTATTTTTTGCAGGTCTTGTATTTGGATTCCAATATGTAATTGGTAATCCTGTACCGATTTTAGTGTTGTTGTTACTTGGTTCAGCATTAGGTGCAACAGACCCTATTGGTATTAAAGGTGTTTTAAGTTCTGTTCGCGCACCTCATCATTTAATGGTCAAACTTGAAGGTGAATCCTTATTTAATGATGCAATGTGTATTGCCGTATTTATGACTTTACTCAATGTGTTAGAAGGTGAGCATTTTAGTTTAGTTGCAACACTACAAACATTATTATATGAAATTGTTGTTGCTGTGATTATTGGTTGGGCATTTGGTTTAGCTATTTTGCGTTTACTGCGTGGTAAACATGAAATGGAATCTTTGATTTTAACCACAGCATTGTTGGCTTGTGGTTCTTATCTGGTTGCTTTATTTGCCCATGCCTCGGCACCGATTGCCTGCGTGATTGGCGGTTTGATTGTCGGCAATAAATGGAAAGAAATTTTACAAGATCGTGAAATTCGTGAGGTAAATCATTTTTGGCATACAGTAGAAGGGATTATTAATTCATTCCTTTTCACTTTAATTGGTCTAGAAATTTTTATTTTAGATTTAAGTACAAGTTTGATTTTAGGCGGTATTTTTGCTTTCTTTGCTTTGCATTTATCACGCTTTGCAGCGAACTATTTGGCATTCGCATTTTTCCCATCATTTCGACATAAGAGTTATAACGGCAGTTTAGCGATTTTATCTTGGGGTGGGGTACGAGGTGGTATTTCCCTAGCACTGATTTTGGCTGTGGCTAACATTCCTGAATTACGTGATTATAGTAGTATTTTGATTGGGTATACTTTTATCAGTGTATTACTTTCAGGAATTGTATGTGGCTTAGGACTGCCTGCTGTTATGAATGCATTTTATTACAACCCTTTAGAAGAAACGACAGGTTTTAAAGGTTGGTATCAACGTATGTGTCATAAAATGAATCGTAAAGGGGTGAAATATATTGTTGGTGAAGACGCAGAAGGGCATGAAACCATTACAATTTATAATCCTGAAGCAATTATCAATAAGCAAAGTGAAGATGGTGTGACTGCTGTATATCATCCTGATAAAGCACAAGAAGTAAAACGTTTGGAAAATCCAAATAACTTCTAGCACTATTTATTCTTCATAAAAAAAACCGAATGCATCATCATTCGGTTTTTTGATTTTTCAGTTTAATTTACTCAGTTTGCTTAAACCATTTCTGGAAAATAGATTTGATTCGCTGCTTTAAAGGTATTGATATGCAAAGGAACTAAATCATCTAATTTTTGATAACCACCTGCTAAAACGAACATGATGGGTAGGTTGTATTTTTTAGCAAGTTTGAAAACCATTAAATCACGTTGATATAACATCTCTGTATCAAACCATTTAGAACCACAACGATCATTTTGGTGGCAGTCCATTCCCGCTTGATAAACGATCAGATCCGCTTGCCAATCTAAAGCATGTTCAAAGCCTTCGATGACAGCAGCGGCGTATTGTTCAAATGAACCTTTTTTATTGTGAATATGACGTGTGATGCTACGTTCGTACGTTGCACAACCAAAGGCTAAAGCATAAATACTAAAATTGAATAAATTTTCAAATCTACGTGTATATTCTGCTGTTCCATTACCACCATGTTGATCACAATCTAAAACAAAAACTTTCTTATGCGGATATTGTTGTGCAATTAAGGCAAGTCCATTAAATGTACAATAAGCATTACCATGTTCATAAACTGCATGATGAAATCCTTGCGCAATATTGGCTGCAATTCCTTCTTTAAATGCAATTTCTGTTGCTAAAAGCTGACCTGCTTGTATGGCAAAAATAGCCTCACGAAATTGTAAGCTCCACTGTTTAAAGCCTTGCATAACAGCAAGAGGCTTTTTACCTTTGACAAAAGCTTGTACATATTCAGGGTCATGAATGCCATACAAAATTTTAGGATCAATACTTTCTGGGTCTACGAGTTCTGCAAGTTCGTAGACCTCAAGTTCTTGTGCTACCGCAGTCAGTTTTTCCATGCTATTCGTATGCGTTTTAGCAAAATACTGTGGTGAATAGCAAGCTTTTAACATGATAACTCTCGATTAAATTTGATCTTGGGCAACTGAAATTAATTGCTTCAATTCTGTTGTTTCTGGGCTAAATAGTCCATTATCAACTTGTTGTTTGAAATGTGAGCTAAATGCTCTCGCTCTGTTTTGTGGTGAAATCGCCAGTGTTGTTAAGCGTAAAAACCAAAAACCTATTACATCATGTATTGAAATAATATGACCTTTGAACACTTTATTTGGACGCTTGGCAATATTCTCTTCATCATAATATACAGAAAATAAACTCCCAAGTGGAATACGAATTCCATTAATAATCAATGGGACAAGATTAATGCAAGAATGATCATCTCCCATTTTAATTTTTTCCATTAAAATAGGGCGCTCATTTTTGTCGACAAAGATATTAATATTGCCTTGACGCAGCATACGACCATGCGCAATTTTTAAGAAAAAATTCTCTGCCATTGGGCAAGAACCGACTTTAGGCTTTTCATTCAGATTTTTTAATTCAAGACAGGCAAGCTCTGCAGGGTCTTTTCTTAAAATAATATCTTCTAAAAATTGGCACAAAACTTTACTTTCTTCTTTTTCGACATACTCATGGATATTGCGTAGTTTAGATTGAAATTCAACTTCTGTGCGTAAAGTATTGACAAAAGCATCGTCACTGTCTTGTTTGAGTTTTAAGAACTGTTGCACATCAGGATTAATATCTAAATTACGCCAAGTTTTAAGTTCTAAGCCAAATCCAAGTGCATTAGCCAGTAATGTTTTTAAACCTTTTGTGTCGTATTGATCAAAAATTTTGAAATCTTTAAAGTCAGTTTCATCCAATTCAGCATTAATAAACTCAGCAACAACACGTGTAGCTTGTGTATAACCACAACCACGACGTTCAGTTTGATGGCTAAAATGTTCATTTAACATTTCAGTTAAGTTTTTAGCCAGAGGATACAAACGCTCGGTAAAGCATTGTAAAACTTCATGATCTAAAGTGACATCATTCATATTATTCCCCAATAAAAATTTTTATCGTTTTTTAAATTATTTAGTCTTCCAACAATAATAAATTTAGATAATTTTCACAATATTTTCAGATCAGTTATTATTTTTTTGTTTGAATAAGCAACACATTAAAGATTTAATTTTTCTGATTTATTCTCAAATCATGACTATTTTTTTTAAAAGTAATAGGTTTTCATGGCGTGAAGTTATAGATAAAGCAGTAGAAATCTCTACTGCTTTAAAGCATATTTTTTATTTTACGCTATTCAAGAAATTAAGATAAGGTTGAACCAATAATTGCTCTTGCTCCATGATCGGCATATGACCTACACCTTTTAAAGTGAGAGGTTCTTTGGCATTTTTTAATAAAGATTTCAGTTCAGCAGCCGCCTCAACATTAATCACTTTATCTTGATCACCCCATGCAATAAGTACAGGTTGATCTATTGAGCGAGCAGCGAGTGCAAAAGTTTCAGGAGTATAAACTTTTGACATTAAAATTAATTGTTCTACTAATTTTGCGTTGTTGGCAGCTTGTGAAATCATCAGCTTTTCTTGAGCTTCTTTGAGTTCATTTGGAATAAAAGGTGGGAGTGTTGTTGCAATACCGAGAACTTTATCCAAATCTCCTTTTTTCGCGACAATCATACTGCGCAATGTCGTCGGATCTTTGAGATAAGGCGTATTTGCGGATTTAAAGACCCCAGCACTATCAACTAAAAAGAGTGATTTAGTATCTACAGGATATTGTGCTGCATAAAGTAGTGCGATTGAGCCACCCATACTATGACCAGCAACATGTAAACCTTGTTCAATTTTTGCTGCTTCAGCAAAACGACGTAGTTTTTCAGTCATGTTTGGAATGGTGTAGTCAAAGTCAGCGGGTACTTTGCTATCACCTTGACCAGGCAAATCTGGAATAATCACATGATAATAAGGCGTTAAATAACGTGCTAAACGATTCCAGTTATCTCGGCTACCTGCAAGACCATGTACTAAAAGTAAAGTCGGTTTTCCAACTTGACCACCTTCACTATAAGCCCAGTCAATATCAGCGACTTTCAGTCGTTTAGATTGTAAACCTGCCCAAGCACGTTCTTGTTGTAATACGCTTTGGATATCAATTGCGGCAAATGTTTGGCTAGGGATACTGACTGTTGCAGCAATACCCATACTTAATGCTGTAGAAAGCATGAGTTTACTTAAGATTCCTTTCATTTGTAGTGCTCTATGTTTTTGTTGTTAAAAGTGATTTAAGATTAGAACAGTATTTATAAAAATACATTTGCCTAAATATCCAATTAGAGTGTATTTCAGTCAATGAATGCAAAAAATCTACACAATCCAGCTCAAGAATTAGCTCAAATGATTATTGCTGTTGTGGTCTTGATTCCTTATGGTCAAGTGGCAAGCTATGGTCAGGTCGCAAAATTAGCAGGCTTACCACGACATGCTCGTTTAGTGGGGCGAGTCTTGGCACAACTAGAAACAGATCAAGATGTACCATGGCATCGTGTTATTAATTCACAAGGCAAAATGAGCCTAAACAAACTTGATGAACATGGCATGAATATTCAAGAAGCAATGCTCTTAGCAGAAGGGGTCGCAGTGATTCAGGCTAAAGTTGATCTAAAAAAATTTGGTTGGCAGCCTTAAAATGAATATTTGGAAATGAATATTTTAATTTAGTGTGTATTTTAAATAGAGTACTCAACGTCTATTTGGAGTTTTATTTATCAATGTTAAAACGAAAATAAACAATGATTAAAATGTGATTTAAAAAGCTGCTTATCTCCATCATGATGAATAAATTTCTACATAGTGCATTAATAACAATACAAAACTTCTTATTTTCTCTAATATTAGCACTAAAATTTGGTTTATGATAAATCATCTAACAAATTGCGATTGAGCAAATATATAAAAGGTGAACATATGAATATGCTTCGTAAAACCATGGGTGCAGTAACGATCAGTGCGGCGCTGTTTGCACCTGCAATGAGCACAACAGTTTTTGCTGCAACTGCTGCAACGGAGCAACAAGCAACGAGTAATTTAGTCAAACAGCTCAGTGGTATTCAAAGTTTATCTGCTAATTTTGAACAAACGACTAAGGTTACAAGTAATGGTAAAGTTGCTCAACAAAAAGGTTTGACTGCGCAACATATGAATCAAACTTTTAAAGGTGTGATGAAAGTTGCACGTCCTGGTAAGTTTTATTGGGAAACGACATCTCCAGCAAAACAAACGATTGCAACTACAGGGAAAATGGTTTGGATCTATGACCCAGATTTGCAGCAAGCCGTACGCCAAAGTTTAGATGAACAAGTTGCAAATACGCCTGCATTATTATTGTCTGGTAATACGCAGCAAATTCAGCAGGCATATCGTATTACGCAGCCTGACCAAGCAAAAACATATTACACTTTATATCCAAAAGACAAAGAAGGTGCATTCCAAAGTTTAACCATTAGCTTTGGTGCAAATAAAGCTCCTAGTCTGATGATTTTACAGGACTCTTTAGGTCAAACAACCTATGTAAAATTTAATAATGTGAAGCTCAACCCATCATTACCTGCATCTACATTTAATTTTGCACCACCAAAAGGTACAGATATTATTGACCAGTGAAATAGAACTGATGAATAAATATTTGCAACAAGAAAGCAGCTTTCGAGCTGCTTTTTTATGGTTATGATAGAGCGCTTTTATGATAAAAAAATTAAATAATGAAAAATTTTAAACATGAATTACATGAACAAAAGTTAGCACATCATTTTGATTTAAGTGCAGATTTGTTTTTTTGTTTCGCACGTATTGTTCAGGATGTGAAAAAAATTTATCCCTTGGGAGATGCCTTACGCTATTACCATGCCTCGTTTCAAATCAGTCAAAATCAGAGAATATGCAGCATTATTTTGCATGTACAGGCACAGCGAGCGGGAATTTTACAGTCTGAGATCCATTTGCATTATGATATTTACGAGCAAAAATTAATTCATGCACAACAGCTCGAACCATTGCGGCATGAGCCACAAATAAAAGTAAATATTGTGCAAGTTGATGATTTTCTTCAACTGAGTGTAGAAGCGAAAGTATTTAAATATATCGCACAGGCAAAGCATTTATTTGTGCAATGGAATGAATCCTATTATCCATTACAGTTTAATCAATTCCGTTTGACGGTGTTTGAGAAATCTTCTTTTGAGTATGCGTCAACGTTGATAGTACTGACGCAACCTGAGTCAATGCTATTGGAGCCACATTTTAAGCAAGATCAGGAAGAACCTCCTTTAAAGGCTTATGTCATGTTTGATATCAGTCAGCCTCCTTTTATTTTTCAACATTTTATTCAAAATAAAACGGAAGACATCATTCAACGCTTGCGTTTGCAACCCAAAGGACGCGTAAAAAGACAAAATGAAAAGCTACGTCAACAGCGGAAATAAAAAATAGGAAAATCCTCATGACTAGACATATGCATAATCCTTTTAGACGTGAAGATGGGGCAGAGGTTTATGACCTTTCAACAGAGATGTTCTTCTGTTTGCTTCAGCTCTATCGTGATTTTTCTAATAAATGTGCAGGTTTTGAGTTAGTGGCTTACTATGAGTTGTATTTGCAAGTTTCTGAAAATAAACGTGTGTTAAATGCTTTATTTACCCCAAAATCCAATTTAAGTGCTTATTTAGAATCCTATGATTTTGCTTATGATATTGCCAATCAGAAACAAGTTATTGATGTTCATGACGAAATCTGGAGTTTATCTATCAGTGAATATACATGGAGTGATGATGCACTTTTACATGATTTAATTGTATCTGCAACCATGTTAAAAAATTTATATTTAAGTTATCAAACATTTTTGTATAAAAATAAAACAGGTTTAGCATTGCGTTGGCAAGGCTATACGTTGGCTTTTTTGGGTGAAGAACCTTTAATGGCAATGGCGATTTATCCTGGACATGATCAAGGTGATTGGTTTGCTGGTGACATAGCAGGTTTGGAAGGCTATGTCATCTCAGATTTAAAGCGGGATAACATTCTTGAATCCAATGTACGTATTTGGGGGGTCTTACATGCTGTATACACAGATGAAGCAGCCGCACGAAAACGTGAAAATAAACGCTTAAACAAGAAATTAAGAAAGCAAAGCAGACAATAATTACAATAATCAATATCAATTTCGATGTTGTGGTTTTATGATACTTGTATCGCAATACATGTTTGAAAGACTGCATCATGCAAGTAAATTTAAAGAAAACGTTGGTCGCTTCTGCACTTCTGTCCATTTTATTGGTGGTTTCAGGCTGTCAAGAAAAACCTGCTTCACAGGTAGAAGCAGCATCTACAGATCAAGCAAAAAAAATTGAAATTCCTTTGATTCAAGCAAAAATGGAGCGTGTAGCACTGCCTGAAAAACAATTTTGCGATGAAGATGGTTGTACTCAATATGATTTTCAAACGGTTAAAACGCAAGTTGCTTGGATTGATGATTATTTTTTAAATCGTATCAAAAAAGATGTCCCAAGTGCTTTTGAAAAAACTCAGAAAGAGGCAACAGCAACAAGTAATGAGGCAGCAAACAAAAAAGGACTAAGCCAAAATTCAATTTATGTTCGTTTTATTTCTCAGCAGTATAATTTAGCGACTTTTATGATCCAGTCTTATACCTATGCAGCAGGTGCAGCACATGGCATGTATCATAATGAATATGTCACTTTTGATTTATCTAACCAAAAACGTCTAGCATTAACAGATATTTTAAAACCCGATGTCGAGGCTAAAGTAGCTGAACAATTGTATGATGCCAATGCCAATTGGTTGACGCAACACGACATTACCCGTGAAAAATTACAGCTCAGTGATAACTATTATTACGGTTCAAAAGGGATTGTTTTTGTTTATCCTTTATATGAATTAGCATCTTATGCAGAAGGGATGACAGAGCTTACTTTACCTTATTTAAGTGCAAGAGATTTGGTCAAAGCTGAGTATTTACCAAGTTTACCTGTGATTGAAGCTGTCACTGAAAAGCCTGTTGAAGCAGAATAAGCTCATTTTTCAACACAATATTTAAAATCTCTCCTGTGAATTTGCTCTGTCACTGTATTTTTTATGGTGAAGAGCTTACACTATAATCAGTTTTTTTCTCTTATTTAGATTGACTATGATCGACCCGAAATTAATCAGAAATAATATTGAGGCTGTAAATTTAGCCTTGGCAAAACGTGGTGTGCAACTCAATGTAGAGGAGTGGGCATCACTTGAAACTCGCCGTAAAGAAATTCAGTCCAAAACTGAAAATCTGCAAGCTGAGCGTAATTCGGGTGCAAAACAAGTTGGTCAAATCAAAAAAGCAGGCGGCGATGCTTCTGAAATCATGGCGCGTATGTCTGCAATTGGTGATGAAATCAAAGCTGCGGAAGTTGAGTTGAATGAGCTTCAAGCTGAACTTGATGCAAAACTCATGTCTATTCCAAATATGCCACATGAATCTGTGCCTGAAGGTAAAGATGAAAGCGACAATGTGGAAATCTTAAAATGGGGTACACCGCGTCAGTTTGACTTCGAAGTGAAAGACCATACCGACCTTGGCGAAATGATGGGTGGTTTGGAATTTGAAACTGCAACCAAACTTACAGGTACACGTTTTAGCGTATTAAAAGGTCCATTAGCGCGTTTACAACGTGCATTGACGCAATTTATGCTCGATACGCATACGCTGAAAAATGGTTATACCGAAGCTTATGTGCCTTACTTGGTGAATGCAGATTCTTTACGTGGTACTGGTCAATTGCCTAAATTTGAAGAAGATTTATTCAAATTACAAGGTGAAAAGGAATATTACCTGATTCCGACAGCAGAAGTGCCTGTGACCAACTTCGTACGTGACGAAATCATTGATCCTGAACGTTTACCTTTAAAATATGCTGCACATACGCCATGTTTCCGTAGTGAAGCGGGTTCTTATGGTCGTGATACGCGTGGTTTGATTCGTCAGCACCAATTTGACAAAGTTGAAATGGTTCAGATCGTTAAACCTGAAGATTCTATGCAAGCTTTGGAAGATTTGACAGGGCATGCAGAAGGCATCTTGCAAGCTTTAGGTTTACCGTATCGTAAAATCGTACTGTGTGGTGGTGACATGGGCTTTGGCGCATGCAAAACCTATGACTTAGAAGTTTGGGTGCCTAGCCAAAATACCTATCGTGAAATTTCTTCATGTTCAAATATGTGGGATTTCCAAGCACGTCGTATGAAAGCCCGTTACCGTGCAGACCAAAAGAAAACCGAATTTGTGCATACACTGAATGGTTCTGGTTTGGCTGTTGGTCGTACATTGCTCGCAGTGATGGAAAATTATCAACGTGCAGATGGTTCAATTGAAATTCCTGAAGTTTTACGTCCATATATGGGCGGAGTCAGCTTTATTGATTAATCATCAGTTCAGCATTTAGATTTTAAATAGAATAAGCCAAATTTGATATTTGGCTTATTTTTTATCCTTAACATAAATCGTGTAATCAGTTGAGTTTGGATTTGAGATGGATGTCTTAATTTATAATGAATTAGCAAATCAAAAAATTGTGGGTTTGGATAAACTCATTGCCTATTTGCAAGCAGATAATTTTAAATCCGCAGAAGTCAAAAAAATTCAGCCCAATTTATATCGTGCCAAACTGAACCGTAGTGATCGTATTTTATTTTCAATTTATCAATATCAACAAAAAAATTATATTTTAATTTTGGAATATTTAAAAAATCATGATTATCAAGGCTCGCGTTTTTTAAATGAAGACATCCAAATCAATGAAGCTGAAATTCCTGATGTGGAATCTATCGATGAAATGGAAGCACAGGAACAATTGGTGTATATCAATGCCAATAATCCCAATTTTGTTTATTTAAACAAATTTATTTCATTTGATGATGTGCAGCAGCATATTTATAAACAATATCCGCCTTTGGTGATTATTGGTTCAGCAGGTAGCGGTAAAACCGCGATTTTATTGGAAAAAATGAAGCAGTTGGAAGGGCAGATTTTATATGTCACTTTATCTTCATTTTTAGTGAAAAACTCACGTGAGTTATACTATTCTGATCAATATTATAATGATCGACAATTGGTCGATTTTTATTCTTATCAGGATTTTATTGAAAGTATAGCAATTCCTGAACATGCTTTTGCAGATATTGAGTTTTTTAGAACATGGTATAAGGCACATTATAAAAATAGCTTCAATGCACACAGTATTTATGAAGAATTTAAAGGTGTATTGACAGGTGCGATGACAGATCAGGCTTATTTGTCTGAACAGGATTATTTAAATCTAGGCATTAAACAATCGATATTCAGTGTTGAGGAAAGGTCTGAAGTTTATCGAATTTTTCAGCATTATTTGACTGAACTTGAGAAAAATAATTTATCGGATCTTAATATTTTAAGCTTTGAATATCTGCAAAAAGTCAAACCCGCTTATGATTATGTGGTGATTGATGAAGTGCAGGATATTACCGCGATTCAACTTTATTTGATTTTAAATAGCCTAAGTGATAAAGGGCTATTTTTAATGTGTGGAGATGCCAATCAAATTGTGCATCCAAATTTTTTCTCTTGGGCAAAGGTAAAAAGTCTGTTTCATCGTCATGAAGAGCTGCATCATGGCATGGAAATCACCCATATATTGCAACACAATTATCGTAATGCGCAGCGAATTACCGAAATTTCCAATCGGGTTTTATTGTTAAAAAATGCTCGATTTGGCTCGATTGATAAAGAAAGTCATTATTTAGTGCAAAGTAATGCAGATATACAGGGCGGTGTTTATTTTCTAAAAAACCGACCTGACATTTTGCATGAACTGGATCAAAAAACTGCGGTATCCACACAGTTTGCGGTCATCGTGATGCATGAAGAACAAAAGAAAACCGCACAGCGTGTTTTTAAAACGCCATTGGTCTTTGCGATTCAGGAAGCCAAAGGCTTAGAGTATCAAAATATTATTTTATATAATTTTGTCAGTCAGTCTGCGGTACATTTTACTGAAATATGCAGTGAGATTTCATTGCAGGATCTACAAAGTGATTTTGTCTATGCACGTAATAAAGATAAAGCGGATAAATCACTTGAAATTTATAAATTTTATATCAATGCCCTATATGTTGGATTAACACGGGCAATGTCCAATATTTATTGGGTGGAACAGCAAGATCAGCATCAGATTTTTCATTTGCTGGGTATGGATCAGGCTGCGGAAGTGCTTGATCTACAAGACCAACAATCAAGTTTAAAAGAGTGGCAAAAAGAAGCGCAGAAGCTCGAACTGCAAGGTAAAAAAGAACAGGCAGAGCGGATTCGTCGTGAGATTTTAAAAGAAGAATCACCGAATTGGGTGGTATTAAAAGACAGTGAACTGCGACATTTAGAACATCGGGCATTGCAAGACAAAGACAAAAAATCTCAATTGGTTTTATTTGAATATGCTGTGGTTTATCAGCATCAAGCGTATTTAATTCAATTGGCAAAAATTGGATTTAAGCCTGCAATCAGTGTTTTTAATATGCGTCATGAAGTGGTGGCACATAAAGCTGAGCAGGGTATTTTGTCTAAATACTATATGAATTATCAGGTGAAACATCCAACCGCATTGCTGAAAAAGATTGAAAAATTTGGGATTAATCATCGTAATGAATTTAATCAAACACCATTAATGGCTGCTGTTTGGGTGGGAAATGCCGCATTTTATCAGCAACTTATACAGGATGGTGCAGATGTTGATTTGCTTGATGGGCAAGGTTTAAATGTTTTACAAATTGCACTGCAACGTGTCACTATTCAGCCTAAGTATGCAGCCAGTTTGACTGACATTGCAGCACATTTACCGCAAGACAGCATTGTTTTGCAAATCAGCCAACGCTTATTTAAACTCGAATCTCATCATGCTGAATATATGATTTTTCAGCTCATGTACGTGATGAGTATGATTCAGGGTTATCAGCGTTTTGCTCGTTATGAAAAAGGTTTTGACAGTGCTTTATTGCTGCAAACGCTGGAAAAAATATCTGGTACGTTATTTGCTAAAAAGAAATTAAAGCGAAGTTATATCAGTTCACTTTTGTCTAAAAACGAAACAACAGGCAGTGACAAATATAACAAGCACTTATTTATACGAACAGGGCATGGGCAATATTTGCTGAATCCTGAATTGGTCATCAAAGTCAATGGGGAATGGCAGCCGATTTATCAGAGTATGAATGTGCAACGGGTTGATTTTTATATGGATGAACCTGAAGTGCCTGAACTGGCAAATAATCAGCATTGGCAAGATAGATTAAAACAGATCAATCAGTTTAATCGAAATCGTACATTGGCTTTTTTTGATGTTATTGGTCGTAAAGATGGTGCTAAAATTGAAACCGAATTGTAAAGGTGCGTAGTGTGGATATTTTCCCAATTTCATTAAAATTACAGCAACAGCCCTGTTTGTTGGTGGGTGGTGGTCATATTGCCTATCGAAAAGCAGTGCTTTTGGCAAAATCTGGGGCAATCATTCATGTGCTTGCACCTGAAATTGAGCAGGATTTATTGCAAATCGTGCATTCAACTCAGGGGCAATATCATGCTGAAGAGTTTAATACACAAATTAGCCTAAGTAGTTTTAGACTGGTGATTGCAGCAACCAATGATAAAGCAGTCAATCAAGCAGTGTTTGAAGCGTGTGAAGTGTTAAATGTATTGGTGAATAGTGTGGATGATCCACCGCATTGCCGTTTTATGGTACCTGCGATGATTGATCGTTCTCCCTTGGTAGTGTCAATTGCGACCAATGGTGCTTCACCTGTATTATCCCGTCAGATTCGTACACAATTGGAAGCATCCATTCCACATGGCATGGGAAAACTCGCTGATTTTTCAGGGAAATGGCGTAAGATTGTAAAGGAAAAAATCAGCAATCCTGATGAGCGCCGTATTTTTTGGGAAGATTTATACGCAAGTCCTTTAAAGGAACAAGTATTTAATGACAATCTGAGTGAGGCGGATCGCTTAATTGAGCAAGCCTTAAACGAATGGCAAAAGCCAAAAGGTGAAGTCTATTTAGTGGGGGCTGGACCGGGTGATCCTGAATTACTGACTTTAAAAGCACTGCGTTTAATGCAACAAGCGGATGTGGTGATTTATGATCGCTTGGTTTCACCTGCCATTATGGAACTGTGTCGCCGTGATGCAGAAAAAATCTATGTCGGTAAAGCACGTTCAAATCATGCTGTTCCTCAGGATGGGATCAATGCTTTATTGGTGAAGTATGCAGCCGAAGGGAAACGTGTTTGCCGTTTAAAAGGCGGTGATCCTTTCATCTTTGGACGTGGTGGTGAAGAAATTCAGGAATTGTTCGAAGCGGGCATTACCTTTCAGGTTGTGCCGGGAATCACCGCAGCATCAGGCTGTTCGGCTTATGCAGGCATTCCATTGACCCATCGTGATTATGCCCAAAGTGTGCGTTTTCTGACAGGGCATCTAAAAGAAGGTTCACCTGAGTTGCCTTGGAGTGAGTTGGTTTATGAGCATCAAACCTTAGTTTTGTATATGGGTTTGGTGGGTTTGGAGCAAATTTGTGAAAAATTAATCATGCATGGTCAGCGTCCTGACATGCCTGTGGCTTTAATTTCCAAAGGGACGACCCCTGAGCAAAAAGTCGTGATTGGGACTTTGGCTGATATTGCTTCTAAAGTGGAAGAACATCAGATTCAAGCACCGACTTTAACCATTATTGGTGAAGTGGTGAGTTTACGTGAACAGTTAAAATGGCATGAGCGAGGATAAGCAACGATTAAGTATCGTTGCCCGAAGCGCAAGACGAAGGCTTTGCCTGAGTGAGAGATGCACAACGACTTTTTTGCGATCTAGAATGTAAAGTGAAAATTTTACAGACGTAAATGAAAGTATTAGTAAGTGAGTAATTAAGTGATACATGTTGTTTTATACGAACCCGAAATTCCTGCAAATACAGGAAATATCATTCGTTTATGTGCTAATACAGGCGCGCAATTACATTTGGTCAAACCTTTGGGTTTTGAGCTGGATGATAAAAAATTACGCCGTGCGGGATTGGATTATCACGAATGGGCGCACATGAAGGTCTGGGAAAATTTTGAGCAATGTTTGGCACATCTGGCTGAGCAAGGCATTGAACGTGATGCGATTTATCCATTAACCACCAAAGGTTTTGAAACACCGCATACCTCAGATTTAAACCGTCCTGTGGCTTTACTGATGGGACCTGAAACTCGTGGTTTGCCTGAACATGTCCGTTTGATGTTTCCTGAACAGCATTGGATTCGACTGCCGATGGCACCAAATTCGCGTAGTTTAAATTTATCCAATGCCACGGCGGTGATCTTGTACGAAGCTTGGCGTCAGCAAGGTTTTCAGGAATTGAAATAGTCTAAAAAGCCTTCAGTTGTTAGATTTAAACCCATCATCAAGATGGGTTTTTGTTTATTTGGGTTGTAATGACTTGGTTTCTGGCAACATTGTTTAGTCAGCCATCAATTGCTCTTGAGTATTTTCCATCAATTGTTGTTGATCAAAATACTGTTGAGCTGAAAGGACATGCTGCATATTGGCTTCTGCCCAATGTTTAAATGATAACGCCGTTTTGGAAAATTCAAAACCCAATGCACTCAAGCTATATTGAACCCGAATAGGACGAGTGTCCAAAATTTCACGACTGATAAAACCGTCACGTTCTAATATTTTTAATTTATGTGATAAGACTTTTGGGGAAATGCCTAAGATTTTCTTTTTTAAACCATTGAAGTGCTCAGGCTGATTTCGCAAAGTGTCTAAAATAAACAAGATCCATTTATCCGCCATATTTTCAAAAAATAAGCGTGAAGGGCAGTTGGGGTGATAAATATTGAAGTTAGGGCGATTGTTCATATTTAGTAACCAAAAATGCTTTTTTTCAGCATATCATAATAGTTACTTTTAGGTAACTAATTGACAGCTAGTATCAAAAATATATCATATAAAGTATGTTCAATGATGATGGAAATAAAAAATGTCTAAAGTTGCTGTGGTGTATTATTCTGGCTATGGTCATACCAAAGTGATTGCTGAAAGTTTTGCCAATGAAATTAATGCTCAATTGGTTGCAATTGATCAGGAAGGTAATATTCAGGAGCAAGATTGGGATACTTTAAATGCCGCTGATGCGATTGTCTTTGGTGCTCCAACCTATATGGGCGGTGTGCCTTGGCAGTTCAAAAAATTTGCAGATGCAACATCGAAAATCTGGTTTACTCGTGGCTGGACAAACAAAGTATTTGCAGGGTTTACCAACAGCGCAAGCTTTAATGGTGATAAGCAAGTGACGTTGATTTATTTGCAAACTTTGGCATCTCAACATGGTGGAATCTGGGTCAGCTTAGGTCTGGCACCTGCAAATACCAAAGCAGCAACTCGTCAGGATATTAACAATCTAGGTGGTTCTGTAGGTTTACTGGTACAGTCGCCTGCGGACGCAAGTGTCGATGAAATTCCATCGGGTGATCTGGATACAGCAAAAAGTTTTGCCAAACGTGTTCAGGAAATTACGGATAAATTTGTTGCTTAATCAGCTGAGCAACAGATAAAACAAAAGGCGCATAATGCGCCTTTTGTCATGAATGAACAATCAATTTAAATTATTCATGTTCATTATGTTGTGGTGCAGGATAGCGGAAACCACGTGTTTTATACGCGAGATAACCGACACCAATCGCAGCCCAAATCAGACCGATTTTAAGTGCTGTTTGATCAATCTCAAGCCACATCATAAACACACTGGCAAAACCGAGCAGTGGAATCACAATATAACTTAAAATATCTTTGATATTTTTGGTGCGACCATCACGCAGTGCATAACGTGAAATCACAGAGAAGTTCACAAAACTGAATGCGGTTAAAGCACCAAAACTGATTAAGTTGGCAATGTGTTCAAAATCAAGGAAACCGGCAGTCAAGGCAACCACACCCACAATTAAAATATTGTAAGTCGGGGTAAACAGTTTTGGACTGATATGACCAAAGATTTTCTTGTTGATCACGCCATCACGACCCATCACATACATCAAGCGTGAAACACCTGCATGCGCAGAAATACCCGAAGCCATAACGGTCACGATTGCAAAATACAAGATCACAGTCTGGAAGGTAATTCCGCCGATTGCCAATAATATTTCAGGTTGAGTTTCATCAATCTTTTGGAAATATTGAGCTGGATCACTCGGGAAGTAAATCTGCATGAAATAGGTGCTGATAATGAAAATGACACCTGCGATTAAAGCGGTTAAGAAAATCGCTTTAGGCAAGGTTTTTTCAGTATCTTTGGTTTCTTCGGCAAGTGATGATAAAGCATCAAAACCTGTGAACGAGAAACATAAAATCGTTGCACCTGTGATCAGCGCACCAACAGATGTCATTTCATTCCAAAACGGTGCCATGCTCCATAATTGGTATTTTGAGCTATCCAGACTGCCATCGGCATTCATACCTTGAGTCAATAATACATAGACTTTATAGGTAAAGAATAAGATCACACCAATTTGAATAAACACAATGGTACTGTTCAGTCGAGCAACAAAACGTGCGCCAAATAAGTTGACCACCGTCATCAGAATGGTCAAACCGACAATCCAGATCCAGTTGTTGACTTCTGGGAAAAGTGCTCTGAGGTAAATATCAGCAAGAATAATATTGACCAAAGGCGATAATATATAGTCTAACCATGACGACCAACCGACCATAAAGCCGACATTGGGATGAATGGATTTTTGTGCATAGGTATATGCAGATCCTGCGGAAGGATAGCGTTTAATCATATGACCATAACTTACAGACGTAAATAAGATCGCAATTAACGCAAATATATAGGAGGTCGGAACATGACCTTGACTATCTTGAGATACTAAACCAAAAGTATCAAACACAGTCATTGGTTGAATATAAGCCAAACCAATAATGATAATGTGCCAAAGCACAAGGTTTTTTTGCAGTTTAGCTGCCGGTTGAGTCCCAGAGATATTTGTCAACGGCGTTATCCTCTTAATCTTTGATCAAGGATCAGTCATCTATCTAAGGATCGTTTGAGACGAACGATCCCCCCTACGAATAAAACAAAAGTGCGCCAATCTACTCTATATCAGAGCCACTTGTCAGTAACTTTGTTAGTTTTTTTAGCAAAAAATAAGCCATATTGATCAAAAAATAAGTGACTTAGATGTGTGCATGATAAAAGCCCGATACTTATAAAAAGTATCAGGCTTTTAATGAAACTATATTGGCTTATTTTTCAACAATTACCAAGCTTTTTCTAAGATTGATTTTAAGTCTTTGAAAGTGGCTTCTTTCGGGTTAAAAATGATAGAACCATCATTGAGTGCTTTGTCTGCAATCTCATCAAACTGCGCTTGAGTGACTTTACCTGTTTCACTCAAGGTGCGTGGTAGTTTAGTCAAGCTATAAATACGATCACGCATGGTATTGAGGAAAGCAATCGCTTTTTCAGCACGTTGATTTGCAGGCGTCTGTGCATAAATGTCTGCACCTGCAAGTGGCAATAATAAGTCCGCGATTTTATCGCCATTGACATCTTTGTTGTAATTTAGAACGTATGGTAAGAATAAGTTCATGCATAAACCATGTGGCAGATGCGCTACAGCACCTAAAGCATGCCCAAGTGAATGAACTATACCCACCATCGAGTTGGAAAATGCAATACCCGCCATGGTTGAAGCTTGTGCAAGTTCTAAACGAGCATCAGCATTATTTGGATCATCTAAAACTTGGAATAAGTTTGTGCTGATTTTTTTAATCGCTGCGGTAGCATAAGCATCAGAAATAGGATTTGCTGCAATACAGGTATAAGCTTCAATCGCATGGGTCATTGCATCCATGGCGGTCATCGCGGTTAAATGCGGTGGCAAAGTCAATGTCATACGTGGGTCAAGAATAGCCGCATTTGGCATCAAATAATTTGAGGCGAAAGCAAGTTTTACATTTTTTTGCGTGTCTGAAATCACCGCAGCCAAAGTCACTTCTGAACCTGTACCTGATGTTGTTGGAATCACGAAAAATGGTTTAAGTGGACGCGGTAAATTATGTGCACCTGAATATTGCGTGAGGTCATCACCACCTTCAGTCACCAAAATATTAGATGCTTTAGCTGTGTCAATAACTGAGCCACCACCAACAGCAATGATCGCATCGCAGTGATTTGCACGATAAGCCTGTGCAACAGCACGTACAGTTTCCAGACTTGAATCTGGTGGTACATCATCAAAAATTAATCCGATTTCAATCTCAGTTGACTCAAAAGCAGCTTCAATCGGTGCCAGTAGATTGTTGGCACGCACGCCTTTATCGGTGATGATCATTGGGCGCTTAGCACCTAATGATATGAGTTCAAAAGGAATATGTTCCAGTGCAGCATGACCAGCGATCACTTTTACAGGACAGAAAAATTCGTAATATGCTTTAGCCATGTGTTATGCACTCCCTTTTAAATATGATTGGGCAACTTTAAGATAAATATTCGCTGCACCTGTTAATTTTTCTTTTAAGCTTAATTCGGTTGGATATTGTTTGACTGCCAATTCAGCAACCAATTTTGGTAAAATCAATGCTTCCATTTTATTTAAGCAACGTACTAAGCGAATAGCATAAGAAACATCACCATCTGCAATCATACGGTCATTGGCAAAAGCTTGTGCTGTACTTTCTTGGAAAGAAAACACCAAAAAGGCATGATATTGATGCTTAAAAATAATCGCAAGATCAGGTTTATGATCTAGAGATTTGAGTAACTCGAGTTGATGCTGTTCATTGACTTTAGCAATAAATGAAGCGCCATTTGGAAATACTTTCATTGATAAAGTGAAGCCAACAGGAAGTGCAGAAACTTCATGTTTAATTTCATCATCAACTTGGCTCGCCATGACCAAGCCTCTGCCAATCACATCCATCATGAGTTTGACATAAGCTTGTTCTAAAGCGGGTTTTACAGATTTACTAGAAATCACTCGCTTATTCCTTCATTGAGTTCATATTTATAATTTAGAGTAATTACTCTAATTTGTTTTTATTGAAAAAGAAAGCCCCTTTAGTGCGAAATGACTTTAACGTCATTAAAAAAGCCACTTTCCCTGAGGTAAAGTGTAACATCTTGTGCTAGTTGATTGAAATTTGGATAATTTTCAACAAGATCACAAATGCGAACCATCTCTAAGCCTGCATAGCCACACGGGTTAATGGTATGAAAACCATCAAGGTTACAGTCGATATTAAGCGCCAAACCGTGATAGCTACGTCCTTTACGGATTTTGAAACCTAAAGAGCCAATTTTACGCTCATTGACATAGACACCAGGTGCATCGGGTTTTGCATAAGCCTGTACACCATATTTTTTGAGTAGATCAATCATCAGGTTTTCTGCGTAGCTGACTAAGGTACGTACATTCCACTTTAAGCGATTTAAGTCAAACATAAAATAAATCACCATTTGTCCAGGTCCATGCCAAGTGACTTGCCCACCACGATCTGATTGTACTACAGGTATATGGCTTGGAATCAAAATATGTTCAGGCTTTCCAGCTTGTCCCTGAGTGAGTACATCAGGATGTTGCAGTATCCACAATTGATCAAGAGAATTTTCATCACGTTGTTCAGTATATGTTTTCATTTCCTGAAAACGATCTGAATAGGGCGTTAAATCAGCGTATTGGCGGATGATGAGTTGTGGTTTTGAAGCAACATCAGTCACGGTAGACATGTCCTTTTTAGTTGGCTATGACAAGAGTATAACGTGATTTTGTTAGATAGAAGTGTTCTGATGAAACATTAATGAGCGTAAAAATGATTTTGATTTTGTGATATTGAAAAATAAAATTTGATCTATAAAAAAACACGCCAAGAGACGTGTTTTTTTAATTAAAGTGCGGTACGAATATGTTCACAAGCAGCAAGATCTGCATATAAAGCATGCACTTGCTCAAGCTCATTAAAACGTAACTGCGCAGTAATAGAGTGGTATTTGCCAGTACGAGAAGGTTGAACTTTTAGTGTTGCTTCATCAAACTCTGGAAAATGTTTTACCAAAATTTCGACTACAGCACCACGTAATTCTTCTCCAGCATTACCAATCAGTTTAATTGGATAATCCATCGGAAATACCCAAAGATCTTCGCGTAATTCACGAGATGGTGTGCGGTCTAACATGTTTCACCTCTAATTTATTAACAACGCCTGCAAAAGTGCAGGCGTTGTGTTGCTCTTAGTTACTTAATGGAGATGAACGATAAATTTTCAAGTCTCCATCGAAGCAACAAAAAACTTAGTCATTTTCTAAGAATGAACGCAAGTGTTCTGAACGAGAAGGATGACGTAATTTACGTAATGCTTTTGCTTCAATCTGACGAATACGTTCACGTGTTACATCAAATTGTTTACCAACTTCTTCTAAAGTATGGTCGGTTGGCATATCAATACCAAAGCGCATTTTCAATACTTTAGCTTCACGTTCAGTCAAGTTTTCAAGTACTTCACGCGTTGCTTCTTTTAAGCCTTCTGAAGTTGCAGCATCAACAGGAGAGGTGATATTGCCATCTTCAATGAAGTCACCTAAGTGCGAATCTTCATCATCACCAATCGGTGTTTCCATTGAAATCGGTTCTTTAGCGATTTTGAGCACTTTACGAACTTTAACTTCGTCCATTTCTAGACGCTCACCTAATTCCTCAGGTGTTGGTTCACGTCCCATTTCTTGTAACAATTGACGAGATACACGATTGATCTTGTTAATCGTTTCAATCATATGAACAGGAATACGAATAGTACGTGCTTGGTCAGCAATCGAACGTGTAATGGCCTGACGAATCCACCAAGTTGCATAAGTTGAGAACTTATAACCACGACGATATTCAAATTTATCTACAGCTTTCATCAAGCCGATGTTACCTTCCTGAATTAAATCAAGGAACTGTAAGCCACGGTTGGTGTATTTTTTCGCAATTGAAATTACAAGACGTAAGTTTGCTTCAACCATTTCTTTTTTAGCACGGCGTGCTTTGGCTTCGCCAATTGCCATACGTTTAGAAATATCTTTGATGCCTTTTACGTCTAAATCTAATTCTTTTTCAATATCAGCAATCTTTTGTTGGAATGCCAATACATCTGGGCGAACTTTTTCAAGATAAACTTTTTGGTCTGGAGATGCTTTTGCAATTTGCTCATCTAACCAAGCAGGGTTTGATTCTTGTCCTGGGAAAGAAGTACGGAATTGTGTACGATCCATACGACCACGGCGTACAGCATAACGCATGACTTCACGTTCAGAGGTACGGATTTGTTCATGTGTACCACGAATCATTTCTGAAATAATGTCAAATAAACGTGGTGTAAATTTAAACATCATGAATACAGTTGCAAGTGCTTCCATTGCAGCTTTGCTGTCAGCACTGTTACGACCTGATTTTGCTAGTGTTGCTTTTGCTTCATTCCACGCATTTTCAAGCTCTGTAAAACGAATTTTAGCAATTTCAGGGTCAGGACCAGATTCACCTTCAGAGTCATCTTCGCCTTCAGCTTCTTCCTCATCATCATCATCATCCAACTTTACATCTTTTGTTGGTTTACTTGATGACTCTTCTTCTTCATCTAAATCAGCTTCTTCTTCTAAAACTTCAGGAATTTCTTCATCAGTTTCAGGGTCAAGATAGCCTGATAAGATGTCAGCAAGACGGCGTTCGCCATTTTCATAATCTTTATATTCTTGTAAAACAACTTCTACCGCGTTTGGCCAGTAAGCAATTGAATGTAAAACGTCACGAATCCCTTCTTCGATACGTTTAGCAATACTAATTTCGCCTTCACGTGTCAAAAGTTCAACAGTTCCCATTTCACGCATATACATACGGACAGGGTCTGTGGTACGACCAGGTTCATTTTCTACAGAGGCAAGTACCGCAGCAGCTTCTTCTTCTGCAACTTCATCAGCAGCTTCACTATTCCCTTCAAACATGGTGTCGTCAGTTTCTGGCGCACGCTCATGTACAGGAATACCCACGTCTTGAAGCATTTGAATAATGTCTTCAATCTGTTCGCTTTCGGTGATTGATTCTGGGAGATGATCGTTAACCTCAGCATAGGTTAAGTAACCTTGTTCTTTGCCTCGGCTAATCAGAGCCGCTACTTGCGAAGTAGGGGAATGCATATCGCTCATCTTTACTCTCTTCTCGTTGAATCTGTGGCAGTCAAAAACCGTGCATCATCACATCACTATGCGTTTTGTCTGTGCATAGCGTGTGTATTTCATCAGAAAAAATTGCGCTGATAAAATCTTAAAAATCGGATTTTGGTGAAATAATTAAATGGGGATGAATTTGTTGTTTTCAAGCTCAACCCTTCGTACATTTCTATTTAAATTTGAATGTTAAATAGAAGGACGTAGGGTGGATTATACCATGCCACAAAATTTGGTACAAAAAAAGCCCCAAATTCAAATTAAAATTAAAAATAAACAAATAAAACTTGACAAGGTTAAAGAAGAGCGATAAATAGCGGCTAGACCCATTCACATTTTTTCATTATGAGGTAGTTTTAGTGTCTTCGACAGATTTTGAACTAGATGATAACTACGGTGATGATGATGTTAGTTTTGATGAGTCATCAAACAAAATTAGCGCCAAAGAATCATTAGAAAAACGTCGTTTAATCGATGACTTACTTGCTCAACGTCGTTTAGATCGCGAATTAAAAGATTTTGATTATGATTTCGATGATGATGACGATTTTGAAGATGATGAAGCATAAAAACAGCTTGGGCATAGTCATCTAAAATGCTATGCTTTTACCGTAATTAAAATTAATTGGAAACAAGATGAGTGCTTTAGATTTAGACCTGTTAAGTGACTATCTAGATGGCGACCAAAACGAGTATGGTCTAGATTTCGCAGCGACTCATGGTTTTTTATGTGCCATTGCTGTTGGTCCTCAATTTGATCGTTGGTTAGACGAGCTTTTTGAAGGAAATCAAGCTAAAGCACCGAAAGAAATCATTGCGCAAATTAAATTATGGTTAGGTGATATTCGTCAAAAGTTAGCCAATGAAGAAGGTGTGGAATTTCCTTTTGAAATTGAAGAGGCGGATGTTGAGTCTAGTCTAGGCGATTGGTCTGTGGGCTTTGTTGACGCAATGTTCCTCAATGAGGAAGCTTGGTTTAGCCCAGAGCATGAAGAGCAAGTCGTTGACTTAACTCTACCAATGATGGTCTTTAGCGGCGTCGATGATGAAGATCCGCAAATGGAATCTTTCCGCCGTAATGGTCAGTTGATGGATGAAATTGCAGAAGAAATTCCTGATAATTTAAATGAAATTTATTTGATGTTCCATTCAGATCAATAAGTTTAAGTTTTATAAAAAAGCACCTTTTTGGGTGCTTTTTTAATGGAATGATTTAGTTAATTTTTTAACTTACTGATCGTTTTTTGTTTTTTCTTCGATATAAAAAATAAATCAGCAGAATAATAACAATCGCGATAATAATATAGCTTACACGACTAAAA
The DNA here is from genome assembly GCF_003024515.2 of Acinetobacter sichuanensis. GTDB lineage: Bacteria > Pseudomonadota > Gammaproteobacteria > Pseudomonadales > Moraxellaceae > Acinetobacter > Acinetobacter sichuanensis. Next base: position 53,540 of record NZ_PYIX02000001.1, read on the forward strand.
ATTTGCTGCATTAAAGCCTGATTTTCACCAAAATAAAAACCAATACACGCTAAAAAAGTCGTCCAAATCATTGTACCTAAGCTGCTATATAGGATAAATTTCCAAAAAGGCATGCCACTCATACCCGCAGGAATACTAATTAAAGAACGTACAGCAGGAATCATACGACCGAAAAAAACAATCCGATGCCCATATTTTTCAAACCAATTTAGTGATTTTTTTACATCTTTTACTTGAATAAAAAGATATTTTCCATATTGTTCAACCCAATGAAGTAAAGTCTGTTGTGGTATTTTTCGACCGATCCAATAGAGTAATGCCGCTGCTAAAATTGAGCCTGTACTTCCTGCAATAATCACACCTGTTAAAATAAGCTGCCCTTGAGATGCAGCCAATCCTGCAGAAGGCATAATGACTTCTGAAGGAATAGGCGGAAATACATTATCTAGAAACATTAATAGAGCAATGCCAAAGTAGCCCAATTGTTCCAATATGGAAATGATCCATTCTGTCATTGTTTATCTATCAATTAGCGAATAAAGATTTATATTATAAATTGCTGAAGTTAAGGTAAAGTGATACTACGTAACGTCAGTCTTCGTTTCATTTGAAAAATTATTCTTGATAATGAATCAGTGTATGGATATACACTTTTCGTAACCAGTATGTTAGGGCGATAGGTAAAGCCATCAGCAAAAATATATTGATAAAGGTTGTATTGAGATGATAGCCAATAAACAGTGAGAATATTGTACCAATTAACATACCAAAACAGATAATAAATAAATGTGATTCTTGGTTGAGTTTTGCCTTAACACGCTCAATTTCAGTCAGTGTGTTGGTGTTGGTATATTTGTAATTTACTGTGTTGGGTTTTAAATAAGCAGTCCTTTCCATTTGATTGATCTCCTTAATAAATAATGATTATTTCTTAAAGTGAAGGTGTTAAAAAACACTCTATTTCTTATTTTGGAGATTAGCAAGAGAAACTGTAAACTGTTACGTATAAATTTTTAAAACCTGTATGGAAAAGTGATGGGTTTCATAACTAGTGTCATTTTTGTGTAAAAAAACCGCATAAAATATACGGTTATTTACAATTTAAAAATGATTAAAGACGTTTACGTTTTGCGGCAACAATTTGTGATTGGCGCATGCGGAAACCTTCTTTTTGCTTTTCAGAAGTTTTGTCTATGCAATATACACAAGATACGCCATGTTCGTAGCTTGGTAGTGCAACTTCTTCAGGGCTTAAAGGCCAGCCGCAAGCATGACACTTAATGTTAACACCTTCTTCAACGCCATGAGTGACCGCAGTACGTCCATCAAAAACGAAGCATTCACCTTCCCACATGCTTTCTTCAGCAGGTGTTTCTTCAAGATATTTTAAAATACCGCCTTTAAGGTGATAAACCTCGTTGAAACCTTCCTGTAAAAGTAATGATGTTGATTTTTCACAACGAATACCACCTGTACAGAACATGGCAATTTTTTTATCTTTGTGTTGTTCTAACTCTTTTTTAACATAGTCAGGAAATTCACGGAAAGTTTCAGTTTTTGGATCAACTGCGCCTTTGAATGTACCTGCTTTATATTCATAGTCATTGCGTGTATCAATTAAGATCACATCATCACGTGCAATGAGTTCATTCCATTCTTTAGGATCAAGATAGTGACCCACCAAATCACGTGGTTTAACTTCAACGCCTAAAGTGACAATTTCTTTTTTTAGCTTGATTTTCATTTTACGGAATGGTTTATCATCACTTTGTGATTCTTTATATTCCATCGTGTTGAAACCTTCATCTAAAAGAAATTGATGAATGGCATCAATTGCTTGACGGTCACCTGCAACAGTGCCGTTGATTCCTTCATCTGCAACAATTAGAGTACCGCATAAGTTGATGGTTTTTACCAAATCTAAAAGACGTTGCTGAAGATCAGCAGGATCTTGAACTTCTTTGAATTGATAAAGTGCTGCAACAACCCAACCAGTGGTCGCTTGCTGTTCTACAGGTGCAAGCTGTTCTACAGTAGCGTTCATGGAATACTCCAAATGTATTAAGATATGAAAAAATTTAGGTGCGTATTCTAGCCTGAATTTTAAAAATTTGCGAGAAAGCCATAGCAAAAATATGGTTTTAAATAAGGAGAATGTTTTGAGTAATAAAGGTCGAATTCCATCATTAACTCCATGTGTTGGGCGTTGTTCAACGGTTTTTGGTGATTCGGTTTGTCGTGGCTGCCGTCGTTTTAATCATGAAGTGATCCAATGGAATACTTATACCGCAGAACAGCATTTGGCAGTATGGAAGCGTTTAGATGCACAATTAGATCAAATTTTAGTGCCTATGTTGCCATTTGCTCAACTTAAACATGTTGAAGGTTTCATTTTAGGCAAACGAGTACGCCTCTTAGAAAATGCGTCTAAAGGGCGTAAATTATATTATGCGTTAAAAATTTGTGAGAAAAATCGTGCGTTGGCAGGTGAGAGTGGCTTAGGAATACATGCAAAGCAAGTTAAACCTTTGTGGGATGAGTTTGAACGCCGCGTTTTAGCATTAGCAACAGCAAGTTATGATTTGGCTTGGCTACGTGCCGATGGAATTCATCATAATTTACTTAAAATTGTGGAAGAAAAAGAAAATCTTCATATCCCAATTTCATTGTAAAATACTGCCTTATTAAGTATCGACTGGGTTTGTTTTGGATTTTTCAGCCTATTTTTTATATTGTGTTGCGGTGATTGTCATGATTGCAACACCCGGACCTGTGATGTTATTGGTGGCAAGTGCAGGTTTGCAAGGGGGCTATAAAAAGGCATTACAAACTATTTTCGGTACAAATTTAGCTTCTTTGGTTTTAATTGCTATTTCAGTCCTGATTTTAAAAGGTTTTGTTAATATCGCAAATCATTGGTTTGATGTTATTAAAATTTTGGGATGTCTTTATATTGCGTATTTAGGGATTCAAATTATTAGAGAGGCGGTTTTAAAACCAAGCACAAATGATGAAGTTTCATCTTCTATACAAGGTGGTTTTAAACAAGGTTTTTTAGTAGGAATTTCAAATCCTAAAGATATTATCTTTTTCGCATCTTTTTTCCCTCAATTTACGCATGTTCGTGATGATTTAGATCACAGTTTGATTTTACTCACACTCACTTGGATTGTGCTAGATTTTGTAACATTGTCAGTTGTTTATCTTGGTTTTAATGTTTTAGCAAAGTCGAAAATATATACAAAAATTTTAGCATTGTGTGGTGCAATTTTAGTTTTGGTGGCAATTTATGGCATTTATTCTGTTGTAAGCTGAAGTGTTTTAACCCAAAAATATAAAGAGCTTTGGGTGTCTAAAAAAACTTTTTCATCATACATTTCCACTAAAAAACGACTGATTAAGCCTTCAAGTAAGTTAAAACTCATTTCTGTGATTTGATGTGAAAATTTTAAATCTTGAATATTTTCAAAAATAAAATTTCTTAACCAAAGTTTATGTTGTTTAGCTATTTCAATGAGTTCCAAATCTTGCTGAGAAGATTCGCCAACAGCACGTACAAATAAACAACCTTTAAAATGGTCTGTTTGAAACCAGTTTTGATGCCAAACAAAAATTTTTTCTAGTGCTTCTAAACCACGATGTTCAGCGACAAAAGTCGTTAAGCTTTCTCGAAAACGTAAATCACGCTGTTGTAGAACAGAACACACCAATTGTTGTTTATTTTTAAAATACGTATAGAGCGTGGTTTTTGAGCAACCTGATTCATCTCGAATGAGATCCACACCCACGGCAACAAAACTATGCTCATTAAAAAGTTGTTCTGCGACATTTAAAATTTTTTGTGCTGATTTGGACATTGTTCATTCTCATCAATAACACTTGATATAAGTACAGATCTGTACTATTTTTTATTTTAGTATGATTGATGCTAAAAAACAAGGCAGGGTGAGCACAATGAACTTATTCGGTGGCAAAGAATTATTGGCAGCTATACCAAATGGTTTGGAACTATTTAGAGGATTTATTGGTGGGGCTTTGAGTATTCTAATTTTATTATTGCTTGGGCAGTGGTCACATCATATGTGGATTATGGCACCTTTTGGAGCGAGCTGTGTTTTATTGTATACCGTTGCCCAATCGCCATTAGCGCAACCAAGAAATATTATTTTTGGGCATTTTATTTCTGCTTTGGTTGGGTTAGTTTGCTTAAAATTTTTTCCAATCAATATTTGGACTATTGCTGGTAGTGTAGGTGTCGCAATTGCCCTAATGCAATATTGTCGCTGTGTCCATCCTCCAGCAGGGGCAAATCCATTGGTGATTTTATTGACTGCGCATACTGTATATTATGATTGGGATTTTCTGATTTTCCCTGTCTTGTGTGGAGCGGTTGCCTTGGTACTTGTTGCGTTGTTGGTGAATAATATCAAGGTCACAAAAAAATGGCCGATTTATGGCTTGGCATTGTGGGAAACAAAAAAGTAATCAAAAAAAATGCCTAATTTAAGCAAATATTAGGCATTTTTTAGTAATGAAAATATCAGAGATAAGTCATCAAAAATGAAGTTCCATTAGACACCATGTGCTAAACGATATTGCACAATTTCTTCAATGGTGATTAAAGTTAAATGGTGGGTTTGTGCATATGCTAAAACTTGAATACCTGAAGCCATCGTACCATCAGGGTTAGTCACTTCACATAAGACACCCGCAGGTTTTAGCCCTGCCATACGTGCTAAATCAATAGAACCTTCGGTATGACCACGGCGTGTGAGTACGCCACCATCACGACCACGTAAAGGAAATACATGCCCTGGACGGTTTAAGTCACTTGCTACAGCACCATCTTTGATTGCTGCATGAATGGTGGTTACACGGTCTTTCGCTGAAACACCTGTTGTGACACCTCCGGCAGCTTCAATGGTAATTGTAAATGCTGTTTTAAATTGACTTGAATTATCTTGAACCATGGGTGGTAATGCTAAATGGTCAGCAAGTTCTGAGGTTAAGGTTAAGCAAACAATGCCTGAACCATCACGAATCATACGTGCCATAGTTTCAATATTTAATGTTTCTGCAGCAACAATTAAATCAGCTTCATTTTCACGATCAAAATCGTCCATGACCAAGACAGGTTTGCCTTGACGCATATCTTCTAAAGCTTGTTGGATGCGTTGTTCAGCAGGAGGAAGGGCTGAAAAGAAAATTTCGGGTTGTATTAAGCTAGACATTGAAACGCTCTCGTAAGTAGAAATACGGTTGAACATTTCAGGACATGTGAAATAGTGGCGTTACAAAACAATTTCCAATGTATAGATTGAAAATTATTGAGCTGTGACGTCGTCTTCTTTCATCCGGACTATACCGTCGGCTTTGGCTTTTACCAAATCTGCTTATAAAATCAAAGAAATTATAGGCTCGTGGGCTGAATAAATCACAAAGAAATGTGTATTTAATTACCACCGGTGGGGAATTACACCCCGCCCTGAAGCGATGTTTTTTGATTATAAGCTATTTTTCGTCAAAGTTCAGAGTTTTTCTATAGAACGCTGCATTTGTCTTATGTGTAAGCACCAGAGAAAATTATTTTGATTTTATTTATAAACTCAGCATGCTATGAATAGAGCATTGAAATAAAAATCTTGAATGTATTTTGAGTCATAAGATTTTACTAGCAGCAAAGGTAATGATGAACATGCAAAATAAAAAGCCATCATGTGTTGTGATTACAGGAGGCTCGCGTGGGATTGGTTTGGGATTAAGTCAAGCATTTTTGACATTGGGCTGGTCGGTCGTGATTTCTGCACGTGATCTACAAAATTTACAGCAAGTTCAAAAGCAGCTACAACAGCAATTTGGTGAAGCTAAAGTTCATATTGTATGTTGTGAAGTGACGAAAATTGAAGATTTAGAAAAGCTTTGGCAAGAAGCGCTTTCTCACTTTGGTCGTGTTGATGTTTGGATTAATAATGCGGGTACCAGTAATAGCGCAAAATCTTTTGCCGCATTAAACCCTCAAGAGATTACAAATGTGATTGAAACGAATGTATTGGGATGTATGTTAGGCGCACAAGTGGCACTAAAAGGAATGTTAGTACAAGGGTTTGGGCAAATTTTTAATATGGAAGGTTGGGGAAGTCGAGGTGAGTGGAGTGCAGGTATGACACCCTATGCCACCAGTAAACGTGCAGTCGCTTATTTTAGTCAAGCATTATATAAAGAAACTAAAAAGACCACGATTCGAGTAGGTACTTTAAGCCCCGGAATGGTCGCTACAGATTTATTAGTTTCATCTTGGCAGGATGGTGATGTGGAAAACTGGCGTAAAATGAAATGGTTATTTATGTTTATCATTGATCCACCACATCAAGTATGTGGTTATTTAGCAGAGAAAATAATTCAAAATAAAAGAACCAATGTACGTATTGTTTGGATGACACCGTGGCGTTTATTACTCAGATTTTTTCAGCCTTATTATTGGAAGCGCAACCCAATTCAAGGTACAGCATTGAATGATTTAAAATAAGTTCAATTTTTTGTATGGATGAATCACTAAACATCTGAGCTTCAAATGTTTAGTGAAAGTTTTTATCAACTATACGTCATCTTGTTTCACGATTAAAACAGGTGCTTTGAGCGTTGTAATTAAGCTTTGTGCCACACTACCAATTAAAAGTTTTTTAAAGCCACTACGACCGTGTGAGCATAAAATAACCAGATCAGTATTGAGTTCATCGCTAGCTTTAGCAATGGCTTTGGCAATATTTTCACCTTCTAAAAGCTTGACTTGGACGTCTAAATCTTGCGCTTTAAATTTAGCTTTAGCTGTTTCTAAATTATCTAAAATATAATTTTTTGCCCGTTCAATAAGTTGATTGCTTTGACCATGAGCAATATATTCAGAGGCAATATAAGGATCTATAGTCATGACTTGAACTACGGTTACATTGGCATCAAATTTTTTTGCCATTTCAACCACAGTAGGAATGACAGCCAAAGACGTATCTGAACCGTCAACAGGAACTAAAATATTTTTAAAAGACATAAAATTCTCCTTATAGTTATTGCAAAAATATATACATTATTACTGTCTATAATTTCATCATAGCGCAAAATATTTACTTTGAAAATGTCGACTTTAGCATGAGATCAAAATATTAATTTTGGTGTTTTTTATTGGTATTAAGTTTATGTATTTAAATATAATTTATACTATTTTACTCGGAATTAAAATTGTAATATTGAAGCTGTGATTGTGATATCAAATTTGCTGCAATACTACAATTTAGTCTCACTTATTCTTTATTAAATCATGTGAAATAGGTCTTAAATTTAGCTTTGAATCACTCATCTTTTTGGGTGAGTTCTAAAGCACGTTGATAAGCCACTTTTTTCTTAACACCAGTTAAATCGGCAACCAACTGAGAGGCTGCTTTAACAGATAAGTCTTCAAGCAAACGGATCAATAACTGATCTAATTTCTCTTGCTTAACATCATGTTCTTGTGGCGCTCCACCAATCACTAAAACAATTTCACCTTTTTGTTGATGATGATCACTTTCAATAAAATGTAGTAATTCTGCTAAAGTCATTTTTTTAATTGTTTCAAAAGTTTTAGTAATTTCACGTGCAAAACCAACTGGACGTTCAGCACCAAATACGTCGACCATATCCTTAACACAATCTAAAATCCGATGTGGCGCTTCATAGATAATTAAAGTTTGTGTTTCATGTTTAAGTTTTTCTAACTGTAATAAGCGTTGTGATTGTTTAGATGGTAAAAAGCCTTCAAAACTAAAGCGATCACTGGGTAAGCCAACAGCACTTAAAGCTGCAATCGCTGCACAAGCACCCGGTACAGGAATCACACGAATATTATTTTCTTGAGCTGCACGTACTAATTTAAAACCAGGATCGCTAATCAATGGTGTTCCCGCATCACTCACTAAAGCAATATCTTCTCCATTTTTTAAGCGTTCGATCAGTATATTAATTTTGTTACTTTCATTATGATCATGACATGCAGTTAAAGGAGTTGAGATATTATAATGTTTAAGTAATTGTGCAGATTGTCGTGTATCTTCTGCGGCAACTACAGCAACGGACTTTAAAACTTCAATTGCACGATAGGTCATGTCATCTAAGTGCCCAATTGGAGTGGCTACAACAAATAACTGAGCACTCATAAGGTTCTCCATGATTAAAAATAAAAAATTGAATTATAGACAGACGCTATGTGGTCTTGGGCTTTTGAGCATAATGATCACTGCTCAAGCGGAAGTATTGGTTATTTTACCTGAAACAGGACCTCTGGCGCGAGCAAGTAACAGCATTAAACTTGGAATATCGACTGCATATCAAGCAATGGGGTCGAAAACTGTTCTAAAATTTGTAAATACAGACCAAAAATCAATCAGCGCTGTACTGAAGCAAAATATCAATAAGCAAACCCAAATGATTATTGGACCTTTAGGGCGCACTGATGTTGAAGAGGTTATTAAATTTTCGCCAAAAATACCTGTATTGGCATTAAATGAAGTGACTTTAAAACATCCTAATGTTGTGCAATTTAGTTTATCTAAAAATGATGATGCAGCAGCATTAATTGATACCATAGAAAGAGATGGAGTGAATAAATTATATATTTTACAACAACCTGAAAATATTCAAGAAAGTAAAGCATTTTTCAATGCATTGTCTGAACAATTTCAAGGGCAAATCCAAATTGTGAATAGCGTACCCGTAAAGATGGTCAAAAGTGAGGGATTACTGTTATTAGGGAATTATGCATGGATCAGTCAATTAAAAAAATTACCTGTACAAAACTTATATATGCAAGCTGTAGCCGTTGAGGACAGTCAGCCTTTGCCTAAGGGAATGAAGTTCTGCGATGTGCCTTCATTGTATATTTCTGAATGGAATGACGTTTTAAAAGCGTATCAACAAAGTCCAACCACTATGGCATATCAACGTTTATATGCTTTTGGTGGAGATGCATGGCAAATTACCCAGAGCTATATTACACAGCCACAAATGAAAAATTTAGACTTTAAAGGGCGTACAGGTAAAATTCATATTGAAAATAATCGCATTGATCGCGAGCCAATGTGTTTTGTGAGTACAGGCAAAGGTTTAGCAATCGCCTAAATCATCACATAAACAATTGGGATAGATCGAATGAAAGCGAAGTCTGTGCGGCAACAATTAGGTGAGTGGGCAGAACATACTGCTTTACAGCTTATGCAAGAGCATGCTTATCGTTTGGTGTGCCAAAATTATCATGCAAGTTGTGGTGAAATTGATTTGATTGTGGTCAAGGATAATGAGTTACTTTTTATTGAAGTCAAAGCACGTGCTAAAACTGAGTATGGTCTTGCTGTAGAGGTAATTACCCTCAGTAAGCAACGTAAAATTATTAAGACAGCTTTGAAGTTTTTGCAAGATCATGAACATTTTCAGGACTTTTATTATCGTTTTGATGCAATTTGTTTTGATTTTCATCAAGAAATTGCAAAAAATGTACAGCATGACTTTTCTAAAATCCCGTATGATTTACAGTGGATTGAAAATGCATTTACTTTAGATGCAGACTTGATTAATCTGTGAGTAAAATTTAAGCGTAAACTCGAGTAGCCGTTTAAAATATATAGAAATAATGATTTCAATGAGGAGTCTTGCTGAGTGTTAAACCGTATTGTCATTACAATGTTGTGTGTAGCAAGTTTATCTGGGTGCGCGAGCTTTATTTCTGGTGGCACAGGAAGTACACCTGTTGGAACTGAAAGTGGTGTCAGATCATTAGGGCAAGTATTCATTGATTCTTCAATTGAACGTACTGCAAAAATTAACTTATATAAATTAGATGCCAGATTTAAACAATCTCGTGTCAATATCAATAGTTTTCACAGCAATGTTTTATTGACAGGTCAAGTGCCAGATGTTCATTTAAAACAATTGGCTGAAGATAATGTCCGTGCCATGAGTGATGTCAAGGCTGTACATAATTATATTACAGTGGGTAATCAAATTAGCTACAGCACCATTATGCAAGATGCATCAGTAACAGCAAATACACGTGGCTTAATTATGAAAGCACCTGTTGTTTCAGATAATAAAGTTTTAGTACATACAGAAGATGGTGTGCTTTATGTCATGGGACGTCTGAATAATGCTGAAAGTGATGACTTAAATGATGTTTTGCAAAAAGTAGGTAATGTCACCAAAATTGTGACTTTATTAGATAATGTTGAGCAAGCGAGTCGTCAAGTACAAAGTTCATCCTTTACTGCACCTGTCGTTTCAAATGTTCAACCCGATGTTGTGACTCCTGTGGCAATAGACCCAGATGCAGTAGAGCCAAGTACAGATGTTCAACCGTAATTTTCAAGTTAAACCTAAAGTTGTATTGAAAAAAATCCAATCAATTAAGGCATTTTATACTGATTTTCGTTTATATGATTTAGCCAGTATCACGATTAATAAATTGACTCCTAAAAAGGGTTATCAATTTCATGCCAATATTGCATATGGTTTAAAAGCAAGACAGCGTTTAGATTTATATATTTCTAATCGTACACAAGAAAAACCATTAATTGTTTTTGTGCATGGTGGTGCTTGGAGTCATGGCGATAAAAGTGCTTATAAGTTTGTTGGCGAAGCATTTAGTCGTTATGGTTATGATGTTGCGGTATTGAATTATCATTTAGCACCACAGCATAAGTTCCCTACTTATGTAGATGATTTGGCTGTTGCTTTAAACTTTTTAGAGCAACAACAAAACAAGCTTGGTATTTCTACGCATAATATTGCTTTAATGGGGCATTCAGCAGGCGCATTTAATATTACCTCTTTATTGTATAATCCTAAGCGTTTTCAGTCTGAGGTCAAAAAAAATATTAAGGCAATCGTGGGGATTGCTGGACCTTATCACTTTGATTATAAAGGTGATCCTTTAGCTAGTGATGCATTTGATCAAGATATCCCTTATCAACAAGTGATGCCTTATTACTTTATTGAAAAAAATGAGATTCGCCACTTTTTATTTACTGCAGCTCATGATCAAATTGTTGAGGAAAGCAATAGTCTAGATTTGAAGGCACAACTTGAAGCTTTAGGAAATCATTGCCAAATGACAGTGATTCCAAAAACAGGTCATGTGTCTATTATGGGAAGTGTCTCAAGTTTATTTAGTCGTTTTTATCAAACACGATCAGAAATTGTTAAAGCATTAGATCAAACTTTTAAAAACAACTAAAATTGTCATTTAAATCAAAAAAATGCCTGTTAATCAGGCATTTTTTTATTAAAAATCACGTGTTCAATCATGGCATGTGCAATACTGCCTGAAAAAGGAATTTCGGGTAAAGCATCAAATTTAAAGAATTGAGCATCACTGATTTCTTCTTCTTGTAAGACAATTTCACCTGAAGCATATTCAGCTTTAAAGGCAAGCATTAAGTTGCTTGGAAAAGGCCATGGTTGGCTCGCTAGATATTGAATATTTTTAACTTCAATGCCAATTTCTTCAAGGGTTTCACGTTGTACAGCTTCTTCGAGTGTTTCTCCAACTTCAACAAAGCCTGCGATTAAACCATACATATTACTGGTGTTTTTAGCATTTTTTGCGAGTAAAATTTCATCTTTTCCTCGTGTAATCACTGTAATAACACAAGGTTGCACACGTGGATATTGATGGTAGCGACAAGCAGGGCAAACCATCGCATATTCTGTAGGATGAACTTCTGTTTCATGCCCACAATGGCTGCAAAACTTATGGTTACGGCGCCATTCTAAAAGTTGTAAAGCACGGCTTGCTTGTTCAAATTGAACCTTTGTCCATTGTGAAATAAGCTGGCGAATGGGAACGAGTTGATAACCTTCAGGAATATTTTCCTCAATAAATAGATCTCGGGCGATAATCTGATCACCCGAGTTAAAAATAAGATCACTTGCTAATTGTTCAACTTGTGGTAATTGAAAATTGTCATCAACAAGAAGTTGGTGATGGTGAAAAATATAGGCAAGTGATAATTCTGACATTAGGCGATCGCTTTTAAGTTTTGGCTACTTTTCAATGCTATATCAAACATAGATTGTAGGACAGGTTGTTTATTCTGTAAATTTTCAATCATCATATCAGCACTTGCTAGCACTTCTAATACAGATTGAATTTGCTGTGGATTTAATGTGGTACTTTGAGATAAAGCATGGTCAATAAATTGAGCACATGTCAGTAATGTTTCTTGGCTTGCTTTAGAACCAAGGAATAACATTGCACCGCTAATTTCAGTCAGTTGTAATGCAACATTAGCAATAGTTTCCTGATTTTTTTCAGAAATATATTGAACCAATGCTTGGCTAGTGGCATCAATCTGAATCTTCGTTTCTGCTAACAAGGTAGTATGTGCTTCATCTAAACGATCAAGTGAAATTTGCAGATTATTGACACGAAGTTGCAAGCGATTTGATGTGTAATTACGTTCTAAAATACCAATTGAATTCATAGCAGATAAAATACTATTCATCAATTGTTGCGCATAGTTTTCATCTTCTAAAATGGTTGGATTGTCGAGTAGGGCTGCTTGTTGTACAAGTTCTGTTGCTGCTTCATTGAGATTCAAAACTTTAAAAATGTTCGCTAAACCTAATAACTTGCTTTTGAGTTCAATAGTTTTTTCATCTGACATGTTTTGATAGTTGTACTCAATCGCATTACGAATTTCTGTCATTTCCTCAGTGATCAGTTTGCTCACGCTATGAATCGTTTCAAAATCTGGACCATATAAATGACGACTAAAAACATGAAGTTGATTGTCTGTTAGAACATCATCACCAACTTGAATTTTATGGCGTAAATTTTGTGCAATATCATTATCTTGGCTAATACACAAACTGAGAACATTCGCAACTTGTAAGTTATCTACATTAAACTGTTGTGGCTGACTGAGGAAGTTACCAATATTGGTTTCAATTTGAATTAACGTGCGTAAGCGAGCATCACTCAAAATAGTATCTTGTAGATGCTGTAAGGCATTTGCGACCAATTTCCAATATTGAGCACTTGGCGTTGTATCTGCTAAATGAGAAAGATATGCTCCCACCAGTTGTAAGCCTTGATAATCTAATTGAGTTTCGTTTTGTTTCAAAAGGTGATTTAAGCAGAGCTTATATAACCGATGTACATAATTCGATTTTTCGAGTTCTTGCGCTTGGGCTAATTCTAAAGGAGGAATTTGCGCCAACAATGGTGTTAGATTTTCTCCCTCTTGTGTAAGCGGTTTGCCAAGCGCTAGCTCTAAACGGTTTAAGGTATCAAGCAAAAACTGGTGAACTTTGACTTCACGTAAACAGGTAAACTCGACAAAGCGTTTGAGCATTGTTGTGCCTTCGCTCAGCGCAAGTACATCTGATGTTTTAATATTACGCGGATCTTGCATGATTTTATGCATTAATTCCGCTGCATATTCAGTAAGTTGTGCGAGTTGCGGTATGTTGATCAAACGAATCACATGTGCACATTGTTCAAACTGATTCAGTGCATCATCTATACCAAAAGGTAAGGTTTGATCTTCAACCAAACTACTAACAGCCGACTCAACTTGTTGAATCGAATTATCCACTTCATTTTTTATTATTAATAATGCTGTTGGATCAAAATATATTGATGTTTGATAAGACATCAAAGCCCCCTGATGAAAATAAATGTTCTAATTTTTTAGCCTTTAGTATAAAGACTAATTTTTAGATTTTAATATCGCTTAAATGCAGACAATTTACAATAGACTTATTTGCTTAGTCTTAGGACTTTACAAACTGTACGAAGTGGAATGCTGTCTATTTACCCAGTTCTTTTCAGTTGATTGCTGAATCGATTGGATTCTTGAGTGATTCCACTTTTGACTGTCCTGTTATTTACCAAAAATACATGCTTCTCCATTTTTTTCTTGGTATTTTTGTACCCAAGCATCGTGCGCTGCTAACTCTTCTTCTGATGCTAAAATGACAGGCGCTTGTACATCGATTTTTGCACGTGTTTGTTGCTCAGAAGATAAGTTTGAGGTGTCTGATAAAGCATCCATGTCAAAGGAAACTTGTCCACCTGTCATGGCTAGATAGACATCAGATAAAATCTCAGCATCCAGTAAAGCACCGTGGAAAGTACGGTCACGTTGTGGAATTTCATAACGACGAACTAAAGCATCTAATGAGTTTTTTTGTCCTGGATGCTTACTTTTTGCCATTGCCAAAGTGTCAGTGACACTACAAACTTCAGATAAAGCGACAAAGCCACTACGTTTAAACTCCATATCTAAGAAGTTCATATCGAAGCTTGCATTATGTGCAATAATTTCTGCACCTTCTAAATAGTCAAAAAGTACTTGTGCAACTTCATGATACTTAGGTTTATCTTTTAAAAACTCATCCGTAATACCGTGAATTGCTTCAGAGTCACCTACAGGCTTTTCAGGGTTAATATAAATGTGAATAGAGCTACCTGTGAGTTTACGATTGATCATTTCAATCGCTCCAACCTCGACAATACGGTCACTGTCTTGAAAATAAAAACCTGTGGTTTCTGTATCTAAAATAAGTTGTCGTGGACCTTCAATATCGAGTTTTTTTGGAGTAATGACAATATCAGGATGCTGTTGAATATTTGTCGTTGAATGTTCTTGTTCTTTTGCTGCTGTTTCATGACCGAAATGTTGAGCAGAAGATAACGTATCTATATTTTCATTTTCTTCACTTTCACTGCTCAGTTCAATTTCTTCGGCTGTATCTTCATCTTCATTGACAAGGTCAAAACCAAAAGGGTCATCTAAAAGCCAATCTGCTTCAACTTTTTTTTTATCTTGAGTCATGGTGGTCTTTGCCTGAGTTAAAAGTTTCTGAGTCGTGGTAATTTGAGTCTGGGTGATACCTTGCGCTGTATTTGATGCACCTAAATTGGCAAGTTGATCTGCCATTTCGTTGCCCGCATGTCCTGCATGTCCTTTAATCCAGTTCCATTCAATGTCACGACCTTTACATGTAGCATCGAGTTTTTGCCACAAATCAGGATTTTTGACATCTTTCCAGTTTTTCTTTTTCCAATTTTCAATCCACTCCGTGATACCACGTTTGACATAGTTAGAATCTGTCCACAAAATGAGCTTGGCATCTTTGGGGCAAAATGCAATGCCCTCAATAGCGGCTGAAAGTTCCATCCGATTATTGGTTGTTTCTCTTTCACCACCACACAGTTTATGTTCTTCTGTTTCAGTAATGATATACGCACCCCAGCCGCCTAATCCTGGATTGCCTTTACATGCACCATCGACATAAAGCGTGATTGTTTGAGACATAATGATAACCAATGAATGAAATTTAGTGTTGAACATCGTGAGCTAAGAATTTATTGTATACGCAAATCGAGTTTTCCACCGCTAGAACTCCGATTTTTTTAATTTTTTGTAACATTTGTAAGCAGTTTGCTTGCAATAAGTGCCTTGTATGAGCCAGATGCTCTACTAAAATGGCATGGATAAAATAATTTACTATATGTTGTTCGGAATCCTGTATGTCTAAACCAACCACGATTGTGTGGCAGTCCACTACTCCTGTTTTATTTAAATTATCATTCATGACAACAGCACTGGCTGCCATTGGTTTAATGACAGGGTGTTCTTCTTCTCAAACTGTGAGTAAACCACAGACGAGTAAGCAAACAGGAATGTTGGATGCAACAAGTCTGGACTCATTAGAAGATCTATTATCAGCAACTGATATGCGTGCTGTAGAGGGCGATCGTTTACTTATTTTAAAACATGGTGATGTCTGGAAACGTATGTCAGTCGGTTTTAAAATGAATGAAGATCGTTGGGATCCACGTATTGATGCACAGCGTAGTTGGTTTGCTGCACGTCAGCCTTATATTGATCGTTTAAGTGCCCGTGCATCTCGTTATTTATACCATACTGTCAAAGAAGCTGAACGTCGTGGTTTACCAACTGAATTAGCACTTTTACCTATTATTGAAAGTTCTTATGATCCTGCTGCAACCAGTAGTGCAGCCGCAGCAGGCATGTGGCAGTTTATCCCGAGTACAGGGAAAATTTATGGTTTAAGACAATCAGGTTTGTATGATGGTCGTCGTGATGTGGTCGAATCTACCCGTGCAGCTTATGAGTTTTTAGGAAGTTTATATAATCAGTTTGGTTCTTGGGAGCTTGCTTTAGCAGCATATAATGCAGGTCCAGGACGTATCCAACAAGCAATTAATCGTAATGAAGCGGCGGGTTTACCTACAGATTATTGGTCATTACGTTTACCACAAGAAACCATGAACTATGTACCACGTTTCTTGGCTGTGGCACAGATTGTAAAAAATCCACAAAAATATGGTGTAACACTACCTCCTATTGCCAATCGACCACACTTTAGAGAAGTGTCTGTGCCTGCTGGGGTGCAACTGAATCAAATTGCTGCAACTACAGGTTTAAGCCGTGCAGAGTTATATGCTTTAAACCCTGGGCATCGTGGTGAGGTTGTTGATATCTCTAGCCCAATGAAAATTTTAATTCCAGCAGATTTAAATCCAAATATTGATACAAAATTAAGAGGCTTACAGCCGAATTCAGGTTCATATTTAGCAAGTAATACGCCGACTTATGTGCCAGCACCGACTTATGTACCTGCAAATACAGGGACGCCTATCGCGCCAACCAGAACGAATCCACCTGTACTGAGTGCAAGTAATACAACTCCCCAACCTGTTACACCTGTCACAACAACAAAGCCTGTTACGCCTTCAACTGTAACTACAGTTAGAAATACACCACAAGGTGCTTCTGCTTTAGCTGCATTTGCCTCAGATGCTGTTATTCCAAGCGCACCCCGTATTCCTGTAGCTGTGACACAAGCCAGCAATGTAAAACCTGTTACAGTTGAGCCGCCATTATCTGTACAAGAACGTGAGCAAATTATGGCAGCAGTAAAAACAGAGGACGAAAAACTCACAGTTAAGCAAGTGATTGATCCTCAAGCAACACAAGCTGAAAAAGATGAGGTCGTCAAAGAAATTAAAGCAATTGCGCCACAAGGAACTGAAATTGTTGATCCTTATGACGGTAAAATTAAGCTTACAGCGATTCAAACGAGTCAGTCTGTGGCTGAGCAACAAGGACGAGAAAATACAGTCGGCTTTGCTTATCCAAAAGGTGTAGCAGAAACCACAGCGAAAACATCAGAAGAAGCAAAATTAAATCAAGATAAAAACTTTGCCAAAACAGATAGTGAAGTTGTGGTGGTACCACCAAAAGGTAAACGTAGTACTTATACAGTGTTAGCTGGTGACACACTGGCAATCATTGCAATGAAAAATGGTGTAAATTGGCGTGATATTGCGAAATGGAACCAAGTTGATCCAAGTGGGACATTATTTGTTGGTGCAACTTTATATTTGTATGACGCTAAACCACAAGAAGCAGAAACACCATCAAGCTCAGTCAAAAAACCTGATCATACACCTGCAACGTATGTCGTAAAACCAAATGACAGTTTAACAGGCGTGGCAGAACAATTTAATCTGTCTGTTTCACAGTTGGCGAGCTATAATAATTTAACAACAACGAGTAATTTACTGGTTGGGCAAAAGCTTAACTTAAAAGATATAGGACAAGAAAAGCTCAGTGCATTAAATAAAACGCTTGTTCATTCTGACACCTCTAAACCTGAAGCAAAAATTAAGACGAAACCTTATGTTGTAAAACGTGGTGAATATCTGAAAGTTATTGCAGATCGCTATGCTTTATCTGTACAAGAGTTAGCAGATTTAACCCCTGGTTTGGAAGTAGGTAATCTATTTGCTGGGCAAAAAATTAATGTTCCATTGCAAGAAGTACAGCAAAGTGCTGAAAAACTTGAGTCGAAAGTTGTAGATCAAACTAAATTTAATAATGTCAAAGCTGAAACTCAGTATAAAACTGAAAGTTATCGTGTAAAAAGCGGTGATACTTTATCGAGTATTGCAGTTCAGTCTAAGATGAGTTTATCTGAGTTAGCCGCATTAAATAATTTATCTGTTTCAAAAGGCTTATTGGTTGGGCAAACCATTAAAGTGCCAGAAGGTAGTACGGTTCCAGAGAGTTATGTGGTTCAATCGGGTGATAGTTTGACGACTGTTGCCAATAAGTATAATTTGTCTTTAAGTCAAGTTGCTGATTTAAATGGTTTAAGTACAATAGCAGGTTTGTTTGTTGGGCAAAAACTAAAATTATCAGGTGAGCCTGTACAAGCTGCAAAAACTAAGCAGATTGAACAGCCTGAAATCCAGAGTAATGAACGAAATGTAAGTAAAGATATACATATTGTGAAATCTGGCGAAACGATTGCTTCAGTCGCTAAAAAATATCATTTACAAGTCGCATTTTTAACAGAGTTAAATGGTTTAGCACGTAATGCAAGTTTACGTGCAGGTCAGCGTCTAAAAATTGATGGTGAATTATCAACTAAAGAAAGTAATGTCAAGGAAAAAGAAGAGCCAGTGACGAAAGTGACAGCTTCAACAAAAGCCTCGACTAAAGATACTGAAGCTTATACAGTAAAAGCAGGTGAGTCGCTCAATGTCATTGCGAGTCGTACTGGTGTTTCAGTGCAGGAGTTGGCGGCATTGAATAACTTAAATGCACGTTCAGGTTTGCAACGTGGGCAAAGTATTCAAATTCCAAAAACTGTGACTGAATATAAAGTCAAAAGTGGTGATTCTTTAATTCGCTTAGCCAGTAAATATGGTATAGCAAGTAATGAACTCGCTGAAATGAATAATATTCAGCCAAATACACAGTTGCGTATTGGAACTGTCATTCGAGTACCAAACTTATAATTGATCTGTAAGTTGATTTAAAAGTAAAAGGATAGACTCAATATGCTATTGAGCTTTGCGTATGCGAAACAGCTAGGGGCAGTAGGGGTTTTATGTTGGATCGCAGGTGCATTATATGCAGCACCTCAAACAACCCCTTATATTGCAATTCATACCACTGCAAAGTACGCAAATGCTCAAGCAATGCCGTATGCTAATCCAGTTGCTCCCAAAGGCGGCATGATTAGTCAGGCAGGAAATGGAACATTTGATAATTTAAATGGCTTTAATGGCAAAGGAACGAGCGCTGAAGGTACAAATTTTTTATTTGATACCTTGATGAGTTCATCACTCGATGAACCAAGTGTTATGTATCCTTTACTAGCAGAAAAAGTGACTTTTGATCCCGATAAAACCAAGTTTGTGATTTTTCATCTTAATCCCAAAGCGCGTTTTAGTAATGGCACACCTGTCACCGCAGAGGATGTTAAATTTACCTTTGATATTATTCAGAGTAAAGCCAACCCTGGCTTTCAAATGTATTTATCTGATTTAGAAAAAACAGAAGTATTGTCTAAATACCAAGTTAAAATGACGTTTAAATCAGATAATAATACAGAAATGCCTTTGATTTTGGCGTCTATTGCCATCTATTCCAAAGCAGACTGGAAAAATAAAGACTTTGCCAAAATTACTTTACAGCCAATTTTAGGTTCAGGACCTTATTTGATTGATCGTATAGATGCAGGACGTAGCATTTCCTATAAACGTAATCCAAATTATTGGGCAAAAGATTTAGCTGTAAATAAAGGACGCTATAATTTTGATCTTGTGAAATTTGTGTATTATCGTAATTTAGATATTGCTTTTGAAGGTTTTAAGTCGGGTCAATATACGTTTCATGAAGAAAAAATGTCTCGAAAGTGGACAACAGAATATAACTTTCCTGCGTTAAAAGCAGGTATGGTCACCAAATATATTTCTAAAACAGCAAACCCTGCACCGACACAAAGCTTTGTTTTTAATACGCGTAAAGCACCTTTTAACGATATTTATTTTCGTCAAGCATTAAGTTATGCCTATGATTTTGAATGGTTAAATAAAGCTTTATTTTATGGGCAATATATTCGTTTAAACAGCTATTTCCAAAATAGTGAGCTGGCAGCTACAGGTCTACCATCTCAGCAAGAATTACAGATGATTCAGCCTTACTTAGCGCGTTTGCATCCTTTACAACGTCAAGGCGTTTTGGCAAATTGGAAATATCCACCTTCCGATGCCAGTGGGTTTAACCGTAATAATTTACTCGTAGTGCGAACTTTGCTGTTAAAAGCAGGTTATCGTTATCAAAATGCGATGTTGGTAGACCCAAAAGGGCAGCCAATTCGTATCGAGTTTATGATATTTCAGGAAAGTTTAAATCGAACCTTAATGCCTTTTGTGCGTAATCTTAAAAAACTTGGCATTCAGGTTTCTATTCGTCAGGTTGATGTTCCCCAATATATTGAGCGAATGCGCCGTTCAGATTTTCAAATGACCACCAATGTGATGCCTCAATCATTGACTCCAGGGAATGAACAAGCACAAATGTGGAGCAGTAAAGCAGCCGATGAAGTAGGAAATTATAACTATGCAGGGATTAAAAACCCTGTAATTGATGAAGCAATACAAGAAGTGATTCGTGCGCCAAATCGAGAGCAGTTAATCCTACGTACTAAAGTTTTAGATCGCTTATTGCGTTCAGGTTATTATCATATTTTGACTTATAGTAAAGACAGTGATTGGTATGCTTATTGGAGTATGTATCAACAACCAAAAGTGAAACCGCAATTATCACTGGGTTTGGACTACTGGTGGTCTGAGCCAAAACAAGCGCAAAAAATCAATCAATATTTGCGTAAACAATAATTTAGGCTGTATTTGATTGAAAATAAAAGCCATGCGCTTACAAGGAATGTCACATCAATGGGCACATACATTCTCAAACGACTTTTACTTATTATCCCGACATTATTTTTTATTTTATTAATTAATTTTGTGGTGATTCAATTGGCACCAGGTGGTCCAGTAGAGCAAGCGATACAGCAAGCTGAAAGCTTTCAAGGGATGGGGAATGCACCTGCGGGAGCAGAGGTGGTATCCGCTTCAAATAATCCCAGTCAATACCAAGGTGCTCGTGGTTTGAGTGATGAAATGGTTGAAAAAATCAAAGCACAATATGGTTTTGATAAATCTGCACCTGAACGATTTTGGATGATGCTCAAAGGTTATCTGCATTTTGATTTTGGTACCAGCTTTTTTAAAGATAAGCCTGTAACTCAATTATTATGGGAAAAAATGCCTGTGACGGTGTCTTTGGGCTTATGGAGTACTTTGCTGATTTATTTGGTTTCTATTCCATTAGGCATTAAAAAAGCCAAACAGCACGGTATGATTTTTGACAAATCAACTTCTTTGTTGTTGGCGGTTGGCTATGCTGTTCCTTCCTTTGTATTTGCTGTTTTGTTGATTGTGTTTTTTGCAGGTGGCTCTTATTTTCAGTGGTTTCCACTACAAGGCTTGGTCTCGGATGATTTTCATAGTTTAAGTGTATTGGGCAAAATTAAAGATTACTTTTGGCATATGACCTTACCTTTGATTGCGATTGTATTGGGTGGTTTTGCTGGTTTGACCTATCTCACTAAATATTCATTTATGGAAGAGTTAAATAAACAATATGTTCTGGCTGCACGTGCCAAAGGTTTAAATGAAAATCGAGTGCTCTATGGGCATGTTTTTCGTAATGCCATGCTGATTGTGATCGCGGGTTTACCTGAAGCTTTGGTGGGTATTTTCTTTGTTGGAAATCTATTTATTGAAATTATTTTTAATTTAGATGGGTTAGGTTTACTCGGCTTTGAGGCAATTACTCAGCGAGATTATCCTGTGATTTTTGGTACATTATTTTTATTTACGCTGTTAGGGCTTGTATTACGTTTGATTAGTGATGTGTTGTATCAAATTATTGACCCTCGTATCGACTTTGAATCAAGAGGAGCAAAATAATGTCTCCATTGATGCAAGCAAGATTTAAAAAATTTAAAAAAAATCGTTTAGGCTTTAGTTGTTTTATTCTATTTGCGCTTATTTTTATTTTATCTTTAGGTGCCGAATTTATTGCCAATGATAAGCCTTTATTGGTCAAATATGATCAGCATTATTATGCGCCTGTATTAAAAACTTATTCTGAAACGACATTTGGTGGTGTTTTTGAGAGTGAAGCAGACTATCGTGATCCTGCTGTGCAACAGTTAATTGATGCTAAGGGTTGGGCGATCTGGCCGATCTTACGTTATTCCTATCAAACACCAAATTTAGACTTGGCTGTGCCTCTACCTTCACCACCGACTGCACAAAATTGGTTAGGTACAGATGATCAAGGACGTGATGTCGTTGCACGAATTTTGTATGGTTTAAGGATTTCTTTGTTATTTGGTTTAGCTTTAACGTTATTTGCTTCAGTGATTGGTATTTTTATCGGCGCAATACAAGGTTATTACGGTGGTTGGGTTGACTTAATTGGTCAGCGCATATTGGAAGTGTGGGGTGGTTTGCCAACACTCTTTATGATTATGATTTTAGTGAGTTTATTTACACCAAGCGTATATTGGCTATTTTTGATTATGTTGGTTTTTGGTTGGCCAGCGTTGGTTGGCTTAGTACGTGCTGAGTTTTTACGCGCACGAAACTTAGACTATGTTCGTGCTGCACGTTCTTTAGGTGTGCGTGATGGGACGATTATGTTTAGGCATATTTTACCTAATGCGATGAGTTCAAGTTTATCGCAGCTTCCTTTTATGTTGACCGCAAATATTACAGCATTAACTGCATTAGATTTTTTAGGTTATGGTTTACCACCGGATGCAGCATCTTTGGGTGAGTTGTTGTTACAAGGCAAGAATAACTTAAATGCGCCATGGTTGGCTTTATCGGGCTTTTTTACATTGGCTTTGGTTTTATCTTTGTTGATTTATATTGGGGAGGCGACACGTGATGCATTCGATCCAAGACGTCAATAAAGACGCAAAATTAGTATTGTCTGTGCGGCATTTAAGTATTCAAAATCAACAACATGATTTGGTGCAAAATTTAAACTTAGATTTACATGCAGGAGAAACGATTGCCATTGTGGGGGAAAGTGGTTCAGGTAAATCTATCAGCAGTCTAGCAATGCTAGGTCTATTGCCTGAACACTTAAAAGTTACAGGTGAAGCCAATTTAAATGGGCAAAATTTATTACAAATGAATGAGACACAGTTACGTCAAATTCGTGGTAAAAAAATTGCGATGATTTTTCAAGAACCTATGACGGCTTTAAATCCATTACATCGGGTTGAAAAAATTATTGGTGAGCCTTTGTTGTTAGAGGGTATGCCTAAAAATAAAGTGCGTAAACGTGTGATTGATTTACTCACAGATGTGGGCATTCCTGAACCTGAAGAAAAGTTAAGTCGTTATCCTCATGAGTTATCAGGTGGGCAAAGACAGCGTGTGATGATTGCAGCAGCTTTGGCATTAGAGCCTGAAATTATTATTGCAGATGAGCCAACTACAGCTTTAGATGTGACTTTGCAAGCGCAGGTGTTAAATTTATTACAGCTATTGATTGTAAATCATGGCATGGCAATGATTTTAATCAGTCACGATTTAAATTTAGTGAAACGTTATGCCAATCAAGTCATTGTAATGAATAAAGGTCGAGTTGAAGAAAAAGGTGCGGTGAGGGACATTTTTAATACACCTAAGGCGGACTATACGAAGCATTTACTTGATCATGATTTTGGTATTGCAAATCCTGTACCACGACAAGACCCTTCTGCATTGGTGTTGTCCTTACATCATGTTGGTGTCAAATTCCCCATCAAACAAGGCTTGCTAAATCGGGTAAAAGACTATTTTGTTGCTGTTGAACCTTTAGAATTGAGATTACATCAAGCAGAGTCAATCGGAATTGTGGGGGAGAGTGGTTCAGGTAAAACGTCTTTGGCTTTGGCTGTAGCACGTTTGATTGACAGTGATGGCTTAATCGTCTTATTAAATCAAGATTTAAATAGGCTCAAAGAGTCAAAATTGCGTCCATTACGTGCTGAATTTCAAATGGTTTTTCAAGATCCATTCAGTAGTTTAAATCCACGTATGACGGTAGAACAAATTATTGGTGAAGGCTTGGCTTTGAAAAAACTCAAAGCAGATGAAATTCAAAAACACATTACAGAAGCTTTGTTAAAAGTTGAGCTTCCTGCTGAATTTATATCACGTTATCCACATGAATTATCGGGTGGGCAACGCCAACGTGTTGCATTAGCACGTGCTTTGGTTTTACGTCCAAAATTAATTATTTTTGATGAGCCAACATCGGCTTTAGACCGTACTACACAGCGAGCTATTGTGAAGTTATTACGTCAGTTGCAAGCAGAGTTTCAAATCAGCTATTTATTTATTAGTCATGATTTACAGGTTGTCAAAGCATTGTGTCAAAAAGTTTTAGTATTGCGTCATGCTAAAGTCATAGAGTTTCAGGATACTGAATCTTTATTTAAAAACCCTAAAACTGACTATACTAAGCAATTGATTTCAGCGAGTCAGTATTAAAATAGCGCAGCGTTTAAGTTTGGCATGCAATTTTGACATGAGATATTGTCAGATTTTGCTTGACCATTTTTTTAAATAATTTAGAGTAAATATTCTAAAAATAGATTAGAGATGCACCATGAGCCATATTGCACAATCATTTAAAATACGAAATACCACCTTTAAAAATCGCATTATTAAAGGTGCAATGAGCGAAGCATTAGCAAACCATGCAGGTCAACCGAATAAATTACATTTAGGTTTATATGATGCATGGGGTAAGGGTGGTTTAGGCTGTGCGATCACAGGTAATGTCATGGTGGATTTTCGTGCCAAAAACGAACCAGGCGTGGTTGTGGTTGAAACAGAGCGTGATCTAGAAAAACTCACAGCATGGGCAAATGTCGGTAAAAAGCATGACATGGTACAACTGATTCAGTTGTCACATCCGGGACGTCAATGCCCACGTGGTTTAAATAAAGAAACCGTTGCACCTTCTGCAGTGGCATTCAGCCCAACGTTGGCAACGACATTTGGTACGCCACGTGCTTTGGAAGAAGCTGAGATTTTGGATATTATCCAGCGTTTTGCTGAATCTGCACGAATTTGTGAAAAGGCGGGTTTTGAAGGTGTGCAACTGCATGGCGCACATGGTTATTTGATTAGTCAGTTTTTATCGCCATTGACCAATAAGCGTCAGGATCAATGGGGTGGTTCTATTGAAAACCGTTCACGTTTTTTATTGGAAATTTATAAGGCAGTTCGTGCTAAAACTTCAGAAAATTTCATTGTTTCCGTTAAATTAAATTCGGCAGATTTCCAACGTGGCGGTATTACTGAAGAAGAAGTGATTCATGTCTTTAAAGCTATTGATGCGGCAGGCATTGACTTAATTGAAGTATCAGGCGGAACCTATGAAGCGCCTGCGATGGCGGGTGCCAAGGCGGATAAACGGAAGGCGAGTACCATTGCCCGTGAAGCATATTTCCTCGATTTTGCAGAAAAAATTCGTAAAGAAGTCAAATGCCAACTGATGGTGACGGGTGGTTTCCGTACTGCGCAAGGTATGAATGCGGCTTTGGACAGTGGTGCATGTGAATTTATCGGGATTGCCCGTCCTTTGGCGGTAGAAACAGATGTCAGCAACAGTTTGATTGCTGGGCGTGATGTACGCTATGCCGTGGAGCAAATTAAAACGGGTATTCCATTTGTTGATAAAATGGCAATCATGGAAATTCTGTGGTATGCAGCGCAGTTTAAGGCGATTGGTGAAGGCAAACAGCCAAATCCTAAATTATCACCATTAAAAGTCTTCTTGAACTACGCCAAAAATAATGTCAAAGCTGTGATTCAAGGGCGAGTGAATTCACGTAAATCAGCTTAATGGGCTTTATTCCAATATAATTGAAAATGCTCGGCAGACCATTGTCCTTTCGCTTTTGCACGCTGAAAGGCGGGTCTGCTTTCTATTTGTCTCAGATAGGCATTGATATGCACGTAGTTTTGAAATGTCTGATCCAGTTGTGTACAGGCAAATAAGGGAAACCACAATAAAATATCAGCAGCCGAAAAGCGTTCTCCTGCGATCCATGGATTAAGTTTAAGTTGTAGCTCAATCTGCTGCATGTGTTGTTGTAGTGCGTTATTTAAATAGCCCTGATCAAAACCATATTTAAATACTTTGGCAATAAAACGAATTGGAAATGGCGTATGTTGCACGATTTGTGCAAAAATTTGTTTGAGTGCCACATTTGGCATAAAAGAAGCATCTGCACAATTTTTCCAATAATAAAAATCAGCAAGTTGCTTATTTTCCATCATATGATGTGTGGCGAGCTGTGTAGATTGCTGGCAAAGAAAATCCACAATGGCAGTGGTCTCTGCCAATACCAAGGCGGATTGCGCAGGCGGAGCATACACCAAAGTTGGAAATTTTTTAAAGGGATGAGGGTGTTTAGGGTGGTCTTGTTCTTGTAGATGTTCTGTAAAGGTCAAGAGTTCATAGTCAAGATTTAATTCTTCACATAACCAAACGATGCGTTGCGAGCGCGAGTTTTGTAGATGATATAAAGTGATGTGCATTTGATTGCTACTTTTTAAAATAATGCTTGATGTCAAATTGCGAAACGCAAAGTGATTTTAAAAATAATATGAGTAAATTGAAGTGATGTCTCGATTAATTAATACAATATTTTATCTGATTTTAATGCTCAGTTGCAGCGCTGTATACGCAATACCATTACAGACTGGCGATTTGATTTTTCAGACCTCGAAGTCTGCACAGAGTCAGGTGATCCAACTGGCAACGCATTCACCTTATAGTCATATGGGAATGTTGGTGAATAAAAATGGTCGATTATGGGTCTTGGAAGCAATCCAACCTGTTCAATACACACCATTTGAGGCATGGATAAGGCGTGGTGTGGATCAAAAATATGTCGTAAAGCGTTTGATTCAAAGTCTAAACTCAAAACAACAAAATGCTTTAATCAAAAATGAAGAACAGTATTTAAATAAACCTTATGATATTTATTTTGAATGGGATGATCGTGCGATTTACTGTTCTGAAATTGTGTGGAAAGCCTATAAAAATGCTTTGGCAATAGAATTAACGCCTTTACAACAATTAAAGAATTTTGATTTAACTAACAGTAAAGTTAAAGCTTTAATGAAGCAGCGCTATGGTGAACATATTCCATTGCAAGAAAAAGTGATTAGCCCTAAAGCACTGTTTGATTCTCGATATTTAAAAAACAGTTTATAGTCGATAGGCATAAAAAAACCTGAGTCATGATGCTCAGGTTTTTTATAAGAATGTAAAACATTCTAGAATGTGGCGACCCTACGGGGATTCGAACCCCGGTTACCGCCGTGAAAGGGCGATGTCCTAGGCCTCTAGACGATAGGGTCAATAAAATGAGGCATACCTTTGAATTTAGAAACTAAACCATAAATTAATGGCGACCCTACGGGGATTCGAACCCCGGTTACCGCCGTGAAAGGGCGATGTCCTAGGCCTCTAGACGATAGGGTCGTTTCAGAGGTGGGCGTATAATAGGGTGAATAAGTGAATGTGTCAAACACTTTTCAGCAATAAAAAAGAAAAAATAATTTGAATGTATAAATATAAAACAATATTTTGGGTTTTGGTTGAATTTGGCACAGTTTTGGGACTGTGTGAGCTAAAGTGCTTGAAGAATAGCTTGAATGACAGCAGGATTTTGTAAATAACCAGCAATATTATGTGGGTGGTCAATAAATGTCCGAATGCGTTGATTTAGAATATGAGGTTCAAAATTAAAAGGTGCATTGCTTAAAGGAAAAGCACTTAAAAAATCGTCTTGAGAATAAAAATTGAACCAATCACCCTGTAAAATTGTTGGGCGCAGAATAGGATGCAAAATTTTGGCTTGAATGACACGAAAAGCTAAGGGGGAAGCGAGAGTAATAAAACGTTGTATATTATATTTCGGATCAAGTCGTTGTAATAAATTATAGGCAATCACAGTGCCAAGTGAATGCGCAACAATAATATGTGGCTCATGTTCATCTAAACACTTTAGAACCCGTTGATGTACTTCTTGTAAAAAGTCTGCATTATCTAAATATAAATAAGTTTCAATCAGAAAACGATGAATCATACTTTCATGCAGTTGAGGGAAATGATTTAAAAGTAATACAAATTCTTTTAATGCACTGTCTTTGATCATCTCTGATGCTAAATAGAGTTGTGTTTTAAGTGCAACAGGTTGTTGAGGAGAAAGTGTCGGAATAAATGTAGGAGGGTGAATAGAAAGTGTAGACGGCTTTTTAGCAAAATATGGGACATGAAAATTAAGCAAAAATTTAGGCAAGAGCATTTCTAAATCAAACTGATTACTCAAATGATGTGTGGTAATGAGATCGCCATAAAATGCCAATTGAATATTTAATGGAGATTTGAGCGCAATCTGCTGAGCATTTATACCTTGCTGAAAAATATCACACCAATATCTTTGTAGGGATTGTGCTGTGTGGTTTTGTTGATTCATGCCATGAATAAAAATAATTTTCATTAAAATTTTAAAAATGGTTTTTGTTTAATCCAATATAACAATTGTCATTATCATTAGGGAATTTAAAACATAAAAAAGTGCAGCTTACGCTACACTCTTTTAGGCTCATTACTTTTGTTTGGTTATTATTATTCTGATTTATAAAAATAAGCATAACTTGCATAACAACCTGCAATAAACACTAAACAACTGATAAAGCCAACATGCATTTCGGGGTCAAACACCATACTAATTCCTGTAATTAAACAGAAAATAAACCCTAAAATTGGAATAATAGGAAAGAAAGGTACGGAAAAAGCAAGATCAGATTTACGATGTCCTGATTTATACCATGTACGACGAAAATTAAATTGACTCCAGCAAATACTCATCCACACAATTACCATTGTAAATGCTGCAATTCCTAATAGATTTTTAAAAATCTTTTCAGGTGCAAATTGCTCAGACAATAAGCCAGGCATTGCGCCTAACATGGTCACTAACACTGCAATATAGGGAATACCACGAGCATTTAATTTAGAAAATATAGCAGGGAGCTGTTTTTTTGCGGATAACGACCACATCATGCGTGAAGCTGCAAATAAACCTGAGTTTGCTGCTGATAATAATGCCGTAATAATCACAAAACGAATAATATCTTCAGCATAAGGAATACCAATATGCGTAAACACCGTAACGAATGGGCTACTACTAACACCTTCAGCATTTAAGCCTGCCAGTTCATGAGGAAGAAGTGCGCTAATTACAATGATTGTACCCACGAAGAAAATTAACAAACGCCACAGTGCAGTATTAATCGCTTTAGGTACATTTTTTGCGGGATCTTTGGTTTCACCCGCTGCAACACCGATCAACTCTGTACCAGAAAAGGCAAAATTAACAATTAACATTGTGGTAAAGATAGGAAACAAACCTTGTGGAAACCAGTCTCCTGCTGTCAAGTTGCTAAAAAGAGGTGCTGTGCTATAGCCGTCGTAATGAATGACGCCAAAAATAGCCAGTAAACCTAGCAGAATAAAAGCAACAACGGTCACTACTTTGATTAAAGAGAGCCAGAACTCAGATTCAGCAAACCAGCGTGTCGAACTCATGTTGAGTATAAGTACAATAGCTGCAAAAATAAGTGTCCATAACCACATAGAAACTTGTGGAAACCATTCTTGCATCAATAAGGCGGCGGCGGTAAATTCGGTACCCAAAGTTGCTGACCATGTTAACCAGTACAGCCATGTCACAGTATAACCTGTTGCAGGACCAATATATTTTTGAGCATAAGAGCCAAAAGAGCCTGACTCTGGCATGTGTACAGCAAGTTCGCCCAAACAGAGCATCACCATATAGGCAATAATACCACCCAAAATATAGGAGATAATGGCACCAATAGGACCCGCTTGAGCAATAACTTCACCAGAGCCTAGAAATAAGCCTGTGCCTATTGCACCACCTAGTGAAATCATCACCAAATGTCGAGTACTCATTGCACGTTTTAATTGTGCAGAATCGTCCTGAGTTTGGTTGTCATTCTGAGTATGAGATGGCTGCATAAAAAGTAATGAAAGATAAATAGGAAGCGCAGTATTGTAGGTGTTATTGCGTTAGAGTTCAAAGCCGAACTGATAAATTCAGTGTAATTGTATAGATTGTTTGAACAATTAATAAAGTTGGGTGTTAAAAAATAGACAAGATGAGATGCAAACAAAAAATGCTTGGAGTACTAGAAAAATTGAGATGAGTACATGAAATACTAAAAATAGATGGCGACCCTACGGGGATTCGAACCCCGGTTACCGCCGTGAAAGGGCGATGTCCTAGGCCTCTAGACGATAGGGTCGTTTAGAAGATGGCGCTATCTTATTGATCCGCCATCAAAGTGTCAAGTACATGAGGAGAGAGTTTGTTCAAAATATAGCAAAACAGTTCAGCAGTTTTTTGAGTGTCATATAAAGCAGAGTGTGCTTCTTTGCCATCAAATTCAATTCCTGCCTGAATACATGATTTTGCTAATACAGTTTGACCAAACATCACAGCACTCAAAGTGACTGTATCAAATACAGAAAAACTATGAAATGGATTTTGATTTTTAGTTCCTGTACGTGCAATGGCTGCTTTGAGGAAACCTAAATCAAAATGTGCATTATGTCCAACCAAAACTGCATGCGTACATTGTTGTTGGCGACGAACTTCATTCACTGCTTTAAACATACGTTTTAATGCTGTTTTTTCGTCTTCAGCCATCGCAATACGCATAGGATTTGATGGATCAATCCCAATAAAATCTAATGATCGACGGTCTAAATGAGCACCTTCAAAAGGATTAATGTGTGCGTGATGAGCCTCACCAGGCACAAATTTTCCTTCAGCATCATAAATAATTGGAATACACGCAATTTCAAGTAGAGCGTCTGTATCTGCATTAAAGCCTGCTGTTTCAACATCCACGACAACGGGTAAAAAACCACGGAATCGTTGAGCAATTACAGGCTGTATTTCAGTTGTCACACTTTTCTCCATTGAATGGTTTTACCCGCATATAATGGAATAATATTTTCACCATCTAAATAGTCTAAACTTTCAGGAATCACTTGGTCTTCTTTCACAAGGGTGATGGTTTTGGTGTTACGAGGAAGTCCGTAAAAATCAGCACCGAAATGACTTGCAAAACCTTCTAAACGCTCAATTTTACCAATTTGGTCAAATGCTTGAGCATAAAGTTCAATTGCTGTTGGCGCACTATAACAACCTGCACATCCACAAGCATTTTCTTTAGCATTTTTTGAATGCGGAGCACTATCAGTACCTAAGAAAAATTTAGGGTTACCGCTACTTGCAACTTCTAATAATGTTTGTTGGTGAACTTGACGTTTTAGAATTGGTAAGCAATAAAAATGAGGCTTAATGCCACCCACTAACATGTCATTACGGTTAAATAATAAATGTTGTGGTGTGATGGTTGCAGCAACATTACGATCTTGTTCTAAGACAAAATGCGCAGCTTCACTGGTTGTGATGTGTTCCAATACCAATTTTAATTTTGGAAATTGTCTTAATAAAGGAACTAAGACTTCATCTAAAAAGCGTTTTTCACGATCAAAAATATCAACATGGTTATGTGTAACTTCACCATGTAATAATAATGGGACTTGATGTTCTTCAAGCTGTTCAATAACGCCGTAAACCTTACGAATATCACTCACGCCATTATCTGAATTTGTCGTAGCGCCTGCTGGATAAAGTTTAATTGCATTGACATGGGTTGAATCTTTAATCTTTTTCACTTCAGAAGGTGCGGTTTGATCTGTAAAATACAGCACCATGCGTGGGTCAAAGTCCATGCCTTCAGGTACATGTGCCATGATACGTTCACGATAAGCCAATGCTTCTTCAACTGTTTTTACAGGTGGAACAAGATTTGGCATACAAATCGCACGAGCAAATTGTTTTGCTAAATCAGGAACAGTACGTTTTAATGCAAGACCATCTCTAAGATGAGCGTGCCAATCATCGGGCTGAAGAATAGTAATCGTGTTCAAGGCAGTTCTTACTGAAAAATAAAGTAGATGATAATCCATTCCAACAAAAATGGTAACCGCTATTTTTCGCTTGCTAAATCTTTGCACATATTCTATAGATTGAATTGGTGTTTTTTTAGCAATATTTATTTCTATTTTAAAATTAAATGTTTATTCTTTATACAATACTTTAAAATAGTCAGAAAATAGCAGGGGAAAAATAAATACTTTGATTTAATGTAGGATAATCAAATAAATATTTTCTATTGAGTAAAGAGTCGGCTTATTTTAAAAAAACGCAATAAAATTACACTTTCCTTTTGATAAAGTGTTAAATTTGTCACGTTTTTTGATGCAAATATATTTTGAGTGAATAAATTAATCTTTTTAATGATTGGTATATTTAACGAGCTGATATTCAAAAATAATTTATTGGTTTTACTTTGGGTAAAGTATATTGTGTTGATAGGGTTATGATAAAAAGCATATCGGTTAGACTAAAAAATTTAGATAACGATTTGTTTTTTAATATTTAAAATGAGATGAATAGAGAGTAGAAAATGCGCAAAAGTGTGCCATTCATCATGTTGTTTGCATGTGTCACGATTTTTAATACATCAATTTATGCGACAACAAGCAAAGCTGCGAATGATGATAAAAAAATAGCTCAAGTTGCATCTGCACCATCCGTTAGTTGGGATAAAGAGTCCATAAATAAAGCTGTGTGGTCTGCTCAATTAGCACGTGGACAGTATCCTGCTTATGCACGAGCACAAGTCATGCTCAATAATTTACATGCTTCTCCTGGTCCAATTGATGCAAAAAGTGGTAAAAATTTCTTGAAAGCAATTTCTGCTTACCAACAAATGAATGGTCTAGAAATTACAGGAGTTTTAAATCAAAGCACATGGAATAGTTTGGTTGCTCAGCAAACACAACCTGCCTTTACTGAATATACGATTACAGCACAGGACTTAAAAGGTCCTTATGCGAAAAGTATTCCACGTAATTATGCTTTACAAGCGAAAATGAAAGGCTTGTATTACACACGTATTACTGAAATGTTAGGCGAAAAATTTCATATTGATGAAGAGTTTTTAAAACAAATAAATCCTAAAGTAAATTTTAATAAAGCAGGTCAGAAAATTATTGTACCGAATGTACGTAATGATTTATCTGCGGATATTACTTTGATTGTGGCACATAAAGGCGCACGCCAATTATATTTGTTTAATCATTTAAATCAATTGGTTGGATCTTTCCCTGCAACCATTGGTGGTGCTGATACGCCTTCGCCTAAAGGTACACATAAAGTCGTAAAAGTCGCAGCAAATCCTTATTATGGTTATTCACCAAAGAATTTTGTACAAGGCGGTAATAAGAAACCTTTAACATTACCACCTGGTCCAAATGGTCCTGTGGGTAATATGTGGATTGCTTTAAGTAAGCCGTCTTTTGGTATTCATGGCACACCAAATCCATCTTTAATTTCGAAAACAGCATCACATGGTTGTATTCGCTTGACCAATTGGGATGCGAATGATTTAGGGCGTAAAGTTCAAGAAGGCGCTGTAGTAAAATTTTTAGAGTGATTTTAGCCGTTAAAATTTTTTGTTTATAAATAGAGGTATTTTATACCTCTATTTTTATTTTAAACTTATTATTTAATTATATTAAAATATTTATTTATTATTTATTTAATATTATTGTGATTTAAACCGCTTAAATATAATAAAAATGTGATTTATTTTATTTTTATAAAGTTGGAATTAATTATTTCATTGCATTATTTATAATGTTAATCTTGTTGAGGTTTTATTTATTTTTAAAAATAAACTTTAAAATAATGGAATGTAAAAGTAAGTAGTAAATAGATGAATAGTAAAATAGAAGATGAACCCGAAATCCAAGAACTAGAAAGGCAGCGAAAAGAATACGAGTGCTTACTCGAAAATCAATCAAAAAGTATGTCATCACTTTTTTCAAAATCATTAGAGGCTAAATTTTGGAAAGATCGTGAAGACAGATTAACTAAATTAATTGTACGGGCATTTTTTCCAGCCACCATTTTCTATTTTTTATTTGAACTGATTAGTTTACCCATTAACTATTTTACGACTGAGGTGATGTATCGTAAACATGATGTTCTGATGACGCTTATTTCATATAGCACAGGGTGGATTGCATTATTAACGGTTTATTTAATGGCAAAGCATCCTGTATGGAAAGTTTATTATCGTCATGTTGTTATGACTGTCATTATGATCGGTTTGAGTATTGTACAAATTGTTTTATTTTCAACTCAATCAGGATCTATGACATGGCGAGGCACATTAATTATCATTTTTGCATTAATGTTTGCTTATATTTGTTCAGGTATACGTCCGCGATATACTTTTATCGCAGGTATGATGTCCGCACTCATAACATGTTTAGTGTTATGGATAACAGGGAAATATGTACCACAATGGGTATTATTTAATGTCTTAGTCTTAGGAAATTTAGTCGGTTTAGGTCTTGCAGTTTTAACCATTTCAACAGAAAGAATCCGTTTTTTGCAGTCGCTTATTATTGATCTTGATAAAAAAATATATGCTGCTTTAAATCAGCATTTAGTACGGTTAAGTCATCAAGATACTTTAACATTACTCGATAATCGTAGAAGTTTTGAACAGAAATTTTCACAAAGTTTATATCGTGCAAAAGATAAACAACAACCTTTGGCATTATTATTTATAGATGTCGATTTTTTTAAGTTATTTAATGATTATTATGGGCACCAACAAGGAGATATGGCTTTAATCTCTGTAGCTGAAGTATTAAAAAAGAATATTCAAGACGATGATATTGCAATTCGTTATGGTGGAGAGGAGTTTATTATTTTATTAAATAATAGTTCTTATGAAGCCGCGATTAAAGTTGCAAAAAAATTACTTGAGGATATGTATAAACAAAAAATTCCACATGAGCATTCTAAAATTTCCAAATATTTAACGATCAGTATTGGTTTAACGGTTTATTTAGGAAATGAGCATATTTTAGAAAAAGAGCTTTTAAATATCGCGGATAATGCCTTATATCAAGCCAAAAAACAGGGGCGCAATCAGTATATTTTTATGCCTACCAATACCAATATGCATGATATAGATGTCAATAAAAACCCAGTTAAAAACTCATAGCTGAATTCTGTATTGTATTCATCCGTATTCGCATAGTCAGTGATCGCGCAAAGGGTTATTATAGCTGCATTATTGCATTGGAATGAATTATGAAAATTGTTGCAGATGAAAATCTAGCATTTACTGAATACTTTTTTTCAGAATACGGGGAAATTCATCAAGCAGCAGGGCGTACTTTGACCCATGATGATGTCAAAGAGAGTGATGTTTTATTAGTGCGTTCAGTGACCAAAGTTAATGAAGCATTGATTGGAAATACAGCGCTGCAATTTGTAGGTAGTGCAACGATTGGTACAGATCATTTAGATATTGAGGCTTTAGAAAAACATCAAATTGCTTGGTCAAATGCAGCAGGTTGTAATGCTCAAGCTGTTGCAGAATATGTGATTACGGCATTATTACATTTAAATGTGAGTTTAATTGATCAAAATAAGACATTTACTTTAGGGATTATTGGACTTGGTAATGTAGGTTCACGTTTGGCTTATATGGCAACTTTACTTGGTTGGCATGTGATTGGTTATGATCCATTTGTAAAATGTAATTATATTCAACAAGTTGAATTAGAAAGATTATTAAAAACAGCCGATGCAATTACCACGCATGTTCCACTCACCAAAGCAGGTGAGCATCCAACCTATCATTTGATTAATGCTGAAGCATTAGCAATGATGAAACCTGAAGCAATTTTAATTAATTCAGCACGTGGCGCTGTCGTAGAAGAAGCAGCCTTAATCCAAGATATTCAACAGACGCAACGCCGTGTCGTGCTAGATGTATTTGAACATGAGCCTGAGATTTCTCAGCAATTATTAGACTTAATCAGCATCGTCACCCCACACATTGCAGGTTATAGTTTTGAGGGTAAGGCACGCGGTACACAAATGATCTATGAGGCATTTTGTAAAACGTTTGATTATGCTGCACACAAAAAATTTGAGAGCCAACTGCCTGCATGTGAACAATATTTTTATGGCAATAATATTAAGCAAACATTGAAAAAGTATCTTACAGAAATTTATGACATTCAACGTGATGATGATAATTTAAGAGCTTGTTTAAAAGATGGTAAAGTAGATCAAAAAGCCTTTGATTATCTTAGAAAAACCTATCCTTTACGTCGTGAATGGGCTGCACACGGGGGACCTAAAGCATGAGTGATTATAAAGTGAATTATCAGCCGACATGTGATATTCAAGCACTGAAAGCCCGTGCCAAAATGTATAGCCAAATTCGTCAGTTTTTTGCTGAACGAGATGTATTGGAAGTTGAAACGCCTGTGCTTTCTCAAGCGGGTGTGACTGATGTGCATTTGGCTTCTGTGCAAGCGCAACGTCATGTACAAGGTAAAAAGCAAACGCATTATTTACAGACTTCGCCTGAATTTGCCATGAAGCGTTTGCTCGCAAGTGGCAGTGGTGCGATTTATCAGATTTGTAAAGTGTTCCGTGACGATGAACATGGGCGGAAGCACAACAGTGAATTTACCATGTTGGAATGGTATCGACCTGCTTTTTCACTGAAAGATTTGATGCTTGAAGTGACTGATTTGTTGAATGTAGTTTTGGCACAGCGTTTCGGTGAAGTTCGCCCAACCATTTACAGTTATAAGCATGCATTTATGGATCGTTTGGATTTAAATCCCTTGCAAGCGACTTTGGCAGAATTGAAAGATGCTTGTCGCCGTGTTGGTTTAAATCTGGATTTGGGTGATGATCGTTTAGGGTATATCGACCTGTTATTTTCACACATGGTTGAGCCAAGTTTAGGTTTTGATACACCTGTGTTTTTAACCGATTTTCCACCTGAGTTGGCTTCTCTTGCTAAGACACGTGTTGATGAAGATGGTGAATTGGTTGCGGCTCGTTTTGAGTTGTATATTGAAGGTTTAGAGCTTGCCAATGCTTATGATGAGTTGATTGATGCTGATGTGTTACGTGGGCGTTTTGAGGCGGATAATGCTGAGCGTG
Source organism: Acinetobacter sichuanensis (assembly GCF_003024515.2). Taxonomy (GTDB): domain Bacteria; phylum Pseudomonadota; class Gammaproteobacteria; order Pseudomonadales; family Moraxellaceae; genus Acinetobacter; species Acinetobacter sichuanensis. The sequence goes on from NZ_PYIX02000001.1 coordinate 90,704, forward strand.
AAAAACTCGGTTTGCATGTGATGCCGATAGATGAATACTTACTTGCAGCTTTGCCGAATATGCCTGAATGCTCAGGAATTGCTTTGGGAATAGATCGTCTATTGATGGTGGTGCAAAATCAAATGAAGCTGGAAAAAGTGGTGAGTTTTACTGCGGATGTGTCGTGATATAATGAATGAAAACATGTCTGATTAATGTGATTGGGCATGTTTTTTATAAAATAATTATAGAAGACGAAAAAATATGAAACCTTATTTTATTAAAGATGATGATGGAAATTATCTAAATCCTGAGTATATCGAGCGTATTATAAAAATAAGATATTCAAGATTAGGATCAATATTGGTTTTTATGGGGATAAAAAGACCAAAAAGTGGCGGTGATCTTGATACGACAAAATTTTTAGAAGGTGACTTTGATGTATTGGAATGGATAGAAAATTTAACGGAGGTATGTCCTGACGTCGCATGTCTACTCTCTCATGATGAATGGGTGAATGATAAGTTGTGTGATATTAATTTAGACAATATGAATAAAACAGAAATTCATACAGCATTAGATAGTAATAAAATTTCGCACATTAACTCTATTTATGAAAACAATATATTCCAATATTTTGAAATTGTGTATATTGATTCAGATCAGGGCACAATTAAAAAGTTTGATTCGGAAGAGTTGGCACAGGACTGGATTGCAGAGCATTTTAAAGTGATTTAAATAAGAGTAAGAAAAATTATCAGTTATTGGATAAAATGCGGTGCTTCAATGATATCAAAGTAATTCATCTTTAATATAAATGATCGCTGTCAAAATAATGAAAATACTCATAAAGGACATTTCTAAAAATTTATTTCTCTGAATCTTTTTATAATAGAAAATAACAGCTAACGGTGAAAGAATAAAACTGGTAAAAATACCCCAAATCCAATTGGTATTCATACGTCTATCTATAGTACCGTTAGGATTGGTAATCCAGCCTTGATATGGATGAATAAAATCTACAATTAAATGAGTCAATAAATAAATATTGATATAAAACATGACTAATAATACAACATAGAAAGGAATGGAGCTTATGAATGATGATTTAATGGATAATGAGGCTAATGTGAAAATTCCGAAGAAGAACATGATGATTTGTGGCATGCTTTTTAAATGAGTTTGGGTAAAACCCATGCCAATGAGCAGTCCACAAAACAATACAATAGTGCTTAAATGATATAATTTTTGTTTCATCATTTTTTATTCCGTAGATTCAAAAGCATTTCTCTAAATGTTTAAAATAGCATATAGAGAATGGATGAGATTGTATTGTATTGGGCATGTAGGTGTTCTTATATTTTATAAAAAATATAAAGTTGGAAAAAGTGGTGAGTTTTACAGCGGATGTTTCGTAAAATTAAACATAAAACATGTCTGATTGTTGGGATTAGGCATGTTGATTTAAGAATAATAAAGATGTCAAAGAGAAAGAAGATGAAACCTTAGTGTATAAAAGATGATAGAAATTATATGAATCCAAGCAGTGAATTACCAAGTTCAATGAATCTTACGACATACAAAATAGACGACGTAGGTTTTTAATCTAAAAAAACAATTAATATTAATAAAATAATCGGTTTTAATGAGTTTTAAATATTATGTATATTTATCGCACTCAGTTGATGCAGATAAACCTTTGATATGTATCAACTCAATTTTGAGGAATTTGTGTGATGAATAAATTTGTTTTGATTGTTTTAGTCGCTAGTACAGTATCAGCATGTGCATTTAACCCAGCTCAATATGATGAAATGAGACATCTGGAAAATCTACATCATGATAAAATGAACGGTTAAGATGCTAGGTAAAAAGGCAAGTCATTGATTTGCCTTAATTCATAATAAAGATCTCTAAGTTTTAGCTCAAAAATTCACAATTCAAAAAATAGATTTTCTAGACTTTTATAGAGATACTTTATATCAAACCGTATGGCTATGATGTCCCAACTCATGCTTTAACTGCGCAATCGCCTCAATCCGTTTTTGAATGAGCATTTCACCAATATCCGCACCTTTGATCTCAGGGGGTAGGTCAGAAGCCTTGATGGTACGAACACGTTGCGTGATTTTCCATAAAAACTCAGCTTGAGGATAATCACGCTCTTCCATACCTAAGCGACCACGTGCATCACATTCACAGGCTTGTAAAAATGCCTCCACACGCTCAGGACGACGCAATACATCCAAACGCTGTAATAAACGCCACAAAGTCCCTGCTTTTAAAGTAAATGCCTGATGACATTTCAAATGCTCCTTACACACAGCAAGCGCAAGTTGCTTGGTATGTGTTGGTACTTTTAAACGATCACACACTTCAGTCACAGGTGCTATACCACGTTCTTCATGCTGAACATGACGCGGCAATTCATCAACAGGGGTGAGTGCTTTACCCAAATCATGCAGTAACACGGCAAAACGCACATCTAAAGAATAGTTGGCTTTACAGGCTTGTTGTAAAGACATTAATGTGTGAATACCACAATCAATTTCAGGATGATATTCAGGACGCTGTGGAACACCAAATAAAGCATCTATTTCAGGAAATAAAATTTTAAGCGCACCACAATCACGTAAAACCTGAAAATAAACATCAGCATGATTTTCCATCAAGGCACGTGAGGTCTCTTTCCAAACCCGTTCAGGGGTTAGTGCTTCAAGTTCACCTGACTCAGCCAATTGACGCATGAGCGCCAAAGTTTCATCGGCAATGCTAAAACCATATTGTGCATAACGCGCAGCAAAACGCGCTACACGTAGCACACGTAAAGGATCTTCGGCAAAGGCATCTGAAACATGACGCAGGATTTTATTGTTTAGATCATTTTGACCATGATAGGGGTCAAATACCTGACCTGCCTCATCCATTGCCATGGCATTGATGGTGAGGTCACGGCGAATCAGGTCTTCTTCCAAAGTCACATTAGGATCGGTAAAAAACTCAAATCCATGATAACCATGTCCTGACTTACGCTCAGTACGTGCAAGTGCATATTCTTCTTTTGTTTCAGGATGCAAAAACACAGGAAAATCTTTGCCCACAGGCTGATAACCTTGAGCGATCAGTTGTTCTGGTGTTGCACCGACAACCACATAATCTTTTTCGTGATAGGGATGTCCGAGTAAATGATCTCTGACGGCACCGCCTACTAAATAAACTTGCATGAAAAAACCTCTATTCTTCAAGCCATGATGCTACAGAATAGAGGTTTTCTCAAGTCACAAGATGTGAGTAAACGTGCAATTAAAGTGCAGCTTTCTCATTTTCCTGAATTTCAGCAACGGTTAATGCTGTCATATTCACAAGGCGACGTGTCGTTGCAGTTGGTGTCAAAATATGAACAGGTTTTGCTGCACCCAGTAAAATAGGACCAATCGTCACATTATTACCCGATGTAGATTTTAACAGGTTGAATGAAATGTTTGCCGCATCAAGATTTGGCATAATCAACAAGTTTGCAGAACCTTTGAAACGCGAGTTCGGGAATGCAAAATGACGAATATTTTCATCCAATGCCGCATCGGCATGCATTTCACCTTCAACTTCAAGGTCAGGTGCAATTTCAGTCAAAATTTCAAAGACTTTACGCATTTTTTGTGCGCTTGGGTCATTTTGATCTGAACCAAAACTTGAGTGTGATAATAAAGCAACACGAGGTGTCATACCAAAACGACGCACTTCTTCAGCCGCTAAAATCGTCATTTCAGCCAACTGTTCAGCCGTTGGGTTACGGTTGATGTACGTGTCTGCAATGAAAATATTACGATCTTCAAGCATCAAAGCGTTCAACGTAAAGAAGTTATTACGACCTTCTTTTAAACCGATGACATTTTTCACGAAATCAAGGTGAATGTCATAGCTTGAATAAGTACCACAAAGCATACCGTCAGCTTTACCAAATTTGACAAGCATGGCTGCAATCAGTGTAGAGCGACGACGTGATTCACGCTGTGCATATTCAGGTGTAACACCTTTGCGTTGCATGATGGTGTGATAATCATCCGCAAATTTTTCATAATCAGGGTTATTTTCCTGATCAACAATCGTGATATTTTCACCATTTTGCAGACGTAAACCAAGTTTTTTGATGTTCGCTTCAATCACTGCGGTGCGACCAACAAGAATCGGTTTAGCCAAATCTTCATCTACAGCAATTTGCACAGCACGGAGTACACGTAAATCTTCACCTTCTGCATAAACAATACGTTTAGGGTCAGATTTTGCTTGAGCAAAAATTGGTTTCATCATCAATGCTGAGTTATAAACAAACTCAGAAAGACGTTGACGATATGCAGAGAAGTCTTGAATTGGACGGCTAGCAACACCTGAGTCCATCGCAGCTTGTGCAACAGCTGGCGCAATTTCAAGAATTAAACGTTGGTCAAGTGGACGTGGAATTAAATAATCACGACCAAATGATGCAGATTTTTCACCATAAGAGGCTGCATCTGCTTCAACATGCGCCATGCGTGCAATCGCATGAACACAAGCAATCTTCATTTCTTCATTGATTGTCGTTGCCCCAACATCTAGCGCACCACGGAAGATATAAGGGAAGCAAAGAGCATTGTTCACTTGGTTTGGATAGTCTGAACGACCTGTCGCCATGATCACGTCTGGACGAACTTCATGTGCATGTTCAGGTAAAATTTCAGGATCTGGGTTTGCCAATGCAAAGATGATTGGGTCAGCCGCCATCACTTTAACCATTTCTTTGGTTAAAATACCCGCAGCAGAAAGACCAAGGAACATATCTGCATCTGTAATAACATCTGCAAGTTGAGAACCTTCAATATCTTGTACATAACGCTTTTTAGAGTCATCCAAACCTTCACGTTTCGTAGTTAATAAACCACGTGAGTCAGCAACGATGATATTCTCTTTTTTTGCACCTAATGCGCATAATAAATCTAGGCAAGAAAGTGCTGCTGCACCTGCACCTGAAGCGACAATTTTAATCTCTTCAATTTTTTTGCCATTGAGTTGCAGGGCATTTAAAAGCGCTGAACCTACAATGATAGAAGTACCATGTTGGTCATCATGGAACACAGGAATGTTCATGCGTTCACGCAGTTTTTGTTCAATGTAGAAGCATTCTGGTGCTTTGATGTCTTCTAAGTTGATCCCACCAAAAGTAGGCTCTAATGCAGCAACGATATCAACGATCTTATCAGGATCGTTCTCAGCAATTTCGATATCGAATACGTCAACACCAGCAAACTTTTTAAATAGTACGCCTTTACCTTCCATAACAGGTTTAGAAGCTAAAGGACCAATATTTCCCAGACCTAAAACGGCAGTACCATTACTGACCACTGCCACCAAGTTTCCACGTGCAGTATACAGTGCTGCTTTAGACGGATCTTTCTCGATTTCCAAACATGGCGCAGCAACACCTGGAGAATAGGCAAGTGCTAAATCATGCTGGTTAACGAGTTGTTTACTTGGAGTAACGCTGATTTTCCCTGGGCTTGGGAATTCATGGTAATAGAGGGCTTGCTGTTTTAGTGATTGATCGTCCATTTACATCTCGTTTGTTACAATGTACCAGCGGGGCTGGCGATTTTGGCTAGATTTTCTTGAATATACCATTTGTTGAGCGATACGGACAGTCGAAAAGATATCTTTTTGAACAAGATGTGCAATTACGGATTATTCAACTACGGTAAACAGAAGCGAGTTTGAATTTTGAAAGATAGTCAATGCATTCTTGAGCCGTGAGTGGCTTAGAATAATAGTAACCTTGTAAAATATGACAATCGTGTTTTTTGAGGAAGTTAATTTGCTCAATCGTTTCTACACCTTCGGCAACAATACTGAGCCCCATTGCTTTACCCATTGCAATAATTGCACTCACAATAGCTTGATCTTTTTCTTGCTCAATTTTTGCAATAAAGAGTTTATCAATTTTCAAAGTATCAATAGGATAATTGATGAGATAAGCAAGAGATGAATAGCCTGTTCCAAAATCATCTAAAGAAATAGAAATATGACGATGTTTCACTTGCTGCAAGAGCGTGAGTACATTTTCTGATTTTGCAATGAGTGATGATTCTGTAATTTCAAGTTCAAGCATATCGCCAGAAACATTATATAGTTCTAAAGCTTGATCAATATCATGAATGAGCTCACCACGATGAATTTGTTGAGCAACAACATTGACCGATATGCGTAAATAATCAAAATTTAAATCCTGCCAAATTCTGATTTGTTTACAGGTTTCAAATAAAACAAAACGTCCAATTTCGGTAATTAGACTAGATTCTTCTGCGATTGGCAAGAAAATATCAGGCGTTAATAAACCTAACTTAGGATGTTGCCAACGAATTAAAGCTTCAAAGCCATACACTTTTTCTGTTTTTGTACAAATTTTTGGTTGATAGTAAACCAGTAACTCTTTGTTTTTAAGTGCTTGTCTTAAATCACCTTCTAAATTTACCCCTTGGTGAAAGAGTCGTGTATTTTTATTGGTGTAAAAATAAGCTGTATTTCCCCCTAGACTTTTGGCTTCAGCTAATGCTTGTTCTGCATGGCTGTTGAGTGTGTCAATTTGTCGACCATGTTCAGGATAAAGCGCAATACCAATTGAGGTTGAAATAAAATGCTCATTATTTTGAATGACAAAAGGACTTTCAAATGCTTCTAAAATTTTCTTAGCAATTTGTTGGATATTTTTTTTGTTTTGACCATATTTATAAATAATCGCAAAATCATCATTATTTAAATAAGAAATTAATAAAGCGTCAGGACAGGAATGTCTTAATCTTTGTGCAGTTTTTTGCAGTAATATATCACCTGCTTGAGTGCTTACAAACTCATTAAATGATCTAAAACGATCAATATTAATGCGGATTACAGCTAGATTTTGTATTGAATCATTTGGATCTGTTAGATAATGATGTAGTTGCAAATTAAAATAAAAACGGTTTGGTAAATCTGTTAATAAATCATAGTTTTCTAAATATGAAACACGTTGTTCTTGTTTCTTACGTTCTGTTAAGTCAGTAATAATGCCAATATAATTGGTGATTTTATTTTTTTCATCAGTCACTGCATTAATATGCACCCATAATGTTAAAACTTTACCTGTTAAAAACTCAATTTGTAATTCTGCATCATATTCGCCATCTGCTATGAGTTTCTTAGTAACATCAAAATGCTGTGACAAAATTTCTTTTTTTGTATTGACTGTAATATCAAATAAATGTTTACCAAGTAAATCACTTTGATGATAGGAAGTAAGCTTTTCAAAATAAGGATTGACTTCTAAATAGCATAAATTGTTATCTAAAACAAAAACACCTTCTGCGACATGTTCAAACACATTTGCTGCTAATTTTAATTGTTCCTGATCCGTTTTTTCTTTTTGAATATCACGATGAATTCCAACCATTCTCAATGGTTTATAAGACATAGGATGGCGTGCAACAACTTTGCCAGTATCTTGAATCCAGCACCATTGTTGATCTCTTTTAATACGATAACGTGCTTCAAAACGTTCTGTTTTACCTCTTAAATGTTGACGCATTAATTTTTGATAATTATCTAAGTCATCTGGATGAATTAAGCTTTCAAATTGAACTTCATTTTCACTAATATGGTTGAATAAAATTTTTGATTTTGTATCAAATATTTCAATACTACGTTTTTCAATATTCCATAGCCAAGAATTAATGCCCGCAGTTTCATGGGCAAATGCTAAGTTTGCTTGATGGTTCTCTAAACGATCATTAATTTGTTTAATATCATAAGTACGTTCTTTTACTTTTTGCTCGAGGAGTTGATTGTGTAATAAAAGCTCATTTTGCATTTGATTTGATTTTTCAACTGCATTTTTTAAATTAAGACCCAATTGATTCTTATCTTGCGTAAGCTGTGTTTCTTGGAGAGAAAATTTATTATTTTTAAAAGATAATAAGCTTAATTGTGTGTGATATCTATGCACAATAAAGGCACAGATAATAATAAATAAAAAAATAAAATTAAATGTAAATTGATAATAAGTAGATAATGGTGTGAAGAAAATAAACTTATATAAAATACATGGCGTAATAAAAGGAATAAATAAAAATAAAAAATATCGGAATCTATTGCTCAGATACAAAATAGAAATGGTAGATGTCGAAAAAATTAAAATCCCTGATAATATGATTAAATGATTTAAAGTCATATTCGGGGTATCAATATTGACATAATGATGTAAATTAAAAATCCCAAAATCTAAAATACATCCTAAAACTAGGCAAATAAATTGACAGAGTGCATCTAAATTAAAGGTATTATTATAAGGAGAGGCGATAGTGGCTTTAATTAATAACCAAAAAATACTCAGAAGAATAGAAACTGAAATGAACCATAAGTTAAATGCAAATGAGAAGCTTTCAAAATAAAAAAAGTGAACAAGATCAACATATGCAAGAATGCCAAAAAGACAGACTAGAAAACGCTGTAAATGAACTGCTGCACTTTTAATCTGTGAAGTGTACAAAAGTTCATCTTGAACATCTATGACCATTCCTAATGCCTTTTCCTTATTTTAAATGCTTTTAGAATTTAATTTTATAGACAACATTTAATATTACTTTAATAATTGCTCAAGAAATATGTAAATTACTTATTTTTTTTGGCAAAATCAATAGATTTTTAAGGCACAGTTCACAAAAAAAGATTAAATATTTATTGAAATTTATAGTTTAAAATGGACAAAGCAACAACAGGTGCTGTTTCTGTTCGTAATACACGTTCACCAATACACCAATTTATAAAGCCTTTCTGATTTGCATTGTTTATTTCAGTATCACTTAAGCCTCCTTCTGGTCCAATTAATAAAGCTAGATCAGTTGTTACATTTGCTAATACATTGACTTCTTCTTTATTAGGCGCAAGAACTAATCGTGTTGTAGGAAGTTCGCTTGTTAGCCATTGCTCCAAACTAAGTGGTGCAAGAATTTCAGGTACAATATTCAATCCACATTGTTCGCAAGCCGCAATCGCAATACCTTGCCAATGATCAAGTTTTTTTTGGTCACGATCATATTTTAAGCGCATTTCGCAACGTTCAGAAGTTAAGAGCTGAATTTTTGATACTCCAAGCTCAACGGCTTTCTGAATGGCATAATCCATACGATCACCTTTACTCATGACTTGACCAAGGAGTGTGCTGAACTTTGTAACACGATTAATAGGATTAAAATTATTGACTTTGACTATGGCTGATTTTTTAGAAATATCAGTTAATTCAACTTCATATTCGCCACCTTGCCCATTAAACAAAGTGGCTTGTTCACCGATTTGCGCACGTAAAACTTTTACCCAATGATGAAATACTGTTTCAGTCAGTTCAACTAGAGTATCAACAGCTAAATCAGTTTCAATATAAAAGCGGGGCATGTAGTTTTACTCACAAATAACGATGATGGTTTTGACTTAAGCTAGACCGAGGTCAAGCACAAGCTGACGATTTGGCTCTGTATGGTTCATGGTATAGAAATGTAGACTTGGTGCGCCGCCTGCAATTAGACGTTCGCAAAGCTTAACAACAACTTCATGACCAAAGGCTTTGATTGAAGCTGTGTCATCACCATAGGTCGCCAGTTGTTTACGAATCCAGCGTGGAATTTCTGCACCTGTACCATCGGCAAAGCGAATTAAATTACTTGCATTAGTAATTGGCATAATGCCAGGGGCAACAGGAATATCTATACCTTCTTTTTGAATACGATCTACAAAATAGAAATACGCATCTGGATTAAAGAAGAACTGTGTCAGTGCCGCATTCGCACCTGCACGAGCCTTGTCACAAAAGCGTTGAATATCTAAGTCAAAGCTGTCTGCTTGAGGATGCATTTCAGGATAAGCTGCAACTTCGATATGGAAATGATCGCCTGAATGTTCACGGATAAAACGAACTAAGTCAGTTGCATAAGGTAATTCACCTAAGCCCACTTGACCAGAAGGTAAGTCGCCACGAAGCGCAACAATACGGTCAATACCTTGTGATTTATATAAATCAAGTAATTCAGCAATACGTTCTTTACTGTCACCAATACAAGAAAGATGCGGAGCAACAGGCGTGCCTTTACCATTGAAATCATTCAGTGTAGACAAAGTGCGTTCACGGGTCGAACCGCCTGCACCATAAGTCACAGAGAAAAATTCTGGATTTAATAACTGAAGTTCTTGATGAACAACTTTCAGCTTTTCCGCACCAGCATCAGTTTTGGTTGGGAAGAACTCAAAGGAAATCGGGACACGTTTGGTCATGGTTAAGTCCTTTTTTATAAATACTTTAATTTTTTCCCTCTCCCTGCCCTCTCCCAAAGGGAGAGGAGAATTCATTGAAGAATAATGCAGGGAAAAAGCTAACTTTCTTCAAATGATGACAGGAAATTCATTGATGAAGGAGTTGCGTGGTCACCCTCTCCCTCAGGGAGAGGGATGGGGTGAGGGAAATTAAAAATTAATATTTATAAGCCTCAGCTTTAAACGGACCTTCAACAGCTACACCTAAGTAGTCCGCTTGCACTTGAGTCAATTGAGTCAAGACACCACCAAAACCTGCAACCATTGCTGCAGCAACTTCTTCATCGAGTTTCTTAGGAATAAGTTCTACACGGATCGCTGCTTGTTTTTGATCTTCAGGAAGATCAGCAAATTTTTCAGCAAACAAGTGCATTTGACCTAAAACTTGGTTAGCAAATGAACCATCCATGATGCGTGATGGGTGACCTGTTGCATTACCAAGGTTCACTAAACGACCTTCAGATAAAAGAATTAAATAGTTATTTTCATCTTCTGAACGATACACTTGGTGAACTTGTGGCTTAACTTCAACCCATTTGTAACCACGTAAATAGTTCGTGTCGATTTCAGTATCAAAGTGACCGATGTTACAAACCACTGCGCCAGCTTTTAAGCTGTCTAACATTGCAGCGTCACATACATGATAGTTACCAGTTGTTGTTACGATTAGGTCAGTATTTTGAAGAAGATCAAGGTTAATGTCTTCTTTCTTACCTGTTTGCACGCCGTTTTTGTAAGGAGCAACAACTTCATAGCCGTCCATACATGCTTGCATTGCACAGATTGGGTCAACTTCAGTGACACGTACAATCATGCCTTCTTGACGAAGAGATTGAGCTGAACCTTTACCTACGTCACCATAACCGATCACAAGCGCACGACGACCAGATAAAAGCATATCTGTACCACGTTTGATTGCATCATTCAGAGAGTGGCGGCAACCGTATTTATTGTCATTTTTAGACTTAGTTACAGAGTCATTTACGTTGATCGCAGGAACTTTTAAAGTACCATCACGGTGCATTTCATACAGACGTTGAACACCTGTTGTTGTTTCTTCTGTAATACCGTGGATTTTTGCAATCACTTCAGGATATTTTTCATGAACAAGTGCAGTTAAGTCACCGCCATCGTCCAAAATCATGTTGGCATCCCAAGGTGTACCATTCACGTTAACTTGCTGTTCTAAACACCAAACGTATTCTTCTTCAGTTTCGCCTTTCCAAGCAAATACAGGAATACCCGCAGCAGCAATCGCAGCAGCAGCATGGTCTTGTGTAGAGAAGATGTTACAAGATGTCCAACGAACTTCTGCGCCTAATTCAACCAATGTTTCAATAAGAACAGCAGTTTGAATAGTCATGTGGATACAGCCGAGGATTTTCGCACCTGCAAGTGGTTTTGCAGCAGCATAACGCTTACGAAGACCCATTAAAGCTGGCATTTCTGCTTCAGCAAGTTTGATTTCTTTGCGACCATAGTCTGCAAGTGAAATGTCAGCAACTTTATAATCTGTAAATGAAGCATTAACCGCGTTCATCACGATCTCCTTAATAAAAATAAAAATTGATCAGTATGTTCGCGGATGCCGTTGTTGGTATATCTGAATAGAATACCGATGGTCGAGCCTAGCGATCTTACATTTAGTGCCTGTAAGAAAGTCGCAGCATCCCTCGACTGTGGCGTATTGTACTTGGAAATTGGTTTGATTCCAATGTGATCTTGTTGCTTTATTCATCGAGCTGTATCTCAATGCCTAATTTTGTAAGGTGAGATTAGATCGCTTCTTCTATTCTTTGAAATAACAATGTTTGTTCTGTTAAATGATGTCTTTCATTATATTTTTTTGAATTAAACGCTCAGTTTAATCTTGAAGATTTTTGAGTAGAATGAATCAGCTCATTGAAAAATATATTCAATGAGCTTGCTACTTTTATTCCGCTGCTTTTACTTTTTCCGCCCAAAAATCAGCTTTTGCTTCATCAATATCCACACCCAAACCATGTTCATAAATGGCGACAAGGTCACGCATGGCTTGTACTTCGCCAAGTTTAGCAGCTTGTTCTAGCATTTCGATTGATTTAACCACATCCTTTTCTACCACATCCCCACGGCGGTAAAAATTGGCTAATTCAAAAATGGCAGCAGGGTGATGGTGTTTAACAGCTTGTTCTAACCAACGATGTGCATGTTCAAAGTAGGCTTTCGCTTCTTCATGATCTTCTTCTAACATATCTTTTGCATAGATGGCATAGCCTTCACCCAACCAGTACATCGCTTCTACATGACCCAGTTGTGCTGCTTTGAGTGCCCATTCTTCTGCTAATTCAACATGTTCATCTTTGTCACTTTGCATATAAATTTCAGCAAGTTCAAATTGAGCATTACGGTTGCCAGCCATCGCACGGTTATATAATTCAGTTGAAATAGGGAGATCAGACATATTCAAAAATCCAAAGCATCAGAGCGTTATAGCCTAAAAGGTTACCACAAAAAAGCCAATCCGAAGATTGGCAGGCATCACAAAGGTATCTGAAACAATCAGAGCAAGTAAAGTAAACCACTGATTATAGAAAGTAGCAGACACATTTGCATAAGTTTTTTAATTTTTTCAGGAAAATAACTGAGTATTAACCCAACAAAAAGCGCAGAAAAGGTCAGCACACCGACCCAATAGCTTATCATATTGCTCATTTGCCCTTGAGAAATACAAATTCCTAAGGTGATCAATAAAATCAACCAACCGATACAGCGTGCAAAACGAGTTTTAGATGCATCTAACTCGGTCAAATAGATCTGCTTTTGATGTTTTGACATTGAACTAGCTAAAGCAAAAAAGCCAAGATTAGACAAAGACCAAATGATGAGAAAGAAAATCATGCTTCATTCTCCTGTACTTTATGCGCTATTTTGGCTTTTTTGCTCGGTAAACCTTGGTGTTTTTTCACTTTATAAAAACTATAAGCAAAGAGTGCAGCAAGTACCCACATTGCAATATCAAAACTTGCAATCATCCATAAACCTTGTGGGATGGACTGCCAAAGTGCTGCGCCACCTGTTGCAAAATTAATGATAGGTAATAGTGCAAATGCAAGCGTTGCCAACATTAATAATTCTAACCATGCTTGGCGATGTGGGCGTAGTGCTGCATAGATTAAGGTCAGCAGCCAGATGATAAAGAACGTACGAATTTCCCAATTTAAGCGTAATTCTATTTCTGTCGGAATAAAACGGTTCGCATAAAAATATGCAGCACAGGCAATCGGTAAGCCAATAATTGCTGCAATATTTGTGACTTCAACAACACGATAACCAAAAGATTTATAACCCTGTTTTTGTTGCTGTGGCGCACGTTTGACACACCATAAAATCAGTCCTGTAGCGATCATCATTGTGCCTACAATGCCTGAGAAAAATAACAGCCAACGTAAAGCATAATCAACACCACGTGCTTCATGTAGTACAGTCGTGACATTATAAATCCCTATTGGAATAGAAGGATTAAGTATTTTTGCATTGTCATCCGTGATGTTCTGACCTGTCACGCCATTAAATTCTAAACTGGCATAAATGTTACGATGTGCCACGCTTTCGCCATGTAAAGCACGTAATTCAATTTTGGCTTTGTTGGTATTAGGGTTGATGATATTAATGCTTGCAATCGGATTGTCTTTCCATTTGGCTTGTGTTGCAGCAATGATCGGTGCAAGATCAGCCAATGGTGCAGATTGAGGTGCTTGGCGTTGACGACCTTCACCGCGTTCACCATGAGAGGCTCTTTCACCACGTGCCTGTGGATTTTCACCATTCGCAGGGCGTTCGCCACGCTCGCTATTATTTTGCTGTACTAAAGAGCGACTTTGATCTTGTAGGAATTGTCCGCGATTTTCATATAGTTGATTGACCCCCCACGGCATAATGGTAAATAACAGCAGCAATAAGCCACTAAAAGTAATCATAATATGGAAGGGAAGCGCAAAAACTGCTGTGGCATTATGTGCATCAAGCCAAGAGCGTTGTCCTTTACCTGAACGAAAGGTAAAGAAATCTTTAAAGATTTTTTTATGTGTGATAATTCCACTGATAATTGCAACAAGCATCATCATCGTCGCAATACCGACAATCCAACGCGCCCATGTACGTGGTAAACCATAAAGCTCAAAATGAAAACGATACAAGAAACTACCGCCACGTGTATCACGTGCAGTTAAAACTTCACCTGTCTGGCTATCAATACTCACGCGTTCACCACCACGACGTGCACGGGGGTCTTCACCTTGTTTACGAATGGTTAAGGTTGTGACATTTTGTCGTGAATTTGGCAGTTGGATCGACCAACTCCCTGCTTCAGCATGATTTTTTTGTAGATAATTTAAAGCGACTTGCGTATTTTGAATTTGTGATTGGCTTGGTATGGATTGATGAAATTCAGGTTTCATCCATGCACTAATTTCCGATTGAAAAAAACTGAGCGTTCCAGTCAAGAAAATGGCGTAAAGTAACCAACCTAAAATTAAACTTGCCCATGTATGTAACCATGACATCGATTGGCGAGGGCTTTCAATTTTTTCATCAGTTCTCATTTTAGTTGCCCAAACCTTTATAAATTAAAAATAAAATGAGAATGGGTAGGAAAATACCTAAAGTGGCTTTTAATGTTTTATTCACCATAAAAACCCAAATAAACACAGCACAATGCAGACTAAATGCAATCAAAGTAGCAGCCATAGCAGCACTTGAACGATACTCTGCAAAAGTTTGTGCGATGAGTATTGCTGATAAAGAAGCAAGAATGTAGCCGCCTAAAATTGCCAAGATAAAACGATAAAAAATCATGATTCGATATGTGAATAATGACTGAGTTTTAGTGCTTTTTTTTACTTTTTCGGATGGCGAAATAAGAGGGGGAGATTTTTGCATCTCAAGATTGGCGCTAGACATACATATTGATCATAGGGTTAATATTAATGCAAATGATAACAATTATTATTAAAATTTAAAACAAGAGAAATCAAAAGCCTAAACAAATATAGATTTTTTAAAATTAAATCAGGTGAATATCGTGATTATTGAACGCAGAATGTAGATTTATAATATGTTTGATCAATCAGTATAAGGCTAGATTGTAACTAGCCTTATACTTTTATTTTTATTCAGTTTTTTGGTATTCATTAATCACTTCAAGTGCTGCACGAAAAGCTTCTTGAGTCGTAGGTGCGCCACAATAAGGTAGGCTATGCAATAAAACTTCTTGGATTTCTGCGACAGTCGCACCATTATTTAATGCACCACGCACATGACCTTTTAATTCAGTTGGGCTTTTTTGAGCAGTTAAAAATGCAATGGTAATGAGAGAACGATATTTACGTGGCAAAACATCTTCGCGTTGCCAAGTTGAACCCCATGCGTGTTCATTGATCCAATCTTGTAAAGGTTGTGTGAAAGGTACAGTATTTTCTTGTGCGCGTTTTACAAAGCTTTCGCCCATAACTTCTGTGCGGACTTTTAAGCCATTTTCATAATCTTGTTGTGACATTGATCTTGATCCTGATCATTCAATATTATGTGTTATAGCCTAAAGCTTTTTAGCAAGAAAACCATAGGCGGAACGTCTAAGTTTAGAAAAGTATTACGCTCAAGTGCTGTAAAAATTCAAATCTTTCAATCAATATTGAACAATTCTGTCTTGCAGATGTACTTTTTAGTGATATTAAGTATTTTTTATTTTACTGACCATTCGTGATACACCTCGAAATTCTGCAATGATTTCATTGTGTTGGTTTGTTAGCGTAATATCATAAATTTCAGAGCGACCGCTAGGTGCTTTAAATATCGCTTTTGCAGTTAATGTATCTCCAACATTTCCAGGTTTTAAATAGCTAATCGTACAATGTTGTCCAACGGCTGTTGTTTCAGAATTACATGCAACCGCAAATGCACCATCTGCAAGTGTAAAGATAATACCACCATGACAAGTTCCATATCCTTGTGTATGGTCAGTGGTAATGGTTAAGGAGAGCTGTGCTGTTTTATGTGAATAGTGATCAAGCTGAACACCTAAATTTTGCATTACGGCATCATTTTCAAAAACGTTTTTTTGTAGATCCTGTGTCATTTTAAAATTCCTTTATTGATACTTAATTATTTTAAAATATAAAATAATGTATCATAAATATCATTTTGATGATGCTAAGACAAGATGAATACAGCGTAAAACTGTGATTATTTTCAAGAGTTGAGTTAGACGTTATATAAAAATATAAACTTATGCAGCGTAGAAAATTAAAAAAGCCCACATATGTGAGCTTCATTAAAACTTAAAACTTAACGACCATTACGTCCACGACCACGCGGTGCTTTGGTATTTGGACGCGTCGTACCGTTGGTTTTACGCTTTGGTTTTTCACTGTCATCCATTTGCCAGATCCGCTTTGTCCCTGACTTTTTCACAGAACCATCTTTATTCTTACGAACCATCGGTTTACCACCTGTACCACCCGGTTTTTTCACATACGAACGAGAACGATAAGGTTCTTCCGCAGGTATATTTTGGAAGTCTGGATATAAAAGTGGTTCAATCTCTTTGGTGTCACCTGGTTGTAAAGCCATTTGTACCAAATCAATCGCACCAATTTTAGTACGAATTAAACGTAAAGTTGGAAAACCCACAGCGGAAGTCATACGACGAACCTGACGGTTTCGCCCTTCACAAATTGAAATTTCAATCCAAGACGTTGGAATATTGGCACGGAAACGTACAGGAGGATCACGCTCCCATAACCATTCAGGTTGTGCAACTTTTTCAGCTTTGGCAGGTAAAGTGATACCATCTTTAAGTTCAACGCCTTTACGCAGTTGTTCTAAAGCTTCTTCAGTCACATCACCATCGACCTGAACCAAATAGGTTTTAAACTTTTTATTGGCAGGATTGGTAATAAATTGGTTTAAGCCACCATGATCGGTTAAAAAAACCAATCCTTCTGAGTCCATATCCAGACGACCCGCAATACGTAATGTTGGATCAGCGACAAAGTCCGAGATCGTCATATGTGCTTCGTCTTTACGAAATTGGGAGAGGACGTCATAGGGCTTGTTTAGAATGACAATTTTCATCTTAAGCTACTAATATCATGAGAAATAAAATAAATCGAGTACGGTATAAGCCATTCAGTTAAGCAAAATTATTGACTAAATTCCTAAAAACTCCCCCTAATTTCTCTTTGAAAAAGAGGGGGGACTTCCACTAACTAAAGTCATTTTTAGTCATGAAAAGTTCCCTGCTTTGAAAAAGTAGTGTTGGGAAGGATTAAAAATGCTTAAATGATTGGCATTAGTTCAGTGACTCGTTTTAACAAAGGTGGGGCAGGCATCAAAATAAAAAGCCCGCAGGATTGAGGGCGATTATAACAGAATTAAATTTTATGCTCTGCAACTTTATGCTTTGCATTTATCAACAGTCAGTAAGATGTGTTGAAACATGTGGATTGAGTCCAGACAATGTAAAAGCATGTCGCTTATTCAATTAAGAAATGTAGTTATTCCTGATATAAATCTCAAAAACATGCAAATTCGATTAATCTCTAAGAGATAGGGAAAGATGCAAAATCTCTTTTTATTACTGTAAATTTTTAAAAATCGCCAATTATAACAACAGGGAGATCCTGAAAAATGGGTTATCAAAAGATCGTTGTACCTGCGGACGGCAGCAAAATTACCGTAAATGCAGATCTGTCACTCAATGTTCCGAATCATCCTATTATTCCTTTTATTGAAGGAGATGGTATTGGTGTGGATATTACACCGGCAATGAAAGCCGTGGTCGATGCCGCGGTACAAAAAGCCTATAGTGGCAAACGTTCGATTGAATGGATGGAAGTGTATTGTGGCGAAAAAGCCAATAAAATTTATGGCACTTATATGCCTGAAGAAACCTTTGAGGTTTTGCGTGAATATGTCGTTTCAATCAAAGGTCCATTAACCACACCTGTAGGCGGTGGTATTCGCTCTTTAAATGTCGCATTAAGACAGGAACTTGACCTGTATGTCTGTGTACGTCCTGTGCGTTGGTTTGAGGGAGTGCCTTCACCATTGTTACATCCTGAGCTGACTGATATGGTCATTTTCCGTGAAAATTCCGAAGATATTTATGCAGGAATTGAGTGGAAAGCTGACTCGCCTGAAGCGAAAAAAGTCATCAAATTTTTAAAAGAGGAAATGGGTGTTACTAAAATCCGCTTTGAGGAAAACTGTGGTATTGGAATTAAACCTGTTTCCAAAGAAGGCACACAGCGATTGGTGCGTAAAGCCATTCAATTTGCCATAGATAATGATAAACCTTCAGTCACTTTGGTGCATAAAGGCAATATCATGAAATATACCGAAGGCGCATTTAAAGAGTGGGGCTATGAACTTGCACTTGAGCGTTTTGGGGGTGAATTATTGGATGGTGGTCCTTGGGTGAAAATCAAAAATCCAAAAACAGGTCAGGACATTGTTATTAAAGATGTGATTGCTGATGCATTCCTGCAACAAATTTTAATGCGCCCTGCGGATTATTCTGTGATTGCCACCTTAAACTTAAATGGCGATTATATTTCTGATGCCTTGGCTGCTGAAGTGGGTGGTATTGGCATTGCACCGGGTGCCAATATTGGCGGGGCAATTTCAGTTTATGAAGCGACACATGGCACAGCACCTAAATATGCAGGACAGGATAAGGTGAACCCTGGTTCGATTATTCTTTCTGCGGAAATGATGCTGCGTGATATGGGGTGGACGGAGGCAGCAGATTTGATTATTAAGGGTATTTCGGCTGCCATTGAAGCTAAAACAGTGACTTATGATTTTGAACGTTTAATGAAAGGTGCAAAATTATTACGTTGTTCTGAATTTGCTCAAGCCATTATTATGCATATGGACAGTTAATTCATAACATCGATTGCAATACAATATAAAAGAAGCTCATAGAATTGATGGGCTTTTTTTATATTGTTGGTTTTATAAACTTAAAGGTTGGATAAAAATGATAAATGAATTTTATAAGACATTGATTTCACTTCGTGTTCCAGCACGTTGGAGTATTGCAAAGAATAATTTAATTCAAGTTCCCTTAGATGTGATCAATGCTTTGAATGAAGATGATCTATTTAAAATTACTGAATTTTATCTTAGCTATAATGTTTTTTTGGCAGAGTTTATTTGGACTAAACAATATAAAGTGACATTGTGGGTCAGCTCGTATCCGCGATATGAACACGATAAAATTGTGGATTTAAGTTATGAAATTGATCTTTATGTGATTAATGAAGGAATTACAAGTAAAAAGCGTAGCCAGATTGTTTTCTCAAAAGTGTTGGAAATAGCAACTTTTGAGCAATTACAGGCGAGTTTAAATACCTTAATGCTAAACACAACTTATGGTTTTGATGCGTGTTTGAAAAAGAGATTATTCTCAGATTTATTATTGGATCTTGATCCTCAAATTGTACAAACAGATTATCGACAAGATTAGTTTTATGGTGAATTTTTAAAATCGCATGGGAGACGCTTATCAAGCATGATGTATGATTTTATGTTTGAACAAAATTTTAGAAGTTTTGTTTATATCGGAAAATTTCAGTTTAATGCTGTAAATTTACATAGAGTGAGATTTTATAATATCCATTTTATAGGCTTTACATGGTTTAAAACCAATTTGCGCGGTGCTTTTTTTATAAAATGTCATTTTGAACATTGTTATTTTATAGAAACCAATATGATTACATTGATTATTCATCAATCCCGTATCGAAAATTGTACTTTTAAGTGTTGTAACATGAAATATATGCAAATTTCTAAGACTAAATTTGTGAATTGTCAGATTAATTCTCAGTTAAGTTTCGATTTTATCTAGAAAAATATTTTTAAAAATATCAGCCTAATAAGCGTTTATGTATGTCCAATAGCGTATTAACTTGGATGATATTAAAGCGGCTTTGCTCGCAGGCTATAAACAAAAAATTGTAATGTACCGACCATTAACACAGCAGCAGCAAGTATAAATTGTTGATGATAATTTACTCCAAAATGTTGTAAAGCACTAAAACATAAACCACCGACTAATTGTGTAAGCGCAAACGCCAAGGTCGCTATACTCCAAAGTTTTTTATACGCCACGCCATAAAGCTGCATAATGGTAAATGAGGTTAAAAAAACTACAGCAGGGTTGAGTAAACCTGTAAAAAATGAAGATATATAAGTAAAAATAGGGTTTAAATCTAAAATGGCAATAATAATTGCTACAACATACAAGCTATATAAGACTTTAAGTGCCGTAAAATGCCCAAAGATCCGTGCGAATACATAAGCACTAATTGCGCCCAAAGCACTCCCTGAACCATATAAAATCCAATTAAAATTAATATGATATAAATCAAGAGCCAAAGTGTTTTTTAAATAATCAATCCAAAATAAAGAGTGCGGCACATAGGCAAATGCACTACAGGCATAAACCAGTAATAAGCTAAAATACATGCCATCCATCACATTGTTTTGTTGGAGTGGCATTTGAATATTATTGAGATGATTTTTAAAAATATTAAGCAAATATAAAAGAATGAGACAAATAATAAATGAAAAAGCAAATAAAATGAGCCATGCAGTTTGTGTTGAAATATGATCTAAATACGGCATAAATAAAGTTGCGATTAGGACACCAATCCCAATTCCACTAAAACCAATAAAGTTAATTTTTAAGCGATCTTCTACGGCACAACATTGCACTACAACACTCGGTGCAAGAATCATCAATAACCCACCACTGACACCTGAAATAATACGCCAAAAAACATACCAACTTGCAGGAAGCTCAGCAAAAGCACAACTGAGTAGACTTAAACTACCTGCAAATGCAGCATAGAGTAAGTATTTCGCCATACTCTGATTTTGTGGTAGCTTCATTGCGAAAAAAGCCCCAATCAAATAACCAAGAAGATTGGCACTGCCTAACATACTGGCAAAGTGAGCTGTCCATTCATAACTTTCACGTGTTGAAGGAAGAAGAGCTGTATAAGAAAAACGCAATAAACCAATGCCCAAACATGTACTTAAGCAGAGAAAAAGACTCAGTTTAATTTTGCTTATTGACATGATTTGATTACTCAATTTTTTATCATCTGTTTTAATCATGAGTCTTACACTAAATTGCTACTTAAAGCTTGGCAAGTTATTTTAATTATTTATTTGAGGAATACTTAAACTGTGATGATTTATGTTTTTTTTCAAATGAAAAAGACACTTATATGAAAAATATAAAGAGTGCTACAGTCATTTGAGTTTGGTTTGAATGTTATACACTTATATATTTTATTTTTAGAAATACTTATCATTTTTTTATATATAAGCAAGAAGTATTTGATTTATCAATTTATTATAATTTGGGTGAAAATTCGCCATTTATACATAAAAATGCTAAATAACAAGGAATTCCACTGAATTAGAATATAATAAAAGCAGTGTAAAAAATTGGAAATTGAATGAATTATCCGCTCATTTTGAATATTTTGATATTCGCAGGTTTAATTCTGATCTTGATGCAAACCCGAAAAACGAACTGGAGTCTTGCTAAAAAAGTTTTCGCAGGCTTATGTTTAGGTGTGGGATTTGGTTTAGGTTTACATCTTGTTTATAGCGCACAGCCAGAAATATTAACTGAATCTATTCAATGGTTTAATATCGTAGGTAATGGTTATGTAAAACTATTGCAAATGGTGGTTATGCCATTGGTATTTATTTCTATTCTGAGTGCTGTGATTAAACTTCATGATGCAAGTTCATTGGGTAAAATTAGTATTTTTAGTATAGGAACCTTACTATTTACGACTTTGATTGCCGCATTGGTTGGTGTATTTGTAACGAATTTATTTGGTTTAAGTGCAGCAGGACTGGTTCAAGGAACGCAAGAAACAGAACGTTTAGCAAAGTTAAATTCTGATTATGTCGGTAAAGTAACCGATTTAAATGTTCCAGATTTTATTTTATCTTTTGTTCCTACAAACCCTTTTGCTGAATTAACAGGTGCAAATCCAACTTCTATTATTAGTGTTGTAATTTTTGCGACATTTTTAGGTCTTGCTGGTATTCAATTGATTAAAGAGAATGCTGAAAAAGGGCAGCGTATTGTAACAGCCATTGAAACTTTACAAGCTTGGGTGATGAAGCTAGTTCGTTTGGTTATGTTACTTACACCTTATGGTGTTTTTGCATTGATCACAAAAGTTGTTGCGAGTTCTAAACTGGTAGACATTATAAACCTTGGTGGTTTTTTAGTGGCTTCTTATGTTGGTCTTGCCATTATGTTTATGGTGCATGCCATCATTTTGGCTTTGACAGGTGTCAACCCAATTCGCTTTTTTAAAAAAGTTTTACCTGTGCTGACCTTTGCTTTTACCAGTCGTTCAAGTGCCGCAAGTATACCTTTGAATATTGAAGCGCAAACTCGTCGTTTAGGTGTACCTGAGTCAATTGCCAGTTTTTCAGCTTCGTTTGGTACAACCATTGGTCAAAATGGCTGTGCTGGTTTATATCCTGCGATGCTTGCTGTTATGGTTGCTCCAACAGTTGGAATTAATCCACTAGATCCTGTTTGGATTTTAACATTGGCATGTATTGTCACTCTGAGTTCGATAGGTGTAGCAGGTGTCGGTGGTGGCGCAACCTTTGCTGCTCTTATTGTTTTACCTATTATGGGATTACCTGTAACTTTAGTGGCATTGTTAATTTCAATTGAACCTTTGATTGATATGGGGCGTACAGCCTTAAATGTGGATGGATCCATGACTGCGGGCATGGTCACCAGTCAATTGATGGGGCAAACTGATCAAACCATTTTACAGTCAGAACAATATGAAGAATTACAGCAGCGCTAAGCTTTGCTGAGCATTTTTATTTAAAAGCATTATGGTCACATAATGCTTTTTTTGTATCTGGTTAAAAATAAAAAGTGTATCTGTTTTTCAAGCAATGGTTTTGGCTAAAATACCCATGAATGAGGAGATTAAACATGAAAATGTATCAGGTTGATGCTTTTACCCAACAATTATTTAAGGGTAATCCTGCGGCTGTATTGGTTCTAGATGAGTGGCTGGACGATGCCCTCATGCAAAAAATTGCCTTGGAAAATAATTTGGCTGAAACTGCATTTGTCAAAAAAATGGATGCGGAAAACTATGCAATCCGTTGGTTTACCCCAATTTTGGAGGTGGATTTCTGTGGACATGCAACTTTGGCATCAGCTTTTGTTTTATTTGAACATTATACAGCGGCAACCACACTGCAATTTCATGTTGAAAATTTAGGTATTTTTATTATTCAGCGCAATGAAAATGGAATGATTCACATGAATTTTCCAATTCGTAGAGCTGAACCTTTGCTGAATTATCCTGAACTGTTAAATCAGGTGATTGATCAGCCTTTTGAAGAGGTTTATATCAATCCGCAAGCTTTTATTTTGGTATTAAAGTCAGCACAAGCGGTTCAAGATGCTATTCCAAATTTGGATGCAATTCAGAAACTTGCAGCATCCTATAAAATCTCGACCGCAATCACTGCCAAAGAAGATCAATTGGATCTGACCATCACGGCAGCTTCTTCAAAATATGATTATATTGCACGTTATTTTGCACCACATAAAGGCATTGATGAAGACCCTGTGACAGGTTCCATGCATACAGGATTGGCACCGTTATGGGCTGAAAAACTCAGTAAAGATCAACTGATTGCTTATCAGGCTTCTGCACGAGGCGGAGAGTTATATTGTAAAATTCTGAATGATCAACGTATTGAAATTTCAGGTTATGCGCAGTTGTATATGGTGGCTGAACTTTCTCTGTAAATTCTGCATTGTATCTTAAAAAATAATGTTGGCATGCTATAACTATAGACTTTCTTTAGGGAAAGTCTTCTTGAGTGACATTTTAAGGCTGATGTGGATGCTTCAACTTTTGTATCATTCTGCTTTGCTCATTCAAATCAATATTCAAATCTATAACTTTAATATTCACCTGAAAATAACAACTATATTGTGTGATTTATGCATCAACAAAATTTAAGACAATTGGCATTGGCTCATCAAAAATTAATCCCAGATGCTACGGAATATATCGGAAAGTCAGGAACATTGAGCATGATTCAACACTTGGGTTATGTACAAATTGATACCATTTCCGTTGTAGAGCGGGCACATCATCATGTGTTATGGAATCGTGTGCAGGATTATCAGCAAGATCATTTGAATCATTTGGTGAAAGATCAACAGATTTTTGAATATTGGGCACATGCTGCAGCATATTTACCCATGCGTGATTATCGTTTTGCTTTAATCCAGATGAATGCAGTCAGACGTGGTGAAAGCCGTTATTTTAATCGTGGTGAGCCTCAGTTAATGACTGAAATCATGGCGCAAATCACAGCAGAAGGTCCACTCAAATTACGTGATATGGAGCTTCGGCATCGTCAGGTTGCTGGACAAGGATGGAAGTCAAGTACAGGAAGACGTGCACTTGAGCAGTTATTTATGCAAGGTGATCTGATGATTTGTCAGCGTCAGGGCATGGAAAAAATTTATGATCTGACAGCGCGATGTTTACCCGTAGATCTCGATTTAAGCGAACCTGATCTGCAACAATATGCACAATATTTATTTGATCAGACGCTACGGGCACATGGTATTTTCAGTTTAAAACAGCTCTTGCACTTAAAAACGGGTCAGTCACTACAAAAGGCGATGCGTCAAATTATTGATGAACAGCTTCAGCTTGGCACTATTACACCTATTCAACAGACAAATGGGCAGTTTTTATATGTCGACACGCAGGCTTTGGCGCATACGCTACAGCCACAAGTACAGCTTAAAATTTTGTCTCCTTTTGATAATGTACTGATCCATCGTGAACGCTTAGAGCAGATTTTTGCGATGGATTATCGGTTGGAGTGCTATTTACCTGCCGAGCAGCGCCGTTTTGGTTATTTTTGTTTGCCTATTTTATATGCTGATCAATTGGTGGGGCGTATAGATTGTAAAGCACATCGGGGAGAAAAAATTCTGCAACTGTGCAGTTTTCATTTACAGGAGGAAGCCAAATCATGGCTAGATCAGGATCAGTTTTATTTTCTACTGATGCAGGAACTGGAAAGGTTTGCAGCATTTAACCAATGCAATGTGGTGGATACGACTGAAATAAAATTTTTACAAAAATGGCAGTCCTGATTTTTAAATGTGATTGAACAGTAAAAAGTTTCAAAAATTAACTATTTATTGCAGTCTTTCTTAAGCTAAGCTGTTTACAATTTTTTAAAATTTATCCAAAAAATCTGGAATTTCTATGTTAATGCGGTTGAAAAAACTCACTTTATCTCTTTGTTTAATGGGCGTCGGGATAGCGGCTTTTGCCCAACCTGTTTTGGTTAAATCTGAACATAATATTGAAGAATATACCTTAGAAAATGGTTTTCGTATCTTATTAGCACCGAATGAAAAAGAGAATAAAGTCTTTGTTAATACAGTATATTTTACAGGTTCTTTGAATGATCCAAAAGGAAAAGGAGGCTTAGCACATTTACTAGAACATCTTGCTTTTAAAGGAACAAAAAATGTTCAAGGCGAAGAATTTCAACGTCGACTTGATCGTTATACTTTAATGACAAATGCGAGCACAGATTATTATTCAACAAAATATACCAATATTGTACGTCCTGAAGCGAATGCTTTAAATGAAATTATTTATTTAGAAGCAGAACGGATGGATCAGTTGGTTTTACAAGAAAAATATGTACCTTCTGAAATTAATATTGTCATGCGTGAGCGTGAAGTCAGAATGGATCAGCCATTTGCTGTACTCATGGATCAAATGTGGAAAGCAGCTTATGGTAATCAATTCTTAGGACGTTTGCCGATAGGTGATTTACCTGAGTTACAGTCTATTAAAATGAATGAACTGAACAAGTTCTATAAAGACTGGTATGCACCCAATAATGCGGTTATGGTCATTTCAGGAAAGTTTGATAAAGCTGAGGTTTTAAAGCAAATTGATCAAAATTTTAGTGCCATTCCAAAACGTGTATTACCAACACAAGCACAAGTTCCCTTATTAGATTCAGCAACTGTAAAAAATCGCCAATTTATTGTAAAAAAAGGCAGCGATTTAGCAAAATTTAATATTTATATGAATGGGAAAAATGAAGCAATTCAACCCGTTTTAGCATTAACACCTTATTTATATACATTGCAGCCTAGTGGTCATTTATATTCCAGTATGGTGGAAACAGGTATAGCAACGAATGTGCAATCAACAACTTGGTTAGATGATGATTTTAATCTGATCTTAATGGGGGCAATTTATGCACCTACACATGATGCAAAACGTATTGATCAAGCCCTAATTTCAGGTGTAGAACAAAACCCAGCATTTAATGAAGTTGAGTTAAAACGTGTTAAAAATCTCTTAAAAAATGCACAAGATAATCTATTGAGTAGTGCATCAGCAGTCGGCTCAATGTTGAGTGATTATGTTGTATCATCACATGGTGATTGGACACAATATTTTAAAGACCAACAAAAAATACAAGCTTTAACAGTCGCAGAAACCAATCAAACCTTAAAAACATTTTTAACGTCACCACATCGTTTTAGTGGGGATATACAGCCTACTCCTGAAGATCAAAAGAAAGCACTTGAGCAAAAACAGTCTACGGAGTCTAATAAAACATTAGATCAGCAGACCATTGCTGAAGAGTCACTAAAGTCAGCAGATGAATATAAAAAAGAAGTAGCGCAGTATGTTGATGTTTCAAAACATCTTTTGCAAAAATCTGAGCAAAAAATTCAACGTGGTCAACTCAAAAATGGAATGCAATATGCACTATTTCCAACGACCACTCGTGATGATAAAACCTATGCAACCTTGAATGTGGAGTTCGGTACTGCACAGTCTTTATTCAATAAAGATGAGATTATTGAATTTACTTCTTATTTGTTATTGCGTGCTTCAGACCAATATAGTTTGCAAGATATTGCAGATAAAACGATAGAAGCAGGTGGTTCAGCCAGTGCAGTTGCAAATGGCAATGGGATGCAAATCCAAATTTCTGCGAAAAAAGATAAGTTTGATGACTTTTTTCAGTATATTTTAGCTGTGATGAAAAAGCCAAAGTTCGAACAATCACAGTTTGATTTAATCAAGTTACAAAGTTTAGCGACTTTAGATCGTCCTTATACCGAGCCTGAAACTGTAGCTGCATTGACTATTTCTCGTTTGCTAGAGACTTATCAAGCAGGTGATTTACGTTATCACTATGAACCAGAGTTGGCAAAACAGCAAATTAAGTCCATGACGAATCAGCAAGTAAAAGATTTATATCAGAAATTTTTTGCAATGGATCATGCACAAATTGTCATTACAGGACAATATGATGCTAAACATATTCAAAAGTTACTTCAATCACAGTTAGGAAATTGGAAAAGTAAAGAAAAATATGAGCGTTTAAGCTCTGATTTTGAAGCATATAAAGCACAAAAAGTTCATGCACTTTCAGAGCAACGAGAGTTTGGTAATTATCAAAGTATTTTGACAATTCCTGTTGGGGCATATCATGTGGATGCACCTGCATTAATTGTATTAGATAATATTTTAGGTGATTCACAATTATCTTCTCGTTTAGGTAAGGAATTGCGTGAAAAGAATGCTTTAGTTTATGGTTTTGGTAGTCAATTGGATCTAGATGACGTTGTTGAGTCTGGTGCAATCAAGATAGAAGCCAACTATACTGCGGGAAAATCAGCCCAAGTTTCACAAGTCATTCATCAAGTATTAACTGAATTATTAAGCAATGGCATAACGGAACAAGAGCTTGAAGCAGCAAAAGCCAGAATCATGAAAAAACGTGTTACTTCACTTGAAGATGATCGTATTATTCATCGTATGTTAGTTTCCCAAATGCAAAATAAACGTAACTTATTGGATAGAGCACAACGTGATCAAGAGTTTGCAAAATTGACCAAAGCAGATGTAGATGCTGTGATTAAGAAATATATTGATCTGAATCAGTTAGTTGAGGTAATGGCAGACCAATATGGTACGGCACAGAAACCATAATTTTTTGTAATCACATATTTTGATCAATTGTTTTTATTTTAATGATCTGTAAAAGAATAAAAAAGCCTTGTAATTGACAAGGCTTTTTTCATTTTTAGATCTGTAAATTAGTGTTGATGATGGTCATGGTCATGCTTATGTGTGTGAAATTCTTCATTTTTACGGAAGCGTAAATAGTTCTCGAATTGTTCACAATATTCGTCATAATTGTCTTCTAACATCATTTGAAACTGTTGAAGTACATAAGACATCACTTGCTCTTTGGCATCACGCATTTCGTTGCCATCTTTAAAAGTATTGGCTGCAACCCATGTATTAAAACGAGCTGTGGCAAATAACATGGCTGCACTGACCTGACCACGTAACTCATTTGGATCAGGTTTTTGACCTTTTGGTGGGCGGCAAAATTCATTGGCTTGTTTGATGAACTCATCGGCACGCTCAAAAAAAACGGCATTTAACGCTTCTTCTTCAGTGACATCCGCAGCATCGATTTTTTGAGACATGAATATTTCCACAACGATTACATAAATATTCTCATATTATAGGCAATCTCGCCTTTAAACGAAATGCTTAACTTCATCCTGTGGTGGATTCATATATTCTTCAAAGTTATTTGCATATTCTTCAAAATTATCTTCTAACATAACTTTATATTGCTCTAAAAAATACTGCAAAATTTGTTCTTTGTTGGCTTGCATATCTTCAGCTTTGTCATAACCACATGCAGTCAACCAAATGTCAAAACGTGCATTGGCATACATCAGTGAAGCACTGACTTTTGCAGCAGATTGAGCGAATTGTTCAGCATCATCTGTCGTGTCTGCAAGCTCGTTTGCAAGTGCAATAAACTCATCTGCACGTTGATAAAATTGTTCATCTGGTGCAGATTCGTTTTGGTCTAATAAGCCATCAAAATTATTTGAATTGTTTGACATTTAAAATCTCTCAATATCTTGTATGTATATTTAAACTATAGCATACTTAAAATAGCCTAAGTATAAAATTAAACAATTTAAGAGGTGTATATGCAAGATGCTATTGCGGTACAAAGTTTAAAAAGTGATATTGCCTTATTGCGTCAAAATATTTGGCCGCCAACAGATTTAGCAAATGTTGAAGGTCTACCTATTTATTATGGTTCAAAACAACAAGTTGCCGAATATTATCATCAGTGGACAGGGTTGATTGAACGTGCGCAAGACTTATTTCAACCCTTTATGGAAGATGAGGTTTTAGATGCTGTCCATCTCCCTAGCCATTTAAATTTACCCTTATTTTTCTTTCATGTAGATCGTATTCGTATTAATAAAACACGAGCAAAAGAATCTAAAACTTTTCGTGGTTTAGCCAGTTTGATGGATAAATGTGGTCAGTTTGAGCCTGAACAAGTTTTAGCGATGAAACACTGGTTAAATAGCGATGATACCGCAGCCTTAGTGGCACATCGTGAGTTTATTGATTTAAGAACTTATATTTTTCAGCATGGTCAAAGTGAATATACACGTACTCGTTTTTATGTGAATGGTTTAGTATTAAGCACAGAAGAGCATTTTGAATTGATTGATGCACGTGATAAGCCACGTAAGCAACGAAATGACAGTTATAGTGATCCTTTAGCAGATAACCAAACTTGGAAAATATTTGGGAAATATCGTTAATCGCATTTTCCCAAATAAAATCTAAAATATTGTAAAAATTAAGATTATTTACTTCCAAAAAGGTACAGCTTGAGAAAGATGGCGTAACTCTTGGGCTGATTGTGCTAATAAATCATGCTTTCGTGCAGCAATCCAACCTAGAGCAAATAATGCTTTAGGTTCATGTTCTGAGATGCTTTTAAAAATATTTTCAGCAACAAATAAATCATTGTATAAACCTAAAGCTTCTTGTGCAGGTTTCAGTGCTTTTAAATATTCTTTTACCTTTTCAGTAGGATAGAGCGATGCGATAAACTCAATGCTATAACGTAGACGTTTTAAGCGTTTACGAACACGGTGTTGGTCATCTATTGCTAATTCTAAAAAATTAAATGAATTGTTGATAATATTCTGATGTAATTTTTCAATATCTTTTCTAAATTGTTTTTTCAGATTGAGAGAAAGTGGCTCACTATGCTGTGTATGAATAAACTGAATCAAAGTTAGGATAAGAGCGTGAAAATTAAACGACTTAAACACATCATCTAGTTTATTTTCATCTATATTTTTGTGTTTTTTCAACGTTATGTTGGGTGCGCCATCAGCTAAAATTTCCGGTAAAATTGTACTTTCAACCATATCAAGATCACGTTGATGACCCAGTTGGCGGAAAAGTTCAGCAAGTTGTTGTTCCCATATCGGATCAAGATGAGATGACCAATGCGCAAAAGTTTTGAGTGCACTGCGTAACCTACGGATCGCAACACGAGCTTGATGTACATGTTCCTCAGTAAAGTAGCCTGAGGCAATGGCAGAACTGTTCGGCAAAAGATGCTGTAAAGTATGTTGTATAATCTTTTTAATGGCTTGTTCAGGTGAGCTTTTTGGGTCTAATTGAAATGGTGTTTGAAATTGAGCAGGGATGTTCTGACTGAGTAAATCATCATAATGTGTTTTAGTTTGTGTATTTAAATATAAGGCATAACGTTTAATGCGAGGAAGAACGAAAGAAATAAAATCCTGAATATTACCTTTTTTTAACTTAAATGTTATTTCAGAAAACTCTCGTTTTTGTTGCTGAGAATAAACAAGACCTTGGTCAAAATACACTTCAATGAGGCTTTTTTGAAAATTAAATGATGTGATAAAGCGTTCAATATCTATGCTAAATTTCACATACAGTTCAGATGAAAGATCATTTAATAATTTTTGAGTATTTTTGCTGATGCTTTTATGATGGTTTTTATTACCAAAATTTTTAAACTCGAAATTGTTGGGGGCTGTTGTTCCTAAATTGATTTGAAATTGGGTGGGTGCCAGTTGTTCTGTATTGGATAAATGTAGTATTTGTATCCATTGACCATTTTCTAAACGTTGTTGTAATCCAATACCTTGTGTAGATAAAGGGCATTTATCATGATCAAAGTATTGAGTATGTATAGTGGATTTATCACACTTTTTTCTTTGCAATACTTTGAGAAAGGCATCTTTTTTATCATTTTTGATTTGAAATTTGAGTTCTATTTCAAACATGGTCTAACATCCTGTTATAGAAACTTTTTCTTATATTAGAACAATATAAATTTAAAACCTAGTACATAATTAGATACGTTTAAATATTAAGATAAATTGAATCACTGTTCACAATAAATACATGGAAGCATTTGATTTGCCATGATTAGAATAAGAATAAATTGACTAAAAAATAGATAAAAATAGGTTTTGGATGAGTATAAAAGTTTTAAAAAATTATCAAACTATTTGGAAAATTGTCAAAAATCGTTATCCCAGACCGATACAAGATATGCTGATTTTAGGTCTAGTCTTGATGATTCACACATTACTTTCAGTTGCAGTGCCTTATATTTTAAAAGAAATTGTTGATCAGTCTCATACAACAAATGTCGTAACATTTGACCAGTTATTTACATGGAAAAATCTCTACATTTTAGCAACAGCCTACGCTTTAGGGTGGTTGCTGATGAATGTGTTAAATCATGCAGCGAATTTTTTAAGTGCAAGATTAATGACTAAATTTAAAATTGCACTTTTACATGGTGGGGTCAAACAATTTTTTGAGGCGACATTTGCTGAACAGAAAAAAATTGAATTGGGGGTTTATCAAACGGATATTTTACGTGGAGCTGACTCATTTGGTACGATTACCTACGTTATTTTATTTGTATTAGTTCCTATTTTATTCCAAATTTTAAGTATGGTTTGGGTGCTTGCACACGCTATTGAATTAGCTTATGCCTTATATTTTATGTTATTCGCCGTGATCACTTTTGCATTGAATATATATTTTACTGCGAAGGGAAATGATATTTTTACCGCAATGTATAATGCGTAAAATCAGGTCGGTCAGTTTTTAGTTGAAAAAATTCAAACAAATTATGATATTAAGGTTAATGGTGCGCAGCAATATGAAATGAATTTATACGAAAAGCGTTTAGAACATTATAAAGATGAGATTTTAAGTAGCCATAAAAAACTTGCTGGTTTAATGGTTATACAAGTTTTATTTGTGGGTTTTTTTCTTTTATCGTTTATGTTGTTGACCGTTTATCTGTTCAGTCAAAAGCAAGTGACTTCAGGTGATTTTGTCCTCATTAGTACATATATTATTGCATTAACCATGCCTTTATTAATGGTGTCACAAAGTATTATTCATTTGAAAGGTGATTTTATTGCCATCGAAAAATTTGAACAATATTTTCATTTAATGACAGACCAACTCAGTTCTGAAGTTATTATTGATCAGCCTATTTTCTATGCATTTAAACAAGCCGAATTTTACTTAGGTAAAAACCTAATTACAGATTTTGACTTTGTCATAGAACAAGGGAAGAACTATATTGCGATTGGGCAAACAGGTATAGGAAAAACGAGTTTTATCAACTATTTAATTGGCTTAGAAAAGATAAAAGCAGGGCAATTGTTTTATAAAAATGTGGAAATTAGTCAACAATTCTCTGAAAATATTTTTAAAGAAATTGCAGTCGTGAGTCAAATGCCTGTAGTGTACTCGGGAACATTTAGAGAAAACTTAGTTCATAATAGTCATTATACATATACCGATGATGAGCTTTATGATTATTTAGAACGGTTTAGTTTATTGAATTTAATAAATAAAAATAATCTAACTTTAGATGATAATATTAAACATGTTTATAAAAGTTTTTCAGGTGGTGAAAAACAGCGTATTAGTATTATTAGAGCACTACTTAAAAAACCACAATTATTAATTATGGATGAGCCAACAGCCGCATTAGATGAACAAACAAGTATGACATTAATGAAATTTATTCAAAGCCAAGTAAAAACAACTTTTATCATTTCACATGCAAATTTTGCCCAACAATATGCAGATGAAGTCATTAATTTTGATACTTTAATTCAAAAAAGTGCTATTCAAAAAACGGAGGTGTTCTAAATAGTATGCTACTTATGATGATACTGAAATGAATGAAAAATATTCAAGCACAGCCCCATTTATATTACAAAGTTTGTACTTCTTTTCGTAGGCGATGTCTTACTTTTTAAGGATGAGGAATATATTCCGCAAGGTAACAAAAATCCTTTGTTGGACATGAGAAGCTAAGCTTCGCAAGATATCCGCCCTTGTCCAACGGCGACATCCATGTCGCTCTGCGATAGTACCATCACGTTAAGCTTTAATTTTGGATAAGATTCTACTAAAAATTGCTGTGAAACTGCTCCGCATACTTTTTGAAACATCGCCTAAAATTAAATGTAAAATATTGAATATTTTATAGTTTGACCTTATTTTAAAAACTTTCGACTAACTAAAAACTGTTCAGTTGCTTCAAGTAGTTTTTCTGCATAAGCTTCTTGTTTTGCAGTTAACCAACCTAATGCAAACCAATCACTGGCTTCTAGTTCAGTTTGTTGTAAATAAGATGAAGATGATGCTAAAACTTGATATTGCTCAGATGCTTGCTGTGCATCGTTCAGTGATTTTCCATATTTTTGTAGATTTTTTACATCATAAATTTGGGTTAAAATCGGGAAGCTAAATTTTAACTCATTCAGTCTTTGCGCTAAAAGTTCAAGGCTTTCCAGATGATTTAAATCGGCTTGACTCAAAGCCTCTTGTAATAATTTATATTGATTTTGCAGCGTATTTTGTGCAAACCATTTTAAATCATGAGTGGGTTGTTCAGCTTCTGCAAGGCTAAACATGAGTAATTCTAAATAATGCTGCACATTTTGTGTAGATTTAACTAAATTATTCAACTTTTCCTGTGCATATAGAATGTCTTTATCTAAACTTTCAGCCGTTTTAGGATTTTGTAGCAAAGCACCTAAAGTATTTTGCATGTGTTGAAAATGTTGTAAATTTTGAAAATGACTTTCAAATGCAGCAAGTTGATGTGCCCATTTTTCAGTTTTTACATGTGTCCAATCTTTAAATAAAGATAAACTGAGATGTAAATGGTGTAAGGCAAGCTGAGCTTGTTGAATGTGTTCTGCTTCAGCAACTTGTGCTGAAATTGCGGCAATATTTGGTAATAGATGTTGCATATGATTAGCAATCATCGTTCTTAAGCTTTTATCTGAACTATCTTTTTTGTTCAGGATCATATCTTTAGCGATATGAGCAGGGCTGACAGTTTGATTTAATGTCAATAAGTTACCAAATTCGGCTTTACTACGAACATCTAACCAAAGTTGATATTTTTTCACCCATTCAAAACTAAACGCCAATAAAGATTGGATAGAACCATTTTTTAGTTCAAATTCAACTTCATGAATTTCATGATGTGCTGTTTGAGTACGCACTTCACCAATGTCTAAACTGACTTCAATTTCTGCATCTTCAAATGTAATGACTCGACACGTTCTTTGAATATCAGTTTCAAATTGCAATTGTAGTTGGTCAAATTGATCACCTAAAGCATTTTGCAGAATTTGATCAGCTTCGGAGTTTTTTGGATAGAGTGAAAGATCCAGTTGTGGTGCTTCAGCTAATTCACCTAAATTGTGATTTTCTTCAATACGTTGTAAATGGTTTTTAGTCGCAGCTTTAAGGGTTTGAACCCATGTTTTACCTTCTAAGCGTTGACGCAGTGCAGCACCGTGTGCCGCTAATTTCTTATCAGGCGTATCATAATACTTTGCTTGAAGTTGAATAATTTCAGACTTTTTAGGGTCAATGGCTTTGAGTAAAGCATTACGACGGCTTTCTGAAATCTGAAATTTCAATTCAACTTCAAGCATGGTGAAATCCTGAAAAATAGTAAAATTTGAATTTTAATGCGCTATTGTAGCCTAAAATATACTGTAAAATTGTTCGCTTTCTTGTCGATTCAAACTGCATTATCAGTATTTGTATGGGTCAAAGTTCATTTGGCTTTTAATTCGGCATCCATTAGAATAAAGCAATACAAAATAAATAAGGAAAATCAGAATGAATGCACTCGTTGAACCAAAATCAGAATTAACGACGCCAAACTTTCAGCTACCGATTAAAAACTATTCTGAATTTTATCGTTTTTATTTGACTGAACACCGAAATATTATGAGTCGCCGCCTACATGCGGTAGGCAGTAGCGTCGGGATTTATTTTTTTAGTAAAGCAATTCGTCAACGTAAACCTAAATATTTTGTATATGGATTAGTTTCTGGCTATGCCTGTGCATGGGTAGGGCATTTTGTTTTTGAAAAAAACAAACCAGCAAGTTTTAAGCAACCGTTATATAGTTTTATTTCAGATTGGCGGATGTTATCTGATATTGTTCGTGGTAACTTAAGTTTAAAAGACCGTCAGTTTGATAAAATTGATCGTTAATCGTTTTGATTAAAATTTAATAATTCACTTAAATAATATATAAAACCTCTTTGAATGATTGAATCAAAGAGGTTGAAAAAGATCATAATAAAATAACAGAGGACAATGTATGGCTAAAATAGAATTAACTGCACCTGATGCATTACCTTTAGTAGATCATCAACAAGTTGGTGGCGCAGTAAAAATTAAGCCAGAGGTTGTACAAAATTTAAATCAACAAGTTGAACAATTTTTACAACATTTAATTGATCTTCCTGTACATGAAAAAACCTTTCAAGATAAGGTGAACGCAGTTCATCAACTTGGACATAATAGTGTTAAAAAATCATCACGACTGAGCCACCGCTTACTTTCAAGATCATTGAATCAACTCAATGATGATGCTGACAGTCAAAATATTAGCCAAAGTTTGATTGATCTTAAACAAACTTTAGACAGTTTGAATCCTGCAAATAATCAGAAATTTTTTGCTGTGCGAAAATGGTTAAAATTTTTACCTTTAGGTGAGCGAGTCGAAGACTATTTTGATAAATATAAATCTTCAGAAGAGCATATTAATGTTGTACTGAGTAGTTTAGAAAATGGTAAAGATGAATTAATTAAAGATAATATCGCATTAGAACGTGATAAACGTAATATGTGGGAGACTATGCAAGAGCTTGAACAATACAGTTATATTGGGCAGGAACTCAGCCGAAAAGTTGAAGATATTATTGAAAATGTACGGGTGACAGATCAGCAAAAAGCAATGGTTTTACAAGAAGAAGTTTTGTTTTATTTAAAGCAGAAAGTCACCGATTTAATGACGCAACAAGCGGTGAGTGTACAGGCGTATATGTCGCTAGATTTAATTCGAAAAAATAATTTAGAACTGATAAAAGGTGTAGACCGTGCTTTGATGACAACGGTTTCTGCCTTACAAACGGCTATGGTGGTGGCTCAAGCCTTATCAACTCAAAAACTTGTTCTAAATCAGGTTAAAATTATTAATAGCACCACTGAAGATTTGATTGTTGCAACCAGTAAAATGTTGAATCAACAAACACGAGATATTCAATCACAATCTTCAAATAGTGTAATTAATGTTGAAAAACTACAAGTCGCTTTTAACCAAATTTTTGAAACCATTGATTTAGTGAATGAATTTAAAGTTCGAGCTTTGCCTAATTTACAACAAAGTATGGATCATTTAGCTGCACAGTTACAACGTGCGCAGCAATTTACAGATCAAGTTCGAGCTCAAGAAGTTGCAGAGCAATTAAAAGATGAGCAGCTCACTGTAAAAGATTTTATTTCTGTCAATGAAAAGTAATTTGATATCTGATCATCTATAACCAATAAAAAGTTGTAAGAATTGCAACTTTTTACTTTTAAGCTGAATGATCAGAAATATCTTGCTGCGTCTTAAAAAGATCGGGTTGTTGTAATTTATATTTTAAGAATTGCCCATGATCAACCAATTGATTTAAATCATTTAAATAAATTGACTCAGCAATATTTTCAAACTCATTTACAATCATTTGTAGCTGTTGTTCAATGATCTGATTAGGTGTCTGTTGTTGATCTAAAACTTTACGATTTCTTAAAAACTCAGGAATATCAATAAAATGCTGTAATGCAGGGCTAAGATAGGCATTTAAGGTTCTTTGAATATCCATAATTTCATTTTGAAATGATTCATCTTGACTCTGCTGAAGTTTTTCATTCATAAATTGCATGATTTCTTCGATTTTTGTCAGTTTATTTTGCGCATTTTGACTTAAATGTCGTAGACTCTTACTTTGTAAATGTTGATAATTTGAAATGAGTTGTTGATATTGTAAAAAATAAGCAGTTGGTTGTTGATGGATAACGTCTATTTTATTTTCATCTTCTTGATTTTTTAACATTTTTTTGAATTCTAAATCACTTATTTTATACAGCCAATATACACCAAATACAATTCCCAGTAATATAACGACCAGTAATAGATTAGAAAACCATGTATCTATAAATAGAAGGATACTAATAAAGATAGCAAGTATAATCGAGATAACACACGTGATTAAAGCGTCTTTTCCAGAAATTCGATTATGTGATTGATCTTTATTACTCATCGTTTTGCCAAATTCTCTTTGTATTTTGCTTTAATTCAAATACTGGTTTCACATCTAAATTTTGTTGTATGAAATATTGGTGGTTTAGTAAGGATTGTAAGTCATTTTGGTATAAAAATTCTATTTTTTTAAGTAATTTTTCTATAATTTTATTGCGTTCATCTATGAATGTTTGCTGATCAAAGTTGTTATATGCATGATTTAAATAATGATCAAATAATAGCTGAATTTGTTTTAAGCATTCATTTTCAGCCAATCTAAGTTTACGGTTTAGTTTTTTAGAAATATTAAATTGAGAGGATTTTTTACGTTGCTCTATATCCAGAAAAATCATTTCAATTTCATCTAAATAAGATTGGTTTTGAGAATCTAATTGTGTATGAATATTTTTTTTAAAAATTTGAAATTGTTGTATGATCGTGATTTTTTCTTGATTAACTTTTGGATGATCAGTTTTAAATAGCTGAATAGGGATTGATTTTAAATTTTGATTTTCATTTTTTTCAATATGCTCATGTATTGTATTTGGAAATAAAACTTGATTCAAAATTTTCATAAATACAAGTAAGAAAAGATAAAGACATACTAAAATCAGCACAAAAATACTTAAAGACTTTAAAAAACTGATTTCACTATAGATGAATAAAATACAACTTAAGATGATTAAAGTAATTTTAAGATAATGCATAAATTTAGATCACCTTGAATATTTTGTATTTTCATTCAACCTCTTGATTTTATTATGCTGTTTTTTAATATTCTAAAATTTTATTTTTTATCTATTTTAAAATCTTCCTCGGCTTTTAAACTTTGATGTAAAAATGTTTGATGGTCTAATAAAGATTGTAAATCATGATTGTAAATAGACTCAACTTGCTTTAACAAATCATCTAAAATTTTATTCAGCATTTGTGTAAACCAAAGATCAGGAACATTGTTTAAATTTCGACAAAAACGTGTTTGTTCATTTCGCGGATAAGTCAAAAATTGTTGAGTATATTCAATAATTTGTTCTAATAACGTGAGTTGTATTTTTGCAATACTCTGTCTGGTCTTATAAAATTTATTTTTGTTTGATAGCTTTAAATCAACTTCTTTGAATACTTTATATATTTCATTGATTTGGCGTTTATGGCGTACGCCTAAATAACTTTGATAATGTATTTTTAGGTCGAACAGTAGTTCTGTACTACTATTTTTAGTATTCAGTATAAATGGAGGAATAATTTTATCTGACGTTGTTTTGATTATCATTGGAGTATTTGGTTTAGGTTTTATAGTCCGTTGTTTAAATTTAAGTTGTCGTTCAGAAAAGGATAGTTTATCTTGAGTATTTGAAGTAGGAGATTCCCATTTGATTTCAAAAAATGTACTTTTTATTTTAAAATAGATTAAGTAGGCTAAAATAATAGGCAGTTGGTATAATATAAAGTAAACAAGAAAAGTAGAAAAAATGACGATTAAAATTTTTAAAAATTTTAGATGTATAAATGCTGAAATAATTAAAATAAAAAATGTAGAAATAAAAATGATGCTTAAACTATAAATGAGATTTCTTTTAAAAATACGATAATTTTTTTCATAATATTGAGGTGGTTCTATTTTTTTTGAATAGAAAAAGCACTTATAAAGGAAAAATAAAACTAAATAAGACGTTATAGATGCTAAAAAACTTTGAGTAAAAATTAAAATAAAAAAACCAATTAAGCTGAAAATGAAAATATCACGATAAATTTTCTTAAGTTCTTGACTTGGGGTTTGAAGACCTGCTTTTATTTTGGAGATGAACATTTTTTCGTTTATATATTTAATGTGTTTATAATATAGAGTCTTAAGTATAACAGTAAATAAAAAAGAAGTATTATTTTTATTCAGAAAGCATTCAAATGTTTGAAAATCATAACTTTAGAGATTTAACAATTCCTTATTTGAGGAATAGTTTTATTGCATTTTATTTTTAAAAATAGGATGGCGCTTTCAACAAGGATGATCCAAATGAAAATTAAAATATTAACACTTGTTTGTACTTTAGCATTAGCTGCTTGTGGGAGTGATAATGATGATGATACAAATCCAACAAATCCAACAAATCCAACAAATCCAACAAATCCAACAAATCCAACAAATCCAACAAATCCAACAAATCCAACAACAGATGAAACAGCAAAAGCACTGATCAATGAAGTTAGTGGAATTGTTCTCCGAGAATCTTTAGGAGATGGTTTAATTGACTCTTTGGTATATGGAACAGATGAAATATTGGATAATAATATCAAGTGTGAATCTGGCTCATATCAAAAAACAGCCAATACGGTCACTTTAAATAAATGTGTTGGTGTTTTTGAAGTTGAAGGTAAGGGGAGTGCTTCTGGTGTTATTAAGTTTAAGCAAATCAATGATCATAGTCGTGATTATGAATTTAACGACTTGAATGTTTCATTTGCAGATGGAGAAAATCAGGTCATTAATGGTGGGCTGAATGTCAATGATTTACCTTCCGTA
Organism: Acinetobacter sichuanensis; assembly: GCF_003024515.2. Classification (GTDB taxonomy): domain Bacteria; phylum Pseudomonadota; class Gammaproteobacteria; order Pseudomonadales; family Moraxellaceae; genus Acinetobacter; species Acinetobacter sichuanensis. The sequence goes on from NZ_PYIX02000001.1 coordinate 131,226, forward strand.
GCGACAATCACAGTAAATCAAATTAAAGCAGTGATCAAACAATTTGATCAAAGTAAAAAACTTAGAACAGTCAACTATGCGGTTGATAACTATAAACTTGTTTGGTCAGCACAAGATGCCACAAATGTTAAATTACAATTGAGTGGTAAAATTGCTGCAACAGGTGGTGAAAATGGTGACTTTAGCGTCGCTTATGACAATACTAATCAGCCATTCTTTGTTAAAAAAGATGCAAAAAATGATGATATTGTTTCTTCGCCATATAGCGGTGTCATGACAATTATTGATACCAAAGACAATAAAAATATTACGACAATTTCAGCTTTAAATGATCAGACTGCACAATATAAAGCAGTTTTAAATAATAAGGTCTTATTTGATGAAACAAAAAAATGGTCTGAAATTTTAGAGTATTAATATCATCATTTGACCTAAACTATTTGGCTTTTAAGTTATTTGTTTTTTAAATTTATGCTGTGCTCCAGACACAGCATTTTTTTATGTGAAAATTAAAGGTGAATCATAAATGTTAATTATAGAAATTAAGGCATAAATAGCCAAAATAAATATAATTTTAGAAAATTTAGCAAAATGTTTGTAATCGATAAACATTATTTGTAAGCATAAAATATTTTTTAATCGCTTTATAACATGAAATATAAAAGAACAACGCTATAATTAGATCAATTAGAAACTTTAGGTATTCGTATGCGCGGTCTTTATCTCATTACCAATGATGATCCAATTGAACTTTTATTGGCAAAGCTTGAAGGTGCAATGTCAACTTATGAAGTGGCAGTGTTGCAATATCGCCGTAAAAAAGTGGCAAAACAAGATCAGGACTATGAAATCGAATATATGAAGTCGATGTGTGCGCAATATAAAGTGCCTTTTGTGATCAATGATGACTTGGAAGCCGCAGTAAAATATGGCGTAGGCGTACATCTGGGGCAGGGTGATGGCTCAATTGTTGATGCTGTTGCTCGTTTACCCAAAAATGTCTTGATTGGTCGTAGTTGTAATAATTCGATAGAGCTTGCTGAACAAGCCATTGCTGATGGTGCAAACTATGTGGCTTTTGGTGCAATTTATGCGACTGAAACCAAGCCTGAAGCAGGCAATATTGGCTTGGAAACTTTAAAACAAGCCCAAGCAAAATTTGATGTGCCAATTTGTGCGATTGGTGGTTTAACTGTTGAAAATTCAAGTGAAGTGATTGATGTAGGTGCCGACCTTTGTGCTGTGATTAGTGATATATTGGGACAGTCGTTATCAGGCGTTACTGTGCGTACCCACGAATGGGCTGATTTATTTGCATCAAAAGCATAAGCTTTTTTGAATGCCGTTCTATTTTTAAGTTGAGCATTTCCATGACTTTATCTGCTAAGCAAGAACAATTGTTTAAACAAGCAAGCAAACATATTCCAGGTGGAGTGAACTCTCCTGTACGTGCCTTTAATGGTGTCGGTGGTACGCCAGTTTTTATTGAAAAAGCCAAAGGTGCTTATTTATATGATGTCGATGGCAAGCGTTATGTCGACTATGTGGGTTCATGGGGACCGATGATTTTAGGGCATGCACATCCTGACATTATCAAAGCTGTACAAGATGCTGCTGTCGATGGTTTAAGTTTTGGTGCGCCGACTGTGCACGAAACCACATTGGCAGACATTATCTGTGAAATCATGCCTTCGATTGAGTTGGTGCGTATGACCAACTCAGGAACGGAAGCGACCATGACCGCAATTCGTCTGGCGCGTGGCTATACTGGACGTGACAAAATTGTCAAATTTGAAGGCTGTTATCATGGGCATTCAGATTCATTGCTGGTAAAAGCAGGTTCAGGTCTGTTGACAAGCGGTGAAGGCGAAGCGACTTCTGCGGGTGTTCCTGCTGATTTTGCCAAGCACACTTTAACTTTGCCATACAATGATATTGCCACTTTAAAAGAATGCTTTGCCAAGTTTGGTGCTGAAATTGCAGGGGTGATTGTTGAACCTGTCGCGGGTAACATGAATCTGGTTAAACCAATTGATGGTTTCTTACAAGCCATTCGTGATGTGTGTGACGAACATGGTTCTGTTTTTATTATTGATGAAGTAATGACAGGTTTCCGTGTGGGTCTGGGCGGTGCGCAGGCACATTATGGTGTGACACCTGACTTAACCACTTTGGGCAAAATCATTGGTGCAGGTCTGCCAGTAGGTGCCTTTGGTGGTAAACGTGAAGTGATGGAATGCATTGCACCTTTGGGTAAAGTTTACCAAGCAGGTACATTGTCAGGTAATCCATTGGCGATGCGTGCAGGGATTGAAATGTTTAAACATTTACGCCAAGACGGCTTTTATGAAAACATTACTGCACAACTCGAAAAACTACTTATAGGGTTACAGGTTGCTGCGAATGAAGCAGGTATTGCCTTTAAAACTCAGCAAGTGGGTGCGATGTTTGGTTTGTACTTTACAGATCAAGAAGATATCACAAGCTTTGACTCGATGTTGAAATGTGATGTCGATGCTTTCCGTAAGTTCTTCCACGGTATGTTAAAACGTGGTGTCAATCTTGCGCCATCGGCTTTTGAAGCGGGCTTTATTTCGGCTGCACATAATGATGAAGATATTCAATTTACTATTGATATGGCAAAAGAAGTCTTTGCAGAAATGAAAGCTTAATACCTCTCCCTAACCCTCTCCTGAAAAGAGAGGGAACTCCTTAAATTTTGAATAGGAATGAACGGATGCAAACCAAACATTATTTAACTTTGGCAGATGGCGAGTTTTTGTTGGATCATGCACATCAATATGCGGTTCAAAAACAATTTAATGTCAGTATTGTCATTGTGGATGAAACAGGGACTTTACTTGCAATGAAGCGTATGGATGGCGCTGCACCCATGACCGCAAACCTTGCTTTGGAAAAAGCCAAATGTTCTGCAATCAGCCGTAAATCTTCAGGTCTATTTGAAAATTTAATTAAAAATGGTCAAATGGGTTTTCTGACCATGGAAACTTTTTCAGGGATGCTAGAGGGTGGCGAGCCTATTTTATATGAAGGGCAGTTGGTTGGTGCTGTCGGTGTTTCAGGTGTGAAATCATTTGAAGATGCAGAGATTGCGTTATATGCAATTCAAAATTTCTTAGCTCAGTTTTCTTCATAAATTAAATGATTTATGCTGTTAAAATGAGGTAGATTGTATCTCACTGCAATCTATCTTATTCAAATAAAAATAAAGGAATTTCTCAGTTCATTAACTATACTCAAACTTTTATTATTCAGTTATACTAAATAGAGATGTTAGTTAATTTTGTTTTAATTTTATTGTAAATCTGGTCACATTCTTGGTTTTGATTGCTATATATATCAATAATTGCTTGAAAATTAGATTTGGAAATCATTAAATAAATTGCTACATTGATAGGATAAAATAAAAAACCATGGGGATGGGGATTGTATGCGCAATAAAATTTATTCAGAAAAACGTCGTAAAATTTATAGATTACTCAACCAAGTTCTGAAAAATTCCTTGTTTACAAAACTTATCCATAAGGATCAAAAACATCAGGATTTAGAAACAGATACATTAACAGGTGTATACAACCAGTTTGCAATTAATCAATTTTTAAAGGAGTTACATCCACAAGAATTGATTCAATACGGGATTATTCTTTTTAATATTGATAATTTTAATAAATTAAATGAAGAATATAATCAAAAAGTTGCCAATGAAGTTTTGGTTTCGGTTGCTTATCAACTGAGTCACAATATTCGTGATACGGACTTGGTTGGGCGTTTCAGTGATTCAGAATTTATTTTGATTTTAAATGATATTAATCAACCACAAATAGCCCAAATTGCCGAGCGTTTACTTGGTGTGATTAAGAGTCATCCAATTAAAATAAAAAATAAATTGATTCATGCTGAATTAAGTTATGGAATGTCAGTCTCTGAACAAAATGTAAAAAGTCATGAGGTTTTACAACAAGCAGATCAAAATCGTTTTGAAATACAGGCTCAAGGCTTCCATTCAGGCTCACAAAGTTTATCTTAATGAAAGTATAGATATTCCTGTTTTTAAAGAAAAAATAGGAATATCCATTGCCTGAAAATATAAAATCGTCTAGGAGCGATTACTTCTACGAGCCATGGTTTTTTCGTCATTAGCATTTAAAATTTTTAAAACTTGACCATCAGTGGTGTGCAAAATGGCTTGTTGATCGGTGTAAACGGTTCCATCTTTTGCTTTTGCAGTTTTATTTGTTGGTGGTGTAAACAGCCAAGTTTCTTGATTTTTAATTAGGGGATGAAGCAAAAAATTAAATTCTGTTCCTTGAGGATAATCAATACCGCCAAAATGTAAATCTTTGGCAAGTGTGCCATTTTCGATGCCTAATAATTGATGATTTTTATCTAAATAAATATTTGCCCACTCAACCGAAATATTTTTGTAGTGCGTTAACGGATTTCTGATTTGCCAAGTATCTTGAGCAATAAATCCATCGGGGTATTTTGAATATTTACTACGTTGAATATCAGCTCCAGCTTGCAAGGTAATTTGTTTGAGTTTGATAGGATTTGCTAAAATACAAAATTCTAAGCCAGAAATATTTGCTTGTTCATCTAAATAAACTTTTATGTAATTTTCAAGTTTGCATTGCCAGCCCTCGATTTGATCAACTCCTTTACCACGCAAGGTAATTGAACGATCATCAAACATTTCTAATTCATAGCCTCTAGGAATTTGTATATTATTAATTTGAAAATTACCAAAAGCGACGGGTGTTGGAAATGTTGCCTCACGAAAAGATTCTTGGTTGTTGGCTTCAAATAAATAAAGTTCTGTGCCTGTTGGCATAGAAATACCTAAAATATTTTGTGGTGAAGTTAATGTTTGATAAGTTGCTTCATGATCAGTTTTAACTTCAAGTTGCGCTTTCTTAACCAGAAAAAATAAACCTATACTGAGCAATACGCATAAGCAACTTGTGACAAAAAGTGATTGTAGGAAAATATTACCATTTTTGAGTTTGGTACGGCATTGTGCGCTAAAAATAAGTCCGATTGCAAATAAGCAAAAAACCAAGCTGCCTATTGCTGCAATAAAAAAAATCCATAAATAGCTAAAAGAAAAAGGAATCATATTTAAATATATTTGGAATTATGCAGGATATTCTATAAGTATCCTGCATATCTTTAAATGATTAATCAAATATTTTGTGAATCGCTTGGAACGGTAAAGTCACAACATCAAATGCCACAGCAAAAGGGAATAACATTAATTTATTGGCTGTGTTGCTACCGACTTCAGAATAGTCTTTCTCTTGTTGTTGCGTATAAATGCTTATACGATAAGGCTTACTGAGCGCTTTAAAAGAATCACGGTTGGTTGCAGCGGGATATACGACTCCAGCAAGTTTAATGTCAAAGCAAAAGCGTTGAGCCTCCATACGTTTATCGCTTGAATTGGTACATTCTTCAGCACCATTTTCAATAAAAAATTCACGGTCAGCTTTGCTTACATCTTCGGCAAGTTTGACATAGGAAAGTTCCACAGTTCCCACAAATTTTCCATCATTTTTAGGTGAGGAAAAATCTAAAGAACGTTTGATTTGTATATTTTTAGGATCAAGTGCAGAAATTACTTTTGCAAATCGATTTCCACCATGTGTTAAAACATAACTATATTGTTGTCCAACAATAACGATACTGTCTTGGGGTAGGTTTGCTAAAGGTTGCGATGGTTTACCAAAAGCGATGACATAATCTTCAATTAAGGTTTTTTGCACTGTTTGTATGCGTATACCATCATCTTTTTCTAAAAGTGTTTTTGTAGCACATCCTGTCGTAAAAAGGACAGCGGTACTTAAAGCGAGGGGAAGGAAAGGGTTTTTGAGTGCTGTAAGCATTTTTATACTCATTGATTATTTTCAATTTAGTTTATAGCATTTAAGTTATATCGCGTTAAGTTTATAAGATGCCAAAATTATCGATAATTTTTCTAATTTTGAGATGTATTTATCATTTTTCATGGTGTGGGTTGGCAAAATATAATGATTGAATATCTTTAATTTAAGTTTTTAATGTGTTGGATGAATGTTTATGGTCTTGGAAGCATGATATTTTTTGTTCTAAAGTCTTGCACTATTGCAAAGAAATCTTTTTTAAATTCGATTGAATTAAAGTTTTTGGGTAGTTTGAAATTTGGATCATGAAGTTGGGTAATGATTAAATCACAATAGTACTGATGTAACTCATTAAGTGTTAAGCGTTTTACAAGCAATGGATTGATATATAATCTAAAAATAATCGAAGATTCCCATTTACCATCCCAGTTTTTATGTTTTTCCAAATACATTTTTTTATAAACTTTCTGATCTTCACCTTCTTCTTCATACACACTGATTGGCACAATAATCGTACCTGTAATTCTTCCACCATATTGTTTGTGACGTAGTGTTCTTGCATAATTATTTCTAAATTGTTGATTGATCTGAAACAATTTTTCCATGTAATCAGCATCATTTGTATATGATGTTGTACCGATATGCATTTTTATTTTCATCATGTTAAGGTTTTCAATATTCTAAACATATTTTTTAGAAAGATAACAATATTGAAATTGTTTGGCGGTCTAAAAGCTTATTCTACTTTTAGATTGTGTCAATTAGAGCAATCAATCGAAAAAACGAAAATATTCATTGTATTTTTAAGCTAAGATTCTTATCATTGCCTGCTTGTTTGCACGATCAGCGGAATTGAACCTTGAGTAATTTTCTAACCGAACACCTGATACATCGTGATGAAGATTTTATGGTGATTGCAAAGCCAGCGGGTATTCTCACTGTTCCGGGCAAAACAGAAGATTTACAAGATTGTGTGATTAATCGTTTATTAAAGATAGAACCAAAAACATTACTTATCCATCGTTTAGATCGTGATACATCAGGTATTTTAGTCTTTGCTTTGTCTCGTTGGGGACAAAAAAGTATTTCCCGTCAGTTTCAAGAACGCCAAACGTCAAAAACTTATCAAGCTGTGGTTGCTGGGCATTTAGTCGGGCAAGGCACAATTGATGTTCCTGTTGTTTATGACCCAGAACACCCTCCTTTGCATATTGCAGACCCTCAAAATAATAAACCTGCGTTAACAGAGTGGCAAAGCATTGAGCATTTTGAAATACAAGGTCAAGCTGTAACACGAGTAAAATTAACGCCGATTACAGGACGTTCACATCAGCTTAGAGTACATATGCAGTTTTTAGGACATCCTATTATTGGCGATACTTTATATGCAACGCCAGAACAACAAATATTAATGCCGCGTTTATGTTTACATGCGGAACAGTTGAGTTTTCATCATCCTAAAACAGAGGAGGATGTACAATTTTATTGTCCAGTTCCGTTTTAACTTGGTTTTATTAACAAAGATTGAATGTGCTCATTATTTTGGTGAGCTTTGTGTCAAAAAGTATTGCTTAATGGGGTTAAACTTTGTTCAAATATTCTCCTAATTTGAGCAACTGTTTTTCAGTCCTAACATGAGATAAAGGTGGAAAAATTGCAACAATTTGCTATAGGTCAACGTTGGTTATCAGATACAGAAACAGAACTTGGTCTGGGAGTATTGATTGATGTCGATGAGCGTTCAATCAGTATATTGTTTCCCAAAAGTGATGAAACTCGTGTATATGCACGCAATAATGCTCCTTTATCTCGTATTATTTTTAATGTAAACGATGAGCTTCAAGATCAGGAAGGCACTACATGGTCAGTAGAGTCACTTGAAGACCGTCATGGCGTCTTACGTTACAATGTGATTCGTACGTTGGCAGATGGCACAGAAGAACGCAAATCTTTAAATGAAACGCGTATTGGAGCTTCTATTCAGTTATCTAAACCACTGGATCGTTTGCTTGCAAGCCAAATTGATTATAAAGAATGGTATGACTTACGCATTGAAGCAATGCAAATGCAAGCAGGAATGCAAACCTCTCCATTACGAGGCATGATTGGTGCACGTGTTGGTTTGATTCCACATCAATTTTATATTGCCCATGAAGTGGGTAAGCGTTTTGCACCACGTGTACTCCTTGCCGATGAAGTTGGTTTGGGGAAAACCATTGAAGCAGGTTTGATTATTCATCAACAGTTAAAAACAGGTCGTTCTGAACGTATTCTGATTTTAGTGCCAGATTCTTTGCAGTATCAGTGGATGATTGAAATGCGTCGTCGTTTCAATTTGAATTTTTCTTTATTTGATTTGACGCGTACTGCTTCGATTAAAGAGCATGATCCTGAACTGAATCCGTTCTTAACTGAACAATGCATCATTGCTTCTGTTGACTTGATGATTGACCATGATGATTTGCGTGAGCAAGCACTTGAAGCAGGTTTTGATCTTTTAGTGGTCGATGAAGCCCATCATTTGATGTGGAGCGAAGAAGAAGGCGGTAATGACCGTTATGACCTAGTTGAAGAATTTGCTGAAAAAACAGCTGGCGTGTTGTTATTGACTGCGACACCTGAACAATTAGGCGTAGAAAGTCATTTTGCGCGTTTACGTTTGCTTGATCCACAACGTTTTAGCTCACTTGATCGTTTCTTAGATGAAGAAGAGCAATATCATCACACTGCAAAAATTGCTGAAGTGTTGATGTCTGATTTACCATTAGAAGCTGAACATTTTACTGCAATTGAAAAGCTCTTAGGTCATGCAATTGAAGATCAACCTGAGCAACGTTTCCGTGCTATTCATGAGTTGTTAGACCGTCATGGTACAGGGCGTATTTTATTCCGTAATACTCGTGAAGCAATTCAAGGTTTCCCTGGTCGTGATTGTCAGCCTGCGCCATTACCTGCACCAGAAAATTGGTCTAAAGATGGTAAATTGCGTGAGCAAATGTGGCCTGAAGAAGCACAACTTGATGGTGCTTGGATGGAAACAGATCCGCGTGTATCTTGGATTATGGAGATGCTACGTACGCAGTTAAAACATAAGAAAGTTTTACTTATTGCACGTAGTGGTCCTGTGGTTGAAGCTTTAGAAAATGCTTTGCGTATTCATGCGGGTATTCGTACAGCAATGTTCCATGAGGGAATGAGTCTGCTTGAGCGTGACCAAGCAGCAGCTTATTTTGCTGAAGACTCATATGGAGCGCAAATTTTACTTTGTTCTGAAATTGGTTCAGAAGGGCGTAACTTCCAATTTGCTTCAGATTTAATTTTATTTGACTTGCCAGCAAATCCAGATGTACTGGAGCAGCGTATTGGTCGTTTAGATCGTATTGGTCAAGAAAATCGTATTCAGATTCATGTACCTTATTTGGTTGGAACAGCACAAGAACGTATGTTCCGTTGGTACAACGAAGCATTGAATATTTTTAGTAATATTTCTCCAACAGCACAAACCTTGCAAGAAAACTTTATTGTTGACTTAAAAGATTGTTTATTGGCAGATAAAGGTCAAGATTTTGAAGACTTGCTTGAAGCTGTTAATGTTCAACGCCAAGCACTTGAAAATGAGTTACAAGAAGGTCGTGACCGCTTGTTAGAATACAACTCTTGTCGTCCTATGGTTGCACAAGAAATTGTCAATGCGCTTGAAGACTATGATGACAATACATTGTTACCAATGTTTATGAAGCGTTTTATGGCATCTACAAACATTGATTTTGATGAGCAAAGCAATGGCACTGTGATCATTAAGCCAACAGATCAAATGCAAGTGCAAGGTTTAGACCTTGATGAAGAAGGCATGACCGTAACTTTCTATCGTGATCAAGCACAAATTCGTGAAGATGCACAATACATCACTTTAGAGCATCCATTTACTGAAAGTGTGATGGAAATGATTCGTACACAATCATTTGGTAGTACGAATGTTGCCTTGCTTAAATCGGCTGCTTTACCACAAGGTTCTGTTTTGCTTGAAGTGTGGTTTAAAGTCGATGTAGTTGCACCAAAAGCTTTAAATTTACCTTCGAGTTTGCCAACACAACTTATTCGTGTGTTATTAAGTGAAAAAGGTCAGGATTTATCGAATAAAATCGCACCTGAAATTTTAAAACCTTATTTACATCATTTAGATAGCAATAGTTGTCGTCAAGTGGTGAAAGCACGTCGAGAAGTCGTTGAGCAACGCTATACGCAAGCACTTGAAATTGCAAGAGGCGCATTGCCAGAGCTAAAACAACAAGCTAAAGAAATTTATGGTAGCAAATGGCAATATGAAATTGATCGTTTAACTTATTTGAAACAGTTCAATCCAAGCATTCGTGAAGATGAAATTGCACGTTTACAAAAACTACAAAAAGAAGGTTTGGAATTGTTAGAAGGGTTGGCGGTTACACCAGAAGCGATTCAAGTCTTAGTGGTTGTTAAACCTTAATTTCTATATCAATTAAAGCTCCTTCGGGAGCTTTTTTTACCATTGAAATAATCAAATGACCTTAGACAGAGAGGCAGATGATTTAAGAATGGGGGAGATCTTTTTTTAGTTGGCGTACTGAAGGAATGCTGGTATAGCGTAAAACTTGATAGCCAGCTTGATGAAACATCGCATCTCGTTCAGCATCTCGTTTTTCTTGACCAATATGACTTGGATCATCAAGTTCAATAATACTCAGTACACGAAAGCTTTGATCTAAAATAACAAAGTCAGTAACTTTGCGATTAAAACGAGATCTTAGTTTATATTCATTTGCGGTAATGAGCGCACTAAAAGCCACTTGTGCTAAGACATGATATTGAGGGAAAGCTTCTTTTAAACGTAGAAACATTTTCTGCTCAAAAGCAGTAATGACAGGTTTGGAATAATATTCCTTTTTGCGAAACAAATTTTGACCAAAGCAAATAACTAAAAAGGCGATGAGTGCAAGACACCCAATGATAAAAAACAAAGTCTCATGTGAATTAAACATAAATACATTCATTTCAAAAGAAAAAGCCCACTTCGTTATGAGTGGGCTTTTTGGAATTTGGCTCTCCAACCTGGGCTCGAACCAGGGACCTGCGGATTAACAGTCCGTCGCTCTACCGACTGAGCTATTGGAGAATCTGGAACGCATTTTAGTGATGAAAGGCAGTATGGTCAAGAGGCAAATGTAATATTTATGAGGAATAAAGTTTGTTTGGTATAAAATTAACCATTTATCGTGTTTTGTGGCAAAAATATTGAAAATAATGTGTTTGATTTAGTGAAAATTGAGGGGTCTATGCTCTATTTTTTATTTTTACAAATTTTCAATATGGTCAGCAAGACTATGATTTTGCTGAGATGAAATTAATAAATAACCCAGTAAATCTAATTCAAGGCGTTGTTCAAGACTTAAAAAATTGCTGAAATCAAAATCTGGGTTTTGATGATAGGACTGAATGAATAAGTCTCGTTCAAATAGTGGTAGGGCATAGAGTATTGAAAGCAATGTTACAGCTTGGAAGTGGGAATCTTTGGGTAAAAAGAATAAAGAAATCGCATGATGTTGATATACTTTTTGCTGAGTTAAACTCAATTTTTCATCTATGTGTTTTTGATCAAGGTGTAATATCACGGTGGCTTGGAAAAAGTTAATATCTTCTACTTGAATATTCGTTTGTGCGATGTCTTCAAGTGGAATATCCAAATGATGAAATAAAGTTCTCACCTCAAATCGTTGTTTTGAAATACGTAGATAAGGTTTGCCAAAACGAATTAAAAATAAAAGATAATATATTGAAATAACGACAAGCAAAAAGCCAATCAGTGCTGCAATTAAACTTAGTAATGGTTTTTGGTATCGTAATTCATTAAATATAAAATAAAAAACAAATACAAAAATATATAATCCTAAAAAACTGAAAATAATTGTGGAGAGTTGAGTTTTAAATAGAATGCTTGTCTTGATATTCATATTGAAATAGAGATTATTACCTGAATTGGGTTGTTATTGTTGAAAATAGATGGTTGCTTTTACTAGCTGAACTTAAGTGCTTTTAATTTGATTTCAAGGTCATTTTAATATGATTTCCTATTAAAATGACATTATTTTCTTGATAGTATTTTAGATCTTTTTCGGATAAGTATTCATTTAGGTTAGGTTTTTCACCCTGATTCCATTGTTGGATAATAGTTTGACGTTGTTGCGTGTTCATGCGTTTAAGCACTGTGATCCATGTAGCAAAATCTAGGTTAATGGATGCATAGCTTTCAGGGAAAATTCGAATACGTAATATTTCTGTGTATTTTCCATAACCTGTTTTATGTTGCGCTTGAATATCCCAATCATTCAGTACTAAGTCACATATTGATTGACCAGAAATAGTATGTAATTTTAGGTTCGTAGAAATAATATCGATAAATTTAATATATTCAGATTTTTTCCATATTCCTTCATGATAAATGGCTTCAGGTGTAATTTTTAAGTGTGGTGTCTTGATTTTAAATAAACGATAAGTTGCAAAGCAAAGCATATAGATCATATAGCCAAAAAATAAGGCGAGTACTGTATATATAATGCTTTGATGTGCAATTGCATTTACAGTCATAATAAATGTTGCAAAGCTAAAAATTAAAATAAAAAATGGAAGAAAAAATTTATTTAGATTTTTTTTCTTTAAATAAAAGAGATGATAATTTTCTGGCATATTTATGTTTTAATCAATTTATTGATGATGTGATTTTAAATCATAAAATAAAAAAAGCCCACTTCGCAATGAGTGGGCTTTTTAGAATCTGGCTCTTCCACCTGGGCTCGAACCAGGGACCTGCGGATTAACAGTCCGTCGCTCTACCGACTGAGCTATGGAAGAATAGATGGCTCTCCAACCTGGGCTCGAACCAGGGACCTGCGGATTAACAGTCCGTCGCTCTACCGACTGAGCTATTGGAGAATCTGATGCGCATTTTAGGGATGAAATGGCAACTCGTCAATAAGATAATGTAAAGAAATGAATTGTTTGCTTTATTAATATGCGTTTTTTGGAAAAAATTTTAAAAAATACGAATTTTGTTGTTTAAATAGGCGATTTTCACTATGCAAGATCATGAAAAATATCCATATTTGCAATGAAAATGGATGGTTACAGGTTTCAATTATTTTTGAATAAAGTGTATACATACTTAATATAAGCATGAGAGCTTAGTAGTCTGGAAGCGTAAAATTAAACGTCACAATATAAAAAACCTCCATAATCAATATGGAGGTTTTATTTTTGAATAAACCATTAGTTGTTTAAGTCAAACCAGATGAATTGACTGTTTTCATTGGCATTGAGCATTGCATCTTCATCAAAAAGATAAGCATCGCCTGCCTTCAAAGTTTGCCCTGCGATATCAATCTCACCTTCAATGACATGTACATAGTTAAATTTTTGAGTTGCTTTAACCTCAAGTGTATGACCTTTTTCCAAATAAGCAGCTTTAATTTCAGCATCTTGACGGATATGCATTGGTGCATTGTCATTTGGTCCCACAATTAATTGCCATTGGTTGGGCGTTTTACGTGGGTCACGTTCAATTTGTTGATAATTTGGCTCTGCATTTTGTACATTCGGCATTACCCAGATTTGCAGCATATGTACAGCTTCATCGCCTTGATTGACTTCACTGTGTTGTACGCCTGTACCAGCACTCATTAATTGCCATTCACCTGCATTGATATGACGCTCATTGCCCATACTATCTTTGTGTGAAATTGTGCCTTTGAGTACACAAGTCAAAATCTCCATATTGTCATGTGGATGTGTACCAAATCCATTATGTGCTGCAATGGTATCGTCATTGATAACACGTAATGAACCAACACCCATATATTTAGGGTTATACCAACTACCAAACGAAAAACTATGTTTGGTATCTAACCAACCTGCTTTGACATGACCACGATCTTCACTACGATGTAGAAATGTATTCATGATGAAACTCCAAATTTTTATTTTTTAACTTGAGTTCATATTAGCTTTCTAGAATATGGATTAAAACCTTAAAGTAGCAACGTATTGTTGTGTATTTGGAACGATGAAAGGAATTGATGAACAGCATTTATGGAACAATAAATAAAAGCTAAAATTTAAATTATTCAGTTAAATTCAGTGCTTGAAAAATCATTTGCATACCTTCTAGCGCGCCGTATTCTAAAGAAATACCTTGTGCTGATGAGAATTGTGCTTCTCTAGGATTAATTCGAATGACAGCAGGAGCAAAACGTTCACTAAAATAACGTACCGTTGGAATTGCTGTTCCTGCACCTAGTTCAATGACTATAGGGTGATGGTATTGCGTGAGCCAAGCATTAAGATTTTGTCTTTGTTGCTGACTACGTCGCTCGATCCAATCATAATCATCAAACATCAAAATATTAGGTCGTGCTAGTGCTTGGCAGTGAGGACAGTGGGGTAACTCACCTAGCCATTCACAACGGATGTGATCAATATGTGGGTTTAATGTTTCTGTTGTCCAAATTTTTGCAGTGCATACATTTAAGCATTGTAAATGTTGAATTGAACCATGACATTCATAAATCAGATTTTCAGCAAAACCTGCTTTTTGAAATTGCCCATCCACATTTGATGTGAAAATAAAATAGGGAAGTTGCAGTATTGCACTGAGTTTTTTTAATAAATGAAAACCCTGATGCGGTATTGTCTCTTGATATAACTTTAAACGATGCCCATAAAAACCCCATGCAAGATGAGGTTGTTGTTGAAATGCGTTTGGATTTGCAATAGATGTAAATTGCATACGTTGCTTAGCTAAGGCTGGATAAGCTTGCCACATACCATGATTACCACGAAAGTCAGGCAAACCAGAATCTACGCCCATGCCAGCGCCTGCCGTGATGATTAAGCTATCTGCATGTGAAAAAAGCTTTTGTATTTTTGAGATGTGTTGAGAATTTAACATCGCATTTGAAACCTATGAAATATTTGTTAAAAATGATCGATTATTATTTGATAAGTATAGGTCAAAGCAAAATGATTTAAGATAAAAAAACCAGTGTATAACAACACTGGTTTTGAAATCATGTGAAAAATTTTTTCAACATTATTCTAAGAATTTAACCGTGACACCAGATTTCACTTTTTTACCAAGATCATTAGCATCCCAGTTGGTTAAACGAATACAGCCATGAGATGCGGTTTTTGAAATCGCAGATGGGTTTGGTGTACCGTGAATACCAAATGATTTTTTGCTTAAACCGATCCAGATATTTCCTACTGGTGCATTTGGACCAGGTGGTAAAGAAAGTGGTTTACGGTTATTTCCTTGTACAAAGTTACTTGGTGAATAGCTATACCATGGATTTGGTGCTACGCCAGTGACTTTATACGTCCCTGTTGGTGATGGTGTGTCAGAGCTACCAATCGTTGCAGGGAATGAACCTACCATCTGGTTTTGTGCATTAAACAAGTAAAGTTGTTTAGCACCTTTATGTGCCACAATGAGGTGAATGTTTTCAGGTAGTTCATTACGAATATTGGTGACAATGATTTTTTCACCAGCTTTTTTAAAGCTTGCTTTAGGATTTAGTTTCTTTAAGAAATCCTCATCCATATGAAATTTTTCACCCAACATTTCCGTCACACGCGTGTAGTACAAGCCTTTCATTTTTGCTTGTAAAGCGTAGTCATGTGGAATAGATGCAGCATAAGGACCTTTCAAGTCTGCATCTGTGATGGTGTACTCTACAAATGCAGGTTTAGCACCTTGTTTTGCAACAAGAGCATCCCAAGTTTCTTTGGTTAGTTCGCCAGTAGGTTTTAAGCCATTCATTTGTTGAAATGAAGAAATAGCTTTTAGGGTATTCATACCACTTGAACCATCAATCGCACCAGGTGAAGCATGGGCGTTGTTCAGCATAACATGCGCACGAGCATAAACAGGGAATTGACCTTTCCCAATATTTTCATACCATTCAGCATTGTTAATGCCATCTAAAGTCCATGATGCTTTAGCTGCATTTGTAGATGGAGATTTAGGCGTTGCTGTTGTTTCACTTGTGCTTGATTCAGTCGTTTTTGCACTTGGTGCAATTGCTGTATCAGCAGTCTTATCTTCAGTCTTTTCTAGGTTTTGTAGCGTTGTAGCTGCTTGGTCTAAGTCATTAAGCTCTTGTTGGGAAATTTGAGCTTCGCTAGCACTTGCTGTATTTACGGTAGATACAGCAGATGAATCAACAGCTAGAGGATCGATCGGATCTTCAACTGCTGATGATACTTTGCTTGGCTTTAAGGGTTGCTCAGCAGTTGTAGGCGCAGCAAATGCAGTACCTGTTAATATACAACTTAAACTCAAAGCAAGAATTGAGCGAACGAACATGTAATTCAACCTTAAGAATTATTCATATTGATTTATAAAAACCGAATAAGTATTGCAGAATTTAAATGTAGATGCAGTAGTTGTTTTGTGTAAATACTCGTTTTATGCAAATAAAAGCCAGCAAAAGTAAACAGAAAATTTAAGAATATGTAGAAAAATAAAATGTCGAGAAGAAAAGCTTATATTTGAAAGCTTTTTTGATATGATGAGTCAAATTGTTAAATTTGAAAATAGGAAAGTAAATGACGACCCTCAAAAATGATCGTTTTCTACGTGCCTTGTTGCGTGAACCCGTAGATACCACACCAGTATGGATGATGCGCCAAGCAGGTCGTTATCTTCCTGAGTATCGTGAGACACGAGGCAAAGCAGGTGATTTTCTTTCTTTATGTAAAAATACTGAATTTGCATGTGAAGTGACTTTACAGCCTTTACGTCGTTATGATTTAGATGCTGCGATTTTATTTTCAGATATTTTGACAATTCCTGATGCTTTGGGATTAGGTCTATACTTTGAAGTAGGTGAAGGTCCTAAGTTTCATAAGACGATTCGTAGCGAACAAGACGTTGCAAATTTACCGAAATTTAATGCAGCATCTGACTTAGATTATGTCATGAATGCAGTTTCAACTATTCGTTCTGCATTAGGTGGTCAAGTCCCTTTAATTGGTTTTTCAGGTAGTCCTTGGACTTTGGCAACCTATATGATTGAAGGTGGTTCGAGTAAAGATTTTCGCTTTACCAAGCAAATGATGTATGCCCAACCTGAAGTTTTACATGCATTATTAGACCGCTTAGCTGATGCAGTGATCGACTATTTAAATGCGCAAGTCGATGCAGGCGCACAAGCAATTCAAATTTTTGATAGTTGGGGCGGCGCGCTAGCACATCGCGAATATCTTGAGTTTTCACTTCAATATATGCAGAAAATTGTTGCAGGTTTAAAACGTGAAAATGAAGGACGTAAAGTGCCTGTCATTTTATTTACCAAAGGCGGTGGGCAGTGGTTAGAACCAATGGTTGCAACAGGTGCAGATGCTTTAGGCTTGGACTGGACAACACCTTTAAATGTAGCACGCCAAACAGTTAATGGTCGTGTGGCACTGCAAGGTAATTTAGATCCTGCAACATTATATGGTTCAGCACAAACGATTGAGAAAGCAACAAAAGCCATGCTAGACGATGCTTATGCCAACGGTGAAAAAACAGGTTATGTTGCAAACTTAGGACATGGTATTACGCAATGGGTTGACCCTGCACAACCAAAAATATTCATTGATACCGTGCATGAATATAGTGCGAAATACTTAGGATAAAACGCTTTTTTTCTCCATGTTTTATATAAAATTAAGTATTGAATTTATCATTAAGGCAGTTTCCGCTGCCTTATTTGGTATTTTATTGCTGATCGCTTTTGCACTGAGTGCAAAAATGGACAGTCATGAGTTTTATGGCTTCTTTCGTTATGATTATTTATTATTTTATGCCTTACTCATTCAAGTCTGTTTACTCTATTTAAAACTCGAATCATGGGCGGAAGCAAAAGTGATTGCTTTGTTCCATGTTATGGCAATGGTGATGGAAATTTTCCTGACTCATCCACACATTGCATCTTGGCAATATCCACAGCCTGCGGTTTTTAAAATCATGACTGTACCGTTATTTGCAGGCTTTATGTATTCGGCAGTTGGCAGTTTTTTTGCACGTTCATTAAGGCTTTATCAAGTTTCTTTTTTAAGATTGCCTAGTTTTGCCAATATGCTGAGTCTTGCATTGTTGTCTTATCTTAATTTTATGACAAAATTTTTTGTTCCAGATATACGCAATGTATTGTTTGTTTGGAGCGTCGTTATTTTTTGGAAAACAAAAATTCGCTTTCAAATACAACAATCTCAATTCCAATTACCTATGCTGCCAATTTTATTGATTTTGGCATTTATCATTTGGATTGCTGAAAATATCAGTACTTTTTATAAAATTTGGTTATATCCAAGTCAGGTCGATGCATGGCATATGGTGGGGTGGGGTAAGCTTGGTTCTTGGTATTTATTGCTCTTGCTCAGTCTGGTGCTAGTCTTACGAATTTTAGGGCACAGAGCCGATACAGGGCAGTGGTTATTAAAAGAGAATGAAAAATAATCAATTAAAATGGTATATTTTGATTTGCTTATCAGAATAACTGTGTTAAACATTTATACAGTGTAATCATAGTTACACAAATCCCAAGAATAAGGGAAACATTAAAAATATTGGAGAACGACATGTTAAAAAAAATCGCTTTAGCAGCCATATTGGCAACAGGATCAGTTTCAGCTTTTGCAGATAGCGATGTAGGTTGTGGTCTAGGTTCTCAAGTTTGGGAAGGACAGTCTGGAAAAATTCCTAAAATTTTAGCTGCAACAACCAATGGTTTGTTTGCAAACCAATTATTTGGTATCACATTTGGTACACTAGGTTGTAGTGGTACAGGTGCTGTGACTGCTCAGGCAGTGACATTTACCAATGAAAATGCTGAATCACTTGCACGTGATATGGCAGTTGGTGAGGGTGAAAGCTTAAATGTTTTGGCTGAATTATTAAATATTAAAGCTGAGGATAAAGCGCGTTTCTTTGCAGTATCTAAACAAAATTTCTCTAAAATTTACTCAGCTGAAAATGCATCTTCAGCAGAAGTTTTAGCATCATTACAAACTGTGATGTCACAAGACGAAGCCTTAAAAGCTTACGTTTAATGTGAAGAGAAAACCCTGTCATTGATGATGGGGTTTTTTTATTTATTTTAGTAAAATTTTAAATGATTCAATATATTATTAATGAAAATATTTGCGCTTTTGTGCACACTCAGTTTAACGCCAATGGCTTATGCAACATCAGTGGATCTTGCATCTGTTCAAAAATATCAACAACTTGCTGAACAAAAACAGCTTTACAAGCAGACTGCATGGCAACGTTTGTTATATGCCAATGCACAAGGTCAAAGTGAAGTGCGTTATGACGGTTTTTTTCTGTCACCACATGGAAAGTCCGACTTAAAGCAAGAAATCAATGCCAATATTGCAGCACTGTTTGAACCTGCTGCTGCCAATCAATCCATTCAATGTCGTTTTCCTGCCCGCAGTCAGTGGCTGATTCAACAACTCGAAATTTCCAAAGCAGCATTGGCTCATGCAGATTGTGCTGAACTGGATGAATGGATGGGGCAAATTAAACCTTATAAAGCCACTTTAATTTATGCCACAGATTTTATGGGTAACCCAAGTTCCATGTTTGGACATACCTTATTGCGACTAGATCCCAAAGATCAAAAACAATTAAATCTGGTGTCTTATGCGCTCAATTATGCTGCTACGGTTCAGGGCAGTGAAGGTTGGTCTTATGCTTGGAAAGGCTTAACAGGACAATATGATGGTGAATATTCACTGATGCCGTATTATCGGAAGGTGAAGGAATATGGTGATTTTGAAAGTCGTGATTTATGGGAATATGAACTCAGTTTAAATCCAGAAGAAACACGATTTTTAGTGCAACACATCTGGGAAATGAAGCATGTTAAATTCCCTTATTATTTTATCAGTGACAATTGTGCCTATCGACTGCTTGGCTTGTTGGACATCGTCCGTCCTGAGCTGAATCTGCAAAAACAGAATAAAATTGCCTCCATTCCTATTGAAACTTTAAAAACAGTTCAAGACAATCATTTGATTCAGGATGTGCAATATCGTCCCGCTTTAGAAACTCAGCTTTTGGCTCAGTCACGTCAGCATGGGCAGCAACTGGCAAAAACAGCACATCAAATCACCTTGTTAAAAGTCGATGATATGCCTGTAATGTTGGCAAAGTTTGATGCTGCTGATCAAGCCAAAATACTGGAAATGGCTTATGATGATTTATACTTGGTGTTTATTTCCCGTAAAATTGCAGCGCAAGAGGCACAGCCAAAGTTACGTCAGATTTTGAGTTTGCGTAGTCAACTTAATATTGAAAAACAACGTACTGAAGTTACACGCCCCCGCCATGATCCTGTTCAGGGTCACCATGCTAAGAATACCTCCATTCACGTGGGTGAAGTGCAAGGGCAACAGTTTGTTGAGTTGGGTTTACGTCAGGCGTATCATGATTTACTTGATCCGCAAGGTGGATACCGTACAGGAACACAGTTAAACTTCTGGGATGGTACTATTCAGTATCGTGATGATAAGTTGAAACTTGAACATTTTGATTTTCTTTCAGTCAATTCCTACAACCCGATCACATCATTTAAAATGCCTTTAACTTGGGGTTTTAATCTGGGATGGCAACAGGAAGCCATTCACCAAGGGCGATTCAATTCAGACCAACAGCATGGTGTATTACAACTGAAAGCTCAGTTTGGCTATAGTCTTGCCGATCAAGATCGGCAGCATGTATGTTATGCCCAGCTACAGCCACAAGTACAAGCGGGTAAATCTCTTGATGATGGCTGGCGTATTGGGCTTGGACCTGCGATGGGTTGTCAGAATATATGGACAGACCGTTTCAACAGCCTAGTACAGCTTGAACTGCCATATTGGCAGGATGCAAATCAGTGGAATTTACGTCTAAATACAGGGCTTAATTATGCAGTTGATGCGCAAAATTCGTTGCGTATAACATGGCAATATCAACAACAAAATCATGTGGATTGGAATAAAACAAGTCTAGGTTTTGTTCACTATTTTTAACACGATAAATATTCGCTCAAATGAATTTTCAACAATCACTATGTCAGTTGCATCAGTAATTATACTTTTCGAGTGAGTCGTGAAGGATTTTGGTTATTGTAAATGGCTTTATATACAGTGAAAAATAATGGGCGTAATTGGGTTTATTGTGTTTGATTAATGAAAAAGAACAATCAAATAAGCAGCGTTAATCATGACACTGCTTTATTGAATATATGGTAAGTGCTTGATCATACAAACTTAAACTTCAACCACCACAAAATATTTTTTCACAGCTTCAACAACTTCAAAAGTTCCGACAAAACTCGGTGGAATGACACCTGCTTCACCCGCTTTCACTTCGATATAAGTATTATTTTCTGCATTGTGAATGCGAACAACACCTTCAAGAATAGTAAAAAATTCTTGTTTATTGTCTGCAAATACAATATTCCACGCACCGACTTCGCATTGCCAAATGCCACAATTCATATGGGGATGTTCATATAAACTTTGGGTCAGACGTTTTGGATTACCTTTAACCAAACGATCTGTACGTGGATAGTCCACCGTAGTTTCACTGTGTGTTAAACCTTGACCTGCCAAATAAATCGGTGACATTTTAACAATCCATTTTATAAAAAAGCCTCAAAAATTTGAGGCTTAACATATTAAATCAAATGATTAGTGTGCTTCAGGCACAGCAGATAAAAATTCACGACGTGCTTCTTTATCTGTTTTGAAATCACCCACGAAAGATACGGTACGTGTGGTAGATTCTTGTTTGCTGACACCACGCATCATCATACACATATGCGCTGAATCAATCACCACAGCAACACCGCGGGCATTTGTTACTTCTGCAACAGCATCTGCAATTTGCTTGGTGAGTTGTTCCTGAATTTGTAAGCGACGGGCAAACATTTCTGTGATACGGGCAAATTTAGATAAACCTAAAACATTACCTGAAGGTAAATAGGCAATATGCACACGACCATGAAATGGCAATAAATGATGCTCACATAAAGAATAGAACTCGATATTTTTAACCAAGACCATTTCATCATTGTCAGAAGGGAAGACCGCATTATTGGTCACTTCTTCTAGCGTTTTGCTATAGCCAGACGTCAAGTACGAAAAAGCTTTAGCCGCACGCATGGGCGTATCTTTCAGACCAGGACGGTCTAAGTCCTCGCCAACGGCAGTTAAAATATTTGCGTAGGATTGCTGCATAGACATAAAACGTGTTCACTTATACGGATTGAACAAGGACGGCATTGTAGCAGAAAAACATGAAATATTTTCCAACTACGAGATAAACCGTCATTTAAATAAAATTTTTACTGGGATTTGCCTGTTTGACATACAGTAGATCAAGACTCTTTGGCAAATTTTGGATTTTTTTCAGCACGTTTCAATAGAACCAGAACAGCACCTGTACCCCCTTGTTTTTCAGGTGCGCTGACAAATGCCAATACATCACGGTGCTGACGTAACCAACCATTGACATACGTTTTTAAAATGGCATCAGGACCTTTGCCATGCACAATTTTAATCACATTTTGGTTTTCTTCTTTCGCGATTTGAATCACTTGCAGTACAGCAGCACGAGCCTCTTCAACTGTACAACCATGCAAATCTACCGCTTCAAACCAGCGCAGATTACCTGCTTTTAAGTCTTCAAACACTTTGTGCTGCAATGTTGCAATGCGGTAACTTAAAGTTGCTTGGCTTGCCACAGGATTTAAAATAGCTTGAGTATCAGACAGTTCTGCATCATTGACTTCAAATGCACCTTCAGCCGAAGCGCGTTTGGCTAAGGTCTTTGCATCAGGTTTTTTACGAATATCTTTACGCTCGATTTTGGCAATATTACTATTATCGAGTTTTTTAACGCCGCCCAAAGCTGTTTTAAATAAATCTGCATCACTGATTTCTTCAGGTGCAGTTTCTTGAACTTTCTTAGGTTCAGGCTGTGCTGCAACTTTTGAAGAATGCGGATGACTGATTTGTTTTTTAAATTGCTTTAATAAATCAAGTTGTGATTTGGAAAATGGAGAATCAGAATTACTCATATTGGAAAATAGTAAATAAAGGGTATTTACTGTGAATTATAGTCTGAATCAGGCTAAATTTGAACTGAATTGGATTTAGTTCACATGTTATCAGTGTAATTTTATATTTTTAGTATGAATGACAGTGATTTTTAATTGATGTGAAATATGACTTTAAATTCATTCTGTTGCATTAAAGGCTGTATCATATTTTACTGTTGCTTTTGGGGTAGTATCATTAAAACTTAAAGCTTGAAAATATTGTGGAGGTACATCTTCTAAAATCAAATCAGGATAAGATTTAAAACCAAAGCGTTGATAATAGAGTGGATCACCCAATAAAACACAACCTTTGGCTCCTTGTTTTTTCAAAAGCTCTAAAGCAGAGTTCATCAATTGTGAACCAATGCCTTGTTTTTGCATTGTGGGTAAAACGGCGATCGGACCTAATCCATACCAACCTGATTCATGTGTTGATAGTTCTACAGGTGAAATCGCAACATGCCCAACAATGTTCTGATCAATTTCAGCGACTAGAGAAAGGGTCAGTGTATGATTTCGACGCAACTCATTGACAATAAATTGTTCAGTATGACTTGAATATTCCACATCCAAAAAAGCCAAACGAATGACTTCTGAAATAGCATTTATATCTTGTGCTTTTTCTGGACGGATGATGATTTTATTCAAAGTATTCTCTCATTCTGCTGAATTTATTATGATTTAAACAGTTAAGAATAATGATTCTTAACTGTTTGATCTATATTTAAAAATAAGACTAAATGGCTTGAGGAACACCAAATAATTCAGTAAATGCATGATCAGGACGAGGCTGCTTCATAAAACTTTCGCCAACCAAGAATGCATGAATGTCATGTTCCTGCATGCTATGTACATCTTCAGGGGTGGCAATTCCGCTTTCAGTAATCAGCAAACGAGAAGGATCAAGCAACTTTTTCAAACGGAAAGATGTATTTAAATCGACATCAAAGGTTTTCAAGTTACGATTATTCACGCCCAATAAACAACGCTCAGAAAGCTTCATTGCACGTTCAAGTTCTTCTTCGTCATGGACTTCAACCAATACATCCAGATTGTGTTCAAACGCAGTTTTTGACATTTCTTCGAGTTGCTGATCTGACAAACTTGCCACAATCAACAAAATACAATCTGCATGTAACGCACGTGCTTCAATCACACCATAAGGATCAATCAGAAAGTCCTTACGCAGGGCTGGCAGTGTGCAATGCTGACGTGCAATTTGAATATTTTCATCAGCACCCTGAAAGAAATCGATATCTGTTAACACAGACAAACATGCCGCACCTGCATTTTGATATTGTTCAGCAATTTCAGCAGGATTAAAATTTTCACGAATAATGCCTTTGGACGGAGATGCTTTTTTAATTTCAGCAATCACCGCAGGACGTTTACTGTGCAAAGCGTTGGCAAAACCACGTACAGGCGTTGCTGCCTGAGCAAGCTCTTCGATGTCTTTTAAACTACGTTGTTTTAAACGTACTGCAAATTCTTCGTATTTACGATCTACAATTTTACCTAAAATGGTATTGGCGATATCCACCATAATGATATTCCTTAAATTTTGGCTAAATGCTTAAGCTTCGTATTCTTTGAGGGTTTTGGTAAATTCTGACAAAACGCCCATTTTTTCCAAAGCCTGACCGCCATAAATAATGTCATGTGCCAAAGCCACACCTTGTTTATAGGAGTTGGTTAAGCCTGAAACATAAATCCCTGCACCTGCGTTTAAAGCAATCATGTTAGCTGCTTTTTCACCTTTTGCCGATTTTTTCTTACTCAAAGCGTCTTTAATCAGTGCAAGACTTTCAGCAGCACTGTCTACAGATAAGCCTGTTAATGTCTGAGATTCAATCTCAACCTCTTCAGGCTGAATCATCCATTCAGTCACTTCACCATTTTTAAGTTCAGCCACATAAGTTCCTGAAGCCAGACTGATTTCATCCAAACCATCTTTGGAGTGAACCACCATCACATGCTCAGCACCAAGTTGCTTCAAAACTTCCGCCATCGGACGGCAAAGTTCAGTGGAAAATACACCAATGACAAAGCGCTTCACCCCAGCCGGATTCGTAAGCGGACCAAGAAGATTGAAAATACTGCGGAAACCCAATTCTTTACGGGGACCTGCTGCATATTTCATGGCTTTGTGATGATTTGGAGCAAATAAGAAACCGACGCCCATCTCACGGATACATCGTTCTGTTTGTTGCATGTTCAAATCAAGATTGATACCTGCCTGTTCCAATAAGTCAGAAGAGCCTGACTTGGATGACACGCCACGGTTACCATGTTTGGCAATTGTTGCACCTGCGGCTGCAATCACAAAAGAAGATGCAGTCGAGACATTAAATAAATTTTGTCCGTCACCACCCGTACCCACAATATCGACTAAATAAGGAATATCACTGACATCGATTTTGATGGCAAATTCACGCATGACACGTGCTGCTGCAGTGATTTCATCAATACTTTCACCTTTTTGGCGTAAACCCATCATCAATGCACCAATTTGGGCATCAGAGGCTTCACCGCTCATAATGGTACGCATCACTGCTTCCATTTGCGGTTGAGTCAGTTCAATATTTTTGGTGATGTTATTTAAAGCTTGTTGAATATTCATTTGGGTCACTCAATTATGCATAAATATCTAAAAAGTTCTTGAAGACTTGGTGTCCATGTTGGCTCAGGATTGATTCAGGATGGAACTGCACGCCTTCTATTGGCAATGTCTTATGTTTCACACCCATGATTTCTTCCATTGAGCCATCGGCTTCATTGGTCCAGCAGGTCACTTCCAGACATTCAGGCAAAGTCGCTTGATCAATCACCAAAGAATGATAGCGAGTTGCTGAGAATGGAGAAGGTAAATTGCTGAAAATGCCCGTATCACTGTGGTACATGTCGGATAAACGACCATGCATTACAGTTTTGGCACGTACAATATCGCCACCAAAAGCCTGTCCAATCGCTTGATGTCCAAGACAAACACCAAGGGTTGGAATTTTCCCTGCAAAATGCTGAATCGCAGGCACAGAAACGCCAGCTTCAGATGGAGAGCAAGGACCAGGACCAATCACAAGATATTTTGGTTGCCATCGCTCAATATCTTCCAATGTGACGGCATCATTGCGAACGACTTTAACTTCTTGATTTAACTCGCCAAAATATTGGACGATGTTGTAAGTAAAGCTATCGTAATTATCTATCATCAAAAGCATGAGCTAATTAACCTATTGAAATTTATACACATAAGTGCTTATTGTCTGAAAATACTCAAAAGATATTTAGAAAGAATTTATTTGAAATTAACCCTTTTAAATCAATCTATAAAATGAGTAAGATGAATCATAACAAAAAACAAGCTTGGCTGTTTGACTATTTTAGAAAGCTGTATTTTCCTTTGATTTAAAAAATCAAAAACGCAAAAGACTAGGTTAATTTTAAAGCGTAAAAATAAAATAAATTGTTGTATAAACATGAGGTTAATTTTTATATTTTTTTATAATTAAATCTTTATATGTAATAAGCCTGATGATCTTAACTTTATCTTTATAATGGTCGGAAATTTCCACTAAAATAGATGACAAATAACTTTCAATTGTGTGAAGATAGATTGAAAATGCAATTTATATTAAGTTGGCAGATAAGCGTAAAAATATAATGATTTAATACATAAGTATTTGTTATGAGAAATGAGCGCTTCGGTCAAATAATAAAATGTTAATATTTTTGCCTTTTTCTCTTAAAATGATAAAATTGTCACATATTTGAAGGGGAAATTTGTGAAAGAAGAAGTAAAAATAGCAATTTTTGGATTGAGTCTAAATGTTTTAGAAAGCCTAAAACAAAAAATTCAGGCACTTTATGATGGGTCAATTCAGATTTCTTGGGCAAATATTGCAGATCCCCAATTAGACATATTATTGGTGAATGATATGTTCTTTGGTTCACCAACGATTCAGAATTTAGTTGGTAATCAGAAAGTTGCATATTTACGTTTGGTAAATAAACAAGATAAATCGGGCTTAATCGAAGATGATGCTTTATATTTACCATTTACTGCTTCAGATGAAATTCGTAATTGGTTTAAAGCGCGTTATCATGGTGAACCGATTAGACAACAAAACCTAAAATCATCAACTTTAAAAAATGTACAACCACTTGAAATTAAAAAATTAATTAAAGAATTATTTGATCCACGCAATAGCAATATTCAAGTATTTGATAATACAGGAAACATTGCACTTATTAATATTCGTAAAGAACAGGTTTGGGCAGACCCTGAACGTCGTACCAATAATACAGATACATCATTGAACTTTACTTATGCCACGATGCAGAAAGTACAAAGTGTTGATTCAATCCAAGGGCAAGATTTAAAAAATTGGTTATGGAATTTATTGTGGTATTCTCCACAGTTATTAGAAGATCATAACGTAAATACATTTTATAAGTTAAAATTTTGGCCACAACCACAATCAGCTTATGAGCGACAAAGTATTTTTAAGATCGCTGCTTGTTTTGAAAAAGGAGCAAGTATTAGTCAAATTGAAAAAAAACTAGAAATCAAGCAATCTATTATTCAACATTTTGTTTCAGTCGCTGTATTAACCAACGCTTTGCAAGAAATAAATGAGACAGATGCGAAATTAATAGTAAAATCAGAAAAAACTGAAGGTGTTCTGAAAGGATTCTTTGGTAAGTTAAGACGAAAGCTTGGCTTATAAAAATATTTAAGTTTGACTTAAAATTTTTTAAATCTATTAGATAATTAAGGTTGTTAACTGTTCATTTAAATGAACAAGGGAGAGAAAATTGATCTTACAGAAATACAAAATTGTATTCGGTGGCACTATGGGGGCTGGTAAAACCGAAGCCATTAAATCCCTTTCTGAAGTTTCAGTGCTTTCTACTGAAGCATTAAATACAGATCAAGATGCGCATAGCAAAGCCTTAACAACTGTCGGCATTGATTACGGTGAAATCAAACTTGAAGATGGGGTTGTGGTTGGCTTATATGGCACGCCGGGTCAGGATCGTTTTGACTTTATTTGGTCTGTGATCTGTAAAGGGGCAATTGGTGCGATTGTACTAATTGATCATTCTCAAAAAACGGCTCTAGAAGATTTGAAGTTCTATCTTGAGGCATTTAAGGCACATGTCGATAACATTATTGTTGGAATTACGCATGTTGATGAAAATCCACAAAGTCTTTTAAAGGCATATCGAGATTTTAGTGAAATGGAAAATTATAATTTACCTATTTTTGCGGTAGATGCACGAAAAAAAGACGATGTATTGTTGGTGGTTGAGACACTAATCGCTCGTGCAGAAGTAGAAATGTCTTAATTTATTGTTATTTAAAGTAAAACTTAATAATACTGTTAAGTTTTACTTGACTTAGAGAAAACAAATATCAAAACAATTGGATGTTTTAAGACAAATAATATTGTATAAGATAAACTCAAAGAACAAGCTAAAAAATAAAATCAGCACCAAGTTAATACATTTAAACCTAATTGCACAATAATGGTGCAATTGAGAGATGAGATCAATATTTAAAAGCCAGAAGAGTGTATGAAGATGGTGCAATTATCAATATGGCTTGTATAATAGTAACTAGCTGAACTAAGAAAAGAATGCTTTCTAACAAGGAATTCAACCTTTTAGCAAATATTCTTGAAGTTGGTACGGTAATTGCTATATAAATACCAACTACTAACACGCACAATTAAAAAATGTGCAACAAAAAATCATCGGAGCAAAATGAGCATGGCGAACAAGGTCCTACAACTCATCCAAGAAAGTGGCGCAAAATGGGTCGATTTTCGCTTTACTGATACTAAGGGTAAAGAACAACACGTAACTTATCCTTCCGACAGTATTGATGAAGATACTTTTGAAGACGGTAAAATGTTTGACGGTTCTTCAATTGCTGGTTGGAAAGGCATTGAAGCATCAGATATGATTCTGCGTCCAGATGCTAATTCAGCTTTCCTTGACCCATTCTTTGCTGAAGCGACTGTTGTAGTAACTTGTGATGTCATTGAGCCATCTACAGGTCAAGGTTATGAACGTGACCCTCGTTCAATTGCTCGTCGTGCTGAAGAATATTTAAAATCTACAGGCATTGGTGATACTGCATTCTTTGGTCCTGAACCAGAATTTTTTGTATTTGACGAAGTGAAATGGGACATTGATATGTCTGGCGCTCGTCATACATTGATTGCTGAAGAAGCTGCTTGGTCAACTGGTAAAGACTACGAAGCAGGTAACTCTGGTCATCGTCCACGTGTGAAAGGTGGTTATTTCCCAGTTCCTCCTGTTGATTCTTCACAAGATATGCGTGCTGAAATGTGTGCACGTATTGAAGATATCATGGGACCTGGTCGTGTAGAAGTACATCATCACGAAGTTGCATCTTGCCAATTAGAAATTGGTGTAAGTTTCAACACTTTAGTTCGCAAAGCAGACGAAGTACAACAGTTCAAATATGCAGTTTGGAACGTTGCTCACCAATTTGCAAAAACAGCAACCTTTATGCCTAAACCGATGGTAGGTGATAACGGTTCTGGTATGCATGTTCACGTATCTATCTCTAAAGATGGTAAGAACTTGTTCGCTGGTGATGAATATGCAGGTTTGTCAGAAATGGCACTTTACTTCATCGGTGGTGTAATCAAACATGCGCGTTCTTTAAATGCGATCACAAACCCTTCTACAAACTCGTATAAGCGTTTAGTGCCACATTTTGAAGCACCAATTATGCTTGCTTACTCAGCACGTAACCGTTCAGCTTCTATCCGTATTCCATACGTTTCAAGCCCTAAAGGTAAACGTATTGAAGCACGTTTCCCAGATCCAATGATGAACCCGTACTTAGGTTTTGCTGCATTGTTAATGGCAGGTCTTGACGGTATTCAAAACAAGATCCACCCAGGTGAAGCTGCTGATAAGAACTTGTATGATCTTCCTCCTGAAGAAGAAGCAAAAATCCCAACAGTTGCACATAGCTTAGATATGGCACTTGAAGCGCTTGAAGCTGACCATGACTACCTATTAAAAGGTGGTGTATTCACTAAAGATATGCTTGATGCGTATATCGAACTTAAAACTGAAGAAGTTCGTCGTTTAAATACAACAACTCACCCAGTTGAATTTGATATGTACTACAGCTTGTAATTCTTTTGAGAATTTAGCTGTAAAAAAGACCCGCCTTGTGCGGGTTTTTTTGTATGATAGCTTTATATCAAGCATTGATTTATTTATATGGCACAACGTAAAAAACACACAGGATTTTTCCCGTGGAATGATTGTAAAGATCATGAAAAAGGCTTTAAGTTAAATTTTTCTGAAGTGACTTATTTTGAAGTTGGACGTACAGTTGAAGGTTATAAGCAGGCTGAATTTGTTGCTTTAAGAAATCCTGAACTTGCTTTAGATTTTGATTATCCAAAAAGTTTTTATATCAGTGCTGAAGGTTTAATATTGGTAAAAACCCCTCAAGGTAAGTTTGAAGTGATTGCTAAAACAGATCATGCTTAATTCAATCAAAATTGATCTAAAAAATTAATTAAATAATGGGTATTGCCCTGAGGGATAGAATTTTTTGTTACACTAGCTCAGGTTTAATTTTACGGAATCACTTATGCAATATGGAGCAATGCAACTGCTTTCGATGTGGATTAAAGACCGTAAAATTCAAAATCAGTCAGAAAATACCCTTGATGCTTATTTTCGTGATGTTTCTAGTTTTATAGATTTTTGTTATACCCGAAATATTGAGTTAAATCATGTCGAAGCGTCAGATTTACGTGAATATTTAGCTTATAAGGTTGAAAAAGATCAGCTTGGTTCAACGAGTTTGCAGCGTCATCTCAGCTCAATTCGGCAGTTTATGAAATGGGCAAAGCAAAATCATTTTTTGGCAATCAACCCTGCTGATGATTTGCAATTAAAGCGCCAACCACGACCTTTACCGGGCATGATTGATGTTGAAACTGTGAATCAAATTTTAGATCAGCCAGCACCTAAAAAGCCAATAGAACAGCAGTTATGGTATAGAGATAAAGCAATCTTAGAATTATTGTATTCAAGTGGCTTGCGTTTAGCAGAAGTACAGGGGCTAAATATTCGTGATATTGATTTTAATCGTCAATTGTTGCGCATCACAGGTAAGGGAAATAAAACGCGTATTGTACCTTTTGGTCGTAAAGCAAAAGAAAGTTTGATTCAATGGTTGCAAATCTATCGAATTTGGCAGGGTGAATTTAGCCCTGATGCACCTGTTTTTATTAGTCAGCAAGGTCATCGTATCACCCCACGACAGATTGAAAATCGGGTTAAATATCAGGCACAAAGAGCAAATGTAAATGTTGATTTGCATCCACATTTACTAAGACATTGTTTTGCGAGTCATATGTTATCAAATAGTGGTGATTTGCGTGCAGTGCAGGAAATGTTAGGGCATAGTAATTTAACAACGACACAAATTTATACACACATCGATTTTGATCGATTAGCACAAGTGTATGATCAAGCACATCCAAGAGCGATGAAAAAGTAGCAAATTAAACGCAATTTACTGATCAAAATGACATTGTTTGCGGAAATAAAACGATTTATATTTATTTTTCTTCAATAATATGAAAATTTCTAACAATGATTAAAAAAATTATCCTGTCATTATTGTTGCTACAATCTACAGCAATTTTTGCAAAAACTGTACAATTAGATGAATTATATCAACGTTATAGTGAAGCAGATTATTCCTCTTTAGAGTTGGCAGAATACAATACAGAAGTTGATTTTCAAGCTATTGTTTCTGCTTTAGACGAAAATATAGAGGGTGGTGTTTTACTTGAAGTTGCAGGTTTAAAAGATCCAGCGACTGCTTTAGCACGTGTTGTACCTGTAGATACTGCTGCTGCGCAATTTTCTCAGTTGCAAGAAGGGCAAAAAGTACATCTAAAATGTACAGTTGAAATGGCAAGTGGTTCAGAGTACCTTTCTTTGGGTGAATGTGCTGTAAAATAATCGAAAATTTGTCAATGCTTGCTATAAAAGTACACTTGGTTGCAAATCTTTTATAAAAAGTCATCAAAAAAAGCCGAAAGAATAATTGTTTTTCAAAGCACTCTTGTATATGTTTTAAGCACAATGAGTAATTTAATTAATTCTTTTTCATTTCTGAAAAATTATGTCTGACATGTACTGGGTAATAACATGATTCCTGAGCTTGAGCAAAAATATCAACAATTGACTGAAGCGCAAAAAGAAATTTTTAGAGGCTATGGGTTAAGACAAGTGAAACATTTTGTTGAACTTAGTTTGCCCAAAATTGAGGCAACTTTACCACAACAAGGAAAAGTACTTGGTATTAATGCTGAAGGTAAAGTGCAAGCAATGAATACTGAAACACAACAAGTTTATTTGTGGATTTCAGATCAACAATGGCAAGCTGCAAAAACGAAGTCTAGTCATGTCGATTTAAAAGAAGACTTTTTGGCTGTGTGGGAAATATTTGATTTACAACATCAAGATCTAATCTCACTGAGCCATATTCACCGCGATTTTTTAGAAAATAACCCTATAAATTAAGTGAGCTTTGTTTTTATAAGTTTTTAATTTTAATGTAAAATTCATTTAATTTTTGTGTGTTTAGTCTAAATTGACCTTGAGTTATTTCATACAGAACATGTTGAGATAATGGGTGATTTTCCATTAAGTTGGGATGATTAAATGTCTGAATATAATTCATCTTTAGCCTTTGCATTACTTTTGTAGAGGCTAAATTTACACATGCTGTAAAAGATACAATTTTTGTTAATTTTAAATATTCAAAAGCAAATAATAAACACGCATAAGCAGCTTCAGTTGCATAGCCCTGATGCCAATGCTTTTGGTCTAGACGCCAGCCAATTTCAACGCAAGGTAAAAATAGAAACTGCTCAGGTTGAGAATGTAAGCCAACAAACCCGATGAATTGTTGAGTTGCTTTTAATTCAACTGCCCAAAATCCCCATTGATTTTGTTCGATTAAATTGTGAAAACGAGTAGCTAATAGGTCACTTTCTTCACATGATAAGCAATGAGGAAAATACTGCATTACTTGGGAGTTGGCATTAAGTTGAGCAAATTTTGCAAAATCAGAGTCTTGCCATTGTCGTAAAATTAAACGTGATGTTTCAAGTTGATAGTGGGGCATCATGTACCTATATTTTTTAAGGAAATAGTGTGCAAAATATTGTTGATCAAAATAGCTTGATTTTCATTCAATTTCTTTTTTAGAGTTGAGTTTATAAAATAATCATTTCTAGGGTGAATTTTATTCATAAATAGCATCATATTTTGTTGTTTATCCGAAAGATTGTAAGATTATGACCATAAAGTTGTGACTAAACGTAAAAAAAATAGAGAAAAAAAGCTGATTTTTCGGCTTTATATCTTAAATGACATTTTTTGATATAGAGCATCAGTAAATTTTAGGAAAATTTTTTTTGATGAATTAATCGGTTTTTTATCTTAGATTGACAGTGGTTTTTAGGTGTAATTTGATATTAAACTTTAAAAATCAATGTTTAAAATTTTAATAAATAATAGGCAAAACAAAGTGAATTGTGCAAAAAAAATATTTTTGAACTGTACGTTCAACTATTTTTACGCTTTTTTACAACACTTTGATGAATTGTGACTTGACCGAAATGCCAATCACATTGCAAGATAGGACACCTAAATAATTTTAAATGAAGCGTTATTATAACACTTCTTAATTTTCACTTTTGCTAAAACAGCCGAGGATTACATGAAGGCTCTTGTTGCTGTAAAACGTGTGGTTGATGCCAACGTTAAAGTTCGTGTTAAACCGGACAATAGTGGGGTAGACCTTACTAACGTTAAAATGTCGATCAACCCTTTCGATGAGATCGCAGTGGAAGAAGCGGTTCGCTTAAAAGAAAAAGGAACTGTTTCAGAAATCGTCGTTGTTTCTATTGGTCCTAAAGAAGCGCAAGAACAAATTCGTTCTGCTATGGCGCTTGGTGCAGACCGCGGTATCTTGGTTGAAGCTGATGACAGCCAACTAGGTGCTTTAGAAGTTGCTAAAATCTTAAAAGGTGTTGTTGAACAAGAACAACCACAATTAATCCTTTTAGGTAAACAAGCAATTGATGACGACTCAAACCAAGTGGGTCAGATGTTGGGCGCTTTATTAGGTTCAGGTCAAGGTACATTTGCTTCTGAAGTTAAAGTTGAAGGCGATAAAGTACAAGTTACTCGTGAAGTGGACGGCGGTTTACAAACTGTTGAACTTGCACTTCCTGCAATTATTACGACTGACTTACGTTTGAATGAGCCACGTTATGCTGCGCTTCCAAACATTATGAAAGCACGTAAAAAACCGCTTGATACTAAATCTCCTGCAGATTATGGCGTTACAGCGACTTCTAAGCTTAAAACAGTTAAAGTTGAACCACCTGCTGAACGTAAAGCAGGCGTACAAGTGAAATCTGTAGATGAGCTTGTTGAAAAACTTAAAAATGAAGCGAAAGTGATCTAATACAGAAGGATAAAATCATGAGTATTTTAGTTATCGCTGAGCACGACAATAAAGCACTGAACGGTGCAACATTAAACGTTGTAGCTGCTGCTCAGAAAATCGGTGGTGATATCACTGTATTGGTTGCTGGTTCTGGCGCTCAAGCAGTTGCTGATGCAGCTGCTAAAGTTGCAGGCGTAAGCAAAGTTTTACTTGCTGATGATGCTGCTTATGCAAATCAATTGGCTGAAAATGTTGCTAAACTAGTTGCAGAATTGGGTAAAGGTTATACACATATCCTTGCTGCTTCTACAACAACAGGTAAGAACATTCTGCCACGTGCTGCTGCGCTACTTGATTCAAGCATGATCACTGATGTGATCGCGGTTGAAGGTCCTAAAACTTTCAAACGTCCAATCTATGCGGGTAACGCGATTGCAACTGTAGAATCAGCTGAGTCTGTAGTGCTTGCAACTGTTCGTGGTACTGCATTTGATCCAGTTGCTGCTGAAGGTGGTTCTGTTGCGGTTGAAGCTGTCGCTGCAACAGGTGATGCGGGTATTTCTAAGTTCGTTTCTGAAGAAATCGTGAAATCTGAACGTCCAGAATTAACAGCTGCACGTATCGTTGTATCTGGTGGTCGTGGTGTAGGTTCTGGTGAGAACTATCACAAAGTACTTGATCCACTAGCTGACAAGCTTGGTGCTGCTCAAGGTGCTTCACGTGCTGCGGTTGATGCTGGTTTCGTTCCTAACGATATGCAAGTTGGTCAAACAGGTAAAATCGTTGCACCTGACCTATACATCGCTGTCGGTATTTCTGGTGCGATTCAGCACTTGGCTGGTATGAAAGATTCTAAAGTGATCGTTGCGATCAACAAAGATGAAGAAGCGCCAATCAATGCTGTAGCTGACTACTGGTTAGTGGGTGATTTGAATACTGTTGTTCCAGAATTGGTTTCTAAAATCTAATTCTGAAACTTAAGTTTCAAAAAGCACGCTTAAGAAATTAAGGGTGCTTTTTTTAGTGGAAAATATTTTTAAGTTTTAAATAAAATATTTAACGTGACTTTAAAGAGCCATTTATGTTGGCATAGATAAAAAGATTAACTTTCAAATATTTTTAGGAATTCTTTAAATAAAAAGTACGAAGAAAAATTATATGAATAGTGATTTATTTTTATAGATGTTCAACTTTAATCATTGATTTATTTTAAAAATAACAATTGTATTTTATTAAGTGCGCAGTAATATGATGCTTACTTCTAGTGATGAAGATTAATAATTCTTAATAGGATATAAGATGAAGGTCAATATTTTAAAAAAAATTGGATTGATGATTTTTGTGGGAATGGGGTATTTAGCACATGTGCATGCAGCAAGTCCATTAGAAGGGTATTGGAAAAGTGTAGATGATCGTACTGGGGAGGATTTATCTATTATTGAAGTAAAAAAAATGCCTGATGGAACATATGGTGGTGTGATTTTACATCGTTTTGCTCCACCTGGAGGTGTTGTATTGACGCATTGTACAAAATGCCCTGAACCTTATAAAAATAAACCTTTGGTGGGTATGCAGATTTTATCTGGTTTTGTTGAGGATCCTAGTAAACCTAATAGTTTTATTCATGGGAAGTTGTTAGAGCCAAAAAGTGGCAAAATTTTTGAAGGAAAAGGGGTACTTATTTCAGATGGTCGGCGTTTTCGTTTGAGGGGATATGTGGGGGTGTCAATTTTAGGGCGAACTCATGTTTGGTTGAAGGTGAACGATCCTAAGGCTGAAATTAATAAGAAATAAAAGAAATATAAAATTACATTAGAATAACCCCTTAAATTATGTGAATTATAATGATTTAAGGGGTGTTTTTAAGGCAGTTATTTAACAAGTCAGTAAATAAAAATTTTTGTCCTCAATTAAATCTATGAATTTATTTTATTAAAAAATTAAAGAAATATAGCCTTTTCATAATATCGAGATAAATTTTAAATGAATATTAATTTATTTTTTTAAATTTGATAAATACTCAGCATAACTTTTAAAAATAACAATTGTATTTTATTAAGCGCGAAGTAATATAAAGTTTACTTCTGGTAAGGAAGAATAATTAATTCTTAATAGGACATAAGATGAAAATTAATATTTTAAAAAAAATTGGATTGATTGCTTTAATTGGAATGGGGTGTCTGACAAATATATATGCAAGTCCATTGACAGGATATTGGAAAAGTGTAGATGATCGGACGGGAGAAGCATTATCGATTATTGAAATTAAAAAATTAGAAGATGGAACTTATGGTGGTTTTATTGTCCATCGTTTTGCGGCGCCAGGTGGGGTGGCATTAACGAATTGTACAAAATGCCCTGAACCTTATAAAAATAAGCCTTTATTAGGTATGCAGATTTTATCAGGCTTTATTGAAGACCCTAAAAAAGAAAATCATTTTATTCATGGTAAGGTTTTAGAAGCAAAAAGCGGTAAAATTTTTGAAGGAAAAGGGCAGTTAACAACAGATGGGCGGCGTTTTCGCTTGAGAGGATTTGTGGGAGTGTCGATGTTGGGGCGTACACAGGTTTGGGTTAAAGTGAATGATCCACAAGCAGAAATTAATAAATAAAAAAGAAAAAAGTTTATATCCTCCAAATTACGTAATTTGGAGGTTTTCATTCTCAATTATAGCGTGTGTCATCTTATTTTTTATGTGTAATAAATTCGAATATATATAAAATTTGTACAATTTCCATTCAGAAAACATAAGTTTTTAAACAGAGAAGATGGCGTGATTGAGTAGGGCGAGGAATCAATATTTTATAACCAAAAATTGGTGAATAAATGCACGATTGGTTAATGAAATTTAACAGGATTTGCAGTCATTTAAAGTCACAAAATGTGAAGTATTTGTGCTATAATTTTCGGCTGAATTTTAGATTTTGGCTTAAATTTTTTAGGTCAAATATTTGCAAGATTGATGATATAAATCGAGCATTTTTTGCTTGAAATAAGGAGTATGCATGAGCGTATCGGAAACTAGACCGATTGCCATTGAGGATGAACTCAAGCACTCATATCTAGACTATGCGATGAGCGTTATTGTCTCACGTGCATTACCAGATGTTCGAGATGGTCTAAAGCCTGTTCATCGTCGTGTGCTATTCGCTATGCACGAGTTAGGCAATGACTATAACAAAGCTTATAAAAAATCTGCCCGTGTTGTTGGTGACGTAATCGGTAAATATCACCCACATGGTGACTATGCTGTTTATGAAACCATTGTACGTATGGCGCAAGATTTTAGTTTGCGTTACCAATTGGTTGATGGTCAAGGTAACTTTGGTTCTGTTGATGGTGACAGTGCTGCGGCAATGCGTTATACCGAAGTCCGTATGCGTAAATTGACCCATGAAATGTTGGCTGACTTAGAAAAAGATACAGTTGAATGGGAAGATAACTACGACGGTTCTGAGCGTATTCCTCAGGTGATGCCAACGCGTATTCCTAACTTATTGATCAACGGTGTCACAGGTATTGCTGTGGGTATGGCGACCAATATGGCGCCACACAACATGACCGAAGTGATCAATGCTTGTTTAGCTTATGCTGAAAACCCACAAATCAGTATTGAAGGGTTAATGGAGCATATCTCTGGTCCAGATTTCCCGACTGGCGGTATTATTTATGGTAAATCAGGAATTGTAGACGCTTACCGCACAGGTAAAGGTCGTTTACATATTCGTGGTAAATACCATTTTGAAGAAGACCAAAAAACAGGTCGTACTACGATCGTGTTCACAGAAATTCCTTACCAAGTCAATAAAGCAAAAACCATTGAGCGTATTGCTGAGTTGGTGAAAGAGAAAAAACTGGAAGGTATTTCAGAACTTCGTGATGAGTCTGATAAAGACGGAATGCGTATTGCAATTGACTTGAAGCGTGGCGAAAACGCTGAAGTGATTGTGAATAATTTATTCCTCAATACGCAACTTGAAAATTCGTTTAGCATTAATATGGTTTGCCTAGACAATGGTCAACCTAAGCTGATGAATTTAAAAGACATCATTGCGGCATTTATTCGCCATCGTCAAGAAGTTGTAACTCGTCGTACGATGTTCGAACTGCGTAAAGCGCGTGAGCGTGGTCATATCTTAGAAGGTTTGACTGTTGCTCTAGCAAATATCGATGACATTATCGAAACTATTAAAACCTCTGCTAACCCAGCTGAAGCGCGCGAGCGTTTACTTGCAGGTGAGTGGGCAGGTGGAAATGTAGTTGCATTGCTTGAAAAAGCGGGTGCAATTTCTGTACGTCCAGATGAAATTGAAGGTGAAGATCCAAATCGTCCATTTGGTCTAGATGATGCGATTTATCGTTTATCACCTGCACAAGTTGGTGCAATTTTAGAATTACGTTTGCATCGTTTGACTGGTCTTGAACAGGATAAGTTACAAGCTGAATATTCTGAAATCTTGGCACAAATTGCTGAATTAACAGCAATTCTAAATGATTTCAATCTGTTGATGGCTGTGATTAAAGAAGAACTTGCTTTAGTCCTACAACAGTATGGCGATGCACGTAAAACAGATATTGTTGAATCTCGTATTGATTTTTCACGTGAAGATTTAATTCCAGAAGAACAAGTTGTACTCACTGTTTCTAAAACAGGTTATGCAAAAACTCAACCATTGTCAGATTATGCGGCTCAACGCCGTGGTGGACGTGGTAAATCTGCAACGTCGATGAAAGAAGATGATTATATTCAACATTTAATCGTGACATCGAACCATGCAACGGTATTGTGTTTTACCAATGTGGGTAAAGTTTATCGCCTAAGAGTTTTTGAAGTACCTCAAGCATCTCGTGGTGCAAAAGGTCGCCCGATGGTTAACTTATTGCCATTGGATGCAAATGAAACCATCACAGCGATTCTTCCTGTGATTGATGCACCGAAGAAGTTTACAGAACGTCTTGCTGATTTTAGAAGTTTTGTACGTGCGAATGTAGGCAAACTTCGTGAAAATCAGATCATTGATGCACATTATGAACTGTTAAAAGCGGCATTTGCTGAATTAGGCGAAGCACCAGATGACTTGTCAGATGCTTTACGCAAGCAATTGAAAGAAATCGGTTTAGAGCTTTCTGCAACAGATGTACAAGATGATTTAGTCGCCGAGTTTGCTGAGCGTGTTGAAAGTGTACGTAAAAACTTCTATGTCTTTATGGCAACAGCATCAGGTACAGTAAAACGTGTTGAGTTAGAACAATTTAGTAATGTTCGCTCAAATGGTTTACGTGCGATTGAGTTGAAAGAAGAAGATACCTTGATCGGTGTTGCGATCACTGACGGTGAACAACAGATCATGTTGTTCTCAAATGAAGGTAAGGCAATTCGTTTCTCTGAAACTGATGCACGTGTGATGGGACGTACTGCGAAGGGTGTTCGTGGTATGCGTGTAACACTTGCTGCTGCACAAGCAGAAGAAGATGTGGAAACTGATGTAGATTCTGATGATGAAGATCTATCTGATTCAGCATTTGTGAGCCGTATCGTTTCACTCGTTGTTGTTCCTGAAACGGGCGAAGTATTATGTGCTTCAGCTAATGGTTATGGTAAACGTACTTCTGTCGATGACTTCCCAACCAAAAAACGTGGTGGTAAAGGTGTTATTGCCATTAAGACTTCTGAGCGTAATGGTGAATTGGTCGGTGCTGTTGCGATTGATGTCACCAAAGAAGTGATGTTGATTTCTGATGGTGGTACTTTAGTGCGTACTCGTGCTTCTGAAATTGCACAAACAGGTCGTAATGCACAAGGTGTTCGTCTTATCCGTTTAGGTAATGAAGAAATCTTGGTTGGCGTTGTGGCTGTTGAAGCTGTTGAAGAAGATGAAGAAATTTTAGAGTCAGTTGAAACCATTGATGGTGAAGCATTAGTGGATCAAGAAAAGCTGGTGATTGATGAAACAATTATGGATGAGGCTGATGCTGAATCTAATAATGATGAAGTTGACGAGTAATTTAAATATTTAAAGGAGAGCGCTTAGGCGCTCTTTTTTTTATCTGTATATTTAAGTATTTATCATTTTAATTTATATATGAGTTTTATTTGTAGTTATATCTGTGATAACTTGGTTTCTTAATGAAAGTTAAATGCTTTTATAAAAATAAACTGGAATTTGAATGAAAAATATTTTACTTATTTTGTGTTTAAGTTTACCGCTCATGGCGTGTGAAAAAGTGGGTAATGCGGTATTTGAAAAAGCAATTGGTGAAATACCAGAAAGTAGTGAAGCACAAAATATTAAGGCACAGCAGCTCTTTAGCGCATTGGTTGAAAAAAATGAAATTAAGGTTTACCAGTTGGTTGAATTAGATGTTCATGAATTATTAAATAATAATCCACAAGTGCTGCCAGAAATTTTTGAAATGATGCCTGATCATGTGATTGAGCCAAAAGAGGTAGTTTATCGTGCAAAAACAGTTGATCTAAAAGTAGGAAAAATATTTTCAGTAACTTATTACTATGATTATCCTGAAAAACCCATTCGTTTTACGGTGGTATTTAAAGGGCATGATGGAGGTGCAAAAATATTAGGACTTTTTGTGACATCAGATCAAATAAAACCAGTTAATGAAAGTAAGTAAATGGAAAAATAATTAAGTTAAAATATGGATAATCAAAATATAGATCATGAAAATATAGAAAAACCAGATGTAAAAGGTGAATTAAAAGTCTTTTTTGTTATTTTATGCGCGATTATTTGGTTTACTGTGATGTTTAGTGAATCTCGTAAATCCTATTTAGTTGCATTAACTGAATATGAAATAAGTTATAAATTAAATTGGGCATTAGAAAAAGAATTAGAAGTTGAAGATCTTATTTTTAGTTTCCATTCTAAAAAAGGTAAAACGATAAAACCTAAAGGTCCAGAACTCATTGTTAAAAATCAAAAAACTGGACAAACTCTGGTGAGTAAACAATTTAGTTTTTTTAAAATCAATCATCCTGAAATGAAGTTAATCTCAGATGTGGAATATCCGATAAGCTATCCTGAGTTTTATTATAGTCCTGATTATAGTGTGATGTTGAAGCGTAAAGATTTATATTGGATCACGAAAGCAACTGTGATCAGTGAGGGGCAAGAAGCACGTATTTATTTTAAAAATGCTGATCCAAATTTTAAAAAATATAATCAAATCCGTTCTACAAAAAATATGTACGTTTTTGTATTACTTGCAATATTTATGATTTCTTTTGCTATTTTTGCGACATATTTATTTAGTTGCTTAAAAGATTATAAAAATAATATTTCTTCGATCATTATTTCTATCTTAGGATTATTTTTTGTTATTTATTTTATATTTTACAAACTTATTTATATATGGATACAAGTTGAGTTTAGGATATTTTAGACTTTAAAATACTTTAGAGTTTTAAATCGCTTTAATATATATTTATAAAATTTAAAATCATCAACTATATTATTTGGAATGAAATTGAGATGCTAAAATTAATTTATTATGTTCCAGAGTCACATTTAGAAACGACAAAAGCAGCAATATTTGTAGCAGGTGCGGGAGGGATTGGAAACTATGAACACTGTGCTTGGCAAGTTTTAGGAATCGGGCAATTTAAACCTGTAAAAGGTGCGAACCCGTTTATTGGCGAGTTAGGTCTTTTAGAACAAGTTCCTGAATGGCGTGTAGAAACGATTGTTTCTGAGCAAAAAGCACGGCAAGTTATGCATGCTTTAAAAGCAAGTCATCCTTATGAAGAACCTGCTTTTGAATTTATTCAGATGGTTGAGATTGATTGAAATCAGTAAGCTAAAAAGCAGCCTCTCTAACTCAAAGAGAGGACTTTATTAGTTTTTTAAATCTTCTGAATAAATAAATCACGATCAAAGCGATATTGCGGTAAAAATACACCATCTTCTGCGCGCTCACCTGCGGCGATCACCATAATTGGATATTGTTGATCATTCAAATTTACAATTTGACGCAGCATCGGTTCATCAAAGCCTTCCATCATACAACTATCAAAACCATAAGCACGTAAAGCCAAGACAAGGTTTTCGCAAGCCAATGCTGTCGTTTTTGCTGCCCAAAGCTTAGCATCGGCAGGGTTAAAAGCCGTTACAGGTA
This sequence comes from Acinetobacter sichuanensis, assembly GCF_003024515.2. GTDB lineage: Bacteria > Pseudomonadota > Gammaproteobacteria > Pseudomonadales > Moraxellaceae > Acinetobacter > Acinetobacter sichuanensis. The sequence continues at coordinate 173,964 of NZ_PYIX02000001.1, forward strand.
ATTGTTTGTTCATGGTACGGGCGATTTTAAATGCTACTTTTTTAAAATTACCCAAAGTGTTGAAATAACCAGTTTTATAGTTATAAGGAATATATCTATAATATTTTTGCACAATCGGTGGAACTTCAGGAAATGGAAATTCACTTAAATTTCGTTGAGACATTTCATCTATACGGTCTGTACGGGCAACACAAATAATCAGTTCTGCGGCTGTTCTGGCAGCAAGTTGGCTTAAACATGCTTTAACCAATTGTTGTTTTTTCTCTTGTGTTTGAACAACATAAAATGTCCAAGGTTGTAAGTTAGAAGAGTTGGGTGCAAGTAAAGCTAAATCTAAACATTGCTCTAAAACTTCGTTTGGAATTTTCTTTTCTGTAAATTTACGTACAGAGCGGCGACTTTGTATAACAAGCTTAAAATTATTAATATCAATATTTTGTGGAGCAGGTTCATAATAACGCTGCTTGGTCGAATTTTCTTGTGCCATAAATCTTGCCTTAAATTTATAAAATAAATAAAAATTTCAAATGAAAAAGCCACTGAATATAATGATTTCAGTGGCTTAAACTTATATTCATATAAAAATGAATAGACAATTAGTTAAATTGAGAAAAATCTGGTTTACGTTTTTGCATAAATGCTGAAACAGCTTCTGCCATTTCAGGTGATTTGACACGTGTCATAAATACTTCAGCTTCATGATCTACGCATTCAATAATTTGTTCTAAATTGTGTTTCATTAAAGCTTTACTTTGTTTTAATGATGCTAAAGGCAGTGAAGATAAATGACGTGCTTGTGCTTCAGCATGCGCATAAGCATCTTCTACAATTTCATTGACTAAGCCTGTAGCGAAGGCTTTTTCTGCATTAAATTTTTGTGCAGTAAAAATAAGCTCAGCCGCTTTATGATAACCTGCTTGTTGTACCAAGAGTTGTGTAGCAGCGCCTTCAGGAGATAAACCTAGACTGACAAATGGCATTTGAAATAATGCTGTGTTATCGCTATATACCAAGTCAGCATGTAATAAAATAGTGACACCAATTCCAATTGCTACACCACGAACAGCGACAATTAAGGGTTTAGAAAATCGAGCAGCAGACTTTAATAATACAAATGGTGGATTCATACCTGCTTTACGATCTAAAGGCTTTTGCGCACTAGCCAAGAAGTCTTGCATATCATTGCCCGCAGTAAAGTCATTGTCTTGTCCGCGTAAAATGACATTGCGTACAGCATCATCATGATCTGCTTCATCTAATGCTTGAGCAATCCACAAATATAATTCACCATAAAGTGCATTTTTTGCTTCAGGGCGATTGATTGCTAAAGTGAGCGTACCATTGTCTAAATTTGCATTTAAATGTGGGTGTGGCTGTTGAATACAATTGAGGGTCATCGTACTATCCTTGCTTTAAAATTCATTGGATTTTTATAACGCCATTATGTCGCATATTTTATGTGTAGACGCAAACTGGTCAGTTCATAAAAATGAGGACTATGATGCAATATTGTTTTGATTATCTGGTTTATATTGGTCGTTTTCAGCCTTTTCATTTGGCGCATATGCAAACTATAAACATTGCATTAGCGCAAAGTCAAAATATAATTTTGGCATTAGGCTCAGCACAAAATGAGCGTAATATTAAAAATCCCTTTAGTGCTGAAGAACGTGAAAAAATGATTCTCTCAAATTTTTCACCTGAAAACCAAAAACGTATCCATTTTGTACATGTTATTGATGTTTATAATGATGTGAAATGGGTAAAGCTAGTGAAGTCTTTGGTGAATGATGTGGTTAAATCTGATGACAGAGTGGGTTTAATTGGTCATTTTAAAGATGAGTCTTCTTATTATTTACAGCTTTTCCCTGAATGGAAAATGGTTGAATTGGAGAGTTTGAAAGGGTCAATTTCAGCAACACCACTCAGAGAAGCATACTTTCAGGGTGAAATTAAACAGGCTGAATTTCCATTGGGAACCGTAGAATTTTTAGAGAAATTCCAAAAAACTGAAACCTATCAAAAATTAAGTGAAAAGTTTCAGCAACAAGATCGCTCAAATATTTAGCTTTTTATCTTTTAGTTCAGTACATGATGAGCATATTGAATCAAATGAGCTGTTAAGTGTTGAAGTTGCTGAGATTGTTGTTTCCAATGATGCCAATACAAAGCCAGTTGAATTTGAAACTGCGGTGATATTTCTATGAGTTCACCCGTATCTAAAAACTTTTTTACTTGATAATCAGGCAGCCAGCCATAGCCTAAGCCTATGACCATAGCATCAACAAAGGCAGTCGATGACGGAATAAAATAATGAGGATATTGACTGGGACTGAGACCAAAATTTTGTTGTATATAATGAGTATGTAGATAATCTTTTTCATTGAAAATCAAAGCGGGTGCCTGTCTTAAGGCATCACGGTGTACGCCTTGAGGAAACCATTTTTTTACAAAAGAGGGCGTTGCTGTAAAACGATAATTCATACTGCCTAAGTATTCAGCGATACAACCTTTCATTGCTTGAGGTTCTGTTGTGACACAGGCATTCACAAGACCTGCTTCAAGTAAATGATGGGTTTCTGATTGGTCGTCGACTTGAAAATGCACAGTGATGTTTTGTTTAATCAGTAAATCACGTAATAAAGGTAATAACCATGTGGCGAGAGAGTCAGCATTCGTTGCAATATTGACCTGATAAAAATCAGAATGTGTATCTTGACCTTGGAGCTGTTGTAATAAATTTTGTTGCATTAAACGAGTGTGTTGTAAATGTTGCAAGAGTATTTGCCCAACTTGTGTCACACGACAAGGGCGTTCTCTTAAAATAAGGACTTGCCCTAACTGTTTTTCTAATGTTTGTAGCCGAAGTGTGACTGCTGATGCTGTAATACATAACTTTTCGGCTGCGAGTTCAAAGCTTCCTGTTTCTGCAACAGCAAGAAAAGCTTCACTTTGTTTGCTTTGTAACATGTGTTCATCCAGCATGAGGCTAAGAAAAACTTAGTTTAGCTAATATTTTATAAGAATAATTTATTTTAATTTTCAAATTTGCATAATGGCTCAGTTTAATGATTAAGATGAAACAATGTATATTTTTCTTCAAGGTTTTGCTGTAGGCATGGGGCTAATTGTGGCGATTGGTGCTCAAAATGCTTTTGTATTGAAACAAGGACTCAAGAAACAATATGTCTTTTGGATTTGTTTGGTTTGTGCATTATCGGATGCGATCCTCATTCTCTTAGGCGTGTTGGGCTTTGCTTCAATAATTGAAAAAACACCTGAGATTTTGATCATTGCTCAGTATTTTGGCGCAGCTTTTTTATTTTTTTATGGTGCTCAGCATTTTTATACAGCATTAACACAAAATCAAACATTAATTGCAACAGAACAATCTGAACAAAATTTATGGAAATTATTAGCCATTTGCTTAGCATTAACATGGCTAAATCCTCATGTTTATTTGGATACGGTCATTTTATTGGGTTCAATTTCTACACAATACGCAGCAGCTAAAATGAATTTTGCTTTAGGGGCAATCACAGCTTCGTTTATCTTTTTCTTTGCATTAGGCTTTGGGGCAAGGCTTTTACAACCGATTTTTAAAAGACCTAATGCATGGAAAGTTTTAGATGTCCTTATTGCAATAATGATGTGGGGAATTGCTTTTAATTTAATTTTTCATTGATTTTTAAAATTAAAAAGACTGCATTATCATCTGAATGCAGTCATCACTTTAACGTTTAAAAACAGGTTCACGGCGCTCTGTAAATGCCATGATCCCTTCCATAAAAGCAGGTGTTTGAATCAATTGGCATTGCAAATCTTTTTCATAGTTTAATTGCTGTGTTAAGGTATTTTCGTTGGCAGATGAGTAGGTATTACGAATATGTTGGGCAATATGAGGCGGTAGTGAGGCGAGTTTTTTTGCAATTTTTAAAGCTTCATCAAGCAACTCATTTTTGGGTATAGTTTTCCAGATTAAGCCCCATTGTTCTGCTTGGGTTGCACTGACTTTTTCTCCAAGTAAAGTAATCGCTTTGGTTCTTGCTGTACCAATTAAACGCGGTAAAAACCATGATGTTCCCATGTCAGGAATGAGTCCAAGTTTGGGTGCAAAAGTTAAAATAAAATATGCTTCTTCGGCAGCAAGTGTAATATCACCTGCTAAAGCAATGCCAACACCTGCACCTGCTGCAACACCATTCATAGCAATAATCACGGGAATAGGGAAGTTTTCAAGCTGTTCAATCCATTGATTAAAATAATATTGCATATGATAATCTAATGACTCAGCAGGAGATTTACCGTCAATACCCATAAAAAATTCTGGATTCAGTTCAGCACCTGTGCAAAAAGCTTTACCTTCACCACTTATCACCAGTGCGCCAATAGCACTATTTTCACGAATTGCTGTAAAAGCATCTAAAACTTCTTTTACCATTTCAATAGATAGGCTGTTCATTACAGAGGTGCGTGTAAACTTTAGTAGCGCAACTTCATCAAAATATTCAAGTTTTATCGTTTGGTAAGTCATTCATATATCCTTATATTATTACGTTACTGAGAAAATGATTTGCTTAAAAAGATGTATTACATTGCTTTGTTATTGTGCAAATTTTTGAGTCATTCCTAGAGATGGAAAATATATTTATCTACGTTATAGGTGAATACTTCTTGATCAGCATTGGCAATAAGTAACAGTTTTTACTCAAAATAAGTGTAAATTGAAATTAAAAGATATTTCACTCAATAAAATGGAAAATAGAGAAAAAGCTTCGGAACAGACTATCTTTTTAAGAATTGCAATAGTATAAATAATAGGCATTTGAATATTTTTTGCAATTGGATGCGAAAAGTAAATGTGTACTGTTTAAAAATTTAAAAAAGGGTATTACTTTGTTTTAATTTTATTAAAACATTGATTTTAAAATGGATAAAAACAATATGGATAGCAAAAATCAAGTTGAAGCGCGTGACACACATCTGCACTATTTATTACATTGGGAGCAGAAACAACCTAATAAAACTTATTTAGTACAACCTTTGTCTGATGGCTCTGTTGTGGAATATACATGGGGGGAAGTCGCTCGTCAGGTACGTTTAATGGCGAGCTATTTGCAATCTTTAAAATTTCCAGCACACAGCCGTATTGCTATTTATGGTAAAAATAGTGCGCATTGGATTATTGCTGATTTGGCAATTTGGCTTGTAGGTCATGTTTCTGTGCCCTTATATACCACATTAAATGCAGAGGGAGCAGCCTATGTTTTAGAACATAGTGAGGCAAAATTATTTTTTATTGGAAAATTAGATGGAATCGCTGACAGTTGGCATAGTGTAAAAACAATTATTCCTGAAAATATGCCGTGTATTCGTTTGCCTTTAGCTCCAGATTACCCTGCGCCTACTTGGGATGAAATTATTGCTCAAACGCCACAATCTGAAAACTTATCTTTGCCTCAAGAGGATGATTTAGCAACTATTATTTATACATCAGGCAGTACAGGTTTACCCAAAGGTGTCATGCAAAGTTTTGCAACATTAACTCGCCCTACGCATTCTTTATCAGGAACTTTTGCTGTTACGTCAAATGAACGAACTTTGTCTTATCTACCTTTAGCACATGTTGCAGAGCGAATGTTTATTGAGTCAGCTTCTTTGGCAGCAGGATTTACCGTATATTTTGCCAATAATTTAGAAACTTTTGTACAAGACTTAAACCGAGCAAAACCAACGATTTTCTTTTCAGTGCCACGTTTATGGACAAAATTTTATTTGGGAATTAATGAGAAAATTCCATTATCTAAGCAAAAAATATTATTTAAATTGCCTATTTTAGGTAAAGTGATTAAGAGGAAACTTTTAACTAAATTAGGCTTAAATCATATACGTTTTGCCTTAACGGGTTCAGCACCATTACCTGTAGATATTATCAAATGGTACCGAAGTTTAGGGCTTGAATTACTTGAAGTTTATGGCATGACTGAAAATTGTGGTTATTCACATGTAACACGCACAGGACAATATGCTGAAGGTTTCGTTGGACATGTACAAACAGGTGTGCAATGTAAAATTGATGAGAATGGTGAAATCTTAGTCAAGAGTCCCGGGACAATGTTGGGATATTATAAAAATCCAGAAAAAACAGCAGAAGACCTTACAGCGGATGGTTTTTTACGCACAGGGGATATGGGCGAGATCGATGCTTCAGGACGCTTAAAAATTACTGGAAGAGTGAAAGATATTTTTAAAACCTCAAAAGGTAAATATGTGATGCCTGTACCGATTGAGCAAAAGTTAGGTAATCATGGTTATATTGAGTCAGTTTGCGTGGGAGGTGCTAGTTTGCCTCAACCTGTAGCATTTGTCATGTTAGCTGAAGATTTGCGAAATCACTTGGTTGAAGGCAAGCAGCAAAGAGAACCTGTTGAACAGGAGTTAACAGCACTTTTAAATAGTACCAATGAAAAATTAGAATCTCATGAAAAACTTGCATTTATTGTCATCATTAAAAAATTATGGACTATGGATAACGATTTATTAACACCAACGATGAAGATTAAACGTAATAAAATAGAAGCCCTTTATCAACAACCTCTAGAAAGTTGGGCGGCTAAACAGCAAAAAATAATTTGGGAATAGACTTAAATTTAGTCTGTTGGATGGTAAAAAAGGGAGTTTTAGATAAACTGCCTTTTTTACTATATAGTCAAAAATAATAAATATCAAAAAATAAGCTTTAGGGTAAAATGTGATTTATTTTATATTTTTAAATTTTTGTGTGATTTTTATTGATATTTTTGTATTAAAAATCACCAATCTCAGGGATATAAAATTGACCAGATAGTCCATAAAATATAAAAAAATGAATTGGATATTGTCATGTTTAATATTTCTTGTCCGTTATTAAAACCGATTTTAGTCTTAGAAGATGATCCTAATGTACAAATCCGCATTGAAAAATTGTTATATGCGTTTGGCTATAAAAAGCAAGATGTGCTTTTTGCACAAAGTATTGCAACAGCAAAAAAAAATGCGCAAGAAAATATTGTGCAGTTAGCATTGGTCGATTTAGGTTTACCTGATGGTAACGGAATCGATTTTATAAAATATTTACGTCAAAAAAAGGAAAAAGAAGATATTCCTGTCATGGTGATTTCCGCATGGAATACAACGGAAATGATTTATCAGGCACTCACTGCTGGTGCAACGGGTTATGTACTCAAAGAACGTGATGATTTAGAAATCATGTTTGCGATTCGTAGCATATTAACGGGTGGCGCAATTATTGATCCTAGCATTGCTAAAGAAATTTTAAATAAGTTTGTGGGTGTGGATGTTATTTCACAAGATGTGAGCAAGAAAAGTATTTTATCCAACCGAGAAACAGAAATTTTAAAATTGATTGCTTCAGGTTTAAGCAGTAAAGAAATTAGTCACCAACTGGTGATTGCAAAATATACGGTTGATGTTCATATCAAAAATATTTATCAAAAACTTGAGGTAAATTCTCGTACTAAAGCTATTCATGTTGCACAAAATATAGGCTTATTAAGTTAATAATAAGCCTTTGTGCATAGATGATTTTAAGGTTTAAGGAATGGTTGCATCATTCATATGGCGAGCACCTTCAAGCAACATGCGAATCATAATCATGGTTTGTTCAGCAACTGCTTTGCGTTCATGATTTGGCAAATCTAGCACTTTTGCTCCCATATTAAAAACCAATTGTGTAATGGCTTTGGCTACAAGCTCGGGATGAATGAGTTTATGTCGGTTCAGCTTTTCTAAGCGAATTAAGTCTTCTTGTAACTCTTGTTGAAAAAAAGCCAATTGTTGGTCTACAGCATGTTTATATTGGATTGAACCTGTATAACCTTCACGTAATAATAGACTTAAATTTCCTTCGTCAGCATCTAATTGTTCAATAAATACTTCAACAGAACTACGGATAATACTGCCATTTTTGGTCGCTTGTAGACGTGCTTGATGCAAAATTTGACGTAAGACACCGCCTGCACGGTCAATTAACTCAATTGCAAGTTCATCAATATCTTTAAAGTGTCGATAAAAACTATTGGGTGCAATACCTGCTTCACGTGCAACTTCTCTCAAACTTAAAGATGAAATACTTTTTTGTGGGCTAATTAAATTTAGTGCGGCTTGAAAAAGCTCTTCTTTAGTAATGGTTGCTTTTCTGCCTACTGAACGCACAGATACTTTTTCAAGACCCGTATCTGTGTCTTGAACGGAAATAGAATTTTCAGAGAGTGCAGAGGGCTGATTCATAAATATCAAGTAAATTAAGTTATTTAACTATTATAGCCGTTGCCATTACATAAATGAAATGTCTAGATACAATACAACTGTATATACAAATATATATACATATGTATAATAATTTAAATCCTATTGAGTGGTACGCCTCTGATGCATGCTCTTAAAAAGCAAAAATCTCCTATAAATTCAATATTTGAAGTTGTATTAGGCACTCATGCAAGCAACTTCTGGCTACAAAAAATTAATCCTTTATGGTCAATTCAGCAAGCACTTGGAAAAATTGTCCAAAAAGAACAAACCGCTGTTGATATGGTGAGTTTGACGATTCAAGTAAATCGTAATTTTAAGCATGGGCAAGCAGGGCAACATCATCCTATCACGATTGAAATTAATGGTCGTCGCTATGAGCGTACTTATAGTTTGACTCAACTTGATACACAACATGTTGTATTAACAGTAAAAAAAGTTGAAAAAGGTATCGTTAGTCAGTGGTTAAATGAACAAGCACAAGTTGGAGATATTCTTGAGTTTGGTCAGCCTTATGGTGAGATGCAACTGCCAAACACAACCCAGCCACTCGTATTATTGGCTGCGGGAAGTGGCATTACACCAATGTATAGCTTAGTTAAGGATTTGCTTCAAAACAAAAAAAATAAAGAGCAAACTGTACATCTGATGTATTGGGTAAAAAAACATGCCGATGTTGCATTTAAACAGCAGTTTGAACAATGGGCATTACAATATCCAAACTTTAAATTGGATGTTTTTTATACACAAGATACGCCTAAAGATGCACGTTTAAATGTTGAGTATTTACATTTGGTGAAAGACCTTACACAAAGTACGGTTTATGTTTGTGGTCCATCAGGTTTTGTCAGCACTGCGGAAAGTTTATTTCAGTCCGCACATGATTTTAAAAGTGAAGCTTTTAGCCTTACGCCCATCATTTCTGATGAAACAGGCTTTGTAAATGTGACTTTAACTCAATCGAATAAGGTGCTGGCGATTCCAAAAGGTCAGTCTATTTTGGTGAGTTTAGAACAACAGAACATTAAACCGCAGCATGGCTGCCGTATGGGAATTTGCAATAAATGTGCATGTAATAAAGCCCAAGGTGCAACCAAAAATATGGTGAATGGTCAAGAAAACTCTGAACCTAACAATTTACTTAGAATTTGTGTAAATACTGCACAAACTGATTTAGTTATCGACATTTAAGCGAGTTTTATCATGAATATGCCAGTTAAAATTCAATATTTTACCAATCCTAAAAACCGTGAGTTAACTCAGTTTGAGTTAGATGAACTTGCCCGTGAACTTGATGCAATTAAGCAAGAAGTTCTTGATGATATTGGCGAAAAAGATGCGAAATATATTAAAAAGGTTTATGCAGCGATTCGCTATAGCAGTATTTTAGGGCGTGCTTGTCTTTTTGCAGGTTGGTTCCCACCAGCATGGTTGCTAGGCACAGGTTTACTTGGTTTTGCCAAAATCATGGAAAACATGGAGCTGGGTCATAATGTCATGCACGGGCAATATGATTGGATGAATGATCCACGTTTTAAAGGAACAAATTATGAGTGGGATATTGTAGGTACTTCTGATAATTGGCGTCAAACCCATAACTACAAGCACCATACCTATACTAATATTAAAGGCATGGATGACGATATTGGTTATGGTTTATTGCGTCTTTTCCCTGAACAGCGTTGGAAGCCGGGTTATTTATTACAGCCTTTATACAGCATTCCATTTTGTTTGTTATTCCAATGGGGTGTTGCAATCCAAAATCTTGAAATTGGCAAACTGCTTTACAAGCGAAAAACTTGGGCTGAGTTTAAAAAAGAATGGAAACCGACACAGCAAAAAATAGGCAAGCAATTTCTAAAAGATTATGTATTTTTTCCTTTAATTGCGGGACCTGCGGCATTGCCTGTGTTTACAGGTAATTTGGTTGCAAATGGTATTCGTAACGTTTGGACATTTAGTATTATTTTTTGTGGTCATTTCACCAAAGATGTAGAAGTTTTTCCTAAAACTGTATTACAAAATGAAAGTCGTGGTCATTGGTATATGCGCCAAATTCGTGGTTCCTCAAACTTAACGGGTTCAGAAGCGTTCCACATTTTGACGGGGCATTTAAGCCATCAAATTGAGCACCATTTATTTCCTGAAGTACCTGCACGTCGTTATCGTAAAATGGCACCGAAAGTACAGGCTGTATGTGAAAAATATGGTTTGAACTATAACAATGCAAGTTTATTAAAACAGTATGGTCAGGTACTTGGACGTATTGTCAAATATGCTTTTCCATTTAAAAAATAATCAGCATTGATTTTGAAATAAAACCGCTTTCGAGCGGTTTTTTATTGGGAAATAAGTTTGAATTTTGTCATGATCATTGAAACGACACATTGACCGTGCTCAGCATGAGCATTGAAGATTGAAAAAACCTTAAAATAAGGACAACGAGAATAGATCAGATCCCATTCGCCCAATTAAAAAAACCAATAAAATCAGAAAGAAAATACGGATGAAACCACTGCCATATTTCATTGCCAATGCTGTGCCTGTAATTGCTCCCAAAATATTACATACAGCAAGGACAACGGCTGCGAGCCAAATCACATGACCCGTTGGAATAAAGAAAAACATCGCGGCTGAGTTGGTGGCAACATTGACGAGTTTTGCCGAAGCAGAGGCATTTAAAAAGTCAAAAGCAAAGACTTTGACAAATAAGAATAATAAAAAACTACCTGTTCCTGGACCAAAAATACCATCATAAAAACCAATACATGCACCAAACAAAATGCCGAGCGCAATTTCCTTTTTCCCTGCTTGTAAAACGGTATGAACTTGTCCAAGATCTTTTTTGGCAAATGTATAAATGGCAATGGCAATCAGCAAAAAGAACACGATATAACGCATGAATTCTTTGGGAATAAGCGAAACTGACATTGCTCCAAAGAAAGAAAATATAAATGCAGCAACCATGGTCGGTAGGATTAACTTCCAATTAATGGTTACTTTCTTAAAATAAGCAAGCGCAGAAGACAATGTACCTGCCATTGCAATCATTTTATTGGTACCAAAAACAGTGGCTAAACTATGTTTTGGCAAAGCATGCATGAGGGCAGGTAATTGGACTAAACCACCACCACCCACTGCTGCATCAATCAGCCCACCACAGAATGCGAAAAAGCCGAGACCCATTAAAAGGGTTTGATATTCCATGGTCAGCGCTGATATTTAAAGGAGATGTTGCGAGTTTATGCTAGAAGTATTTGCAATGAAAGTCATAAAAATAACTAAGTCTCACGATTTGAGACTTGGTTGTTGTAATGTAGGATATAGTGTTTATTTTATATACCCTTTATCAATAAAAGGTCTAAAAATACGATAATAAATTGACAAGACCAGATTTAAAATAAAGTCTTTATATTTGTGCCATAGCATGAGCCCAGAAAAATTGACCAATAATGCCAACAAAAAAGCACCAATCATATCGAGTGGAAAATGCACTCCTACATAAACACGAGACCATGCCACTAACCACGCGACCAAGATGAGTAATTTACCCAATTCGCGTTGTGATGAAAAATAGTAAGCAAAGGCGATACTACTAAAAATCGTCATGTGATTACTTGGAAAAGAACCTGTCGGTTTATGTTGAATTAAGGTTTGACCGACTTCCATGACAAAGGGTCGTGGAGAATAAAAAAAATGTGAAATTAACTGACTAATTGACAGTGTCACACAAGTAAAAATGAATGCTTTTAAAATCTGTTTTTTGACTTGTTCATCGCCACGAAACCACAGGATGGCAAATACAACAATCATTAAATACAATAAATCATTAGCAATGAAAATCGCATAGTGCATCATAAAGGATGATGCATGTTCAGGCGCATTTAAAAGATTAAATACAGCAAAATTTAAGTTTTCAATCGACATTAGAGTAAAATTCAAGTAAATCGACGGTAGGCTACTTTAAGCATATTGTCATTAAAATGAAATATAGTGCTCACCTAAAAGCAACAATGTAACTCAAAATTTTGAAACCAATCTGATAGTTACTTTAATTAAAAAACAGCAGAACAAGGGATTGATCTACTGTTTTATAAGGTATGTATTTTTGTCAAAATAAGAAGACTTATTTAAATTGGATAGATCCATTGGCATTGACAGTAATTTTAGACTCGCCAGAAGCCATGTTTTGTCCACCTGCGTCGGCTGCTTCAAATTTTGCCATGCTAGCACGTGCTGCATAGATCGGCTGAGGATAAGAATTATTGGTGTTGATATTTAAGCTCACCAAGTTATATGCCGATTTATTCCATGCCTGTGTCAAAATTTGCGCACGTTGCTGAAAGTTTTTGGAGGCTTCAACCATGAGTTCATTTTCAACTTTTTTCCGTTGTTCATCAGAAACGGTAAAGTTGATGGATTGAGTTTGGAAGTTTTGTTGCAACTCATTAATTAACTGGCTTGCTGCTTTAAAGTCTTTGCTTTCAATTTGGACTTCGGCACGACCACGCCATTCTTTTAATTTTTGGTTGTCATTGTCATAAATTGGGTAAGTAGTTTGAGAACCTGTTTCGACTTTAACCTGAGGATATTTTTTAGCAATGCTCATGGCTTGATTCATGAGTTGTGTAATTTGAGCTGACAATTCAGCAGGTTGTTTGTTGGTTTTTTCAATAAATAAGACAGCATGCATCTCATCATTGGATACTTGGCGAGTTGCGTCTGCTTGTACATTGACAACATTGTAATTTAACGCGTCATTTTCTGCTGCCATAGTCAGGGTGCTCAGCGTTGTTCCTAAAAGTAGGGTGGTTAAGGCTAAATAACGCATAGTTTGTCCTTAAAAGTATTCATTGAAATCATTTATTTGATATTAAGCATAAGTCAGGGAGAGCTTTTGCAGAATTTGTGGTGCATTTGTAATAATTTATACCAAGTTTGCAACAAATAATAAATTAAAATACGATATAAATTAGTATGTTATTTCTATTTTGTAAAAAATAAATGGATTAAAATATTGTAGAAATTAAAAACAAGTAAATTATAGGCTTTTCTTTGCTTTGTCACATAGTATGATGATAATTCTAGTATAGATATTAATGAGCGTTTTTTTCGATAAACGAATAGACGATAAGTACATAAAAGATATTTATTTTCTTGAAAAAAACTGTATTATCGCGCTCCTAGTTAGGAATATTAAAAGCACTCTAACTAGATTTCTATAAAGCACCGAGTCAAAAGACCACAAGTCCCCCGACTTATTTCTTTCAACCCATATCAGAGATGGTAATTCGATATGAGCGTTACTTCTGTAAATCCTGCTGCCACTTCCACAAACGAATACTACTTGACTCGCCAAAGTCAGATGGAATCGAATGTTCGTAGTTATCCACGTAAATTACCGTTAGCGATAGCGGAAGCACATGGTTGTTGGGTTACCGATGTTGAAGGTACAAAGTACCTCGATTGTTTAGCTGGGGCAGGAACATTGGCTTTAGGCCATAACCATCCTGCGGTGATTAAGAGTATTCAAGACACTTTAGCAAGTGGTCTTCCTTTACATACTTTAGATTTAACAACGCCTTTAAAAGATGCTTTTACTGAGGCATTACTTGAGCAATTACCAGGTGGTAAAGAAGAGTATTGTTTACAGTTCTGTGGTCCATCTGGTGCAGATGGTACAGAAGCAGCGATTAAATTGGCGAAGACCTATACAGGTCGTAGCACAGTAATCAGTTTTTCTGGTGGCTATCATGGAATGACTCATGGTGCACTAGCAATGACGGGTAACTTATCTGCTAAAAATGCGGTGAATGGCTTAATGCCAGGCGTACAATTTATGCCATATCCGCATGAATACCGTTGCCCACTTGGGATTGGCGGTGAAGCAGGTGTAGATGCTTTAACCTATTTCTTCGAAAACTTCATTGAAGATGTCGAAAGTGGTGTAACTAAACCTGCTGCTGTGATTCTTGAAGCGATTCAAGGTGAAGGTGGTGTCGTGACTGCACCTGTAAAATGGTTGCAAAAAATCCGTGAAGTGACTGAGCGTCATAACATTGTCTTGATTCTTGATGAAGTTCAAGCAGGTTTTGCGCGTTCAGGTAAAATGTTTGCATTTGAACATGCAGGTATTGAGCCAGATGTTGTTGTGATGTCTAAAGCAGTCGGTGGTAGTTTACCATTAGCTGTATTAGGTATTAAACGTAAGTTTGATGCTTGGCAACCAGCAGGTCACACAGGTACATTCCGTGGTAACCAACTTGCAATGGGTACAGGTTTAGCTTCTTTACAAGTAATTAAAGAGCAAAACTTGGCGAAAAATGCGCAAGAACGTGGTGATTTCTTACAAGCTGAATTGAAAAAATTAGCTGCTGAATTCCCATGTATTGGTAATGTTCGTGGTCGTGGCTTAATGATCGGTGTTGAAATTGTCGATGAGCGTAAACAAGCAGACCATATGGGTTCATTACCTGCAGATTCACAGTTGGCTGCTGCAATTCAAACGGCTTGTTTCAACAATAAATTATTGCTTGAAAAAGGCGGTCGTAGCGGTACGGTGATCCGTTTACTTTGCCCATTAATCATTACTCAAGAAGAGTGTGAACAAGCGATTGCACGCTTTAAGAAAGCGGTTGCAGAAGCACTTGTTGCAGTTCGAGGCGCGTAATTTATGGTAGATTTTGCAGAACATCGTAAAGCGTTACTCTGCAATGATGCTCAATCCATTGCTGACTATGAGTCAGCAATGGGTGAGGCGACCAAAGCGGTCGCAGCATGGTTGCAAAACGACAAAATGTATACAGGCGGTAGCATTAAAGAACTTCGTCAAGCGATTTCTTTTAATCCATCTAAAGAAGGCTTAGGACTTCAACAATCGCTTGAGCGTATGGTTGAATTATTCCTAAACAAAAGCTTAAAAGTACATCATCCGCACTCACTAGCGCATTTGCATTGCCCAACTATGGTGACCAGTCAAATCGCTGAAGTGTTGATTAATGCAACGAACCAGTCGATGGACTCTTGGGATCAAAGCCCTGCGGGTTCTTTGATGGAAGTGCAGTTGATTGACTGGCTTCGTCAAAAAGTCGGTTATGGCGCAGGTCAAGCAGGCGTGTTCACTTCAGGTGGTACACAGTCTAACTTGATGGGCGTACTACTTGCTCGTGACTGGTGTATTGCCAAGAACTGGAAAGACGAAAACGGTAATCCGTGGTCGGTTCAGCGCGACGGCGTGCCAAATGAAGCAATGCGTAATGTCAAAGTCATTTGTTCTGAAAATGCGCATTTCTCTGTGCAAAAGAACATGGCAATGATGGGCATGGGCTTCCAATCAGTCGTGACTGTTCCTGTCAATGAAAATGCTCAGATGGATGTGGATGCACTGGAAAAAACCATGGCGCATTTGCAAGCTGAAGGCAAAATCGTGGCATGTGTGGTTGCAACTGCTGGTACAACCGATGCAGGTGCGATTGATCCACTGAAACAAATTCGTGAAATCACTACCAAATATGGCGCGTGGATGCATATCGACGCTGCATGGGGTGGTGCATTGATTCTGTCTAATGACTACCGTTCAATGTTAGATGGTATTGAATTATCAGATTCGATCACATTGGATTTCCATAAACATTACTTCCAAAGCATTTCTTGTGGTGCATTCTTGTTAAAAGATGAAGCGAACTATCGTTTCATGCATTATGAAGCTGAGTATTTAAACTCCGCTTATGATGAAGAGCATGGTGTTCCAAACTTAGTGTCTAAATCACTACAAACAACCCGTCGTTTCGATGCGTTGAAATTGTGGATGACGATTGAGAACTTAGGTGAAGAGCTTTATGGTTCAATGATCGATCACGGTGTGAAACTCACACGTGAAGTTGCAGATTATATCAATGCAACAGACGGTCTTGAAATGTTGGTAGATCCACAATTTGCGTCTGTGTTGTTCCGTGTGATTCCAGCAGGTTATCCTGTAGAGTTACTTGATACACTAAACCAAAACGTTGCAGATGAATTGTTTGCGCGTGGTGAAGCAAATATTGGTGTGACCAAAGTTGGCAATGTTCAATCATTGAAAATGACCACTTTAAGTCCAGTTGCAACTTTAGAAAACGTACAGAATTTGCTTGCACTTGTGCTTGCAGAAGCTGATCGCATTAAAGATGCTATTGCGGATGGTAGTTATACTCCTGCAATTGATTAATCATTGTATTCATCAACGAAAAACCCAGTTTTAAAACTGGGTTTTTTGATTTAAAAATGAAATTTTTAGCAACTTGTGTATTTCTTATTAAGTAAATTTAGGTTTCATCATGATCTGATTCTGTTCTTTAAAGTTTTTTAAAACAATGTAAGATTTTATATGTCCAATAAAATCACAAGCCAATAATCGCTCTGTGACAAAATGTGAAAGTTGTTCCAAGTTTTCAGCAACAACCTTGAGCATATAGTCTGCATCTCCACTTAAAGAAAACGCCTCCTGAATTTGATCTTCACATTCAATCAAATCTTGAAAAGCCTGTTTTGATACGGCGCCATGCGTACTTAAATTAACATGAACCATTGCCATAACGTTTATTCCAAGAGCTTGTGGAAGAATTCGGGCGCTATAACCTAAAATAATGCCTTTTTGTTCTAAGATCTGTCGACGTCTAGAACATTGCGAAGCTGATAATCCAATCGTGTCGCCAATTTCTTGATTGGTTAAACGTCCATTGCGTTGTAATGCTTGTATGATTTGCCAATCAAACTTATCCATTGCATAAAATCCTTTTATGATACACAAATCATGCATATTGCAAAAAATCTGTTTCTATTATGCATGAAATATAAAAATGAAATGCAATATTATTTTTATAAAGGGAATAATAATGTAAAGGAAAGTGAATATGTTAATAGAAATTGGTAAATACCTGAATAAACGTTTACAAGAGCTTGGAATTAAACATGTTTTTGGTGTGCCAGGTGATTTTAATTTATCTTACTTAGAGCAGATTGAAGAAGAGAAACAGCTTGATTTTGTTGGCAATTGCAACGAGCTCAATGCCGCTTATGCTGCCGATGGTTATGCACGAATCAACGGTTTTTCTGCGCTTGCAACCACATATGGTGTAGGGGACTTAAGTGCGATCAACGGGATTGCAGGTGCTTATACTGAAAATGTTGCGGTGGTTCATATCTCAGGGATTCCACCTTTGCATGCAGTAAAAAATGGTGCGCTTTTACACCATACCTTGGTTGATGGTAATTATGACAATATCATGAACTGTATGCGAGAGTTTACAGTGGCGCAGACCCGTTTAACACCTGCAAATGCAGCCAAAGAAATAGACCGTGTATTGCAACAATGTTTTATAGAAAAACGACCTGTGCACATCCAACTTCCATCAGATATTACCCATGTCAAAATACAAGTGGAAGACCAGCCTTTAAATTTTGTTATGCCGAAAAGTGATCCTGAATTACTTGAAAATGCAATTGAAATACTGGCGAGTGCGATTGTGCATGCAAAAAGCCCAGTGCTTTTGATTGATAATGAAGCGCAAATATTCCAAGTGACACAGCTTGTTGAAAAATTAGCCAACCAATATGCAATTCCTTATGTGTGTTTAAACACAGCGAAAAATATTGTTGATGAATCCTCACAATTGTTTGCAGGTGTCTATGTGGGCGCAGCAAGTCAACAAATCGTCCGTCAATTGGTTGAAAATTCAGATTGTTTAATAGCGATTGGTGCACGATTTACAGATGTGGGTTCTGGGTATTTTACCCATCAAATTAATCCCAAAACGTTTGTAGATATTAAACAGTATGATTTAAATATTTTTGGTCAAAACTTTCCTGCGATTGAATTATCTGAATTTTTGACTGCGCTCTGTCATGCTTTACCGACTCGAAAAGTCCTTAAACCTGTATTAGAGGCAACGCCTTTTGTGCCACAAAGTATTCAGGCTTCACGAAAGCTTTCACATGATATTTTATGGAAATATATTGGTGCATTTTTAAAAGAAAATGATGTCGTCATTGGTGAAGTAGGTACTTCAAATTCTGCTCTATCAGGCATTAGATTGCCGAAAACAGCAAAATACATCGCTCAGCCAATTTGGGGTTCAATAGGTTATACCTTGCCAGCATTATTAGGGGCAATGAAAGCAGCACCAAAACGTCGTCATATTTTGTTTATTGGTGATGGTTCTATACAACTGACTATGCAGGAACTTTCAACGATTATTCGATATGATCTTAAGCCGATTATTTTTGTCATTAATAATGGTGGTTATACCATTGAACGTTTGATCTTAGGAGAAAAAGCAGCTTATAACGACATTCAAAACTGGAAATATACCGAAATGGTTCATGTATTTAATGGGAAAAATACCTATGAAACATGTATCGTGGAAACGGTTTTAGAGCTTGAGCAAGCCTTAGAAAAAATCAATGATCATCAGCATTTATCGTTTATTGAATTAAAACTACCCGCGATGGATGCACCTCTTAGCCTACAAAAATTTGCTGATGTCGTAGCTCGTTATGATTATGGTGATCATGCTTACCAAAAACTAAAAATGCCTGAACAGTATATAAAATGTCAGGATGCGATTTCGTTTTGACGCAAAGAGGAAATGTAGTGGCAGTGCTACATTTCCTCTTCTTTTTTATTTTCCAATTCAAGTTATTTCTAAAATGTGATGCTAATCAAACTATGATCTTTAAGGTATGAGCCGTTAAAGATTATTTCTTCTAAAAAAGTTGTCATGGATACGACAATACAGGAGTTAATATGGAAATTCAGGAAAAAAATACCCTAAAAAAAGAGCTTTCCAATCGTCATATTCAATTGATTGCACTAGGTGGCGCAATCGGAACAGGTTTATTTCTTGGGCTTTCTCAAACCATTAAACTTGCAGGACCTTCAGTATTGTTAGGTTATGCTTTGGCAGGTGTGATTGCATTTTTGATCATGCGACAACTCGGTGAAATGGTCGTACATGAGCCTGTCAGTGGCTCTTTTAGTTATTTTGCCAATAAATATCTAGGTAAAATGGCTGGCTTTATGTCAGGTTGGAATTATTGGGTGTTGTATGTTTTGGTCAGTATGGCAGAACTTTCTGCGATTGGTACATTTATACATTTTTGGTGGCCTGAGATTCCAACATGGTTAACAGCACTTTTCTTTTTTATTTTGATGAATGGGATTAACCTCATTGATGTAAAGTTTTTTGGTGAATCTGAATTTTTATTTTCAATGATTAAAATCGTGGCGATTTTGAGCATGATTGGTTTTGGTGCTTATTTGTTGTTGAGTGGGCAAGCAGGTTCACAAGCAAGTGTGAGCAATCTTTGGCAATTTGGTGGATTTTTCCCCAATGGTATACATGGCTTTATCATGGCTATGGCGATGATTATGTTTGCTTTTGGTGGGCTTGAGTTGATTGGGATTGCGGCGGCAGAAACTAAAAATCCTCAGAAAACCATTCCGAAAGCAGTCAATCAAATTGTATACCGTGTGCTGATTTTTTATGTCGGTGCGATTGGGATTTTACTTTGTTTATATCCATGGAATCAGGTTGCACAAGGCGGTAGTCCATTTGTATTAATTTTCCAATCTTTAAATAGTGGTGGCGTGGCAAATGTTTTAAATTTTGTGGTGTTGATTGCAGCCATCTCAGTTTATAACAGTTGTATTTATTGTAATACACGAATGTTACATGGTTTGGCTGAACAGGGGAATGCACCTCAATTTCTCAAGAAAGTGAATAAACGTGGCATTCCTGTGAATGCTGTTCTATTGTCATCGGCTGTGACAGCACTTTGTGTTTTGATCAACTACATCATGCCAAGCAAAGCGTTTGAGCTTTTAATGATGTTGGTGGTCTCCGCATTGGTGATTAACTGGTTGATGATTTCAATTACACATTTAAAATTTAGAAAAGTGATGTTAAGCACAGGTGAGCAGACTTCATTTAAGAGTTTGTTTGCGCCGTGGTCAAATTATCTCACGATTGCTTTTGTATTCTTTATCTTGATTGTCATGAGTTTTACACCAGATATGCGCATCGCCGTGGTGATGATTCCTGTATGGTTGATATTTTTAGGGGTTATGTATATGACAAAATATCGTAAAAAAGCCCCAATCATGTCTGAGGTAGGTATTTCTCGCTAAATAAAATGTTCTAGACTTGTCGTTAAAGTTTTCCCGAAATTGTTTTGTAGAATCATTTTTTGCAATAATTCGAGTAATTTTTGAGAAACCGAGTTAATCATTTAACTCGGATTTTTTATGTTTATTATTTATCTTTGATCATTCAAAGAATTAAAGCATAATTGTTCATATATTTAAGAATAAATTTTTAGCAGATTATGCCTATTCAAACTGTGAAAACATGGCGGCATGTAACTACAAAACAAAATCAACAGGTGATGAAAAATGTTGCTCGACTATGGAAAATAGGTGAACAAGCAACGTCAACACAAGATATTTTAGATGCATTGCATCCTTGGGGTGAGTGTAAAGATTTATATTTCCACAATTTTATTGCCCATTTATTCATAGTTTTAGGTGTTTTTATTCTGATTTTTGGTTGGATGATTCATGTTTATATTCCCTTTGCTTTGACTTTCTTGGTCGGTATGTTGTGTTTATTTTTTGCTTATTTAATTTATGAATCACGTTCACCGATTGAAGAGGTTATTTATTTTTTAGAGCAACGTATGATCGTGTTGCGTTATGATTTAAATTTTAATCGTGTTCCAAGCTTTTTGCCACAAAGTAGTAACTCACTTTTGGTTATGAGTAAGTTAAAACAATCTTTTCCTTTATTTTCAAAGGGAAATGCGACAAATGAAATTACTCAATACATTGCTACAACATGGGAATTTGAACATAAAAAATATCCAGTCTTATTGTTTCATTATTATTACATCAATGAATTGCCAATGAGTCAGTTCAATAAAGATCAGAATAAAATGCAAGGGATACGCAAAGATCAGTGGGGTGTTTTTATTTTTGATATGCCTCGTTTAGGTTTTGCAGCAACTAATCAGCGTCATGCATTTTTTGAACCTTATACACAAAAATGGTCAACCAGTGATATTTTAGTGAATGAAAATCTTAGGATATTTGGGCATGATCAAAATCAACTTGCACGTCATATTAGCCCAATGATGACTTTGAAATTGAGTGATTTTTTTCAAGATTATTCAGGTGAAGTTGTATTTCATTTTGCAGAAGATATGTTGTGCTATATGGGAAATCAAAACTTATTTCAGCAATCACAACAGAAACAACAAATTCGTGATATTTCTACACTTCGTGGGCATTTAAGAACTTTTAGAATGCCTGAATATGAAAAATTTAAACGTAGCATGTTAAACTTAATTACATAAACAATAATAAGGAGAATATGAAATGGGGATCATCATTTTTATTGCAATTTTCGTCCTTGTATTTATTTGGGCAGTGACTATTCGTAATAATATTGTTCGTTATTTTAATGCAACCAAACGAGCTTGGGCTGAAGTTGCAAATTTTGAGGTACAAAAAGCCAAAATTTTAGGCAATCTAGAACAAGTTTTGACAAAATATACTGAGTTTGAAAAATCGACTTTAGAAAAAGTCACTGAATTACGTCAACAAATTTTAAATCTCAATTTGAATCATACAGATGTTTCTCAATTGCAACATATTGAAAAGCTCAGTCAAGATTTGATAAAAAACTTAAATGTCATGGTCGAAAATTATCCTGAACTCAAAGCAGATCAGATTTATCTAAAAATGATGGATGAGATTCAAGAGCAGAATGAAAATGTGGGCGCAGCAATTACGATTTTTAATCGAAATGTTGAAGAATTTAACAATACAATTCAGGTTTTTCCAAACAATTTAATTAATACATTGACCTTATCAAAAAAGGCAATACGTCCATTTTCAGATCCAATTTTGTTGAAAAATTTTGATTATCGACCAAATTTTTAAAATAATAAAATTGCTTTTATTGTTAAATATCCAAAAACTGCATGATCTTTGCGGTGTTTGGAAATTGTTCAATATTTATATTCATGATTATCTATTCCTATCTTTAGAAATGCTCAATGAATGAGCTTTCAAAATAAAAATATGCGAAAAATGTCATAAAAACTATGATGTTTGCACAGGGATTAAAAGGATATTGTCATGAAGACATTAGAACAAGCGCATCAAGATTTTGATTATGAAGCATTGATTTCAAAGAGTTTAGTGGGCACAGCACAAGCACTGAATGCATATATTGAATGTTGTGAACGTTATGTTGGCTCAGACAAAGTTGCTCTGATTTGGCAAGCGAAAGATGGCAGATCTGAACAATGGACGTTTGAGCAACTTGCGGAAGCTTCAGGAAAATTAGCCAATTACTTTAAGCATGTGGGGATTCAAACTGGGGATTGTATTGCAGGTTTATTGCCGCGTACGCCTGAGTTATTAATCACTATTTTGGCAACATGGCGAATTGGTGCAATTTATCAGCCTTTATTTACTGCTTTTGAGTCGAAAGCGATAGAGCATCGCCTTGATACTGCCAATACTCAATTGGTTGTGACCAATTCAGAGCAACGAAGTAAATTAAATCATATTGAAGTTGCACAAATTTTGACGGTCTATACAGATCAACATGAGAAAAAATTTGACCCAGATTTTTGGCAAGAAGTCGATAAACAACAAGCAGCATTTGAAGCTGTGCAACTTGGTTTTGATGATGATTTTTTAATGATGTTTACCTCAGGAACGACAGGTTTGGCAAAATCTGTTCCTGTTCCTTTAAAGGCAGTTTTGGCATTTAAAGAATATATGTTGCATGCAGTCGGATTAACTGAAGAAGATTCGTTTTGGAACTTAGCTGACCCTGGTTGGGCGTATGGTTTGTATTATGGTATTACAGGTCCATTGGCATTGGGGCATAGCATCATGATGGATGAGCGTGCATTTAGTGTAGATAATGCCTTGGAAATAATCAAAAAATACAAAGTCAGTAATTTAACAGGTTCACCGACCGCTTTTCGTATGTTTTTTGGCTTTAAAGAAAAATTTGATGCTTCAATTCAAACGCATTTGCGTGTGGTCAGTAGTGCAGGTGAACCCTTAACGCCTGAAGTGATTCATTGGTTTAAGCAAGATTTAAAGGTTAATATTTTTGATCAGTATGGGCAAACTGAATTGGGAATGGTGATTGGTAATCATCATGCTTTGCAGCATCCAGTGAAGATCGGTTCAGCAGGTTTTGCAAATCCTGGTCATCGTTTTGCTGTACTCAATCAAAATCATGAAGAAGTCGAACGTGGTGAGATTGGAGCATTGGCAATTGATTTTTCACAATCTCCCCTAACATGGTTTAAAGGTTATGGCGGTAATAACCGTAAATCATTTGTTGGGCATTATTATTTAACAGGTGATACGGTCAAACTCAATGAGTTAGGCGGGATTGATTTTGTGGGTCGTGCTGATGATGTGATTACAACATCAGGCTATCGTGTAGGTCCTTTTGATGTTGAAAGTACACTTTTAGAATGTGTAGAAGTATTAGAGTCAGCAGTCATTGGTAAACCAGATATAGAACGTACCGAAATTGTCAAAGCCTTTGTGGTTTTAAAACCTCAAGTTGCGGCATCGGCTGCATTAGCCACTCAATTACAAGATTATGTGCGTTCTCGTTTATCTAAACATTCATATCCACGTGAGATCGAGTTTGTAGAGCATTTGCCAAAAACATCGAGTGGAAAAATTCAGCGTAATTTATTGAAACAACAAGAAATTGCAAAGCTACAGATGATACAACAAGCCGTTTAAGTGTTTAAGCACTCCTCTAAGCACCCGAAATGGGTGCTTTAATTTTTAAATCTACCTTTTGACTCAGGTTATAAAACGGTTTTGAGCGGGTGATCATTTAATGCGGAAATTGCACACCACATTTGACACATTCAGCAATATGTAAATGTTGCATCTCATATTGAACAAAGTGATGTTTACAAAATAATTGTTTAAACGCTTTAAACATTTGCCATTTACTCCTTTTATAAAAAGATAAAAATGACCTAAATTCATTGAGCGAATGAAGCTGATTTGAATAAATTAGGTTGCTTAGAAATTATTCTACATTATTTGAAAATATTGTCAAATTTCAATAATTTAAATTTAATTTAACGAGTATTGAAATTAAGTATTTAAAGTTAAATCTCCTAATCACAGTAGATCAACTATAATAATACTTCAACTGATCAAGATTCATCTGAAAAGGATATTCCTGTGGTAACAGAACTTGCGCTAGATTTGGAACTTAGTGATGCAGAAATGCATCTTTATTCACGTCAAATACTGCTTGATGGTTGGGATATTGAAGCGCAGGAAAAATTAAAACTTGCCAATGTGCTTATTGTGGGATGTGGCGGAATTGGTTGTACCACTGCTGAATTGCTTGCACGTGCAGGTGTAGGGAAAATTACTCTGATTGATGCAGATACAGTAGAAATGAGTAATTTACAACGACAAATCGCGTATAGTCAGCAAGATATTGGTTTTTATAAAGCCGAAATTTTGGCGAAACGACTACAACAAATTAATCCCTTTATACAGGTTGAAAGTATTACAGAAAAACTTGTGTCACAAAATGCTGAGCAACTCATTCATGCTCAAGATTTAGTATTAGATGGTTGTGATAACTTTGAAACTCGCTATTTGGTCAATCAAATATGTACTCAGCATAATATTGCTTTGATTAGTGCTTCTGCGATTGGTTTTCAAGGGCAATTGTTTATGGTAGCAGAGCATTCGGCATGTTATGAGTGTCTATTTCCCAAAGAACAACATGCCAATGAAAGCTTACGCTGTGCTGATACAGGTGTTTTGGCAACGACCCCGAATGTAATGGCGAGTTTGCAAGCACATCATGCACTTTTATATTTGGGTTTAAATCGGATGGCGTTGAAACAAAAACTCTTGCTTTGGGATGGCTTAACAATGAAACAACGAATTTTAAGCTTTGAAAAAGATCAAGATTGTGCAAACTGTCAGGCAAGCCATACTGCAAATGTCATTTAATTTGTTAAACTCAATCCCATTATTTTTATTCTTTGCTTGTACTTAGACATGATGAAAAACAAAATTTTCTTAGATGGACTGCGCTCCGTTGCCCGTGTCGGTGAAACGGCAGTGATTGCAGCAAAAGCGGGCATTAAATATGCCACTGAAAAACCAAGTAATGCAAAATTGATGCGAGAGACTTTCGAGTCTTTAGGCTCAACCTATATTAAACTCGGACAATTTGTTGCGAGTACACCTTCATTATTTCCACGTGAATATGTGGAAGAGTTTCAAGGCTGTCTAGATCAAACGCCTTATTTACCTTTTAGCTATGTGAAAACTGTGTTAGCTGAAGAGTTTGCGGGTCGTGATTTGACTGAGATTTTTGCTTCTATTGAAGAAAAGCCTTTAGCTTCAGCCTCTATTGCTCAAGTACACGCAGCAAAACTGGTCAGTGGCGAAGATGTTGTGATTAAAGTACAAAAACCAGGTGTAGAAACCATTCTTTATACCGATTTGAATGTACTACATTGGGCAACGAAACTGCTTGAAAAAGCAGTGCCTAAAGTAAAATTTGCTTCATTGGTAGACATTGTAGATGAAATCAAAACACGTATGGTACGAGAGGTTGATTTTATTGAAGAAGCCAAAAATTTAGATGATTTTGTGAATTATTTAAATGTTTCACAAAATCATGCAGCAACTGCACCGAAAGTCTATCACCAATATTCAACGCGCCGTGTCTTAACTATGCAGCGTTTATATGGTGTGCCACTGACTGACTTTGAAGTTGTTAAAAAAGTGGCAAAAGATCCGTCACAAGTATTAATTACCGCGATGAATACATGGTTCGGTAGTTTAATGATGTGTGAAAGTTTCCATGCCGATTTGCATGCAGGTAACCTGATGTTACTTGAAGATGGTCGTATAGGTTTTATTGATTTTGGTATCGTAGGTCAATTAAACCCACAAGTATGGACAGCATGTATGGCATTTATGGATGCTTTACAACGTACTGACTATATTTTAATGGCTGAAAATATGCTGAAAATGGGCATGACAGATCAACAAATTGACACCAAAGTGCTTGCTGCTGATTTGGAGCGTTTATTTAGTGGTGTTTTATTGACAGATCCACAGCAAATCATGACCTCAAATCCTTCTGACCTCAATGACATTATGTTAGATATGGTGGCAGTAGGCGAGCGCCATGGCATTCGTTTCCCACGTGATTTTGCTTTATTATTTAAGCAAATGTTGTACTTTGATCGTTTTATGCGTGTTCTTGCGCCATATACTGATATTTATGCAGATCAACGTTTGCAAATGGTACAAAATCTAGATCCTGCAACTTTATTGAAGCAGTGATTGAGTGTTCCTTCTTTTAAAATGGAAGTGATAAGGGAGTTTTTTTATTAGAAAATTCCCTTAAATATCTCCTTTTTTAAACGAGATATTTTTTAAAATTGAAATAGAGAATTTGAGTGTCATGGATGCAATTATTATTGAAGGTTTGAAAGTTGATACAGTTGTCGGCTGTTTTAATTGGGAGCGACAGATTATTCAACCTTTGATGCTAGATTTGACGATACATACCTCTTTGCAACAAGCGGCAGATTCAGATGAATTAGCGGATACGCTGAATTATGCAGAGATTTGTGAAATTTCAGCTCAGGTTATTCAAGAGGCTGCCCCAAAATTAATCGAACATGCCGCAAAATTAGTGTTGAATGCACTTTTTACTACCTTTCCTGCAATTGAATCTATTATCATTGTGGTTCGTAAGCCTGCCATTATCCCGCAAGCAAATTCTGTAGGAATTCGTCTTGAACGCCACCGAAATGATTTTCGCCCTAGCGCTAGCCAGTAATCATCAACCTAAGTACTATTTTCAAAATACTTTTGCTCAAATTTCAACTTTGGGCGAGGTGATCTTTTCCAATATTTACGTTATTCCTTGTCGTGATGGCGTAGGTGCAGAATATTGGAATGCTGCTTGTTTGCTAAAAAGTACCTTATCTTTAGATGAAATACAGACGATTTTAAAGAAAATGGAACAGGATTCAGGGCGAGTCAGACCTTCACACCAGATTTCTTTAGATATTGATTTGATTGCATGGGGTAAAGACCTAAGTGCAATGCAATTTAACCCGAAAAAATTACCTTTGGCTTTAGATGTAAAAATACCCATGCGTAATATTTGGGAAAATCCAATTTTTAATCATACAGCTCATCAATATCTGCAAGTTTTTCTTCATTCTTCAGTTTAATTTTCAAAGAATATCTTGATCAATAAATCTATCTTTAGAATATTTGGTTGAGTGACTATTTTTAAGAAAAAATAAAATGTAATCGCTGATCATATTTTATTTTATAGCACAGTGTTTTTATTTTGGTATAATTAAACTATTGTTTGAATGATTATTTTTGTTATTGTTTATTTTATATCTGTGTATTATATCTTGAGTAAGTCGTGTATAAGTATATTTTGAATAGAACTTTTTTATGACTAGTTTATAACTGGAGTGATATGTTTTATAAAATAAGATCAAGCACTTAAATTTATTTCTTTGAGATTGATTTGTAGATCTAAAAATATTCTTTAGAAAATTTAATTAAATTGCAAACTAAATCACATTTTTGGTGTTAAAATAGATGAAAGTCGCTAAGAATAGAAAACTCATGGTCAAGATAATCGTATTATTTTCTCTAAGCTCACTTTTTCTTGTTGGTTATTGGACATATATTGATACCAATAAACGTAAGCAACAAGACATGTTAAAGCTCATTCAAGAAGCCAATAAAAATATTTTATCGGTGGAAAACAATCCGCATAATAATATGAATTATGTGAAATAGTGATTGAATTGGTCATGGTGATTTTGTATTTTTAAAAAATAAATAAACAATATGGTATAATTTGCCAATCATATAAAGATAGAGAATAAGGTAATAATTTTGATTGCCTTAAAACGTAGAAAAAGCTGCATTTTTGCAGCTTTTTTAATTAACGTTATCTTTATTTATCTTGCTACTTTGGTATGTAAATTGAATGTATTCTACATAATACTGTGTGGGATTTTCATTTTTTATGCCTATAACTCTTTTAATGAATAGCTCAATTTTCATAGGGGCTCAACAATGACGACTCCAAATCCTTCTGCGGGTTTGCTTGAACGCTTATTCAAACTCAGTGAGAACAAAACCACGTTCAAAACTGAAATTATTGCAGGTGTAACAACATTTTTAACAATGTGTTACATCATCATTGTGAACCCATTGATCTTATCTGAAACAGGGATGGATCATGGGGCTGTATTTGTTGCAACCTGTTTAGCTGCTGCTATTGGCTGTTTTGTCATGGGGCTAGTTGCTAATTATCCAATCGCACTTGCACCAGGAATGGGCTTAAATGCTTACTTTACTTATTCTGTATGTTTGGGAATGGGTGTGCCTTGGCAAACCGCTTTAGCTGCTGTATTTGTTTCAGGTTTGGTATTCATTGCAATCAGCATGTTTAAGATCCGTGAAGCGATTGTAAATGCTATTCCGATGTCATTAAAGTTTGCGATTGGTGGCGGTATTGGTTTGTTCCTTGCTTTGGTCGCATTGAAAAATGCAGGTCTTATTGTTGCAAATCAGGCAACTTTAGTGGGTTTAGGTGATTTAAAAAATCCAACTGTTTTATTTGCACTTTTTGGCTTTTTACTGGTTGTTGTCATGCATCATTTTAAAGTGCGTGGTGCAATTATTATCAGTATTTTAGTGGTGACAGCTTTATCGACGGTGATGGGCTATAACGACTATAAAGGTGTGGTGGGGTCAATTCCATCTATTGCACCAACATTTATGCAAATGGATTTTGAAGGTCTATTTACAGCGAGTTTAATTGGTGTAATTTTCGTATTTTTCTTGGTCGATTTATTTGACTCAACAGGAACTTTGGTTGGGGTTTCTCATCGTGCAGGCTTACTCAAAGATGGTAAATTACCACGTTTGAAAAAAGCACTCTTTGCTGACTCTACAGCAATTGTGGCTGGTGCTGCTTTGGGAACATCTTCAACAACACCTTATATTGAGTCATCAGCAGGGGTGGCTGCGGGTGGTCGTACAGGTTTAACTGCCATTGTGGTCGGTTGTCTGTTTATTGCTTGTTTATTCTTAGCACCTTTAGCACAATCTGTTCCTGGTTTTGCCACTGCACCTGCATTATTGTTTGTTGGTGTATTAATGATTCAAGGGATTACCAACATTGAATGGGACGATATTACTGAAGCTGTCCCAGCATTTTTAACCATTGTATTTATGCCATTTACCTATTCAATTGCTGATGGTATTGCAATGGGCTTTATTAGCTATGCTTTGGTTAAATTACTCACAGGTAAAGCTGCAACAGTACCTTATATGGTGTGGATTATTGCTCTACTTTGGGTGATTAAATTTGTGTATTTTGGTGGCTAATTCAGCATTTTTTTTAAGGGTGTAAACTCAGTTTGCACCCTTTTTTATTTTCATATTTTAAAAAATTTAGATTGAGGTTTTCATATGAATCAAGCAGAACTCATTCGTGCATTACCGAAAGCAGAGCTACATGTACATATTGAGGGCACTTTTGAGCCAGAACTGATGTTTGCCATTGCTCAACGTAACCGCATTGAAATTCCCTATAAATCTGTAGAGGAAGTCAAGCAAGCGTATAACTTTCATAATTTACAGTCATTTTTAGACATTTATTATGCTGGTGCAAATGTTCTGATTTATGAACAAGATTTTTATGATTTGGCTTGGGCATATTTTGAAAAATGTGCAGAAGATCATGTTGTACATACAGAAATATTTTTTGACCCTCAAACACATACAGATCGTGGTATCGCTTTTGAAACAGTCATTACTGGACTAAAACGTGCATGTGATGATGCACATGAAAAGTTAAATATTAGTTCGCATCTTATTATGTGTTTTTTACGTCACTTAAGTGAAGATGCGGCATTTGAAACTTTACAACAGGCACTTGCCTATAAAGATCAGATCATTGCGGTAGGGTTAGATTCTAGTGAAGTTGGACATCCACCTTCAAAATTTGAACGTGTTTTTGCCAAAGCACGTGAAGCTGGCTTTCTTGTGGTTGCACATGCAGGTGAGGAAGGTCCAGCAGATTATGTTTGGCAAGCTTTAGATCTGCTTAAAGTCAATCGTATTGATCATGGTGTTCGCTCTGAAGAAGATGAAACTTTAATGCAACGTTTAATTGCTGAAAAAATGCCTTTGACCGTTTGCCCACTGAGCAATTTAAAGTTATGTGTTGTTGATGATATGGCACAGCATAATATTCAGCGTTTACTACAACAAGGCGTAAAAGTGACGGTAAATTCGGATGATCCATCTTATTTTGGAGGGTATATGAATGACAATTATTTTGCGATCGCAGAAGCTTTAAATTTAACGACAGAGGAGCTTAAACAGTTGGCTAAAAATGCGTTTGAAGCTTCTTTTATTACAGATGCTGAAAAGAAAATGTGGATTGAACGTATAGATGCATTGATCTAAATGTTGTGTGTTTAACTACCAAAAGCAGCATTAAGTGATGCTGCTTTTGGCTGTTTTTAAAGATTGGGTTATTTAAACTGTATGTCTTAGCGCATAAGAAATATGGAAAATAGATTTAATCTTTTTGGCGAGTCATACTACGTAAAACATTATCTTTATCAACAAAATGATGCTTTAACGCTGCTGCGATATGACCAACTAAAAGTAAACCTGCTGCCCAAGAAAGATAAATATGTAATGGTTTTACAATGTCCATCAAGTCTGGATTGTCCTGAACTAATCTTGGAATTTCAAATAAATATAAAACAGGAACAGGGTGTCCTGCACTCCAACTAAATAAACAACCTGTAATCGGGAGAGCCAACAACATAAAATAAAGTGCTAAATGACCTAAATGAGCCAGTGTTTTCATCATCGGTGACATGGTGTCAGGGAGCGCAGGCGTAGGGTGTGTATAGCGCCAAAATATACGAATAATCACTAAAAAAAGAATGGTTGACGCAATATTTTTATGAAAAGTGATGACATCACCTTTAAAGCTACCATCAGCTTCATAGCTTAAAAAATTACCACTATAAAAGCCAATGAACCAAGCACTAATGAAAATAATTGCCATAATCCAATGTAGCCATTGAGCTGTTCTTGTGTAATACATTTTATTTTGTGACATTGCTAAAATTACATATTTGCAGGGAGTCTATATCCTAGCGAATTTTTAAATGCGATACCTATGTTAATTTTGCAACGATAGAGCACTAATTTTGCAACGCTGTTTGAAAAAGTGTACGCTTTCTAAACAAATAGCCTTTCGTTACAAGAATACGTTCAAGATAGAGTTTTCTCGGTCAAAGAGTTTGGGCACAATATGCCCACGAAATTTTCATAAAAAGGAAAACACTGTGAAAAAATTGATTGCAACACTTGCGCCTATCGCTTTAGTTTTGACAGCATGTGCATCAACGACAGGCACAACGGGGAATACAGCAGCAACGACTACACAGCAATTGGGTACTGCGGCATTAAAAATTGCGATTAATGCGAAATGTACAACTGAACTGAATAATTTACCTGCTTGGCAAACTGCAACAAAGTTAATGACTACTGAGCAAAAAACCAATGTTCAAGGTGAAATTTGTGGCTGTGTGAGTGACAAGGCACCGCAAAGTGTAACAGCAGTAGACTTAGCAACGGCTGCAATTGACCCTCAAGCAAGAGCAACGATTGTATCAAATGCTGTGACGAAAACGATCAATGCGTGTGTAGCAGAAGCTGTAAAATAATTTGTGTTATACTTTATAGAGGCTGACTTGTTCAGCCTCTTTTTTTGTGGGTGAATATATGATGTTAATTGCTGGTGTTGATGAGGCTGGGCGTGGACCTTTAGTAGGGTCTGTGGTTGCAGCGGCTGTAATTTTAGATCCAAATAATCCAATTGAAGGCTTAAATGACTCTAAAAAAATAAGTGAAAAGAAACGTGAAAAGTTATTTATTGAGATTAAGGAAAAAGCGTTAGCTTGGGCAATTGCAGAAGCTTCACATACAGAAATTGATGAACTTAATATTTTACAAGCCTCATTATTGGCGATGCGAAGAGCTGTTGAGGCTTTGAATATAAAACCTGAACATGTATTGGTCGATGGCAATAAAGTACCACAAGGCTTAACCATGAGTTGTGATGCGATTGTTGGAGGTGATGCTTTACATGCAGAAATTTCTGCTGCAAGTATTTTAGCTAAAGTGACAAGAGATCATGACATGGTCGCACTTGATGAAAAATATCCTCAATATGGTTTTGCTAAACATAAAGGTTATCCAACCAAAGCGCATTTTGAAGCGATTGAAGAACATGGTGTGATTGATCAACACCGCCGTAGTTATGCACCTGTAAAAAAAGCATTGGGTTTAGTTGAATAGTTTATCTAAAAAGTAATGTATTTTTCTTGCTTACTATAAATTTAAAGCGGCCTCTTGAGCCGCTTTATACTTTCCAAATTAGCAATAACTTAGCGATTAAAGTTATTGTTATTTTGAGAGTAGTTATCATCTTCAAACGAAGGTTGATAATCTTGATCAATATGTTGAAGATGTTCGTGCATCGCACGTTCGTGCTGGATACGCTGGTAAATTTCTTCACGATGGACAGAAACTTCTTTAGGCGCATTAACACCAATACGAACTTGATTACCTTTGACACCAAGCACAGTTACACTGACTTGATCTCCAATCATTAATGTTTCTCCGACACGACGGGTCAGAATCAGCATGTTTATCTCCTTGCAAAACGCTAAACCTGCAATGAATTTCTTTAGAAAGCAACTTTGAAAACAGAGAGCATTTTAACAGAATAATGTGATCAAGTTTTCACTTTAAATCACTCTGATGAAATTTTTTACAACCTCAGAGCTTAATATAACAGAGCCACTATAAAAAACTATAGTGGCTCCGTCATTTTGTAGGGCAAAATTGCCAATAAATTGTCAATTTTGTTCAAATATTAAGCACGTGTGCTAGATTCACCATGTTCACGGTCTAAACCGAAAGCAGTATGAAGTGTGCGAACAGCAAGTTCTAAGTAATTTTCTTCGATAATGACAGAAATTTTGATCTCAGAAGTTGAAATCATTAGGATGTTAATGCCTTCATCTGCAAGCGCAGTAAACATTTTACTTGCAACACCTGCATGTGAGCGCATACCTACACCCACGATCGAAACTTTAACGATGTCATCACGAGTAGCAACTTCACGCGCATTAATTGCTTTCGCTGTATCTTCTAAGATTGCTTTGGCTTTTTTAAGTTCGCCACGGTTAACCGTAAATGTAAAGTCAGTTGTACCGTCTTCTTCAACGTTTTGGATAATCATATCCACTTCAACATTTGCAGAACCAATCGGAGACAAAATTTTAGATGCAATACCTGGCTCATCAGGTACACCTAAAATAGTTAATTTTGCTTCGTCACGGTTAAATGCGATACCTGAAATAATAGGATTTTCCATATTGTCTTCCGCTTCAGTGGTGATTAGTGTCCCAACGTTTTTCTTAAATTCTTCGTCGAATGCGCCATCATCGTCATTATCAAAACTTGATAATACGCGTAAAGGCACTTGGTATTTTCCAGCAAATTCAACTGAACGAATTTGTAGAACTTTAGAACCAAGTGATGCCATTTCAAGCATTTCTTCAAATGAAATACGATCAACTTTTTTGGCTTTTGGTGCAACACGAGGGTCAGTGGTATAAACACCATCTACATCAGTATAGATTTGGCATTCATCAGCTTTTAACGCTGCTGCAAGTGCAACACCTGTTGTATCTGAGCCACCACGACCTAAAGTAGTCGTATTGCCTTGTTCGTCTACACCTTGGAAACCAGCAACAACAATGACATTGCCAGCATCTAAAAGTGAAGTCATAACTTCTGTGTCAATTGACTCAATACGTGCTTTGGTAAATGAGTTATCTGTTTTAATCCCAACTTGGCGACCTGTTAGTGATTGTGCAGAAACTCCAATAGAGTTTAGCGCCATCGCTAACATAGAAATCGTTACCTGTTCACCAGTAGACACCATTTGGTCTAACTCGCGTGGGTCTGGGGTTTCGGTAATGGCTTTCGCTAAAGCCAATAAGCGGTTGGTTTCACCACTCATTGCAGAAACAACCACAACCACCTTGTGACCATGATCATGCCAGCGCTTTATACGACGAGCTACATTTAAAATGCGCTCGGGAGTCCCCATTGAGGTACCGCCATATTTTTGAACGATTAATGCCATAACTTTCCTTACCAAGTAAATAAGTCTAACGACTTAAAGCACTTACACATATTTGAAAACCAGACTTTGCTGGATGTTTCAAAATACCACGTAGCTCGTAAATTTCCCCTTTATTTAAAGTAGGAAGTTCATATCGATACTTTGTGTCAGAGAGGCGAGTTGCTTTAACTTGCCCCTTTGGACTCCATAATTGCAATCCTGTGAATGGCTTAGAATCTAAACGAATAAATTCTAATGTTACAGGCTGCTTAATATAGATTCGATTGTAAAGTTCAGTTTTTACAATCTTCTTTTCAACATAATCAAAAGGCATAAACTCACAATACGGCAAGGCTTTGCTTGGAACATGTAATTGATAATATGTACCCGCAAAAAGCATTGGGCTGAATAAAAATAAACAACACAATACGAGCCTTGTCATCATGTGAGTGACCTTATTTTGCAGCAATCCACGCAGATAATTCTGTCATTACGCGATCAAACTGCTCATTCAATGGTGCGCCACCTTGAGCAAGGTCTGGTTTACCGCCACCTTTACCACCCAATTCAGTTGCTAAGTGTTTAATAATGTCGCCTGCTTTAATATTGGCAGTAAAATCTTTCGCTACAGAAGCAATCAAACTCACTTTATCGCCATCTACACCTGCAATCACAATAACTGCATTATCAAGTTTAGATTTGACACTGTCATGAAGGTGACGGACTGATTTTGCATCTTGACCTTGTACAGTTGCGATCAAGGTTTGACGCCCAGCGATATCTTGAACTTGACCAATAAGATCTGAAGCTTGGAAATTTGCCAGTTTTTGATTCAGTTGCTCAATTTGTTTTTGCAATTGATGTGCTGTTTCTACAGTTGCTTCAACTTTCTCAACAGTTTGATCTTTTTGCGCTTTGAGCAAATCATTGATGTGAACAATATCAGCATCTACTTTTTGTACAACTTCAAGCGCTTTCGTACCTGTCACTGCTTCGATACGACGTACACCAGCAGCAACACCGCCTTCAGATGTGATTTTGAATAGACCAATATCACCTGTACGTTTTACGTGGATACCACCACAAAGTTCGATCGAGAAGTTTTTCTCATCTTTGGTTGTACCCATAGAAAGTACACGAACTTCGTCGCCATATTTTTCGCCGAACAGCATCATTGCGCCTTTTTCTTTGGCAGCATCAATGTCAAGCAGTTCGGTAGAAACGGTAGTGTTGGCAATCACTTCAGCATTGACAATACGTTCAATTTGTTGAATTTGTGCAAATGAAACAGGTTGGTCATTGGCAAAGTCAAAACGTAAAATATCAGATGCAACCAAAGAACCTTTTTGTTGTACGTGCTCGCCAAGAACTTGACGTAGCGCCGCATGAAGAAGATGAGTTGCAGAGTGGTTACGTGCAGTTGCATCACGGATATCTGCTTTTACAATCGCTTCAACCGCTTGAGTCGCTTTTAAGCTCCCCATCGTCACGATACCTTGATGAACAAATGCACCACCAGATTTTTTAGTATCTTGAACTTCGAAAATACCTGTATCGTTTTTGAAGATACCTGTATCACCGATTTGACCACCACTTTCCGCATAGAAAGGCGTTTGGTTCAATACGATTAAAGCTTCATCGCCTTCAACAACTTCATCAACCTGTTCGCCATCTTTATAGATTGCAACAATTTGACCTTGACCTTGAGTGGCATCATAGCCGTCAAATTGAGTTTCGCCTTCAACGTTAACGATTGCATTGTAATCTACAGAGAATTTACCTGCATCACGTGCACGTTGACGTTGCGCTGCCATTTCAACTTCAAAACCAGCTTCGTCGATTTCTAATTCACGTTCACGTGCGATGTCTGCGGTTAAGTCTGTTGGGAAGCCGTAAGTGTCATAAAGTTTAAATACAGTCGCACCAGCAATAACTTTACCTTTAAGGTTTGCTAATTCACCTTCAAGCAATTTCAAACCTTGCTCAAGTGTTTTAGCAAAGAGTTCTTCTTCACGGATCAAGGCATTTTCAATGACTTGACGACGTTCAACCAATTCAGGATAAGCTTCGCCCATGACATTAATCAAAGGTTGCAACATTTTGTAGAAGAATGTGCCTGTTGCGCCCATTTTATTACCATGACGTACAGCACGGCGAATAATACGGCGGAGTACATAGCCACGACCTTCGTTTGAAGGATTCACGCCATCTGCAATGAGGAAACAGCAAGAACGTGCATGGTCTGCAACAACTTTAAGCGAGGCAGGGTATTCAACTGGTTTATTATTGGCTTGAGCTGTTGCAACAGCTTCAGTTATATCGACACCGATAATTTCGGCAGCATCTTTAAGCAAGTTTTGGAATAAATCGATTTCGTAGTTTGAGTTTACATGTTGTAAAACAGCAGAAATACGCTCTAAGCCCATACCTGTATCAACAGAAGGTGCAGGAAGATTATGCAATACACCATCCGCAGTACGGTTAAACTGCATGAATACGTTGTTCCAGATTTCAATGAAACGGTCGCCATCTTCTTCAGGTGTGCCCGGTAAACCACCCCAAATGTGGTCGCCATGGTCAAAGAAGATTTCAGAACATGGACCACAAGGACCTGTGTCACCCATTGCCCAGAAGTTATCTGAGGCGTATTTTTCACCTTTGTTGTCACCAATACGGATGATACGGCTTGCATCTAGACCAATTTCTTTGTTCCAAATGTCAAATGCTTCGTCATCTGTATGGTAAACAGTGGCATAAAGTTTGTCTTTAGGGAGTGCTAGCCATTCTTCGCCAGTCAAAAAGTCCCAAGCAAAGCGGATGGCATCACGTTTAAAGTAATCACCAAAAGAGAAGTTACCTAACATTTCAAAGAAAGTATGGTGACGTGCGGTATAACCAACATTATCTAAATCGTTGTGTTTACCGCCTGCACGCACACATTTTTGTGATGTAGTTGCACGTACATAGTCACGTTTTTCAAGACCTAAGAAACAGTCTTTGAATTGGTTCATCCCTGCATTGGTGAAAAGCAGAGTGGGATCATTGGCAGGTACAAGTGAACTCGACGCGACACGTGTATGTCCTTGCGATTCAAAGTAACGCAAAAATGCTTCACGTATTTCAGCAGTTGTCATAAAACGAGTACTCACAACCAAGTCACTCCTCAATTTTCGTATTGGCTAAAAGTATGTCGCTAAGTCTGATTTTTACGCTTAACTGACACACGGGCTTAATTTTTTAGAACGCCAAAGTATAACGGAAAATGCCGTATGCACCAATGATTTTCAGGGGAATAAGTGCGATTTATATTGAAAATCAAGTATAGAGCGAAATTTAGTGAATAACATGGCAATGTACTGAATATTTGTTAAACGATCAGTCAATCGTTAAATGTCGATTTGCAACAGATTTTTAGCTTTGAAATAATACTTTTTGCCATCGAATTTTAAAATTTGTGATTGTTTTTGTTTGATGATTTTAACATGACAGTTTTGTATATCCACATGAATATTTTCTATATTTTCATTGAGTCGAATATCTGGTAAACCCTGTGTTTTAGAGCTGAGCAAAATGAGCTTTCTGTTTAGTTCGGAGCTTTGGGCATCCTCGCATTGATAAGGAGTTGAATTTGCTACCTGATCAGTAATAAGGTCTTGTAAAACCCACTTTATGGCTTGTTTTGCTTGAATGTGAAACAGTTGTAATATTCGTGTCGAGCTACTTACACCACCAATATGAACTTGATGTAATCCT
This sequence comes from Acinetobacter sichuanensis, assembly GCF_003024515.2. GTDB lineage: Bacteria > Pseudomonadota > Gammaproteobacteria > Pseudomonadales > Moraxellaceae > Acinetobacter > Acinetobacter sichuanensis. The sequence continues at coordinate 212,378 of NZ_PYIX02000001.1, forward strand.
AATCCGATAATGTGCTGATTTGGAATATTGGAATAAGCATTTATATCAAATTTGATATTTTCTAAGCGTGTTTGCGGAATGATTGGGGTCGGGTGGTGGTAGTGTTGAATAATACTTTGCTTGTGTCGATTGATTAAAAATAAATCGAGTTGATAATTGCCTGCATTGTTTGAAAATTGTTGGATTTCCTGACTTGTTGCAATGAGTACTTGTTCTTGGTGAATGATCAGACAATCGTAAAACGTGGGATTTAGATTGCTTTGTGGCTTTTTAAAGAGATTTGACTTTTGAGTTAAAGCTTTAAGTAAATGATCTGTTTCTAAATCACTGCATCTTTGATAGTTTTCTTGGGCGTAAATTGTTGAGGATAAAGTAAATATCATGAAAATAAAAAACAACATGGTTATTTTCATTTTGGCATATCCTTATTTTTAAAATGATTTATAAAAATTAACTCCATTAAAGTTATTTTAGTGCTGATTTAAAATATGTTTGTGAGATTTAAGTTGATTTTAAATGAGATTGTTTGTATTTGACTATATCTAAGCATGCGTTAAATCCATTAACATAGGAAAGTACAAAAAGCTTTCAATCCGAAGGAAAAATGATGCAACGTGTGGCAATTAACGGATTTGGTCGAATCGGGCGAAATGTATTGCGAGCTTGGTTTGAAAATCCAAAACCTTTTCATTTTGAAATCGTTGCAATCAATGATGTTGCTGATGTTGAAACGATGGTTCATTTGTTTAGGTACGATACAACGCACGGGCGTTTTGATGGTGCTGTAACAATTCAAGAAGAAAATGATAAAATTTATTTATGTATTGATGCGCGTCAAACTAAATTACGTGTGCAAATTCTTCGTCAAGCAGAGCCAAGCCAATTACCTTGGCAGAATTTAAACGTTGATGTTGTTTTAGAATGCACAGGACTGTTTCGCTCACGCCAAGCCGCAACTCAGCATATTTGTGCAGGAGCAAAACGTGTCATCATCGGGGCTGCACCTTTTGATACTGTCGATGCCGCAATTGTTTATGGTGTAAATCATCAAGAAGTAAAAGCGACGGATCAAATCATTTCCAGTGTTTCATGTACCACTCAAGCACTCGTTCCTTTGGTCAAAATTATTGACGATGCTTTTGGTATTGATACAGCTTTAATGACTGAAATTCATGCAGTCACAGCCGACCAGTCTGTATTGGATCATGCGCATCGTGATTTACGTCGTGCACGAGCATCTGGGCAAAATATCATTCCAACCACTTCATCTGCTTTGGGTGCTTTAAAACAAGTGATGCCAAAAATGGAAAATCGCATTGATGGCTATTCGATTCGAGTACCAACAATTAATGTTGCTGCGATTGATCTGACTTTTATTGCTAAATCACCTATTACAAATCACTTGATTAATCAAACTTTAAAGCAAGCAGCTAAATATGATTATGCTGAGATTATGTCTGTGACAGATGAAGATTTAGTATCGAGTGATTTTAACCATTCGCCATATTCTTTAATTGTCGATTTAACTCAAACCATGGTGGTTGGTCATCAAGCGAAGGTATTTGCTTGGTATGACAATGAATGGGGCTATGCAAATCGTTTACTTGATTTGTGCGAGTCATTTACCGCATAAAGTTAATTTATAATGCATTGAATATTTTATATCTTTTGATGGATGCGGATAGTCATTCATCAAAACTTTAACCAATAAAAATGAACTATAAAGGAGAAAGATCTTGATTTACATACTCATCGCAATTGTTGTTTTGTATGTGGCTATATTATTTTTGGTTTGGAAAATAAATGTGCTAAATCAACAGAATCATGATGCAATGCAGGTCTTACAAGCGCAAGAACAGCAGACACATTTACAAGAAGAACATTTAAAACAAACGTTACAATTGATGCAAGATCTAGCGAAAAAGATGCATATCCAGCAAGAAGTTTTAGATAAAACAACACAACGTATGACACAAGTTGAAGTGCAAAAAGCGGAGCTAATTCGCTTATTACAGCAAAATTTTTCAGATCGATAATACAAAAATAGATGGACAACGAGATACTTGATTCGGTTAATGAATCAAGTATCGCAAAATACCTGTTGCAACGATACTAATCAACACCGTAGGCAATAACGATAAATAACATGCGGCAAGAAAAGTAATGGCAATCGCGATCAGATTTGCAGGGTTGTCTGAGACAAAATAAGGCGCAATCACTGAAATCAGTACACAACCTGGAATAACTTGAAGAATGCGTGTTGTACGTTTACTTAAGGTTTTATTCTTAAGCAATAAATAACCCAAAATCCGTGTGGAATAAGTGGTCAATGCAACACAGATAATCGCAATAAGTGTTGTACTGTGAATCATTCTTCATCTCCTACTAAAAATAATGCAGCAATCACACCTGAAATAGAGCCAACCAGTACATACCAACCATTAGGCAAATATAAATAAGCCAATGCAGCCGCAATTAAACTCACGAGCCACGGTAATGCAGGTTTAAAACCTTTCCACATGCCGCGTAATAGAACTAAGAAAACGGCTGGAAATGCCATATCAAAGCCAAATTTAGTCACATCACCTAGAAATGCACCAATACCAACGCCCATCGTAGTGAAAACGACCCACATCACATAAAGTGCAAAACATAATCCGATATAAAAAAATACACTAAAGCCCAGATAAGGATTGCGTGGATTATTTTTATGCGCATCGGTAATACTTAAAGCCCAACTTTCATCACACATAAAAAAGAGTAAAGGTAATGCTTTTCGATTGGGTAAATGGCGAATATAAGGCGCTAAACTAGCACCCATTAAAATATGGCGACTATTGACTAAAAAGGTAATTAAAATTAGAAATAAAAGTTGAGGCGGTTGCGTCCATACTTCAATAATCGCAAACTCTGAACCACCTGCAAAGTTTAAACCTGTTAATAATGGCACTTCTAAAGCAGAAAAGCCTTTTTGTGCAGCTTGTGTACCGAGTACCAATGCAAATGGAATAATTCCGAGTAGCATTGGAATAGAAATTTTGATTCCTCTAAGAAATTCTTTAAATTCTGAAGAATAGGAAAGTTCTGTCGCAGTATTTTTAAAGCTGAACATGGGAGGCTCTGAAAGATTATGAATTTTTCAATATTCATTTTATGCTAAAGAGAGGGCTATATTTCACTAAAAATGATGCTTGAATATTTTATTTTGAAATAATATTGCTCAAATATGCTATTTTTAGACTTTAAATATCAAAAAAATCTTATGAAACTTGATGCGATTGACCGACGTATTTTGCAAGCGTTACAACAGAATGGAAAATTACAAAACAATGATTTGGCTGAGCGAGTTGGCTTATCTCCATCGCCGTGTTTACGTCGTGTAAAACATTTAGAAGATGTTGGCGTCATTGATCAATATGTGGCATTGGTAAATCCGCATAAAGTGAATTTAAGTCTAACGGTTTTTGCCCGAATCTGGCTGAAAAGTCAGGATGAACGTACAGTAAATCAATTTATTGATGCCATTATGAATATTCCTGAAATTGTTGAGTGTCAACTTATGGCAGGGGATTGTGATTTTTTCTTACGCATTGTGGTGTCGGATCTTGAGGCTTATCGTAAATTTCAAATTAATCATTTAAATAAAATCTCAGGGATTCAAAATGTAAAAACTGAGATTCCTTTACAAAGAATTAAACAAACAACTGAATTGCCACTACACTAAAAATAGCCTGAATATTTGCATTTGATGTTTTTTAAATCTTTTAAAATCATATTTTAAAACGAAATAGTTAACCCTTAACTTGATTAAAGTAATGTTGTAGTAAAGTTTCACGAAGTCGGAAAAAGAGAATTAAAGTTGGGAAAAAGATAAAGAGAAAATAGCAATAAACAGACCTTTGTTGCTTTTTATAAAAGGTGATGTGTTGCTGTTTGGTGTAGTGGAAATTTTCAGTTTTTAATTCAAAAATAATCGGTTGAAATTGATAAGGTGAGAGTTTCCTTGTACTTAAACTGACTTCAGCCATTTGATCAAAATGCTCTGTGTAAGCGCATTGTTTACGTTGAATCAGGTCACAAATGACGGGTTTTGAGTCTTGCTCTGAAAAAACTACACTTTCGACTTTCTGTTTATGATCGGGTAAGCGTACTTCTTCTAAACTTAGAAACCCTTTGCGAAGCGGTTGAGCCTCATATGCTTGCTTTTCAACATTATACCAAATAGCTTCAACTTTTTTATTGATGAATAAAGGTGTCGCGACTAAAAAAATTACAGCAAGCCAAAAATGAAGCTTTAAACTTTGAAAACGAATATCTTGTTCGCTATTGTTCACATGTTGATAATCAAAATAATGAATTAAACTCGTCCCTAAACAGCAAATGACGAGTGCTAAAATCGTTTCTATTTGAAAGCTTTGGAAAAAATCAACGCTACAAACGACAATGATCCAAAAAGCACTATAGGCATAAGTAAAACGAACAAGAGGGAGTTTTAGGAAACTATTTTTCTGAATGTTTTTCATTAATTTTTAAATATTGGCAATGCTAAAAGTATAAGTTTGTTTATTCGTGATGTCGAGTAAAGCAGTCTATTTACTCATCAGGCTCAGATAATGACTTGGTACTTTTTCAGTTAACCAAACGCCATTTTCAGCTTGATAAAATTTAAAACCATCTTGCTGCATTTGTTGCGTATTTATTCTAAAAATCACCACTTTGCCGTGCCGTTGCCCGACTTTTGTGGCTGTGATTAAATCGGCAGAAAGATGCACATGGTGACGTTGACCCGAAATTAAGCCTTGCTCAAGAATATCATCAACAAAACGTGTTGCAGTGCCATGATAAAGCATGTCAGGTGGTGTAATAGCTGAGTATTCACGTTGAACATGATGTGTAGAATGACCTTGAACTGCGCGAATTTTGCTATGATCCTCTGAAAGTTGAAAACGCTTTTTATCGTTGTTTTCAACGACCTCGATTAATTCTTGTAGCTTGAGTGGATTTCGATGTTTGATCATCTGTTGTAAAAGGGTTTGTACATCTGTCCAACCTTCAGTATCTAGGTGAATACCAATCGTTTCAGGTTGGTGGCGTAGGACTAAACTTAAAAATTTACTACGTTGTCGTAATATTTTTTCATTCATTTTTTGTTTTTCGTAGAAATTATATAAAGTGTTATTGTGACACTTTATTTTTTAAAAGTAAATGAGTCTCATGCTTTCTCTTGGAAAATGATTTATTTTGTATGGATGGAAATAGAATTTTTATAGAAAATTGAAAAATACAAAGGTGACTGATTTAATAAAGTGAATTTATTTTAAGTAGAAGGGTAATAAAAATAATGAAAAATAAAAAAAGGCTAGGTTTGCTAATGGGTTACATTTGGATGGCTATGAGTTTGTCTGGATGCGCGACAGCGATATTAAATGCTTATGTAGGTGAACAAGATCACTATCGAACAACACAAGAATTTGTTTTTCAGGATCAATTAATTGCTATAGGACATGCGAGCCAAACGGTTGCCGAATATCAAGATGCACTGGTTTTAGCTGGTGAGAAATATAGTTATTTTATAACACCTGCTAAAGATAAAGATACAACAATGACAACAGAAATGCTGAATACTATTTTGCAGAATATAGACTTGAAGTATTTACAAATACATCAGCCAGGATACATACAGCAGTCAATGAGAGCTGTGATTAGTCGCCAACAATTTGAAAATCCAATCGTTTTTGAAATGAAAAAAGATGGGAAAAGTATGAATACGGAAATTTATCTAGTTTACCGTAAGTCTTTAGCTCAAATAGAAAAGAATGAGCAAAATGAACTAGAAAAATTAAAATTCGAATGTTTACATAGCCAAAAAGAATTGCAGTGTGTACAAAAAATTTCAATTGATTTACGGTTGGCTCAACATGTGAATAATAAACAACAACTTCAACATCGGTTTAAACAGCCACTTGAGTTAATTGTATTTCAAACCAAACAAAAGTCTCAATTTTTGCAGACAGCAAAGAATGTTGCTTTATACCCCTTAGCAATTACCTTTGATTTGGTAACGAGTCCTATTCAGGTGGTTGGTTTTTTAAGTCATAAAACACCTAAAATATAGATTATTTTTTTAGAGATTAGCTCAAGTTGTAATGATCTGCGTATAAGTTTTCTAGCGTTTATAATTAAACATAATTCAGTATAAAGTCTAAAAAGCATGAGATTGAAAATGAAATGCATCTTTTCTGCAAAAGTCTAATGCACAGTGTTAAGGATCGTGCTAAAATAAGAGAAATCGGGTGTGTTCCCGATTTTTTTATGCGGATTACTTCCGCGCTGACAGGATTTAGGTTTACAACATGCCCATTTCAGAGACATGGTTATTACCTGATGGTGTAGCTGATGTATTACCAGAGCAAGCGCAAGTAATTGAAACTTTGCGCCGTAACGCTTTAGATTTCCTCGCTTCTCGAGGTTATCAGTTGGTGTACACGCCGTTTATCGAATACATCGAATCTCTTTCTTCTCTTTCAGAATCGAATCAAGATTTAGACTTAGCCACTTTCAAAGTAATTGATCAGTTAACAGGTCGTTTACTAGGTGTGCGTGCCGATATGACACCACAAGTGGCTCGTATTGATGCGCATGTACATCCAGTTGAAGGCGTTGCTCGTTACTGCTATGCAGGAACAGTACTTCACACTAAACCACGTGGGTTTAATACCACTCGCGCACCTTTACAGTTAGGTGCAGAATTATTTGGTTCAGACAGTATAGATGCAGATGTTGAAATGATCGACGTCATGCTCAGTTTGATTGAAAATGCTGGTTTGGTTGAAGGTGTCCATCTCGATTTAGGGCATGTCGGTTTATTTAGAAGTTTAGTCAAACACGCTGGATTAACCAAAGATATTGAACGTCATCTTTCAGATTTATATCAACGTAAAGCTTTGCCAGAGCTTGCTGAATTTACGCAAAATTTAAAATTCGGTGCAGATTTTTATGCATTAGGTCGTTATGCAAGTGATATTCAAGCACTAAAAACGAATTTAAGTGCTGAAATCTTAGCTGATGAAGCATTTAAACAAGCATTTGATGTCTTAACGACAACTCAAGCTGAGATTCAAGCGCGTTGGTCAAATTTACATATTGGTATCGATGTCGTTGAATTACGTTCATACCATTATCATACAGGTTTGATGTATGCAGTTTATGCACCAAATCGTGCAGCACCACTGGCTCAAGGTGGTCGCTATGATGGTATTGGTGAGCATTTTGGTCGTGCACGTCCAGCAACAGGTTTCTCTTGTGACCTTTATGCACTCAGTGCAGGTCAATTTAAACAAATAGAAAAAGTTGTAGCACCAAAAGGTACAAATCAAACGTTATTGGCGGCAATTACGACAGCACGCCAACAAGGTTTAAGTGTAATACAGTTATTGGGTAATGATGATTTAAGCTCAGTTCCAAATGCAACGCATCAAATGATTGAAGTTGCAGGTGAGTGGAAAATCGAAAAAATTTAATGACTAGACACCAGTGTTCATGTCGTTGGTGTGTGGTTTTCAATTTTAACAGCATGATGTAATGAGGCTATTATGGGCAAGAATGTTGTGGTACTTGGTACCCAATGGGGCGACGAAGGTAAAGGTAAAATCGTTGACCTGCTCACAGATCAGGCGGCTGCGGTTGTTCGTTATCAAGGTGGACATAACGCAGGTCATACGCTCGTCGTAGGTGGTAAGAAAACAGTTCTTCACCTCATTCCATCTGGTATTTTACGTGAAAACGTACTGTGCTTAATTGGGAATGGTGTTGTACTTTCTCCTGAAGCGTTAATTAAAGAAATGGATATCCTTGAAAAAGAAGGTGTTCCAGTTCGTGAGCGTTTACGTATTTCTCCAAACTGTCCTTTGATTCTTCCGCATCACATTGCGTTAGACCAAGCACGTGAGAAAAAACGTGGTAATGCGAAAATCGGTACGACAGGTCGTGGTATTGGTCCTGCGTATGAAGATAAAGTTGCTCGTCGTGCGATCCGTGTTGCGGATTTAGTACGTGGTGGTGAACATCTTAAAGCACAACTTGAAGAATTACTTGAGTACCATAACTTCCAGTTAACTCAATTCTTTGGTGTTGAAGCGGTTAAAGTTGAAGACGTACTTGCACTTTGTGACCAATGGCGTGAAGTTGTTGCTCCGCTCGTGATTGATGTAACGACTGAATTACATAACTACCGTAAAAATGGTCAAAACGTGATGTTTGAAGGCGCACAAGGCTCACTTCTTGACGTTGACCATGGTACATATCCGTATGTTACTTCATCAAATACAACTGCGGGTGGCGTAAGCTCTGGTTCTGGTTTAGGTCCTTTGCACCTTGACTATGTTTTAGGGATTACTAAAGCATATACAACACGTGTAGGCGCAGGTCCTTTCCCAACAGAATTGGTGTATGACGCTGCCAATGATGTGGGTGATGCGATTGGTAAACACCTTGGTACAATCGGTGCTGAATTTGGTGCTTCTACAGGTCGTCAACGCCGTTGTGGTTGGTTTGATGCTGAAATCTTACGTCGTTCAGTTGATGTAAACTCACTTTCAGGTATTTGCTTAACTAAACTTGATGTTTTAGATGGTTTAGAAGAAGTTAAAATCTGTGTAGGTTATGAAGCTGCTGATTCTGGCTGTGTAGGTTCTTCTGATGCTTTAGCATTTGAAGCTTTAAAACCGATCTATGAAACGATGCCAGGTTGGACTGAGTCTACATTTGGTGCTAAATCTTTAGATCAATTGCCACAAGCTGCGATTAACTATATCAAACGTATTGAGCAACTGATTGAATGCCCAATTGATATCGTTTCGACTGGTCCAGATCGTGATGAAACAATTGTATTACGTCATCCATTTGATGCTTAAGCGATTGTAAATAAAAAAGCTCCTTCGGGAGCTTTTTTTAGCACTTTAAATAATTAATCAAAATAAATTGTTCTTTTTTTTGATTTTTTATTATATTTATAAGATAATCTACATTCATAAATTAACCAATGTTTATATTGGTTTAAAAATCAATAATGATTTAAGATGTGGAAAATATAATGACTAATAAAAAATTAATATTGGGTTTGGGTCTTGCAGTGGCATTATCAGGATGCACAACAATTGCAGATTTGACTGGAAATGATTCAGCAACACTGAATTTTAATGCAGCACAAGATTATCAACTTCTGATTGAAGATGCGAAAGCTCAGCGAGCATTAGATACAACGTCTTCAACATATAAACGTATTAATACTATTTTTCTAAAAATGAAACCATTTGCAGATCAAGCCAACAAAACAGGTCAACAATTTGATTGGAAACTAAGTGTATTACATTCTGATGAATTAAATGCTTTTGTTATGCCAGGCGGAAAAGTGGTATTTTTTTCAGGCATTGTCAATACTTTAAAGCTTACAGATGCAGAAATTGCCGCAATTATGGGGCATGAAATGACGCATGCTTTAGAAGAGCACTCTAAGCGATCTGCGGGTGCGACAGCACTTACGGATATGGCTGTTAAAATTGGCAAAGGCTATGCAGAAGAAAAGTTTGGTTCATTGGGTAGTCAAGCGCTTGATATTGGTAGTAAATATGGTGTTGGTTTACCATATTCTCGTAGCTTAGAGTCAGCAGCTGACCGTGGCGGATTAATGTTAATGGCTCAAGCAGGTTATAATCCTGAAGCAGCCGTGACTGTTTGGCAAAAAATGAATAAAATTGACAGCTCTGGAAATAGTGCTGTACAGAAATTTACTTCAACACATCCATCAAATGATGATCGTATTAAAGAGCTAAATAAGAATATGCTTGAAGCAAAACAAGTTTATTTGGCTGCAACTAAAAAATAATTTTAAAGAATTTTAAAATAGCTCGATAATGCGCGTCGTTATCGAGTTTTTTTATTTGTTATTGCAGACTAAAGTCGTGCAAAGTTCTGCTTCTCAATCATTATGTGGTTGTTAGAATGTTGTTAGAAGTTTATTAAACGATTATTGTCATGCAGAAAAATATTTCCAATACTATTTTTTATTCCTCGCTATTTGCAATAGGTGGCGCACCTACATTGGCAATGCTGATTATCCAAGCACAAACCAATAATCCTGAAATTATTCAAAATGCTTTATTGGGCTTAAGTATTTCTTTGGCATGTATTATAATTCCAATTATTTTGATTCAGAACAGTATTATTTTCTTTAATCGTAATAAAGCAGGGCTGAATGAAAAAATAAAGCCAGTGAGCAGTTTTTATTTGATTTTAGATGCATTATGTTTGTTATATTGGTTAGCCATTCAATTTTTATAAAAATGGAAAATTACATAAATACTATGATTATGAAGAAATTTTATATACTCACTCCGTTGTAATTTAAATATAATTGTAGATATAACTTGAGATTATTGGAACATACGATAATGAATAATAAACTTATGATGGGTATTTGTGCAGCAGGCTTAATAACGCTTTCTGGTTGTACAACTATGGCAGATATGGCTGGCGCTGATAGTGCCACGCTTAATGTTGCAGCAACACAAGGTTTTAATAAAACAGTGCAAGAAGCACGTAGTAATAAAACATTAGATACTTCATCTTCAACTTATAGTCGTATTAACTCTGTATTTATACGTTTAAAACCGTATGCAGATCAGATGAACCAAACAGGTCAAAAGTTTGATTGGCAGTTGGCAGTATTAAAATCTGATCAGGTCAATGCTTACGTTGCACCTGGTGGTAAAGTTGTATTTTATACAGGTATTGTCAATAAACTCGGTTTAACTGATGCTGAAATTGCCGCAGTGATGGGGCATGAAATGGTGCATGCTTTAGAAGAACATGCAAAAAATAAAATTGGTGCTCAAGCATTGACAGATTTAGCTTTACAAATCGGTTTAAGTGCCGCAGGTGATCGTGTAGGGCAGCTTGGTACAGCAGCAGCACAATTAGGTTCACAAGTGGGCGTGGGCTTACCTTATTCACGTAGCTTGGAAAGTCGTGCTGACCAAGGCGGTTTAATGCTTATGGCAAAAGCGGGCTATAACCCACAAGCTGCGATTTCTCTTTGGGAGAAAATGAATAAACTTGAAGGTGCTGGTGGTGCATCATTCTTGTCGACTCACCCATCCAATTCACAACGTATTGCTGCAATGCGTGAAAATTTACCTGCCGCACAAGCAATTTATAATAAACGTTAAGTTTGATTATATCTTCTATAAAACCGAGATTTTTAAATCTCGGTTTTTTTATTTATATAGATTTAAATGGGTCATAAATACTTTTATATCTCAGTTAAAAATAATGGTTAAATCATATTTGTTGGTAAATTATTGAGATGAGATTTGATTCAGTTGTTTTAATCTGTGTATTTTTAAATGATAAATTTGGGGTAAATTGTGTTTGTTTATAATAAAAAAATTTACATCAGTATGACAGTCTCATGAATTATTACAATTAATGTAGAGAAAGTTGAAAAAATAAATATTTAGAAAAATGTGATTACATATTGAAAATTAAAGAAATTTAAATAAATCAAAAACAAGTCTTTAATTATCATAAAAGCGTCATAAAGCTGTAACTTATTTGTCATATTTTAAAATCAAAATGCAGGTATCCAAAAAGGTACTCCATGATGGAAGTGAAGTACTCAACTTGCAATTTATAAAGAGAGAAAAGAATGCGCTTAAACCATATCGCAATTGCTTTAGTTGTTTCAGGGGCAACGGTGGCAACAGCAGCTAATGCAGCTCGTGACACAATCCAAATCGCTGGTTCTTCAACTGTACTTCCATATGCGAGTGTTGTTGCTGAAGAATTTGGTAATACATTTCCGCAATTTAAAGCACCTGTTGTTGGTTCTGGTGGTAGCTCAGCGGGCTTAAAACAATTCTGTTCGGGTGTGGGCGATAATACAATTGATATCGCAAATGCTTCACGTAAAATTAAAGATACTGAAATTGCAGCATGTAAAAAAGCAGGCGTAAACCAAATTTTAGAAATAAAAATCGGTTATGATGGCATTGTATTTGCTTCAAACTCAAATAAAGCAGCATATAAATTGCGTCCACAACATGTATTTGCAGCCTTAGCGGCTGAATTACCATCAAATGGTAAAATGGTTCCAAACCCATATACACGTTGGAGTCAAATTGATAAAACACTTCCAGATGAACCGATTACTTTAGTCATTCCAGCATCAAATCACGGTACACGTGAAGTTTTCCAAGAGAAAATGGTCGATGCAGGTTGTGAAACTTATGATGCAATCAAGAAGTTAGACAAAGATGCGATCAAAAAAGTATGTTCTAATTTCCGTAAAGATGGCAAAGTGATTGAAATTTCAGGTGACTACACTGAAACATTGGCACGTTTGAAAACATCTCCAAGTGCAGTAGGTGTATTTGGTTTAGGTTTCTATGATCAAAATCGTGACAAATTACGCGTTGCAACTGTAAATAACGTTGCACCTTCTGAACAAACGATTTTAAATGGTGCTTATCCTGTTTCTCGTCCATTATTCTTTTATGTGAAAGGCGAACATTTGAAATCAATCAAAGGTTTACCACAATTTACTGAGTTCTTCTTAAGTAAAAAAGTATCTGGTAAAGGATCTAAACTTGAACGTGCTGGCTTAATTCCAATGTCTGATACTGAGCGTGCAAAAGTTCTAGCTGCATTTAAAGCAGGTCAAGGCGTTAAATAATTTTCAAAAAATAAGAGGCTAATGGTGGGAGACTGCCATTAGCATTTTTTGCTTAAGCAGTGTTTTTTCAAGCGAAATCATTGGAAAAACTGTGGAGAATGCATGAATCTGCTACTTATTGGTGTGTTATTGGCTCTTGTAGCAATTGCGTATCAAATCGGATTGAGTAAAAGTCGAAATATAGCGGGTAAGGGGAAAAACTCAGCAACCTTACATTCACGCCCAGGCTATTATGGGGCATTGGTTGCCTTGTGGTGTGGTATACCTGCTTTTTTGATTTTGATTGTATGGAATCTGGTTGAACCTAACTTATTAAAACAAATAATTTTAAATCATATACCTGCATCAGTTGTAGCATCTTCAGATCATGCCAGTATTCAAGTTCTTGTTGAGCGTGTGAAAGCCATTGCATCTGGTTTTGGGGTAAGTGATACGCCAGCAGCTTATGAAGTAGCTGCTGCCGCAGAATTAAAGAAAGTACAAACAATTGGTGCCTTCGCCAAATTTGCTGTTGTCATTTGTGTTGCACTCTTGGGATTAGTTTGGGCGAAAAAACGTGTTGAACAACAATATCGAGCACGTAACAAAGTTGAGAAAGCAATTAATGTTAGCTTAGCATTGTGTTCAGGTGTTGCGATCTTAACGACCGTTGGCATCGTGATGTCAATGTTCAGTGAAGCTATGCGCTTTTTCCAGTTTGTAAGTCCTCTTGACTTTTTCTTAGGTACTGAATGGAATCCTGGTTTTAGTACCTCGGGGAGTGCTGAAGGAAGTTATGGTTTATTACCATTACTTTGGGGCACACTGATGGTTAGTATAGTGGCTTTATTGGTTGCTGTACCTGTAGGCTTAATGATTGCAATTTATCTTGCTGAATATGCTTCACCACGTTTGCGTTCATGGGCAAAACCTGCAATTGAGATTTTGGCGGGTATTCCAACAATTGTATATGGCGTATTTGCCTTAATGATCATTGGTCCATTTTTTAAAATGGCAGGTGATGCAATTGGACTTAATATCAATGCAACAAGTGCGTTAACCGCAGGTTTTGTCATGGGTATTATGATTATCCCATTTGTATCATCCCTTTCAGATGACATTATCACTCAAGTACCACGTGCTTTGCGTGATGGTTCTTTAGGTTTAGGCGCAACGAAGTCAGAAACCATTCGTCGTGTAGTGATGCCAGCGGCATTACCAGGGATTATTGGTGCATTTTTACTTGCTGCATCTCGTGCTATTGGTGAAACCATGATCGTGGTTTTAGCGGCAGGAAATAGCCCATTGTTACATGTCAATCCATTAGAAGCAGTGTCTACAGTGACTGTAACTATTGTCAATCAATTAACAGGTGATACAGACTTTGCAAGCCCACAAGCATTGGTTGCATTTGCCTTAGGTCTAACACTGTTTGTCATTACACTGGGTCTAAATATTGTTGCACTTTATATTGTGCGTAAATACCGTGAGCAATACGAATGAGTACATCAAATACATCTCCAGTGGATCAAAATGTATTTGATCCTCGTGCAGCAGCAGAGCTTCGTGAAAAACGTAAAGCAAAAATTGCGAAATCTTTGGCTTCGCGTCATCGTACAGAAAAAGCATTTCGTTTCTTTGGTTTAACCTCAGTCATTATTGGTCTTGCTTTTGTTGCTTTACTTTTTGGCAGTATTTTGGCAAAAGGTTTACCTGCATTTTGGCAAGCGAGTATTAATGTTCCTGTATATTTTGATCCTAAAGTGATTGATGCAGGGCCACAACCTACTCAAGCCGCAAATGAAGCACCTGCTCATTTTCAGGAACGCTATGTTGAATGGCAAACAAAAATGGGTATGGTGGATTGGGATGCATTACTTGTAAATGGTATGATTACAAAAGACCCTAAATTGGCGGAACATCGTGATGATTTAGGGAGTATTTATACTAGCTCTGAAGCATATCGTTTGCGTGATATGGTCTTTAAAGATCCAGCATTGATTGGGCAAAAGCGTGATGTCAAAATTTTAGCTGATGCCAATGTGGATGTATGGCTTGCGGGTAATATCGACCGAAATCTTCCTGATGACCAACAGCAGCTTAGTCCTGAAGTACGTAAGCTAGCAGATTCGATGAGTGCGTCTGGCGTTATTGATCGTACGTTTAATATGCAATTATTTACAAATCCAGACTCGCGTAGTTCTCCTGCAACTGCAGGTCTTGCTGGTGCATTCATGGGTTCATTGTTCATGATGCTGATCGTTATTTTTATCTCGATTCCGATTGGGGTAGCAAGTGCGATTTATTTAGAAGAATTTGCTAAACAAAATTGGCTAACTGACATTATTGAAGTCAATATTAACAACTTAGCAGCCGTACCTTCTATTGTGTTCGGTTTGCTTGGTGCTTCAATTTTTGTTGGTTGGATGCATATGCCAATTTCAGCTCCATTGGTTGGTGGTTTAGTGCTAAGTTTAATGACTTTGCCAACGGTTATTATTACGACACGTGCATCATTGAAAGCTGTGCCACCTTCTATTCGTCAAGCAGCTTTAGGTTTGGGTGCTTCACGTATACAAACCATTTTCCATCATGTCTTACCTTTGGCTTTACCGGGTATTTTAACAGGTGCAATTATTGGTGTTGCACAGGCATTAGGTGAAACTGCACCTTTATTGTTGATTGGTATGAGTGCCTTTGTTGCAAATATTCCGGCAACGCCTTTAGATCAGTCAACAGCTTTACCTGTTCAAGTGTTTTTATGGCAAGGCAATGAATTACGTAACTTCTTTGAAGGACGTACCGCAGCAGCCATTATTGTATTGCTTGGTTTGATGATTTTACTCAATAGCTTCGCAATTTGGTTACGTAAAAAGTTTGAAGTACGTTGGTAATCAAGGACAAAATATGAGTACTCTAGATATTAAAAATTCCTTAAAAAAGGATCAGACAGTGAATCAAGATCACACACAATTTACGACTCAAGATACTGAACATAAACGTCCAGCAACTTCATTTGTTTCTCAATTTGAGTCAAATACTGCACCTAAGAAAGACCAAGCAACAACAGTCAAAATCAGTGCGCAAGATGCACATGTATATTATGGTGACTTTGAAGCGATCAAAGGTATTGATTTGCAGATTTATGAAAATGAAGTCATTGCATTTATTGGTCCGTCAGGTTGTGGTAAATCAACATTTTTACGTACTTTAAATCGTATGAATGACACCATTGATGGCTGTCGTGTGACAGGTAAAGTTACGCTAGATAATCAAGATATTTATGATCCTAATTTAGACGTTGTTTTATTACGCGCTCAAGTGGGTATGGTTTTCCAAAAACCAAATCCATTTCCAAAGTCAATTTTTGATAATGTTGCTTATGGTCCAAAACTACATGGTTTGGCACGTGATAAATATGACATGGAAGAAATTGTAGAAAACAGTTTACGTAAAGCTGGTTTATGGGAAGAGGTGAAGGATCGTCTGAACCAGCCGGGAACAGGTTTATCAGGTGGTCAACAACAACGTTTGTGTATTGCACGTACGATTGCTGTGAGCCCTGAAGTCATTTTGATGGATGAACCATGTTCTGCACTTGACCCAATTGCGACTGCAAAAGTTGAGGAGTTAATTTCTGAACTGTCAGCACAATATACGATCGCCATTGTTACGCACTCAATGCAACAAGCAGCGCGTGTATCTGACCGTACTGCTTATTTCCA
The DNA here is from genome assembly GCF_003024515.2 of Acinetobacter sichuanensis. Lineage (GTDB taxonomy): Bacteria > Pseudomonadota > Gammaproteobacteria > Pseudomonadales > Moraxellaceae > Acinetobacter > Acinetobacter sichuanensis. Next base: position 228,812 of record NZ_PYIX02000001.1, read on the forward strand.
TTTAGGCGATTTGATTGAAGTAAATTCAACAGAAAAAGTATTTACTCAGCCTGACCATCAGCTTACTGAAGCTTATATTACAGGTCGTTTTGGTTAATTTACTGATTTAAATATTTTGTTAATGATCTAATCAATAAAAAAAGCCTCTGATAAATTCAGAGGCTTTTTTGATGGGGAAATGTTGGGTTTAGGTATTTTTATGCGTTAAAGCAGCATCTGTTTCATTACTGTCAACTTCATCTTTAGCAGCTTTCTTCTTGGCATCTTTAGCTTTTTTCTTCTTTTTTTTCTTTTTCTTTGGTTTTTCCTCGATTTCTATACCATCTTCAAGCGCTTGCCAATATTCAAGTTGTGCCATGACTGCGGCATAAATCGAATTTTTACTGTAACGCCCTTTTTTATCTAAAGTTCCAACAGGGCGCGCCATCAGAATTTCAAGTGCTTGGTCAATGGTATCAATAGCATGAATATGGAACTGACCTGTTTCAACAGATTCAATTACATCTTGGCGTAACATCAAATGTTGCATATTTTGACGAGGAATAATCACACCTTGTTTGCCTGTAAAACCTTGTAATTTACACGCATCAAAGAAGCCTTCAATTTTGGCATTGACACCACCAATGGGTTGAACTTGTCCTAACTGATTCATAGAGCCTGTAATTGCCCATGATTGATCAATAGGAATTTGACTGATCGCTGAGATTAATGCGGAAAGTTCAGCAACAGTGGCACTATCACCATCAACTTGCCCATAACTTTGCTCGAAGGCAAGCGCAGCAGAGAAGTGCAGAATCTGTTCACGTCCAAAGTGAGCTTTTAAGAAGCTCGACATCAGCAAAACGCCTTTAGCATGTAAAGAACCACCGAGTTCGACACTACGTTCAATATCAAGGATATCACCACCACCTTGATAGACGGAAGCAGTCAAGCGAGAAGGTAGACCAAATTCTACATCAGCATATTGAATTACTGAGAGTGCATTAATTTGACCTAAACGATGACCTTTGGTTTCAATCAGTTGTGTGCCACGAGACAAATCTTGCCAGTATAGCTCCCGTAAATAGCCTAAGCGATATTGACGGTGTTTGAGTGCTGTATTGATATGATGTGAGGTGACAAGTTTTTGTTCCATCTGTGCAGCATGATGGTGTGATTCACGAATTAAGTCACCTAAAGTTAAAGCATGTAATGATAATGAACTTTGATCTTCAGCTTGACGACTTGAATCCGTTAATAAAGCAGCAAGAGCAGAGCGGTCAAATGGCAAAAGTTTATCTTGTTGCACATAGTCTGCAATCAACTGCATATAAGCTTGTTCGTTGTCATCATTGCGTTGTAAGGTATCGGTAAAATCAGCACGAATTTTAAAAACACTGCCAAGCTCTGGTTCAAGTTCTAATATTTCATAATAAACTTCAGGCTCAGCCAATAAAACCACTTTAATATCTAGCGGAATTGGCGCAGGCTCAATCGAAATACTGCCTGTTAAAGTCAGCATATGTTCTAAAGATGAGAGCTTGAGTTGCCCAGATTTTAAAGCGCGTTTTAGACCTTGCCACGCATAAGGTTGTTCTAAAAGATGCTCTGCCTCTAAAATTAAAAAACCACCATTGGCTTGATGCAATGCTCCTGGACGAATCAAAGTAAAATCTGTCGTGATGGTGCCATTTTGAGTGAGTTGCTCAACATGTCCTAACAGATTGTAATGCGTTGGAAAATCATCAAAGATCACAGGCGCGCCAGAATTTAACTTATGACTGACAACAACATTGGCTTGATAACGTGAAGGTACATGATTAAATAAAGCAGGTGAAAATTCATCACCTTCTTGATCTAAAATGGTTTCGACATTGTCAATAATATCGGCTGCATAGAGTTTGAGATATTGTTCTAAGCCTTCAATTGCTTCAAATTTATTGCGAATTAATTCTATACGTGGAATGACAACTTGTTTGGCAATATCACGATTAAGTTCAGAAACTTGATCACGCGCATCATCTTCAAGGTCACCCAACTGTAAGCCAAGACGATCGAGTTTTTTATCCATGTAACGGATATTGGCAGAGATTTCTGCACGCTGTTTGCTATCAAGTGCATTTAAATCGTCTTGAGATAACTCTAAAACTTGATTATCTACCACATGAATAGGAACAAAAATATGTTCATCATTATGATTAATCAGTTTTAAGTCGAGTTTTTCACCTTCTTTGGTGAGTTCACCCAAAGCAAGTTGTTGTTCATTACCTGTGATTTGACGAATATTTTCAATGCGATTGTGATAGGTTTCAGCACTAAAACGACGTTCTAATTGTTTTAAAATCGTTTTCCATGTTTGATGCAATAAAGCTTGAAATTTTGCACCTTGACTGGCAGGAAAGCGTAGGGCGATCGGCTGTCGTGCATGTTTGAAGTTGTTGACATACACCCAGTCGTCAGGTGTAGACATGGTTTTAGCATGTTGTTGCAGTAAACGCTTAATCATGGTCTTCTTGCCAAGACCTGCTGTGCCGACTGCAAAAATATTATAGCCTGAATAAGGCAGGGCAATACCTGCTTCAACCGAAGCCTTAGCGCGATCTTGACCCAAAAAGTTATTTAACGGTTTGATTCTTTTGGTTGAGGATGGAATCGTAGCGTAATTTGGAATATGGGTCAGTTGTTCTGGTTTTAGTGCAGTTTGTGTCAAAGTATTCTTGATGTCCGTTTGATCAAAAGCTGAAGGTAATGTGTTTTCGATTTGTTGTAATGTGGTTGGCGTTGCTGGAGTTGAAACAGTCGTTGAGCTTAATTGATCGTGTCTTTGGGTCACAGGTGAAATCCAAAACTAAATGTGAAATTGAAAGTTTAAAGGTATACAGGAATGATACTAAAGATCAAGCGTCAAAAACGGAAATATCTGTAAAAGCTGTGCTCTGTTGCATAAAAATGATTGAAACTCGAAGCATTAAGCGGTTGAATAGCACTATTTCATTTTTCAGAAAATAATAACGCAATGTCATCGTCAAGTTCTGAGCAAACATCGGCACAACATCAAGGATGGATCGCTGCTTTTAAAGCATTTTTAGATCGTCGTGCCCTCATCATGTTATTTTTAGGTTTTTCAGCAGGAATTCCTATTTTATTGATTTTCTCGAGTCTATCTCTATGGTTAGGTGAAGCAGGAATTGATAAAAGTGCAGTCACATTTTTTAGTTGGGCTGCATTAGGTTATTCATTCAAATTTGTTTGGGCACCTTTGATTGATGAAATTCCACTCCCTTTACTGACCAAAAAACTAGGTCGAAGACGTGCTTGGTTGTTGGTTGCACAAGTGCTTATTATCTGTGCAATTTGTATCATGGCAATGACAAATCCTGCCAATGGACAGTTCGCACTTTATCAAATGGCAATTGGTGCTGTGTTACTCGGTTTTTCAGCCGCAACACAAGATATTGTCATAGATGCTTATCGTATTGAACTTGCTGAAACAGAAATGCAGACCATTTTGGCATCCACTTATAATGCAGGTTATCGAATCGGCATGATTATTGCGGGCGCAGGTGCATTATTCTTGGCTGCAAAACTTGGTACAGCCAAAGGTAATTATATTTATGAGGCTTGGAGATATACGTATTTAGCAATGGCAGCAGTCATGTGCGTTGGCGTTATGACAACACTATGTATTCGCGAGCCACAGGTTAACCGTGTAGATAAGCATTATAAAAATACAGATTATTATCGCTTGGTTGCGGTATTTTTCGTTGCTGTGATCACTTTTATTGGTTGCTATTATTTTTCTGATGATTTGGTGCAACATTTACAAACTGAATGGAAAATTAATGATAATTTTCTTAAGTTTTTAATGGAAACATTGCGCTTTTTAGGTTCAGGCGCAGCAGCCATTGGCGTAGCAATTATGCTGATTCGTGCAGGTCTTGTAAATTCGCAGATGGCATATGAAACTTGGGTCAATCCAATCGCAGATTTCTTTAGACGCTATGGGGTGAAACTTGCATTAGTTTTACTATTACTTATTGGTTTTTATCGAATTTCTGACATTATTGCTGGGGTGATTTCTAATGTATACTACCAAGATTTAAACTTTAGCAAAGAACAAATTGCCGAGGCTGTTAAAGTTTATGGTGTTATTTTTAGTTTAGTCGGTGGTTTTTTAGGTGGTTTACTTGCACAACGGATGAATATCATGAAATTGATGTTTGTTGGTGCGGTATTAGCAAGTTCAACAAACTTGATTTTTATTGGTTTAGTCAACTCAGGCAAACCGATGGATCAAGTTATAGTACAGGTTGGGCAGCAACAGTTTACAGCTACACCTGATGAAGTGGGTTATTGGAAAGTTCAAGTTCCTAATCAAGTTTTGGCAAGTAGTCAAAATGTGAGTATTTCAACACAATATCAAGACAAATCTGAACAGAGACAAGTACAACTTCCTTATTTAAAAGATACTGGCACAGCGCAAATTCAACTCTTACCGCTGACCAGTGATAACCAATTATCTACTGCTGAATTAAAGCAAAATATTGTGGTGAAAGGGCAGTTACTTGGGGTGAATACAAGTGATTTAAACGCTGAGCAGCCGATTACGTTAAAGTTGGATACTAAAGAATATCCTGCAAAAATAGATAAAGATGGCTTTTTCACAGGCTCGATTGATGCTCAAGACTTACAAGCTTCTACATCAAAAAATGTCAGTGCAATGGTCAATTTTAATCAAAATCATCAGCATTTAGTTACACAACAAAACTATCAATTGGTGAATAGCACATCGACGTTAGATATTGATATTCAACCTTTAAAACCAATTGTTGTTGGTCATAACGACGCTGTTGAAATTAAAGGTAAAGTGATTGAAAAATATAGTTCAAATTGGCTATATTTCGCCATTATTGTTGATAATTTAGCATCAGGTTTGGCAGGTGCAGCTTTTATTGCATTTTTATCAAGTCTCACCAGTGTTTCATTTACAGCCGTACAGTATGCGATCTTTAGTTCTTTAATGACTTTAACACCAAAAATTTTAGGTGGTTATTCAGGTACAATTGTTACCAATATTGGTTATCCAAAATTTTTCTTAATGACAACTTTAATTGGTATCCCGATTTTGATACTTGTTGTTTGGGTCGGAAAATTGTTAAGAGATCACCAGAAATCACAAGGATAGAAAAAAGTAATTTATGTAATATCATGAATACGTTGTAAGGTTTAAATGCCGATTCGATCTACAAGATTGAGTCGGTTTTTTATTTTTATTGGTTTAGAGCAAAGTAAAATGATACTGAAAATTAAACATTCATCATTATTTTTATATTTCATTTGAAGCAATAAATTGAAATGTGAATGCGCATTGCCTATATTGAGAGATTAGTATTTGTTAATTAGGAAATCTATCATGCGCATGCTACATACCATGTTACGTGTAGGCAATTTAGAACAATCTTTGGCGTTCTATACTGAAGTACTCGGTATGACTTTACTTCGCAAACGTGACTATGAAGAAGGTCGTTTTACCTTAGCTTTTGTTGGTTATGGCAATGAAGAAAACAATACTGTTTTAGAGTTAACGCATAATTGGGATACATCAAGTTATGACTTAGGAAATGCTTATGGTCATATCGCTATTGGTGTTGAAGATGCATATAAAGCCTGTGAAGAGATTAAAGCACGTGGTGGAAATGTTGTGCGTGAAGCTGGTCCGATGAAGGGCGGTGTAACTGTGATTGCATTTGTAGAAGATCCTGATGGTTATAAAGTTGAACTTATTCAACAAGATCAAGATGCACGTAATAATTAATAGCGTAAAATTGCGATACAACTTATATAAGAATATATTATATAAAGTTTAAGTGTCGAAATTAAATACTGAACATTTTGCTCAAAAAGTAGCTATATTCAAGAAGCTCAGTAAGATAAAAGTTTACCTTTAGGTAAATTCATCTCACTGGGCTTTTTAGCTTTTCTTTCATTCAAAAGACAGGATGTTTAAGATGAATATTTTAAAAATACTCGCTTTGGATCGTTTCACAATTCTATTGATTGTGATGGTCATCTTGGCAACTTTTTTACCTGTACATGGTGTTGCTGCGGACATTTTTGGGAAAATAACCACTATTGCAATTGCCATTTTATTTTTTTTACATGGTGCAAAACTCTCAAGAGAAGCGATTATCGAAGGAGTATTACATTGGAAATTACACGCAGTTGTTTTTGCATTCACTTTTGCTGTATTTCCAATCATAGGTTTGTTGGCTAAACCAGTTTTATTACCATTACTTGGGCAAGAGTTGTATTGGGGCTTTTTGTTTATGTGTTTCTTGCCTTCAACTGTCCAGTCTTCAATAGCATTTACATCAGTTGCACGAGGGAATGTCGCGGCTGCGGTGTGTAGTGCTTCATTTTCAAACTTGATCGGGATGTTTATTACACCTGTAATGGTGAGTTTATTTATCTTTGGTCAATCTAAACATGATTATGACCCAACCTCATCAATTATTGAAATTACTTTATTGCTTTTAGTGCCATTTATCGCGGGGCAGTTGTTACGTCCTTATGTATTTCCATTGATGCAAAAAGTTCCGAGTATTGTCAGAACTTTTGATCAGGGCACAATTCTGATGGTGGTCTATGGCGCATTTAGTGGTGCAGTTGTTGCAGGATTATGGCATCAGGTGAGTTGGACGACACTGACATATTTAACATTGGCTTGTTCGATTTTTTTAACCATCATCATGCTTTTGGCTTTGTATATTCCCAAGTGGCTTGGTTTTAATAAAGCAGATCAAATCTCAATTTTTTTCTGTGGTTCGAAGAAAACTTTGGCAAGTGGTGTGCCAATGGCGCAAATTCTATTTATTGGACAGCCGATCGGAATGATTGTTTTACCGATCATGATCTTCCATCAAATCCAATTGATGGTCTGTGGTGTAATTGCGAACTATTGGTCTAAACAACACGATGAAAATAGTCAAACTCAAGAAAATTCTGTACTTGATTAGTCGCATTATTGAGAAAAACTCGGTATAATGTTGCCCACTTGTTGTGCTTAGCTCTGACACTTATAGTCTCGGTGGGCTCAAAAGAAATGGTCTGTTATGGTGTTAGCCTGCTAAATTTATTTTTAAATTTGCTTTCCTTAAATAGGGTTTACACTCTGTTTAAGAGTGGCTAATTGCGATGACAGCAAAACCTTTCTTAACTTAGGAGAATCGACCATGCGCGCCGATATTCACCCAAAATACGAAAAATTAGTTGCAACTTGTTCATGTGGTAACGTAATCGAAACACGTTCTGCTTTAGGTAAAGAAACTCTTTATCTTGACGTATGTTCAGCTTGTCACCCATTCTATACTGGTAAACAAAAGAATGTGGACACTGGCGGTCGTATCGACAAGTTCAAACAACGTTTTGCTGGTATGTCACGTTCTATCAAACGTTAATACGACAAAACATAAAAAACGAGCTTTGGCTCGTTTTTTTGTGTCTATATTTTGCTTTGTGACGATCTTCTGCTTTGAGATTCAAAGAGCTTATTGCTAAGCTCCTGATGTATTTTAGTCAGCTCAGATTTTATTGATCTTGAACATCTGTGAGTTGGTCAAGTTTCTTTTGGAAATAGTCGCCTTGTAAGAAACGTGCTTCAACATTCCACGCATTGGCAAAGCTATTCATGTCATCTAGTTGGGTCAGTAGAAACTCTACAGGTTTAATTTCTTGATATTTATCAATCATTTCCTGTAAGGCTTGAGTTGTATTTTCTTTGTTGAGCATCAATGTATATTTTTCATCTAAGGTTAGATGCGTGATATCACTTTGTTGCAAAATAATTTCACTGGAAATACTTGAGCCAAAGCGACGTACTGCGATATCTGCACCATGTTCACGTAAGATCGCAATATTTTTTTGTGCTTCAACGATATTTTTCGCAAGATCTTCTTCATCAAACTGCAAAATAATTGGGTGCGTGGCACGACTTCCAACAATAGTGATTAATTTTGAAACAAGTTCAGGGAATTGTTTATCATGGAATAAAACATGACGATTTAAATTCACAATGATCTTTGCTTCAGGATATTGATGAATAAAGTTATGTAATTGTTTACAAGCTTCTACCAAAATCCAGCGATCTAATTTAATAGAAAGTTCAATGTCTTCATCAAGTTCAATGAGATTGCTAATTTTTTTCCATTGATTTTCATAAATAAAACCACTGGTCACTTGGTAAGTATATAAGTTAGTATCTTGTTTATCATAAAGTTGTTGATATTTAATACGAATTTCACCTTTTTCCAAACTATTTGCAATTTGGCGAAGAATAGGTGAGGACTGGTGTGAAACGTCTTGTTTTATCACATTTTCTGGCTTTGACACAGGTGTAATCGTCGGTACGTCAACGCTTGCTGTTTCAATCGTTTCAATGATAACAGGTGCAGATTCTTGGGAAATAGGCGCTTCTACAAGCGGCGCAAGTTCAATTTTGGTCGATTCTAATGATGCACTCATCTGTAAATCTGATTCAGATGGTTGTGCTGATATACGTGAGTTATAGGCTTGGGTCAGTAACTCAGAAAAATTATTTTCATGAAAATCATGCGCAATAATAGGAGCAACCCCAATTTTGAGATGGAAGTTATAGGCTTGAAAATTAATTTCTTGCAATTGTGGTTTTTGTAGTACATGCAAATTAGAAATTCTAGATTCTAATAATGAATCAGAACCTGCTTGTAATAAGATCCCATAGACACCAGGGTAAATATTGAAAATCGTTTGGTTGGTTTGTTCTTTTAGAAAGTTTTGAATACCTTCAAAATATTTATTTGCGTCTTGCCATGAAAGATCAAAAATAGAGTCAGGACAATCTGCAAGACTAAAAATAACCAACGCATTTGCTTTTGCAGGTTGGTTGATCAGTGCACGGTTGATTTGTGGGAATAAGTTAGAGATAGAACTAGAGTTATTCTGCTGAGGTTGAGTATTTGTACTCTGCTGCGCGCCACCAACTTCAATTGTAAGGCTAAGAGAGTCTTCATCTAAACCTGGTAGAAATTCAATTTTTAAAGGGTTTTGAGTTTTGGCATTTTGATTTTGAGTGCTTAAATCAAAACGAGCATAGTCAAATTGACCTTGAGTTATTTTTTTGAAACGATTTTTGAAATCATTTAAATTTTCAGGCTGTAAAATATCTAAAATTGGTAAGCCGATCAGCTCTTCTTCACTTTTTAGCCCAAATAATTCAAGATATTCAGGGTTTGCTTGAGTATGAATACCTTCTTCGATCACAGCACATGCTTTATGTTGTTCTTCTACAAGAGATTGTGCTTGAGTTTTGGCATTTTCTAAATCTTGTAGTAAATGTTGTTTTGATTGTAGCGCACGGCTATAAGACAATGCCCGAACTAGACTGATATAACAATGTTCTGGTTCTTGCAAATCAATGATGTCATAAATGCCTTTATGAATAAAATATTCATATTGTTCAGGTTTATATTCTGTAGGACGTAATAAAATCACGGGAATATTTACTTGTTTAGACGCTTGGATTAAGGTAACCGCCTGTTCCATTTTTAAATCATAAGCACGTCCAAAAATGATTAAATCCCAAGACGTATTGAGTTGTTTTTCGAAGCTTTTCAAATCATCTAATAGTAAACCTTGTGCGAGATGATCTTTACTCTGAAACATCTCCATCAGCATATTATAACGAATTTGATTATCATCAATAATCAGTACTCGTGTTTCGGAGAGTTTTAACTTCTTAGATAATAATAAATTTCTCACTTCAAAGTGTCCCATAAGTCATGATTATTTAAATCATTTAATTGTTGTTGGATAAATTCATCGATAATCATTTGTTCTTCATCGTTGAGCAATTCAAAATCAAACTGAACAAAACTTTGAGAAATAAACAGTGACTTCAATAAATAAATTTTGATTTCTTGATTTTTAAAACGTAAATACAAAGCTTGTTGTTCTTTGAAATGTGCTAAGTTAGGGAGAACTAAAGACAATCTATTTTGCTCTTCTTGTTCAGTTTGAACCAATAAGCAAGGTTGATAATTATAACTTGAAACCTCAGAAGGCACTTTGATTGCACATGGATAAATATCTGGCGATAAAATCTCAATCCCGACTTCATAGCTTTTATTTACACTTTGTTTAATCCAACGTACAACAGCACATTTCCATTTATTTTGTTGACTTTCACTGACCAAAATCAGTTCGCCTGTACGCAAATTTTTAGGTGCTTCACCTGACCAAGCAATACGATAACCATTAATACTAATATCGAGTACTTCGGTTTGATAAATTTGCTTAACTTCACGGTCAATTTGCTTAATTTTTTGTGTTTGTGCAGCATCATGATTGTGATTTGCAATACTGGTTTGTAGATTTGCTTCAGACCTAAAGCCAAAATTTTGATTGATTAATAATGTTTCATCAAAGGTTTTTGCATTAGATAAATAAAAATGTGCTGTTTGTAAAGTAAAGCAAATTTGTAATTGCGCAGAATATTCATAACGTTCATGTTGACGCTCAGAATGCGTTCCTAAAACGTTTTGTACATGAAATTTTAGTGCAGAGGAAAGAAAATCCTTTTCATTTTTAGAAATATAAGTGGATTCATTTTGAATCGTATCATTGATATGTTCAAGCAATTGTTGGGTTGAAACAAAGACATTTGCTTTAAAATCTTCATGATGTTTACGGTTGTAAATAGGAGGATGATCTTTTGTCGTATCTACAATATATCTTGAAAGAGAGCTTTCTCTTGGTAAAATTTGTGTGAGCTTTGCCCAGTCTAGACTACATTGATAAAGGGCTTGAATCTCATTAGGGCGAATTTGATGAGTATTAAAAATATCTAATAGTAAGACTTGAGCATAAGCTTGCTGAATATTTTGTACAGGAAAATGTGTTCCTTGTAATTGATTGATATTAATTAATAATTCGTTATTTTTTGCAGCGAGTTCATAAATATTATGAATCGTTTGCCACTGATTTGATAACGCAGGGCTGTAAAGCATTTGCTGCTGCGTAAGGAGTAAACCGAGTTGTTGTAATGCATAATAACTAGACAAAATACGAGCAGTTTTAAAGCTACGATTTTGTGCAAATTTTAAAATGGCATATTTTTGTTGATTGAGTTGTAAGGAGCTTCGGTGTGTAATATCGACATAAATTTTTGCAAAATAGGCACGCATAAACGTCGTGAGCTCAATAATATGCTCATTACGATCAGAATGAGAAAGCCCTTGATCTAAAAAGTATTTTTCTAAACCAATTAACACATTTTCAATGCTAGGATGCAAAACTTGTAGCAAATCAAAACGTAATGTTTCGGTGCAATCTAATTCTGCAATTTCATACATTGCATTTAATAACGCTTCTGAACTGTCGCCTAGCTTCATAATAGATAAGTCTGACACCCATTGGTGTAGTGCTTCTACTGATGCTTTTGAAAAGCTCAACTGTTCACGGTTTAAGACCGTTGAAGCGTGGAAAATATCAGAGATTTCCTTATTTATCATACTTATATTGAACTCATTTTAAAAAATCTAAAAACTTGAAGCCCCAAATAGCGGTGTTTTATTTTTCTCTCCCGCAATCTCTCTGACTAATTTAGGAACTAAATAACCGGGTAAGCTAGCGAGTAGTTCTCTATAAATGTCATCAATTTCATTTGTATGTAAATCAAAATGATGTGCACCTTTTACTTTATCTAACACATGTAAATAATAAGGTAATACCCCAGCTTCAAACAAGCGTTGACTGAGTTCAATCAAAACACTTGTAGAATTATTCACCCCTTTTAATAAAACAGCTTGATTCAGTACTAAAATTTGTTCTTTAACCAGCATAGAAAGCTTAGAACAGGTTAAAGCATCAAGTTCTGCTGCATGATTTGCATGCACAACTAGAATGACACGTAGCCGACTGTTTTTCAATAAGTAAACAAGTTCTTCGTCGATTCTTTCAGGAATTACGATTGGAACGCGGGAGTGAATTCGTAGAATTTTAACTTGTGCTAAAGATTCTAACCTTTCAATCCAAAGTGCAAGTTTACGATTTGATAGGGTTAGGGGGTCTCCACCACTTAAAATCACTTCATTAATTTCAGGATGTTGTTCTAAATAATGCTTAATATGTAGCCAGTCATCATTTTTAGGTAAATTTTCTTGATAAGGAAAATGACGACGAAAACAATAACGACAATGTACAGCACAAGCCCCTGTTAGGGTGAGCAAAAATCTTGATTTATATTTATGTAATACGCCAGGAAGTTGGTTTGCTTGCTCTTCTCCTAAAGGGTCTGTGACAAAACCCTCGTGTTCTTCAAGCTCTAAATGATGAGGAAGCACTTGTAATAATAAAGGATCATATGCATTTCCTATTTCCATCTTTTTGACAAAAGCACGTGGCACACGCAGTTTAAACTGTTCTGAAGCGAGTAAAGCACCCGACAATAATTCAGTGGGTGAAAGCTGTAATTGCTCAAGCAGTTCTTGCGGTGAAGTGATCAAATCACTCATCTGTGATTGCCAGTTTTGCTCTTGATATAGATAAGTCATGAAAATAAAAGAATATATAGGGTGTTGGGAGAAAAAACGAACAGTAACTTGAAAAAGTTAGATCCTGTTTACAATGCGATAGATCATTCAATTATCTATTTCAGCTTGATGATTTTAGCACTTAGTTGGCGAAGATGCAGGGGATAAAACTTGATAATATGCTGTATTTAGCTAATATCTGAGCGCTGCTGAAAATTTTTACATTGCTTCAAAGTACGTTGCTCATTTAGAATAGCCAAGAATGACAACATATGGCTAGCAGTCTGCTAGACAAATTCACACATAGTTTTATTCAATGCATGAATTTTCAGCATGAATAGATTCAAGATTTAAGTTTGGAGTGAGCCTTTCATGGCCTATTATTCTACAAATGATTTCAAAGCTGGCTTAAAAGTTATGCTTGATGGTAACCCATGTTCAATCATGGAAAACGAATATGTAAAACCAGGTAAAGGGCAAGCATTTAACCGCGTAAAATTACGTAACCTTAAGTCTGGCAAAGTATTAGAAAAAACTTTCAAATCTGGCGACTCTTTAGAAGCAGCAGATATTGTGGAAGTTGAAATGGAATACCTTTACAACGATGGTGAAATGTGGAATTTCATGGATCCTGTATCTTTCGAGCAAATTGCAGCAGATAAAACTGCAATGGGTGATGCTGCGAAATGGTTGAAAGATGATTCAAATGAAAAATGTACGATTATGCTATTTAATGGCGTGCCATTAACTGTAAATGCACCGAACTTTGTTGTATTAAAAGTTGTTGAAACTGATCCAGGTGTACGTGGTGATACTTCTGGTGGTGGCGGTAAACCTGCAAAATTAGAAACAGGTGCAGTAGTACGTGTTCCATTATTTGTACAGCAAGAAGAAAATGTTCGTGTAGACACTCGTACTGGTGACTATTTAGAGCGCGCATAATTGTAGTTTTACAAGATGCAAAAAGGGATGATAATCATCCCTTTTTTATTTTAAATTTTAATAAGATAGCAGATTTACTTGTCTAAATTTAGAAGGGCTTATACCTGCATATTTTTGAAAAAAGCGACTGAAATAAGCAGGATCTTTAAAACCTAGTTGATAGCAAATAATGTGAATAGAACTATCTGTGAAAATAAGCATACGTTTAGCTTCTTGCATTTGTCGGTTGTAAATTAACTTTTTAGAAGATGTGTTGGCTAAACGGCGGCAAATTTCATTTAAACGTGTTTCTGTAATGGCTAAATGAGCTGCATATTCAGTTAATGTCCAATGGTGATCATAATGAGATTCAATTAATTCATTAAATTTACGAAAAATTGCCAGATCATGATTGTTATTATAGGTATAAGGTAAAGCAGATTCAGCGAGTCGCATGGCTTGTAAAAAAATCAGACCAATTAGGCTTTTTAAAACAAAATTTTTACCTTGTTGATTGTTTTCAAATTCATCTTTGAGTTGATGTAAATAATGTTCTAAACGATGTAAATCTTGAGAATCAGAATGATTGAACTGACCTGAATGTACACACATAGGGTAAATATGCTGAATTTTTAAGTCATTTTGTAGTCGCGAAATAATATTTTGTTGCACGGTTAAGACATGTCCTTCGCAGTCAGGATCAGTTATAAAAGAATGTGCAACAGAGGGTGGTGTTAGAAAAAAAGCAGGTGCTTGACAGATATATTTCACATCGTCTAGAAAAACTTGCACTGTACCTTTAGTGAAAAAGTGTAATTGAAAAAAGCGGTCATGACGATGCGGTGGCATATTTTGACCAAAAAAGTTCGCCAGTTTCGCTTGATCTTCATAATGAATGTCTTCAGTGGTAAGACCTTGATCATCAACTTGCCCCATCGGTAAATTGGGGATAAATGCGTTTTTCATACCTTCGGATCCATGAAAAGTATAATTTTTTATATCATAACGTAAAAAGTGCTTGCAATTAGTTATGATGTTAACTATAAAGTTAATATATTAACTAATTTGTGAAAAGTCTAGAAAAAATATCTAGATCCAAGGAAGAGAAAACGCGATGAATGATCTAAAAAAGATAGATACTCACGGCAATATTTTTGGTATCGCATTAAATTATAAGTGTTTATATGAAAGCTTACAGACACAATTTAATCAAAAGCCTTATGTGAAAGAGCCTGTCAAACCTGTTTTGTTTATTAAGACTCCAAATACCCGTAATCAAAGTGGTCAGGTGGTTTTTAAACAAGTGGGTGATGTTTTACAAGCAGGACCTACGGTGGGTATCGTGATTGGGAAAAGTACCAGTCGTGTACAAGAAAAAGATGCGCATGAACATATTGCAGCTTATGTCGTGGTCAATGAATTGAGTTTGCCTGAAGACAGTTATTATCGCCCAGCCATTAAAGCCAAATGTCAGGATGGCTTTTGTGTCATTGGTGAAGCTGTTGCTCGTGATCAAGTCACAGATATCAATCATTTAGAGTTACGTGTTTTGGTCAATGGTGAATTGAAACAAAAAGGCAATACTTCAAACTGGTTGCGTACACCTGAGCAAATCATTGCAGAAATTTCAGAGTATATGCCACTCAATGAAGGTGATGTGATTTTGACAGGAACTCCATTAGGACGTGTTGATTTAAATGCAAATGATGTGGTTCGTATCGAGATTGATCAATTGGGTGCGATAGAAAACACCATTCAGGAACAGGGAGTATAAATCATGAAAACTGCACGTATTCGTCACCATGGTGAAGTGGTTAATGTTGAAGTTTTAGAGGACTTAAGCGTTCAACTTGAAAATGGTGAAATTTTAAGTGAAGAATCTGTGGAATGGTTGCCTCCTGCGCAAGGAACAATGTTTGCTCTTGGTTTAAATTATGCCGATCATGCGCGTGAATTGGCTTTTGAACCACCAAAAGAACCGCTTATTTTTATTAAAGCGCCAAATACATTTACGGGTCACAATAAAAATACATGGCGTCCTGACCATGTTGACTATATGCACTATGAGTGTGAGTTGGTCGCTGTGATTGGTAAAACTGCAAAAAATGTTAAGCGTGAAGATGCTTTAGATTATGTTGCTGGCTATACCTTATGTAATGACTATGCGATTCGTGATTATTTAGAAAATTATTATCGTCCAAACTTACGTGTTAAAAACCGTCATTCAACCACACCTGTAGGTCCATACATTATTGATACAGCTTCAGTCCCTGAGCCGAATAATTTAACCCTTCGAACTTGGGTAAATGGTGAACTGCGCCAAGAAGGTACGACGGCAGATATGATTTTTGATGTGCCATTTCTCATTGAGTACATTTCATCATTTATGACTTTACAAGCGGGCGACATGATTGCGACAGGAACACCTGAAGGGCTTTCAGATGTCGTGCCGGGTGATGAAGTGATTGTAGAAATTGAGGGTGTAGGTCAATTGCGTAACTACATCGTTTCAGAAACAGAATTTTTTAAAACAGTTTAAGTTAAGGGATGAACGGTATGATTAAACACTGGATTGATGGTAAAGAAGTCGAAAGCCAAGAAACATTTACAAACTATAATCCTGCGACAAATCAAGCGATTGGTGAAGTTGCAAGTGGTGGGCAAGCTGAAATTGATCTTGCAGTTGCCGCAGCGAAACGTGCAGCACCACAATGGGCGAAAACACCTGCAAAAGAACGTGCGCGTTTAATGCGTAACTTAGGTGATCTGATTGATCAAAACGTTGCGAAAATTGCTGAACTTGAAACATTAGATACAGGTTTACCAATTCACCAAACCAAAAATGTTTTGATTCCTCGTGCTTCACATAACTTCAACTTCTTTGCTGAAGTTTGCACTCGCATGAATGGGCATACTTATCCTGTTGATGATCAAATGTTGAACTATACATTGCATCAGCCAGTGGGTGTTTGTGGTTTGGTTTCACCTTGGAACGTACCATTTATGACAGCAACATGGAAAACTGCACCATGTTTGGCATTAGGTAATACTGCTGTTCTGAAAATGTCGGAGCTTTCACCATTAACAGCGAATGAATTAGGGCGTTTAGCTTTGGAAGCGGGTATTCCTGAAGGGGTATTTAACGTTGTTCAAGGTTATGGTGCAACAGCAGGTGATGCTTTAGTGAAGCATCCTGATGTTCGTGCAATTTCATTTACAGGTGGTACGGCAACAGGTCGTCGTATCATGGCAAATGCTGGGCTGAAAAAATACTCAATGGAGTTAGGTGGTAAATCACCTGTGTTGATTTTTGAAGATGCCGATCTTGAACGTGCATTAGATGCAGCATTATTTACGATCTTCTCATTAAATGGTGAACGTTGTACCGCAGGTAGCCGTATTTTCATTCAAGAGTCGGTTTACGATGAGTTTGTAAAAGAATTTGCACGTCGTGCAAAAAATATCATTGTTGGTGATCCACAAGACCCGAAAACGCAAGTCGGTTCAATGATTACGCAAGCACATTATGACAAAGTGACAGGTTATATCAAGATTGGTATTGAGGAAGGTGCAAGCCTAGTAGCAGGTGGCTTAGAGCGTCCAGCAAATTTACCTGAACATTTACAAAAAGGTCAGTTTATTCAGCCAACGGTTTTTGCCAACGTTGATAACCGTATGCGTATTGCACAAGAAGAAATCTTTGGACCTGTTGTATGTTTGATCAAGTTTAAAGATGAAGCTGAGGCATTATATTTAGCCAATGATGTTGAGTATGGTTTGGCATCTTATATTTGGACACAAGATATTGGTAAAGCACATCGTTTAGCTGCTGGTATTGAAGCGGGTATGGTGTTTATTAACAGCCAAAACGTACGTGATTTACGTCAACCTTTTGGTGGCGTAAAAGGTTCAGGAACAGGGCGTGAAGGCGGTGAATATAGCCTTGAAGTATTTACGGAAATCAAAAATGTTTGTATTTCAATGGGATCGCACCATATACCAAAATGGGGCGTGTAACACGCCATTTAGAATTTAAGAACAGCATTCTTGTGTGAGATAAAATACAGGAAAATCAACTCAATATTAAGTTTTGTGTGATGTGTTTCTCAGCGAGATATATTGGATTTTTGTCTTTATTTGAAGCTTGGAGTGGGCTTTTTACCTCACTCTAAGCCTTTTCTCAAGATAAAGGAAATATTCAATATAAAACTCAGCGATCAAAAAATACTTTACACAACATTTGAAAGAAGAATATCAGGAAGATAGAAATGGGTAAGCTTGCTCTTGCTGCAAAAATCACACATGTACCGTCAATGTATTTATCAGAATTGCCAGGTCCAACCAATGGAATCCGTCAAGCAGCAATTGATGGTCATATTGAAATTGGTCGTCGTTGTCGTGAACTTGGTGTCGATACGATCATTGTTTTTGATAGTCATTGGCTAGTCAATAGCGCATTTCATATTAATGCAGGTGAAAATTTTAGTGGTATTTATACCAGTAATGAATTGCCACATTTTATTCAAAATATGGAATTTGATTATGATGGAAACCCTGAATTGGGTCAGTTGATGCAAGAAGAAATTTGTAAAACAGGCATTCGAGCACAAGCACATAATATTAAAAGTCTTGAACTTGAATATGGCACATTGGTTCCAATGCGTTATATGAATCAGGATAAACATTTTAAAGTCGTTTCAGTATCTGCTTTTTTAACTTCTCATGAATTAGAAGACAGCCGTAAATTTGGTGAGGGTTTACTCAAAGCCATTGAAAAATATGAAGGTACTGTAGCGGTATTTGCCAGTGGTTCATTGTCACATCGTTTTATTTGGGATCGTGAATATAAGCGTGGTATGGATGAATATACCCGTGAATGGGATCGCCAAGTTGATAAACATGTTGTCGGCATGTGGCAACGTGCAGAGTGGAAAGCATTTACAGATATGTTGCCTGAATATGCAGAATACTGTTATGGCGAAGGTGGTATGCATGACACTGCAATGCTACTTGGATTATTAGGCTGGGATCAGTATGACAAAGCCGTAGAAATTATTACGCCAGCGTTTCCGAGTTCAGGAACAGGGCAAATCAATGCCATTTTCCCACTGCCTGACTCAATTGTTTAAATCATAAAAAGGAGATTTCTGATGCCTCATTTTATTGCTGAATACAGTGCAAATTTAGAAGAATCAGTCGATTTTCAAGACTTATTTACACAAGTAAATAACTTTTTAGGTGGCACAGGAATCTTCCCTTTAGGTGGTATTCGTAGTCGTGCGATTCGTATGGATAAATTTCGTATGGCAGATGGTTTACATGATTATGCCTTTGTTCATATGACGCTAAAAGTTGGTTCTGGGCGTGATTTAGAAACACGTCAACGTGTAGCAACAGAACTCTTTGAAAAAATTGAAGCATTTTTTCAACCATTAAAAGAGCAGCGTTTATTGGCAATTTCTTTTGAGATGAAAGAACTAGATCCCGTTTTAAATTTCAAATCCAACAATATTCATCAATTTTTAAAAAATAATGGTTAGATAAGGATATCTTTATGTTAGATCAAGCAAAAATTCAAGAACTCGCTTTGCAACTGGATCAAGCTGAAAAATCAGGTCAACAAATTCGTCAGTTTTCATTGCAATATCCTGAAATTACCATTGAAGATGCCTATGAAATTCAAAAAGCATGGGTCGCACATAAAATTGCTGAAGGGCGTAAATTGGTTGGACATAAGATCGGTTTAACTTCACGTGCCATGCAAGTTTCTTCTAATATTACTGAACCTGATTATGGTGCGTTATTAGATGATATGGTATTTGACGAAGGAACTGACATTCCAATGTCACGCTTTATCGTGCCACGTGTTGAAGTGGAGTTAGCTTTTATTTTGGGTAAACCACTTTCAGGACCAAATTGCACGATTTTTGATGTGCTAGATGCAACGGATTATATTATTCCTGCGGTCGAAATTATTGATGCGCGTTTGCATAATGTAGACCCTGAGACACAAATTACCCGTAAGGTATTTGACACGATTTCAGATAATGCAGCCAATGCAGGAATTGTATTAGGTGGTCGACCAATTAAGCCAACTGAACTCGATTTACGTCGTATTTCTGCAATTTTATATCGTAATGGGGTGATTGAAGAGTCTGGAGTGTCTGCTGCGGTATTGAATCATCCAGCCAAAGGTGTGGCGTGGCTTGCAAATAAACTACATCCATATGGTGTGACATTAGAAGCAGGTCAAATTATTTTAGGTGGTTCATTTACTCGTCCTGTTGCAGCAAAAGCAGGTGATACTTTCCATATTGATTATGATCAATTGGGTTCAATTGCATTTCGTTTTATGTAATTGAGGAGCAGACATGATTGATACAACAAATTATTTTAAAAAGAAGCTTAAAACTGAACAGCAAATTGGGATGTGGGTCGGGCTTGCACAGGGGTATTGTGCAGAAATAGCTGCCAATGCTGGCTATGATTGGTTACTCATTGATGGTGAGCATGCACCGAATGATGTTCGTAGTATTTTAGAACAACTACAAGCCATTGCACCTTATCAGAGCCAAGCTGTGGTTCGTCCTGTAACAGGTGATATTCATCTGATTAAACAATTACTGGATATTGGTGCTCAAACGCTGTTGATTCCAATGGTGGAGTCGGCTGAGCAAGCACAATTGATGGTACAAGCAACACGGTATCCACCTGAAGGAATTCGTGGCGTAGGTGCTGCATTAGCACGTGCTTCTCGTTGGAATAACATTACAGATTATTTACAGACTGCTGATGAACAAATTAGTGTGTTGGTACAAATTGAGTCCAAAAAAGGCTTAGAAAATCTAGACGAAATTTTACAAGTCGAAGGCATTGATGGCGTCTTTATTGGTCCTGCTGATTTGTCTGCTGCTTTGGGTTATCGTGGGCAGGCAGGACATCCTGAAGTACAAAAAGTGATTGTAGAAACAATTCAAAAAATTCGCCAAGCAGGTAAAGCTGCGGGTATTTTATCTGCGGATGAAACCTTGGCAAAAACATATTTGGCTTTAGGCACAGAGTTTGTCGCTGTTGGCGTAGACACGAGTTTATTGATGAAGTCGATGACACAATTGCTAGGAAAATTTAAACAGACAGACGCAACTACTCAGCCACAAGCACCAAGCGTCTATTAAGGAATTTAAGTATGCAATTAACAAATACAACTTTATTTAAAGAACAAGTTTTTATTGATGGTCAATGGGTAAATGCACACGACAATAAAACCTTTGCAGTTACAAATCCTGCCACAGGTGAAATCATTGCAAATATTGCATCTGTTGCAGCTCAGCAAGTTGAACAGGCTGTTGTTGCTGCGGATACTGCATTAGCTACATGGAAACTCACTACTGCAAAAGAGCGCTCATTATTATTAAAGAAATGGTATCAATTGATTATTGAAAATCAAGAAGATTTAGCCATGATTTTAAGTACTGAACAAGGGAAACCCATGACAGAAAGTCGTGGTGAGATTTTGTATGGTGCAAGTTTTATCGAATGGTTTGCTGAAGAAGCAAAACGTACTTATGGCGATGTTATTCCTCATGATAAACAAGGTCGTCGTCTTGTTGTCATTCGTCAGCCTGTAGGTGTAGTCGCTGCCATTACACCATGGAATTTTCCAAATGCGATGATTACGCGTAAAGTAGGTCCAGCACTTGCTGCGGGCTGTACCGTGATTATTAAACCTGCTTCTGAAACCCCATTGTCAGCTTTAGCACTTGTAGCTTTAGCAGAGCAAGCAGGGATTCCTCAAGGTGTGATTAATGTGGTGACAGGCAGCGCGCGTGAAATTGGTGCGGTATTGACACAGCATCCTGCGGTCAAGAAAGTGTCTTTTACAGGGTCTACACAAATTGGCAAATTATTGATGGAGCAATGTTCATCAACGATGAAAAAAGTCAGTATGGAGCTAGGTGGAAATGCGCCATTTATTATTTTTGATGATGCAAATCTAGACCGAGCTGTAGAAGGTGCGATTGCTTCAAAATTCCGTAATAGCGGTCAAACTTGTGTATGTACAAACCGTATTTTAGTGCAAGATGCTGTTTATGATGCTTTTATTGAGAAATTAAAAGCTGCCGTGGCACAGCTTAAAGTTGCTCCTGCTTTTGAACAAGGCGCTGAACAAGGTCCGTTGATCAATGAAAAAGCAGTAGAAAAAATTCAAGAGCATATTGAAGATGCAACATCAAAAGGTGCAAAAGTTGTTGTGGGTGGGCAACGTCATGCTTTAGGGCACACCTTTTTTGAGCCAACCGTTTTAGCCGATGTTACTCCTGATATGTTGGTTGCTAAAGATGAAACTTTTGGTCCATTGGCACCTGTTTTTAAATTTTCTACCGAAGCACAAGCAATCCAAATGGCAAATGATACAGAATTTGGTTTAGCTTCATATATTTATACAGAAAGTTTAAGTCGAGCTTGGCGTGTAGGTGAAGCATTAGAGTATGGGATGGTTGGGATCAACGAGGGTTTAATTTCAACAGAAGTTGCGCCGTTCGGGGGAATCAAAGAATCAGGTTGTGGGCGTGAAGGCTCAAAATATGGTATTGAAGATTATCAAGAATTAAAATACATGTGTATGGGCATTTAGATCTATTTATCATGATTTAAAATAAGGGTGTAGCGACCCTTATTTTTACTTATATATAGATAAAATGATGCTTGAAAATGAAATGGTTAACATGCTGATCAAAGCCCAAAGTAAATATTTATCGTTTAATCAATAAATATCAAAAGTTTATTTTCTGATGTGTCGTTATTCATTCTTTTAAAGGATGAGAAATATGTCCTCAGATCATGACTTAAATCTTGCTGCCAATTTGACTGAAGCAAATATCTATTTCACAAAACTCAACCCATATAGTCAACTTTATTTTAGTCATTTGACTTAATATTTTAATTAATTTTATTGAAAATGTATTTTAATTAGATATTGTATATGTTATTAATTAATATATTAACAATTTAATATTTTTTTAAAGTATTAAGTTTTTTGTAAAAATCCCTCATGTTTGATTTTAATTTCTCTAGATATTCAGGTGTTATTAAAATCAATTTGTTAATATATTAATTAAATTCATGAGGTTGAATAAAATAAAGCTGATTGTTTCTCTATAAGGAGATAGAAATGGAAACAACATCTACCTATGCGTCTACATCAGATAAAATGACCAAGGAAGAACGTAAAGTTGCCTATGCAACTATCGTTGGTACGACTGTAGAGTGGTATGACTTTTTTATTTATGCGGCAGCAGCAGGTCTGATTTTTAAAGACTTATTTTTTGCTCCTGCAGGTAATACGCTTGGAACGATACTGGCATTTGCAACCGTTGGAATTAGCTTTTTATTTCGACCACTAGGTGCATTTTTAGCAGGGTATTTAGGTGATAAATATGGGCGTCGTATTGTATTGGTGATGACACTGGTACTGATGGGGATTGCAACAACATGTATAGGTTTGCTCCCGACTTATGCAAGTATTGGTGTTGCTGCTCCAGTCCTATTGCTTATTTTGCGTATTTTACAAGGTCTTGCCGCAGGAGGTGAATGGGGCGGGGCTGTGCTTATGGCAGTTGAACATGCACCTACACATAAGCGTGGACGCTTTGGTTCATTTCCACAAATTGGCGTACCTTTGGGATTGATTTTAGCCTCAGGTATGTTTGCTTTAATGACAGGTATTGTTGCACCCGGTGATGCTTTCATCGAATGGGGTTGGCGCATTCCCTTTCTTTTTAGTATCGTTTTGTTATTTGTTGGGCATTGGATTCGTCGTACTGTAGAAGAAAGTCCTGTGTTTGAAGAAATTAAAGAACGTAAAAGTGCCTCTCAAACGCCTATTCGTGATTTATTTAAAAATCATGCTTTACTGGTTTTATTGGCTGCTTTGGTTTTTGCTGGAAATAGTGCTTGTGGTTATATGACGACAGGTGGCTTCATTCAAAACTATGCGACGAACCCTACAGGACCTTTACAACTAGAGCGAACACCTGTCCTGATTTGTGTCACATTGGCTTCTTTTTGTTGGTTGATTACGACTTATATTTCAGGTGCATTATCAGACAAAATTGGACGTAAAAAAACCTATATCATCGGATGGATTATTCAATTATGTGGCGTTTTTGCACTATTTCCTTTGGTTAATACAGGTGCAATGCCATTATTTGCTTTAGGTTTATGTTTCCTTGCGAGTGGTATTGGTTTGACTTATGGGGTGCAATCAGCATTTTACTCTGAGTTATTTCCAGCATCGGTGCGTTTTTCTGGAATTTCGATTTCTTATGCTTTAGGTGCAATTTTAGGTGGTGCATTTGCCCCAATGATTGGAACATGGCTAGTGAGTGTCACAGGTTCGACCTTCTCCGTCACGATTTATTTGGCAGTGATGACCAGTATTGCGTTATTGTCTACGCTGTCCTTGCGTGATCGTTCAGGTATTCCGTTAGGACCTGACCATGAGGCAGAGCAAATGAAATCACCGATTGTATGGCATAAAAATTAATTGATATTTTATTTGAAAACATCTTTAACCAGCTTCGGCTGGTTTTTTTATCTATTGGAGCGTAAAACCTCGCCGTTCAGGGCGAGGATATAAGCGACTGGCGTAAGTCATACGACATGAAGTGTCGTATAATATCTTTGGGGTTCTCTATTTAAAATGTCATTGTTAAAATAACCACATGAAAACACTTAAATTACGCATAAAAGATAAACATTGCAAGATGCTAGACCAATTAGCATCAGAGGTTAATTTTGTTTGGAATTATGTCAATGATTTAAGTTTTAAGCGTCTAAAAAGAACAGGTCAATTTTTCTCAGCATACGATATTGCTCAATATACCAAAGGCACATCGAAAGAATGTAACTTGCACAGCCAAACTATTCAGGCGGTCACAGAAGAATTAGTTACCCGAAGAAAGCAATTTAAAAAAGCTAAATTGAAATGGCGTGTCAGTAACAAAAAATCAGCTAGGCGTTCTTTGGGATGGATACCATTTAAGAAAGTAGCGGTTAAATATGCTGATGGATATGTGCAATATGGAAAGCATCAATTCAAACTATGGGATAGCTACGGACTAAGTAAATACAACGTTAAAACAGGCTCGTTTGTCGAGGATAGTCGTGGACGTTGGTACGTTTGTCTTGTAGTTGATTCACATAAGCAAGAAAAACCAACCACAACTAAAGCAATAGGCATTGATCTCGGTTTAAAAGATATAGCCACTTGTTCTGATGGCACTGTGATTTCAAATCCTAAGTTCTATCGAAAATACGAGCAGAAATTAGGGATAGCTCAACGAGCAAAGAATAAAAAACGTGTACGTGCATTACACGCTAAGATTGCAAATTGTCGAAAAGATCATTTGCACAAAGCAAGCACCATGCTTGTGAAAAATAATGTATACATCATAGTAGGTAACTTGAGTGCCAAGAAACTTGTAAAAACTAAAATGGCAAAGCCTGTTTTAGATACAGGATTTTCAGCACTAAAAACAATGCTCAAGTATAAATGCGAGAACGCAGGGGTATTGTTTGAAGAAGTCAACGAAGCCTATACCACCTGAGAAACATCGTTTCGCAAGGTTCGTGCTGTGGCTCACGCTCTAGTAGTCCGAAAGGTAGGACAGGACTTGGAATAAGAGAATGGTCGTGCATGGAATGTGGTACATGCCATGATAGAGATATAAACTCAGCGATTAATATTCTTGCGCTCGGACATGAGCGTCTAGTAGTAGGAATCCCCGTCCTTTAGGTCGGGGAGGATGTCAAGATAAATAAAATATGAAATGACGGGGATGACAAGCTTTCATAAATACAGCGATAAAAAGCCATGAAAAGTACAAATTAATACGTGAAAAATGCATTAACTAAATCGTGTATTCCATGAATAATAGAAAAATATTAGGAAGTTAAATAAATATTTTTTTATAAATATCTGATTTTTAAGGAAGAGTAATCATGGAAAATACAATTTCGACACATGAGTCTTTTGAGAACTATGCAAATGACGCATCTGATTCAATCCAAATGATTTATACAGAAGCAGCAAACCCAATTTCGTCAGAAAAAACGATGTTAGAAAAAATTAAGGAAATTTTACCAAAAATTGCGGCACGTGCTGAAGAAGCAGAACAACTGCGCCGTGTGCCTGATGAAAATATTGCTTTGTTAAAAGAAATTAATTTTCATCGTGCATTCCAACCTAAAGTATATGGTGGGTTGGAAATGAGTTTGCCTGATTTTGCCAATTGTATTGTCACTTTAGCAGGTGCATGTGCAGGAACTGCATGGGCTTTTAGTTTGTTATGTACGCATAGCCATCAAATTGCGATGTTTAGCAAACAGCTACAAGATGAAATCTGGCTGAATAATGTTGATGCAACAGCAAGTAGCTCAATCGCACCTTTTGGCAAAGTACAAGAGGTTGATGGTGGCGTTATTTTAAATGGTGAATATGGCTGGAGCAGTGGATGTGATCATGCTGAATATGCCATTGTTGGTTTTAACCGTTTTGATGCAGAAGGTCATAAAATCTATAGTTTTGGTGTGATTCCTCGTCAAGATTATGAAATTGTGGATAACTGGTATGCACAAGCCATTAAGAGCAGTGGTTCAAAACAATTAAAATTAGTCGATGTATTCATTCCTGAATATCGTATTTCTAAAGCCAAAGACATGATGGAAGGTAAATCGGCAGGGTTTGGTTTATATCCTCAGTCAGAAATTTTCTATTCACCTTATCGCCCATATTTTGCCAGTGGTTTTTCCGCAGTAAGTTTAGGTGTGGCAGAACGTATGATTGAAGCGTTTAAAGATAAGCAGCGCAATCGTATTCGTGCTTATACAGGTGTAAATGTTGGCGTTGCAACACCTGCTTTAATGCGCATAGCTGAATCAACACATCAAGTTGCTGCTGCACGTGCATTGTTAGAAAAAACTTGGGAAGACCATCGTTTACATGGCGTTAATCATCTTTATCCAAATAAAGAGACATTGGCTTTTTGGCGTACAAATCAAGCCTATGCAGTCAAGATGTGTATCGAAGCTGTAGATCGTTTGATGGCAGGTGCAGGGGCAACCAGTTGGTTAGATAGTAGTGAACTCCAACGTTTATTCCGTGATGCACATATGACAGGTGCGCATGCTTATACCGACTATGATGTTTGTGCGCAAATTTTAGGTCGTGAATTAATGGGCTTAGAACCAGATCCAAGCATGGTTTAATTTCATTATTATTCAAATACAAGGAGTTGTGATATGAATAGCATGGTCGAAAATATGAATATACAAGCACTAGATCCAAAAGCATTTCGTCGTGCCTTAGGTAATTTTGCGACAGGTGTCACCATTATGACAGCGCAAAATGCGCAAGGTGAGCGTGTAGGTGTTACTGCAAATAGTTTTAATTCAGTTTCTTTAGATCCTGCATTAATTTTATGGAGTATTGATAAAAACTCATCAAGTTACCGTATTTTTTCAGAAGCGACGCATTTTGCAGTAAACATTTTGTCGGCAGCACAAATTGATTTATCCAATAAATTTGCTCGTCGTGCTGAAGATAAATTTGCAGGAATTGAGTATGAAATCGGGGCTGGATCTAGCCCTATTTTAAAAAACTGTTCGGCTGTTTTTGAGTGTGAAAAATTTAATATTGTTGAAGGTGGTGATCATTGGATTATTATCGGAAAAGTTGTTAAATTTCATGATTATGGTCGTTCACCTTTGTTATATCATCAAGGTGCTTATTCTGCGGTTTTACCTCATCCGAGCTTAAACAGCAAAGCAAGTACAGAAGAAAGCGTATTTCCGGGACGTTTATATAACAATATGTACTATTTGCTGACTCAAGCTGTACGTGCATATCAAAATGATTATCAACCTAAGCAACTTACCAGTGGTTTTAGAACCAGTGAAGCGCGTTTACTTCTGGTTTTAGAAAGTAAAACTGCGACCAGTAAAAGTGATTTGCAACGTGAAGTGGCAATGCCGATTCATGAAATTGAACAAGCAACAGAAATTTTGGCACAAAAAGGTTTATTGCTTGATACTGGGCATTCTTATGAGTTAACAGCGCAAGGAAATGAATGTGCTCATATGCTTTATAAAATTGCAGAAAGTCATCAGGAGGAAGTTTTTGCTCAATATGCGCCTGAAGATCGTGAGCTATTTAAAAAGATGTTAAAAGACTTAATTGGTATTTAATTTTATACTGTAAAAGTGAAGTGAATTGTTGTCTTTAGATGACTTTATGCTTCACTTTTACAGAATGGATTATATAGATCACAAAGTGAAAACTCCTTTTTCATTTTTCAATAATAAATCTTGCTAAGCCGCACAGATTCATATACTAATAAGTCATCATCTAAATGGATTTAGAAGATGAATAATCGTCAAAATTTTTCAAATTTCATTGATTTAGCGGCACTCATGGGGCGTCCAGAGTTTGATTCATCCTTATTGTTTTATTTAAATACATGGGTGCAATCGAAGCATTTTTCTATTTTGCGCGTTAAAGATAATATTCCTGCATTATTATTGTGTGATCGACAACATGATCGTCCAAATGTTGCATGGCATTGTGGGCAATCTTATGTCAAACGCTATCATCTCTATGATGATTTATATCAAAATTTAGCCACGCAAAATATAGAGCAGCATCAAACGACAACAGGACAGCTTTGCGCAGATGAAATTATTTTTTCACCTTATCGGCAAGAAATTTATGAGAAAAATGGTCTAATTCAGCGGCTATGTGGTCTTTATCGAGACGATGATAATTCGCCAATTTTATTTAATTTGTATCGTCATAAGGAGCAAGGTTTTTATTCAGATCATGAAATTGAAAACTTTGAACGTATCATTCCTGCATTGGTCAAACTGATTCAAGGTCATTTGGCTTTACAAGAAAAAAGTCAGCAAAAAGACTTAAAGCAGCAACTATTCAAGTATCAGCCTTTACTGACAAGCCAAGAAGTTGAAGTATGTAGCCGTATTTTAAAAGGAATGAGTTATATTGGCATTGCTGCTGATTTAAATTTAAAAGAATCTACCATTAAAACTTATCGTAATCGTGCATTTGAAAAATTAGGAATTAATTTTAAAAATCAACTCTTTGCTTTGTTTTTGTAGTGATTTTACTGTGCTGTGAAACTCAATGGATCGTGATTTCAAAATATTCTAAATTCAACCCATCACATTAGACTTAGCGGAGTGACGCTATCGCATTACATCTCTTTATCACATTATTTTAGATTTTGTCCTCCTTTTGGGGGACAGGCTTTATTTGAAGCCTATTTATACTGAATCTTATTCATATGAGTCATATGAAAGGGAGTCAGTCACTATGGAAAGTTCATTATTCGCGTTGGTTGTTACGCATGTGCAGGCAGAAGCCAAAGACACACTTGTTTTAGAGTTACAACATCCGCAGCGGCAAGACCTGCCACAGTTTAGTGCAGGTTCACATCTAGAAGTTTATCTTGAAAATGGTTTGATTCGTCATTATTCCTTGTTGAATTGTTCAAGTGAAAGACAACGTTATGTGATTGCAGTTGGGCTAGCGCAGGATGGGCGTGGTGGTTCACAATATATTCATCAAAAAATTCGTGTGGGTGATACTTTAAAAGTCAGCTCACCTCGTAATAATTTTCCTTTGCTTGATGCCGATGCGTACTGCTTTATTGCAGGTGGTATTGGTATTACACCTATTTTATCCATGATTCATTGGTGTATCAAAAATCATAAAAAATGGCGATTAATTTATGCTTTAAGACATAAGCAACGTGCGAGTTTTTATGAGGATTTAATTCAATTAGCACCTGAAAATATTCAATTTTATTTTAATGATGAACATGAACAACAGCATTTAAATGTAGAAGAAATTGTTAAAAATCTAAATGCGAGTGAACATATTTATTGTTGTGGTCCAAATGCAATGATGCAAAGTGTGCAACAGGCAGCACAGCATCTTGCGCCAGAGCGTGTACATTTTGAATGGTTTAGCGCGCCTGTTTTGGAGCATTCAGCGATACAGACCTCAGATTCATTTACCTTAAAACTCAAACGCTCAGGTAAAGAAATTCAAGTTATGGCAGACCAGTCGATTTTAGATGCCTTAGAACAAGAGGGCTTTGAACTGCCATTTTCATGCCGTGCAGGTATTTGTAGAAGCTGTGAAACCACTGTGTGTTCAGGCACACCTGATCACCAAGATATGATTTTAAGTGACGAAGAACGTGCTGAAAATAAAAGCATGCTGATTTGTGTTTCTAGAGCCAAAAGCCAAATGATTGAGCTTGATCTTTAAGTTCAAAATATTCAGACATCATCAGGACGATATTGTATGACCATTCCAACCGTAAATATTATAGAAGCATGTCGTAAAGCCGCAGATAAAATGGCAAATAAAGATACGCCATTAATTTTAAATGAATGGTATGTCGCGGCATTTAAAAGTGAAATTGGTAGAAATTTATTTGCACGTAAAATTTTAAATAAGCGTGTTGTGATGTATCGTACTTTAGAGGGGCAAGCCGTTGCGCTTGAAGATCGTTGCGCACATCGTTCATTTCCATTGTCAAAAAGTCATTTAGATGGCAATAATATTATCTGTGGTTATCATGGTTTTAAATATAATAGTTCAGGCGATTTAGTCGAAATTCCATCACAAAAACAGTGCCCACATGGTATTGGTATTCAAACATATAAGTTGGTTGAAACAGGTCCTTTAGTTTGGATTTGGTTGGGAGATCAACAACTTGCTGATGAGTCTAAAATTCCCCAATTGCCGTGGTTGGAGAGTGAACAGTGGGCATCTACTTCAGGTTATTTTTTCCATCCCGGAAATTATGTCAGTATGCATGAAAATCTTATGGATTTAACGCATCTCACTTTTTTACATGCCAATACAATTGGTACGCCAGATTATGCCAGCGCACCTTATAAAACCGAATTAAAAGAGGGTCACTATAAGTTAATTCGTGAAGTTGTACCGACGACTTTATCACCTGTATGGGGTGAAACGACAGGACTTGCAGGTAAGGAAACGGCTGCACGTATTGCAACATCAGAATTTTTATCACCCGGCTTGCATCAAGTGAGTGTTTCATTTTATGACTCGGCGCTTGATGAAAATACGCGCCAAACATTTAAAATTCATACGGCACATATTTTAACACCTCAAACCAATAATACGATGCACTATTTTATTGTTCATGGGCGTGACTTCGCATTAGATGATGAGCATATTGAAGCATTTATGCATGAACAGTTATTTGCTGCTTTTCAAGAAGATGTAGAAGGCTTGGGTGCTTTAGAAGAAGTACTTGATGATCGAGATCAATATCATTTTGAAATTTCTGTCGCAAGTGATTCACCTGCTGTTGCCACACGAATTTATTTAAAGAAACGTGCTGAACAAGAACAAGTTTAATCTGATTTTTTTAAAAATAATAAAACTCTAGAGTTTAAGTGCTAGAGTTTTATTTTCTATTAAGTTAATATATTAAATAAATATAGTTAATATGTTAATTATATTGTAATTTTTCACTATGAACAAAGTATAAAAATACAGGATCGTATTTTAAAGGATAAAATTATGGAAAATTTAAAAATAGCCATGAGGCAAGTGGGTGCTGTTCTTCTCCATTCTACTTTGGTTGGAATGGTATTTAGTCATACAGTTTATGCTGAAGATAATTGGAAACTTTCACTGAAAAATGCTTATATTGATCGTGATTTTGATCCTGAGGCAGTTAAGGATCAAGGCAGTTGGTCTCAAGGAGTTTCTTTATTTTATACCTCAGATTATCAAAAAACACCTTTTGATCAATTAGAAATTGGTTTAGATGCATCAGCACAATATGCAACACGATTAAGTTCAGACAAACATGTTGCAGACAGTATTTTACCTTTTGATGCACAGTCTAAGAGCCAAGCCGATGATTTTAAAAAATATGGTGGAACTTTAAAATTTAAATATCAAGATAATGTCTTACGTGCGGGTGAGTTATGGTTAGATACACCACTCACATCAGTCGATGGCAGTCGTCAGCTATTATCTTCTTATATGGGGGTAAATTTTAACAGTAAAGTTAATGATCAGCTTGGGATCGAGGTCGGTCATGTTTCACGTGTTTCACCTCGTAATGAGGAAGACTTTGTTAAGTTTTCTTATACGCAACAAGGTGTTAAACACAAATCAGATGGTTTGAATTATCTTGATGTTCGTTATAAGTTTAATGATGCTTTAAAAGGTGAATATTATTTCGGAAATTTATCTGATTTATTTAATTTACATTATGTTGGTTTAGATCATACATTTAAACTCGCTGATGAGTTGGCATTAAACTCTAAAATTAAATATTTTAATGCGCAAGATACGGGTAAAGCCGTACATATTGATACGCAAAATATTGGCGTATTGGAAACCGTAAAATATAAAAATCATAGTTTAGGTGTAGGCTTTCAACAGATTATTGGCGATGCTTATCCTTTATTAGATGGTTTTTTGCCTGAACCTTATTTTATTAACTGGAATGTAACTGGATTTGCCAAACAAGAAGAAAAATCTTATCACTTGGTATATGCCTATAATTTTAAAGATCACATTCCCGGTTTAAATACGATTGCTAAATATTCATATGGCGATGATATTAAAATGGTTGATGGACGTAAAAACCAAGAAACTGAGCTTGGTTTAATTGTAAGTTATAATCTTCAGCAAGAAAAATTAAAAGGTTTAGGTGTACAATATATGTATGTTAAATATGATGTAGATCATGGCAATGATTTTCAGGAAAATCGTGTTTTCTTAACCTATAATAAAAAGTTCTAATTCTTGTGAGTTAGCTCAT
The DNA here is from genome assembly GCF_003024515.2 of Acinetobacter sichuanensis. GTDB lineage: Bacteria > Pseudomonadota > Gammaproteobacteria > Pseudomonadales > Moraxellaceae > Acinetobacter > Acinetobacter sichuanensis. Next base: position 261,177 of record NZ_PYIX02000001.1, read on the forward strand.
AATCTGAAATAAGTGGATGATTTAATCTGAAGAAAATCATCCATTTTTTGTAGATTAAATTAAAAATTTTGTTCATTATTTATGATGTAAAATTGTTTGAAGCATGAATAAATTTTTTAAAAATGGTCATTCTTCTACAAAAGAAAATATAAATATGATCCAAAATTAAGTTAATATGTTTATTAAAATAAATGATTAGGTTTGATATGAAAACGATCCGTCCCTCTTTAACTTTGGCATTGTTACAAGCACGCGAAGCAACGATGACCTATTTTCGTCCTGCATTGAATGAAATAGGTTTAACTGAGCAACAATGGCGAGTGATCCGTATTTTATATCAATATGAAGAGTTGGAGAGTAATCAACTTGCTGATTTTGCATGTATTTTAAAACCAAGCTTAACGGGGATTTTAAACCGTATGATTGAGCAAGATTTGATATTAAAACGTAAAGATGTGAATGATCAGCGTATTAATTTGATCACCTTAACTGATGAAGGGAAGGCATGCTTTGAGCAGCAAGCCGTTAAAATGGAAGCTTCTTATAAAAAAATTCAAGAGCAATATGGGGTAGAAAAAATGCAGCAACTCATGACCATGTTGAATGACTTGTCAAAAATTAAACTTTAAGATCAAGTCATTTTATTGGTATTTTATGATGTCGTCATAGGTTTTTTATCGTGTAAAAATTTAAAAAGAATAAACAATGCCAATAATAAAGCAAAAATCAACATGGTGTTTTTCACACCAATATAGGTGGCAAGGATGCCTGCCAATAACCCACCTAAAGCGTCAAATCCAAAGCGTAAAGAGGTATAAATTGAAACCACACGCCCACGAAACTCACTGGGCGCATGGCGTTGAATGAGGATATTTGTGGAAACATTGGTGGTGGAAATACCAAAGCCTAAACAAAACATAGCAAAATAATAAAAGAAAGTTAAATCTATCAGTGCTAATGCGATAAGACCTAAAACACAAAGTAGCATGTTATAAAAAATACGATTTTTGATTTGTTGTTCATTTTGTGTATTGGCTAAGATCAGAGCTGAAAGCAGAGAGCCGACACCAGCCGCTCCCCATAAGTAGCCCAAAGTTGTTTCATTGCCATTTAAATAATCTTTTGCAAAAATAGGCAAAATAGCCACATAACTTGATGCAGTTAAATTTAAAATGGCGATTGATAACATCATCCATCGATATTCAACATGATGAAAAACATAGATATAACCTTCTTTGAGCACACTTTGAATAGAGCCTTTTGCTTTCACAACTTGAATATTTTTCATATACATTAAAGCAATGATGAGGCAAAAATAAGACAAGGCATTTAAAATAAAGCACAAAATAGGATCAGCAATGACCAGTAATAAACCTGCAATAGGTGGACCAATAAAACGACATGAATTAAAAATCATGGCATTTAAAGCCAAAGCATTTGCAATATAATTTTTATCTTCAACTAAATCGCTGATAAAAGATTGGCGTAATGGCGTATCAATTGCACTGAGTACACCTAAAAACATGGAAAGTGCCAAAATACTGATCGCATCAAGCCATTTAAAATAAGCACAGATTGCCAAGAGAAATGCTTGTATAAAAAAAAGAATTTGTACAAAAATCAGCGCTTTTCTTTTATTCAGTTTATCAATCATTGCTCCAACAAAGGGGCTGATCACCAGTTGCGGTGCGAGTGCAAAAAATGTGATGAGACCCAGAAGAACAGCAGAATGTGTAAGTTCATAAACCAACCAAGCCAAAGCAACTTGCTGAATCCATGTTCCTAAAGTTGATAAAGTATGCCCAATAAAGTAATTTCTAAAATTAGGATAATTTAGACTTTGGAATATTTTTGGCAATTTAAATCTCTTTAAATGTAAATAAAGGTTGAAAGTTGATTATTTAGTTAATATATTAACATTAATGTTATTAAATATGTGAACTAATTCGGTATCAATCAGGCATATCAATTTTTAATATATTTAAATAAATAGCATTCGATTGAAAAATGGAAAATAGTTGAATTAGGACATGGATATGTTGAACGTTAAAAATGCGATATTAAGCGCATTAACACTCGGTGGTTTTTTACTCAGCTCTATGGCGATAGCCCAAGATCAACTGATTTTGTTAGGAACTAAAGGTGGACCTTCACTTTATTCAACACAGTCATTACCACAGTCAAGTGCAATACAAATAAAGAATGATGTTTATGTGATTGATGCAGGATATGGTGCAAGTTATCGCTTACTAGAAGCAAAAGTGCCGTTGAAAAATATTAAAGCTATTTTTATTACGCATTTACACAGTGATCATATTCTTGATTATCCTGCTTTGTTAATGAACAGTTGGCTAAGTAGTCTAGATCATGAGATTCAAGTCTTTGGTCCAAAAGGGACAAAAGAAATGACAGAAAATCTTTTAAAAGCTTATAACGTCGATATTCAGTTACGTTATGAGGATGAAGGTCGAGAGCCATTAAATAAGTTTTTAAAAGTTCATGAGTTTGACGAAGGCGATGTATATCAAGATGAAAATGTCAAAGTAACAGCCAAACGAGTACCACATCAGCCTTTTAAAATGGGCGAGGCATTTGCCTTTAAGTTTGAAACAGCTCAGAAACAAAACCTTGTATTTTCAGGAGATACCAACTATTACCCACCTTTTGCCAAGTTTGCAAAAAATGCTGATATTTTGGTTCATGAAGTTGCACATGGCGATGGTATTGGTCGTTTAGCCAAACGTATGGGATATGATGAAAGTTTTAGAGATGCTGTGATTGCTCATCATATTACGCCTCAAGATGTTGGAAAAACTGCAACTCAAGCACAAGTGAAAAAACTGGTACTGAGCCATATTGTCCCTGTAGGTGATCCAGAATTAACCGATGCTGTTTGGAAAAAAGATGTCGGTGCATTTTATAAAGGTGAAATTGTCGTTGGAAAAGATGGCATGGTCATTCCTTTAAATCAATAAAATAAATTGTCTGAATGATTGATCTTTTTCCTTTGTATAAAAACCCATGGCGACAGAGGAGATTGATCAAATACAGCAGAATAAACAGTGCTTTAATGAAAAAATGATAAGTGAAACATTGGATGGTATGTATGCAAGAATATGATTATATTGTATGTGGTGCGGGTTCAGCAGGGTGTGTGGTTGCAACACGTCTAATACAAGAAAATAAAGGAAGTGTACTGTTACTTGAAGCAGGTGGTAGTGATGATAATATTCTCATCAAAATGCCTGCGGGTGTTTCGGAAGTGATTCCAACAAAAACATGGGATTACACGACAGAACCTGATGAAAATACCCATCAACGTCGTATGACTTGCGCACAAGGAAAAGTATTAGGAGGCAGTAGCTCAGTCAATGGCATGATTTATATTCGAGGGCAGCAAGAAGATTATGATTCGTGGGCTCAAGAAGATGGATGTGCAGGTTGGGACTTTAATGCGCTATTACCTTACTTTAAAAAAGCAGAAAAAAATGAAAGTTTATCTGAGCCTTATCATGGAACGACAGGACCATTGTCTGTAAGTGAAAATCGCTATCGACATCCGCTTACTCAAGTCTTTATTAAAGCAGGTCAAGAGTTAGGTTTGCCTTATGTTAATGATTTTAATGGGCATAAACAGCAAGGTGTCGGGTTTTTTCAAACCACTACACAAAATGGTGAAAGAGCGAGTGTTTCGCAAACCTATTTAAAATTAGTACAGAATCATCCTCAATTAACGCTTAAATTAAATGTTTTAGTGCATCAAGTCGTTGTGGAAAATCAAAAAGCCTGTGCAATTGAATGTGAAATTGCAGGTAAAAAACATATTTTTAAAGCGCGTAAACAGATTGTTTTAAGTGCAGGATCGATCGGTACACCTAAGATTTTAATGCTTTCTGGAATTGGTCCTAAAAATCATTTAAATGATGTGGGAATCACAACGATTCAGGACTTACCTGTCGGGCAAAATTATCATGATCATTTACATGTATCGATTAATGCCGAAACGAAGCAACCTATTTCACTTTATGGGCAAAATTTAGGATTTAAAAAAATAAAAAATGGCGCGCAGTGGGTATTTACACGAACAGGTGTTGTATCTTCTAATATTCTTGAGGGAGGCGCATTTATTGATACTCATCAAGAAGGTCGACCAGATGTACAAGCTCATTTTTTGCCGGGCTTAGATACATGGGACGATCCTGATGGACTTGGAAAAGGAAAAACACATGGAATTACCCTGAAAAATTGTTTTTTACGTCCAAAATCTCGTGGAGAAATTTTCTTAAAAAGTAAAAATCCACATGATAGTGTGAAAATTCAAGCAAACTTACTGAGTCATCCTGATGATATTCAAGGTATGCTTCGTGCAACAAAATTTGGTTTAGCACTATTAAAAATGCCATCTTTTGAACCTTTGTTGGATCAGGTATTTTCACCTCCTCAAAGTTCTCATCAGAATGATCAAGCATTGATTGAGTTCATTCGTGGCACATGTAAAACAACTTATCATCCTGTTGGAACATGCCGCATGGGGACTGATCAACGTTATTCTGTGGTTGATCTTCAGTTAAAAGTGCATGGTATAGAAAATCTATGCGTAATAGATTGTTCTGTATTTCCATCAATTCCAAGTGGAAATACCAATGCACCGACCATTGCTGTTGCAGAAAAAGGCGTTGATTTGTTAATGCAACGTACTTAAGTGAAGTGCTATGAGATATATGTTATGAAATTAAATATTATGAGATAAATAAATAGATCTTTAGCTTAAAATCATCCTTAAGGATGACTGGTGCAAAAAATATCATCGATAAAATCATGAATGATAAAAGACAAAGGACGAATCGTAATGAATACAAATATGCTCATCAATGGGATACAAGTGCAAGGAGCTGCGGATACTTTCGAGGTATTAAATCCTGCAAATGAACAGGTTATTGCAACAGTGGCAAGTGCTTCAGTCGAACAGGTAAACCAAGCAATTCAAGCAGCTGCTCAAGCATTTAAAACATGGCAATTTATTTCAGATGAAGAAATAAATACAATTTTCACAAAAATTGTGGCGGATATTCGTCATGAACAAAGTGAAATTGCACGTTTAATTACTTTGGAACAAGGTAAACCTTTAGCTTTGGCACAGTTTGAAGTAGAAGCAGGTGCAAACTGGATCGAATATATTTTAAGCTTGAATATTCCTGTAGAAACAATAGATGATCCAAGTGGCAAAACCATACAAGTATTTAACCGACCATTGGGTGTGATTGCCTCCATTACACCGTGGAATTGGCCTTTTATGATTGTGATTTGGCATTTATTTCCTGCATTAAAAGCGAAAAATTGTATTGTCAATAAACCATCAGAATATACGCCACTGAGTACCATTAAACTCATCGAGATCATGAATCGTCATTTACCACAAGGTGTGTGTAATATTGTCTTAGGTCAAGGGGGCGTTGGGCAGGCGTTAAGTGAGCATCCAGATGTTGCAAAAGTCACATTTACGGGTTCAACACGAACAGGACAAAGTATTCTAAGTCATTCAGTTGCATCGCTCAAAGGCGTCGTACTTGAGTTGGGTGGAAATGATATTGGTATTGTATTAAATGATGTGGATGTGAATGAAATTGCACCACGTATTTTTGGTTCTGCATTTTTGAATATGGGACAAACGTGTGCTGCATTAAAACGTTTGTATGTACATGAAGATGTGTATGATCAATTGACCCAAAAATTGGCAGAACTTGCAGATGCACAAGTCGTGGGTGATGGTCTAGATGAAAATACAACTTTTGGACCTATTCAAAACCGTATGCAATATCAAAAAGTAAAATCTTTAATTGATGATGCTGTGGCACAAGGTGGAGAAATTATTACCCAACAAAATCAAGAAACTGAAAAAGGCTATTATATTCGTCCAACTTTAGTGACCAATGTCAATGCAGGCATTGCCTTAGTTGATGAAGAACAGTTTGGTCCTGTGTTGCCAATTGTGAAATTTAGCCAAGTTGAAGATGCAATTTATGCAGCGAATCATACATCTTTTGGTTTAGGTGGCTCAGTTTGGTCAAAAGATCTTGAGCAAGCGCAGCAGATTTCCAGTCGACTTGAAACAGGAACCGTATGGATCAATAGCCACTCAGATTTATCACCTGCTGCACCATTTGGTGGTTGGAAATTATCAGGTTTGGGTTATTCATTTGGTTTGAGTGGGTTATTATTGTTCACGAAAAAACAAGCGATTCATATTACAAAATAGCGAGAATAAATCGCCTTTTGCAGGATGCAAAAGGCTTTTTTCGCCCCATTGGTCTTAATAAATTTTCTAAAAAGGAAGGAAATTTATGCTCAATCAGCAGTTTTTAACACAGTTTGGTGAGAACTTTGTTGAACAAGTTCAACGTGTTTTAGATATAGATGGTTATTTATTATATTCAATTGATAATATTAACCACACACATAATTATCATTTATTTAATATTTCCAAAAACTCTTTAGATGAATATCTCGGAAAAAAAATACAACAAGACCCTGTATGTTTTCGTCATTTTTATTCAGACCATCATACACATGTTGAGTTTTTAGGTGAGCATGAGTCAAATGAAGAATATTTAGATTTTATGCAACGTTGGGATATTGTAGATACCGCAGAAATATTTTTTAGAAAGCGTAATGGTGAGCCAATCGCTGGTTTAAGTATTGTGCGAGAAAATAATCAAAAAAAATTTACAGAGCAAGATAAAAAAATATTGAAATCTTTCTATTTTTTATCTGAAAAATATTTTCAGCATCATATGGATACAGTCGATAAACATTTTTTTATGGAAAAATTTAATTTAACTAAAAAAGAGATTGTCGTTTTAGAAGAGTTATTTAATGGTTTAGAAAGTGGTTTGATTGCTGAAAAATTAAACTGTAGTTTGGCAACAGTCAAAACGCATATTCAACATATTTATCAAAAAACCAATGTAAAAAGTAGACAAGAATTACTCTGTAATTTTTTGAGATAAATCATTCTCAAGGATGATTTATTCTCAGCTTGATTCATTTAATTTAACTGTATAAGTTTGTTTAAATGGATATAAGACAATGCAATATAATGCAATCACGCGATCATTAAAAAAATGGTTAGGTGTAAATTTAGCTGTTGCTACAGCATTATTGAGTATGAATCAACACGTTTTAGCACATGGACAAGCTGCTGAAATGGTACCGCTTTATCAAAATATGACAGATTTTGGTGCCGATGTACAAAAAGATGAATTTACAAATAGTTATACCATTTCTAAAGGCTCCTTAATTGTTCGAGCAAAACCGAATTCTGATATTGTTTTAGTCAATGGAAAACCGTTAAAAGTGAGTGTTCCGTTGCTGATCAAAGAAGGTAAACCGATTGTCAGTAAGGAGTTTGCTACAGAAATTTTTCAGTCAGGTTTAGATCAAACATTTAAAGTCGAGGCAGCACCACATCCGTTAAATGGTTTAACTTCACAAGAAATTTCACAAAGCTTTGAAGCGATTAAACAATCTAAATATGCATATAATAATATGCGATTTTCAGAAATTAAATTAAAAGAACCTGAAAAATCAAAAGTTTGGGATGCATTTTTAAATCATAAAGCATATGACGAAGACCGTGTTGCTATTTTTACCTTGCTTAAAGGTAAACAAGTGATTGAAGGTGCTGTGGATTTGAAAACAAAGCAAGTCACACAATGGAATGTGCTTGAAAATACACATGGTATGGTTTTATATGATGACATGGTTGCAGTACAAGAAATTGTGACTAAAGATGCAGCCTATAAAAAAGCCTTAGCAAAACGTGGAATTCAGGATGTTTCCAAAGTGGTGACGACGCCGCTGACTGTGGGTTTTTTTGGTGGCAAAGATGGTTTAGATCGTGAGTTAAACGTCTTAAAAGTCGTATCGTATTTAGATACAGGTGATGGCAACTATTGGGCGCATCCGATTGAAAACTTAGTGGCTGTGGTTGATTTAGAAAATAAGAAAATTGTAAAGCTAGAGGAAGGTTCGATTATTCCTGTACCTATGCAGCCAAACCCAATTGCCATTAAAAACCAAAAACAATTTAAAGCATTAAATGTCACAGAACCTGATGGTAAAAATTTCTCGATTACTGGGCAAACGATTCATTGGGGACCATGGTGTTTTCATGTAGGTTTAGACTCACGTGTAGGTTTGCAAATTTCAACAGCAACTTATAAGGACAAAGGCGTCAAACGTAAAGTCATGTATGAGGGGAATTTAGGTGGGATGGTTGTGCCTTATGGCGATCCTGATATGGGATGGTACTTTAAATCCTATTTAGATTCGGGTGAATATGGCATGGGAACTTTAACGTCATCGATTGAAAAGGGTGTGGATGCACCCAATAATGCTGTTCTTTTAGATGCTGTGATTGCTGACTATACAGGTCAACCGCGTGTTATTCCAAATGCCATTGCAATTTTTGAACGTTATGCTGGTCCTGAATTTAAACATCAAGAAATGAATCAGCCGAATATTAGTGCTGAGCGCCGTGAATTGGTGGTGCGTTGGATTAGTACAGTTGGAAACTATGATTATATTTTTGATTGGGTTTTTAATAATAACGGGATTATTGGAATTAATGCAGGTGCAACAGGTATTGAAGCAGTAAAAGGTGTACAAGCGAAAACGATGCATGACGCAACTGCTAAAGAAGATACACGTTATGGAACGTTAATTGATCACAATATAGTAGGGACAACGCACCAACATATTTATAACTTCCGTTTAGATCTAGATGTCGATGGCGAAAATAATAATTTTGTCGAGATGGATCCAGTGGTCGTAAAAAATACGCGTGGTGGACCACGCACTAGCGCAATGGAAGTTAAGGAGAGAACAGTTGATACTGAAAAGGAAGCAGTACAAAAGTTTGATCCATCTACGATTCGCTTATTAAGCAATGCCAACAAAGAAAATAAACTGGGTAATCCTGTGTCTTATCAAGTTATTCCATTTGCAGGAGGTACGCATCCTATTGCGAAAGGGGCAAATTTTGCTGCGGATGAATGGCTATTTAAGCGTTTAAGTTTTATGGATAAACAAATTTGGGTCACTAAACGTGATGAAAATGAGAAATTTCCTGAAGGTAAATACTCAAATCGTTCAGATCGTGATACGGGTTTAGGGCAGTTTATTGCAAATAATGACAATATTAAAAACAAAGACTTAGTTGTGTGGATGACCACAGGAACGACGCATGTTGCACGTGCAGAAGAATGGCCAATTATGCCAACAGAATGGGTTTATACCATGTTAAAGCCGTGGAACTTCTTTGATAGTACGCCAACATTAGAAAGTGAAGAGCATAAAACACCTTCACAACATTAATATGAATATTGATAAATCATAGGCATTAAAACAAGGTTGATCTGTATAGATGAACCTTGTTTATTTTAATCGTTTAAATAAGGCACTTGATTTTAGTTAATATATTAATTAAAGTGAAAAATGACAAGGATGTTGTCACAATGAAAATGAAAGTTTTAGCAGTGATTTCTTTATTTTCATGTATTACACATGTTTATGCTGAAGATCATATTCCAATCGTTGAGATTCCAAAAGATTTAGGTGGTCCTCGTTTTTTGGCTTGGAATAATGATTATTTTTATTTAAGTAAAAGTGAAAATAGACAAGGCACTTGGAATGAGCGTTTGAACTATATACCTTTAGGAAATGATGCTGAAAACTATATCACATTGGGTGGGGAAGCTCGCTGGATGTATGAATATTTAAATCATGCTACAGCAAATTTAACGCCTCAAGACCGTAATGAATCAGTTGCACAGCGTTTGCGATTATTTGGTGATTTACATCTACAACAAAACTTTAGAATGTTTTTAGAACTGGGTGATAATTGGGCATTTGATGCAGAAGTACCTACACCAGCAAATTATGATGCTTTTGATATTCAACAATTTTTTGTCGATTATAGACTACCAATCACAGAAAATCTTCAATTGACATTGAGACCTGGACGTTTTGTGATGCCATTAGGAAGTAAAATTCTTGTTTCCACACGTGATGGTAGTAATGTTCAATATAATTATGATGGTTTAGCAACGTGGTTTAACTATCGAGATCAGATAAAAATTGATGTGTTTGATGTTAAGCCTGTTAAATTTCAAAGAGGTTCTTTTGACGATAAAACAGATGAGAGTCGAGAGTTAAAAGGTATTTATTTTAATAGTAAAATATTAGAGCAACCTACAAACCAAGCAAAATTAGATCTGTACTATTTTGATATGCATCATGATCAGCGTATTTTTACTGATGGTGCAGATGTACAGAACCGAAAAAGTATAGGTGCTCGTGTATTTGGGCAAAAAGAAAATATTGATTATGATTTTGAGTATATCCGCCAGTTTGGTGATTATGGCGATAAAAATATTCGTGCCTATGCTGCTTTTTCTCAAGTCGGCTATCACTTTGAGCAAAAACTCAATCCTCATTTATCTCTACAAAGCATGCTGTTTAGTGGGGATAATGACTTACAAGATCAGCGCCTAAAGACTTTCGAGTCTCCATTTCCACGTACTGCATTATTTAGTGGTGCAGCAGAATTTGGCTTAATGAATGCGATATTTATCAAGCCAACATTTGCTTTGGATCTCTTGCCAAATATGAATTTGAAAACGTCTTATGGCGTACTGAAAAAACACAAAAATAATGATGCAATTTATCATGCACCTTCTGGTATTGCATGGAATGAACATGATCAAACCAAATCTAAAGAGATTGCAGGCATTACTGAGGTAGAACTGGATTATCAATATAACCGTAATCTGAATTTTAATCTTTTATTTTCCAATGTTGATGCAGCGCAAGCATTAAAGGAAACAGGTGGAAAAACCAATAACTATTTAAGTGTGACAACGCAATTTAAGTTTTAAATCGGTCTATATTCAAAGGAATGATGAATGAAAGTAAAAAAATATGGTGCGCTATTGGTCTCAGTTTTGATGTGCTCACCTTTTGCCCTTGCAAAAAAACCAAATGTTCTCTTGATTGTGGCGGATGATGTTGGATTTTCTGATATTCAGCCTTTTGGTAGTGAGATTCAAACCCCAAATTTGCAAAAATTAGCACAACAAGGTGCAACACTTTCAAACTTTTATTCTGGTCCAACTTGTTCAGTGACACGTTCAATGTTGCTGACAGGTCAAGATAATCATCAAGTTGGAATGGGGACAATGGCTGAACTCTTGCAGCCTGAGCATGAGGGGAATGAAGGTTATCAGGGAGTTTTGAATCATAAAGCTGCAACATTAGCAGAAATTTTACATCAAAATGGTTATCAATCTTTTATGAGTGGTAAATGGCATTTAGGTAAAAAACCAGAATTAATTCCGTCTGCACGTGGTTTTGATCAGTCATTTGTTTTATTACAAGGTGGCGCTGGGCATTTTGATGAAACTCCACTTTTACTGAATTATGATCCGATTTATTTAGAAAATGGAAAAAAGGTGAGTTTACCCAATGATTTTTATTCTACAGATTATTATACCAATAAAATGTTGAATTTTTTGGAAACATCACGTGATAAAGAAAAACCATTTTTTGCCTATTTAGCATTAACTTCTGCACATTGGCCACTACAAGCTCCAGATCAATATATTGAAAAATATAAAGGTCAATATAAAGATGGCTATGAAGCGATTCGTCAAAATCGTTTAGCACGTTTAAAACAACAGGGTATCATTCCTCAAAATACTCAGGCTAATAATCCTTTTGAGCAACAATTAAAGCCTTGGGAAGCCTTAACAGCCGAGCAACAAGCACGTGAAACAAAAGCGATGCAAGTTTATGCAGCCATGATTGACAACATGGATGCAAATATTGGAAAAATATTAAACTATCTTAAAGAAAAGAATGAGTTAGATAATACAATTGTATTGTTTATTTCTGATAATGGACCTGAAGTTTCTGATATTCAAGGACTAGATGAAAGTGACGGTTTTATGGCATGGGTAAACTCTTCATTTGATAATTCACTTGAAAATATGGGACGTAAAGGTTCATATATCGCGTTGGGTCCACAATGGGCACAAGTTGCAGCGACACCATATCCATATACCAAAGGGTTTTTAGCTGATGGTGGAATTCATGTCCCTGCGATTATGAGTTATCCAAAGAAAATTCCAGCAGGTATTATGAAAAATGAAAATCTGCATGTTATGGATTTTGTACCTACAGTTCTAGATTATGCAGGTATTCGTCATGTACAGCAGGATAAAAGTTTAAAATTTGAGGGTGTTTCATTTGCAAATATTTTTAAAAATAAGCAGTTAAAAAATCGGACACTTAATTGGGAGTTTAATAACCGTAAAGTGATACATGATCGTAACTGGGTGTTGCTTGAACAAGCAAAACCTTATGGAACAGGCTCATGGCAGCTTTTTAACCGTGATACTGACCCTGCAATGAAAGTTGATGTGGCACAACAGTTTCCTGAACAAGTGACGAAAATGAGTAAACAATGGCAACAATATGCCAAACGAGTGGGTGTTGTTGAAGCGCCTGCGCGTTATAACTACACACAACGCATTTGTTTTTATGGTGATTGTATTGGGCAACCTGAAAAATAGTATTTGATAGAAAATTAATCTTTGACGATGGTCTAGGCTTTATTTGACTATAAAGCCTAGATTTTATTTAAGTATATGAAACTATAAAAATAATAAATTTTTCACATAAAAAACTCAGAAAGGTATTTTTAACCATTGATGATCATCGCTTTTGGTGGGTATTTTGTAGTCAGATAAATTTTGCTCAGTATTTATGGATAGAATCAAGCAAAGTTCAGATGATTTTTTATTGAGTTATGGTCTGCATAGAAAATAGGTAGTTGTTAAATTCATCAGTTAAAACAAAATTAAACAGGGAAAGTTATGATGCAACATGATGAGCAAATCAGTGAAAGTACTAAAGTTAGAGTCTATTCTAAAATTGAGCCTTATCATCATGCTGCAGGTGGTTGGGGGGCTTTACTGAGTGTTGCGCGTAACTTGAAAAAGCAAGCAGTGGTCACAAGAGGGGCGATTACTTTATTGAATGCCAACCAACCCACTGGATTTGATTGTCCGGGGTGTGCGTGGCCAGAGCAAAAACATACGCATACCTTTAACTTTTGTGAAAATGGTGCAAAAGCAATCGCTTTTGAAGCCACCAGTAAACGTGTTGATGCTCAGTTTTTTGCTGGACATTCAGTGTCATGGTTAAAGCAACAAAGTGATTATTTTTTAGAATCACAAGGTCGTTTGACTGAACCTATGTACTATGACGCTAAGACAGACCATTATGTACCCATCAGTTGGGACGCTGCATTTGAACTTGTCGCAAAAAAACTAAATGCTTTAGCGCATCCAGACCAAGCCACATTTTATACATCAGGGCGTACCAGTAATGAAGCCGCTTTTTTATATCAGCTTTTTGTGCGAAGTTTTGGAACCAATAACTTTCCAGACTGCTCCAATATGTGCCATGAAGCCACCAGTGTTGGTTTAGGCGATACCATTGGTCTGGGTAAAGGTACTGTGACTCTAGAAGATTTTGAACATACAGATGCAATATTTATCTTTGGGCAAAATCCAGGCACGAACCATCCACGAATGTTAAGCACTTTGAGTGCTGCTTATAAACGTGGTGTGAATATTATTTCAATTAATCCTTTGAAAGAAAGAGGCTTACAGCGTTTTCAAGATCCGCAAAATAAATTGGAAATGATCACCAATGGCAGTACCCCGATCAGTCGTAATTATTTTCAGCCAAAGATTGGAGGGGATTATGCGGTTTTAGTGGGAATGTTTAAGCATTTGTATGAGTGGGATCAAGAAGCAAAAAAATCGGGACAAGCGACTATTTTTGATGAGGCTTTTATTGTCCAAAATACTGCATATTTTGATGATATTTTACAAGAAGTTGCTGCAACTGCATGGCAAGATATTCATGCACATACGGGTCTCACTGAGCCAGAATTACTGCAACTCGCACAGATGTTTAAAGATGCCAAACGCGTTATCTTTTGTTGGGGAATGGGGATGACACAGCATCGTCATGGGGTTGCCAATATCCATATGTTAAGTAATTTATTACTGAGTCGTGGTCATATTGGACGTCAAGGTGCTGGAGCATGTCCTGTACGTGGTCATAGTAATGTGCAAGGTGATCGTACAATGGGGATCAATGAGCATCCTTCAGATGCTTTGTTAGATCGATTAGAGCAAGTTTTTGCAACACCATTTCCACGTAAACATGGTTTAGGCGTGGTAGAAAGTATTAAAGCCATGGCAGAAAAACGCATTAAAGTCTTTTTTGCGATGGGAGGAAATTTTTCTGAAGCAACCCCAGATACACACTATACGTATTATGCACTGAAGCAGTGCGAACTGACCGCACATGTAGCAACTAAGTTAAATCGAAGCCATTTAACCTGTGGTCAAGAGGCATTAATTCTGCCATGTCTGGGACGTACTGAGCTAGACCTACAAGTACATGGTCAGCAATCGATTTCAGTTGAAGATTCGATGAGTAATGTACATTTATCCGCAGGGCGTAATGAGCCTGCTTCAGAAATGTTACTTTCAGAGCCTGATATCGTGGCGCGTTTGGCTGAAAAAGTCTTAGCGAACAGTAGCATAAAATGGCGTTGGTATATTGAAAGTTATGATCGTATACGTGATGCGATTGCAGAAGTTTTTGATGATTTTAAAGATTTTAATCAAAGAGTGTATCAACCTGGTGGATTCCATTTGGAGCATCCTGCAAATATTCATCATTGGCGTACGCAAACGGGTAAAGCCCAATTTATGATCACGCCATTAAAAGCGGTGTATGAAGATACCGAGCATCAATTTAGTGCGCAATATCAACAACAAAAAGTCTATACCCTCATGACCATGCGTTCTCATGATCAATACAACACAACTTTATATGGGCTTGATGATCGTTATCGTGGTGTGTTCGGATTGCGACGCGTATTGTTTATGAATGAACTGGATATTGCAGAGGCTGGATTGGTTGCAGATCAATATGTTGATATTGAGAGTATTTTTTCTGATGGTGTAAAGCGTATCGTCCACCAGTTCAGAATAGTTTCCTATGATATTCCCCGTGGGTGTTTGGGTGCATATTATCCTGAAACGAATCCTTTAGTGGCTTTGAGTAGCCATGATCAACGTGCCAAAATCCCTGCTTCAAAAAATATTCCAGTGATTTTACATCCAACTTCTGCACCAACGGATTCAACTAATTTAGAGCCAGCCGCATTGGAGAGTTGATATGCAGATATTGAGTGATGAGATGCATGGGCAAGCCGTATTACAACCGTCAGAACAGTTGATGGCAGCACAATTGCATTGTGTGGTGCAATATCGTGACCAACAAGTATTTCATAAACAAGAACATATTTTTCAAGAAGTTGCAGTGGCATTGGTTTATAACGGAATTAGTCATGTTGTGATGATGATGACCGCAGTAAATTTAACCGAGTTTGCAATTGGTTTTAGCCTGTCAGAAGGAATTATTTCTGACCTAAGTGCGTTATATGCAATCGAAATACAGCAGCATCAGGAGGGGGTTAGCATCGAAATGACAATTTCTGCACGTGCCTTTGCTTTATTAAAACAGCAGCGCCGTAATATGACTGGGCGAAGTGGTTGTGGTTTATGTGGTATTGAAAGTTTACAACAATTGCAGCTTGGAGCTGTTGTGAATACGCCATTTAATAAAAAATGGCTCGGCGAAATTGAGTCTGCAATTGGTCAATTTAATGATAAACAAGTACTTGGCAGCTTAACAGGTGCAGCACATGCCGCCGCATGGGTGGAAGATGGTATCGTTATTGCATTATGCGAAGATGTTGGTCGCCATAATGCTTTAGATAAGCTTTTGGGTTATATGGCAAAACATGAGATTGATGTTACACAAGGTTTTGTACTGATGAGCAGCCGTGCCAGTTATGAATTAATTCGAAAATGTGTGCAATTCAATATTGCCATGCTTGCCACCATTTCTGCACCTAGTAGTTTAGCGATTGATTTGGCTCAACAAGCAGGCTTAACGTTAGCAAGTTTTTGTCGTGAACAGCGGTTTTCAGTCTATACCCAACTGCCTCATTTGACTTAGCCGTAGAGGGTTGATTTTAAATGTTAAAAAATATTAATAATGAAATAAAATCAATGTTGAAAAATGATTTTCCTCAAACCGATTTAGTGATCTTGGCGGGTGGTCAAGCTCGACGCATGCAAGGGAAAAATAAGTTATTAATGAATTTTGATGGGCAAATCCAGTTAGAAAAAATCTGTCAGCATTTTCGGCAAGATGTTGCCAAAATTTGGGTGAATAGTCATCGGGATGATGAGGAATATCAAAAAATTGATAAAAATATTGCGTGTTTTACAGATGAATGCACAGGTTTTTTAGGACCATTGATTGGCATGATAAGTGCTTGGCAATATACAACAGCAGATTATGTATTGTTTATTCCGTGTGATATTACACAGATTCCAATAGATATTTTGCAAAAACTTCATTTACGACTTGAGCAGTCTAGCAATAGTGCTGTGGTGTATGTGCAGTTTAATCAAGATGCTTTATATCCGTTTTGTTTAATGAAGCGTGAAGCGTTGCCAGTGCTCAAAAAACAAATGCAACAACAGCAAGGTAGTTTGAAGCAGAGTTTTAAGTTGCTGAATGGCAAAGCACTTTGTATAGAACAAGCTGACAATTATGTACATAGTCTCAATTCAATGGATGAATTGAAACAATATCAACAACTTTCGTCGTTTAATTTGAGTTGAACATACGAATCATTTTGAAAATCAGGATTGGAGAAATTGCTCATGCAAAGGATGAACTCCATTTGGGTGGACCAATTCGGAAGAGAAAAAAGAAAACTGAGAATTTCAGTTACTGATCGTTGTAATTTTAAATGTCAGTATTGCATGCCTGAACATCCTGAATGGATGAATAAAAAGCATCTTTTGGATTTTGAGTCTTTATATCAGTTTTGTGAATTGATGGTACAAGGCGGAATAGAGCATATTCGTCTTACAGGCGGCGAGCCGCTGATGCGTCAAGGAATTGTTCATTTTATTCAACAATTACAACAGTTAAAGTCGCAAGGCTTAAAACGTGTTGCGATGACAAGTAATGCGCATTATCTCAAAAAATATGCACAAGCACTTAAAAATGCAGGTTTGGATGATATTAATATCAGCCTAGATAGTCTAGATGCAACACAGTTTCAGCAGATGACGAAAAGTAGTTTAGCACCTGTACTTGCAGGAGTTGAGCAAGCTTTAGACGTTGGGCTAAAAGTTAAAATCAATACTGTGTTGATGAAAGGGATCAATGACTCACAAATTTTGCCCTTGATTGAATGGGCACAGCAAAAACAGATCATGCTACGGTTCATTGAATATATGCCTTTGGATGGTGATGCAAAATGGCATCGCCATGAAGTAGTCACAGAACAAGACATATTAAATGTGGTGGCTGAAAAATATCGAATAGATGCAATTCCTCAAAATCATGAACCTGCACGTTATTATCATTTAGATTCAAACTATGTCATTGGAATTATTTCAACCATTAGTCATTCATTTTGCGGTGCTTGTGATCGTATTCGTTTGACTGCAAATGGTGAACTTTATAATTGTTTGTTTGCAATTCATGGCTTGTCATTAAAAGATGAAATTTCAACTTGGCGACATAAGCCAACCATACAGGCGACAGCAGAATTAACGCAAAAGATTCAACAGTATATTTGGCATAAAGCAGCAGGTTTTCATGAAATTCAGGCAAAACAACAATCACGTAAAATTACCATGCATATGTTAGGGGGATAAATTAGTGATGATCAAAGTTCAAATCGAAGCTTATGGTGCAGTGACTCAGTTTTTACCTAGCGCATTAATGATAGATATGAAGACGAAACAATCACTTCAAGTAGAACAGGTACTTGATGAAGTGATTCGCCAGTACCCTCAAGCAGAACAAGCGATTCAAAAATGTGCATGTGCAATTGGTGATGAGATGATCGCACGTCAAGCCTTGCTAGAGCGAGATTGTACTTTAGTGCTGTTGTCACCTGTCGCAGGAGGATGAAATGACTTTTGCTCGTATTCAAAATACACCGCTAGATATGAATGATTTTGCAGTGATTGAGCAATTTCCCCGTTGCGGTGGAATCGGTATTTTTATTGGGACAGTGCGAAATCACCATGAAGGACGTAGTGTAGAGGCTTTAAAGTACACAGCATATGCACCGATTGCAGAGAAGATGATTCGACAAATTGAGCTGGATATTCAAATCAAATATCAAGTGGAATATGTCAGGGTAATTCATCGAGTTGGGTATTTGGCAATTGGAGAAAAAGCCATTATTGCAATTGCTTATGCAGCGCATCGTCGTGAAGCTTTTGCCGCTTGTGAAGAAGCAGTCGAACGTGTTAAACACGAAGTGCCTGTATGGAAAGAAGAATTTTATACAGATGGTACCCATCAGTTTGTTTCAGGTTGTTGTATTCGCAAAGACTATGATGAGCAGCAAACTCATCAACATCAACATCAACATCAACATCAAGCACATTCACATCATGAACATGGATGAATGTAGATCAACAATCTAAAAACAGCATATATGTAAACCAAATAAAAGTACGGATAAATAAATGAAAAATGTGGGTATGAAGGCTGAGAGTTATCGCATCGCAATTGCAACAGGGATTTTGCATGCACCACCGCATTGTATTGAATTATTAAGACAGGGAAACACAGAAAAAGGTGATGCTTTAAAAACAGCACGTATTGCAGGAATTCTTGCGGCAAAACGTACAGATGAACTGATTCCACTTTGCCATCCTTTACCGATTTATCGCGCTGATGTCGATTTTGAACTGCATGAAAAGCATGTGGAAATTATTGCAACAGTTGAAACGATTGGTCCTACAGGGGTTGAGATGGAGGCTTTGACCGCGGTCAGTTTGGCAGGTTTGACACTGTACGATATGTTAAAACCACACTGTGAACCTGAAGACTTATGTTTAGACCAGTGTAAATTACAGAAAAAGAAAGGTGGAAAATCGCATTTTACTCGTGTATTGAAGGAGTCTTTGTCTGCTTCAATTATTGTGCTTTCTGATACTGTCGCATCAGGGAAAAAACCAGATACAGCAGGGCAAAATGTTTTAGAAATTTTAGAAGAAGCCAATTTTAGCCAGATTCATTATCAAGTTATTCCAGACTCACCAGAACAATTATTGGCACTGATTGAACAGCAAAAAAATCAATATCCTTTGATTTTAACAGTAGGTGGCACAGGTCTAGGACCGAAAGATTTGACAGTAGAAACCTTGCAACCTTTATTAAAACGTGAAATTCCGGGTTTAATGGAAGCTTCACGTAGTTTTGGGCAACGTCGTACGCCTTATGCTGCTTTAAGTCGGGGTGTCGCAGGTTATATTGAACAAAGTTTAGTGATTACCTTGCCGGGAAGTCGTCAGGGCGCGAAAGAGTCATTGACCGCAATTTTACCTGCCTTGGTGCATTTATTTGATGTACAAAAAAATATTCCACATGCAGGAGGTTATCAATAATGTCAGCATGTGGTGCAGAGTCAGGTTTGATCAGTATTGAGCAAGCTTTGGCATTGATTTCAAGTCATACTCAAGCTTTAGCAATAGAACAATTAGCACTTCATTCAGCACTGAATCGTTACTTAGCTGAAGATCTCTATTCAAGTATAGATTTGCCTTTGTTTGCGCAAAGTGCAGTAGATGGTTACGCACTTTGTTCAAATGGTACGGTTGAAATAGGTTGTCAATTTGAACTTTTAGGTGAAATTAAAGCAGGTCAATGCAGTGAGCTTCAGTTAAAACAAGGTCAAGCAATACGTATTTTTACAGGTGCTCAAATACCCGAAGGTACGACAACAATTGCACGACAAGAAATTATTAAAATCATTGAAAATCAAAAAATTGAACTCACAGAAACTTTAAAACTGCATGCAGATACACGTGATCAAGGGGAAGAAATTGCAGTCGGGCAATGCCTCGCACAGCGAGGGCAACAACTCAGTGTAGGCGCGATTGCCGCGCTGAGTATGGCGGGTATACAACAAGTTCGGGTTTTTCAATATCCTAAAATTGCAGTCGTGATTACAGGTGATGAAGTTGCTGTCAATGTTGAAGATTTAGCATCGGGTAAAATTTTTGATGCCAATGCACCACTGATTCAAACTTGGTTTCAACAAAATAACCAAAAGGTCGAAATTTTTCATGTTGCTGATACAGAACATGCAGTCAAAACATTATTACAAGATTTAGCAAAAGATCATGATGTGATTTTGACCACAGGCGGCGTGTCAGTTGGTGATTATGATTTTATTCGTCCAGTCACATTGAACTTAGGTTTTGAGCAAATTTTTTGGAAAGTAAAGCAAAAGCCGGGGAAGCCGATGTTTTTTGCAAAACAAGAACGCCCACAAAAAGCACCTTGCTATCTGTTAGGTTTACCGGGAAATCCTGCTGCGGTTTATGTGGGGATGCAGATTTATACGGCTACTCTCATTCAAGCCTTACAAGGTCAAGCCCATGATTTAAAATGGTTTAATGCTGTGTTGAAGCATGATTTAAAAGCAGATGCCAGAGATCGTTTTTTAAGAATGACAGCGCAGTTTGAACAAGCAACTTTAACAGTAAATAGTTTATCTAAACAGCAGTCACATATGTTGACTAATTTAATGCAAGCCAATTGCTTAGTTCGCATTATTGCGGGGCAAACACCGAAAGCAGGGCAAATTGTGCAAGGTATTTTTATTTAGAGCTGAAATGCTCAATCATCATAAATATGAGTATACATATGAAAAAATTATTGCTGACAGGGCTTTTATTTACATTGAGTTCGCTGAGTCAAGCAGATACTGTGAAAGTTTATGCGGCTGCAAGTTTGACCAATGCAATGACTGAAATTGCAAGAAATTATGAGCGCCTTCATCCAAAAACCAAAGTGATCACTGTCTTTGGCGCGTCATCTACTTTGGCAAAACAGCAAGAAGCAGGAGCGAAAAGTGATCTGTTCTTTTCCGCAGATGTGGATTGGATGAAGTATTTAATTCAAAAAAATGTCATTGCTGAAAATAATGTACAAGATTTGCTGTATAACCAATTGGTTGTGATTAGCCCGAAAAATTTAAAGATTACGTTTAAACCACAAGCAAATTTTAATTTTGCACAATCATTTCAAGGGAAATTATGTACTGGACAGATGGAGTCTGTACCTGCAGGAAAATATGCCAAACAAAGTTTGATTTATCTAAATTGGTTAGACAGCTTAAAAGGTCGTATTGTGGGAACAGATGATGTGCGTGCTGCATTAACCTTTGTTGAACGAGGTGAGTGTGATGTGGGAATTGTTTATAAAACAGATGCTTTGATTAGTTCTAAAGTGAAAGTTATTGGGACTTTACCGCAAGATTCACATCATGCCATTATTTATCCTCTTGCGCTGACACAACAAGGTGTAAAAAATGTTGAAGCACGCCAATTTGAAAAATTTGTTAAAACCAATATCCGAGCAAAAATGATATTTAAGAAATACGGATTTAGCCTAAGCCAATAAATAGCGCAAATGATGATGATATTAAGCCCAGAAGAACTCAGCGCACTTTATCTTTCTGCCAAAGTTGCTCTATTTGCTACGCTATTTTGTTTGCCTTTTGCGGTGGCTTTGGCATGGTATTTAGCGCGTTATGATTTTAAATTAAAGTTTATCGTTGAGGCGTTGTTACAGTTGCCAATGGTATTACCACCTGTTGTATTGGGTTATTTATTATTGGTTTTATTTGGTCAACATGGTTGGATTGGGCGCTATTTACATCAAATCGGTTTTGAGCTTGCTTTTAATTGGAAAGGTGCTGTTTTAGCTTCAATGATTGTGGCTTTTCCATTAATGGTGCAACCGATACGTTTATCTTTTCAATTGATTAATCAACAGTTTGAACAGATTGCAGGTAGTTTGGGTGCAAGTCCAAAAAGAGTATTTTTAACGGTTAGTTTACCTTTAGCATTACCGGGTATCGTGATTGGCAGCATTTTATGTTTTAGTCGTAGTTTAGGCGAGTTTGGTGCGACCATTACTTTTGTAGGTAATATTCCTGATGAAACCAGAACCATTCCGATAGCGATTTATTCTTTTTTACAACAAGCGGAAGGTGAACAAATGGCGATCCGTTTAGTGGTTTTGTCATTAGTTTTAGCATTGAGTGCTTTGATTGCGAATTATTTTATTTTACAAAAATATCAACAAAAACTAAAAGGCTGAGTTTATGTTGCGTTGTGATTTTGAATATCAATATGCTGATTTTCACTTGAAAATTAAACTGGAACAACACACCAAGCTACTAGGTATTGTCGGTGCTTCAGGCAGTGGAAAAAGTACCTTTCTAAAGTGTTTAGTGGGTTTATTGCAACCAAGTGCGGGTTTTATTCAATTTAATGGTCAAACGCTGTTTGACCGTGAAAGGAAGATTAATATTGCAATGCATCAACGAAAAATTGCATTGGTTTTTCAAAATGCGTTGTTATTTCCCCATATGAATGTACAACAAAATTTAGTCTATGCAGAAAAATGTTTAACAGCATCGCAACGCAAATTTAGCTTTGAACAGATTGTAGAATTATTAGAAATTGAAAAGTTATTAACTCGTAAAGCACATCAATTGTCGGGTGGGGAAGCGCAGCGTGTTTCGATTGGGCGTGCATTATTATCATCGCCAGAGTTGTTATTATTGGATGAACCTTTAACAGGATTAGATACGCATTTAAAACAACAAATTTTACCTTTTTTTAAAAAAATACAAGATGAGATTGATTTACCGATGATTTATGTAACACATCAGCATGAAGAACTGACTTTTTTAAAAGCAAAAGTGATTCGTCTTGGACAAAATGCGATATCAGAAATTTAACTTGCGGTATTCATTTTATTTTTAAAGTTATGAAAATCATTGAGCAAAATATGATTTATCCCTACTTTAAAAAAGAGGGATAAGATCGGTAGAGCCTCGGATGATTTCTAAAAGTTTAAGCCACTTTTAAATCTTCAATATTTAAACTTGCACCTGTTGCAGCTTGCATTTCAGCGAGACTAACGTCTTTGGCAAGTTCAATCAGCTTTAAACCTTGAGGGGTAATATCAATCACGCCCAAGTCAGAAATAATTCGACTCACGACGGCTTGTCCTGTCAAAGGTAATGTGCATTGTGGCACGATTTTTGGACTGCCATCTTTGGCGCAGTGTTCCATCAGAACCACTACTTTTTTAACACCTGCCACCAAGTCCATGGCACCGCCCATGCCTTTGACTTTTTTGCCGGGAATCATCCAGTTGGCAAGGTCACCTGTTTCAGAAACTTCCATTGCGCCTAAAATCGCAATATTGACATGACCACCTCGGATCATGGCAAAAGATTCAGAGCTTGAAAAAAATGAAGCACCTTGGCGGGCAGTTACAGTTTGTTTACCCGCATTGATCAGGTCTGCATCCACCGTTTCTGCGGTTGGAAATTCATCAATACCAAGTAATCCATTTTCCGACTGTAACCACACATTAATGCCTTCAGGAATATAATTGGCAACCAACGTCGGCAGACCAATACCCAAGTTGACATAAAAACCATCTTCAAGTTCAAGTGCGGCACGTTGTGCCATTTCATTGCGTGTCCAAGCCATGTCTTAAGCCTCCACTGCTTTTAAGGTCATTTGTTCAATGCGCTTTTCAGGGTTGGCATTGAGCACGATTCGGTTGACATAAATACCGGGTAAATGAATATCATCCGGGTCGATTTCACCAATTTCCACAATCTGTTCCACTTCGACTATGGTGAATTTTCCTGCCATAGCACAGTCAGGATTAAAATTTCGTGCAGTTTTACGGAACACCAGATTGCCTGCTTTATCCGCTTTATAGGCTTTGACCAAAGCAAGATCAGCGGTGAGTGAGGGTTCTAAAATATAAGGTTTTCCATCAAATTCACGGACTTCTTTGCCTTCTGCTATCTGCGTACCAACGCCTGTTTGGGTATAAAATGCAGGAATACCTGCACCCCCTGCACGGAGTTTTTCGGCTAATGTGCCTTGTGGTGTCAGTTCAACTTCAAGTTCGCCTTGCAAAAACTGACGTTCAAATTCTTTGTTTTCACCGACATAAGATGAAATCATTTTTTTAATCTGTTTACTTGCGAGTAATTTTCCTAAGCCTATGCCGTCTGTACCTGCATTGTTGGAAATACAGGTTAAGCCTGTCACGCCAGTTTCCATCAAGGCGTCAATTAAAACCTCAGGAATGCCACATAAGCCAAAACCACCTACGGCAATGGTTTGCTGATCTTTGACCAAATCTGCTAAAGCAACGTGTGCATTGGCAACCACTTTATTCATTGTGCTGACTCCATGTCCTTTTACTTATTATTAGCATTGCAGCAAGCACATGAGAAATTGAAAGATTTAAAGGATTAATGAGCAAAACTCATTAATCAGCAAAGTTGATTGAGCTGTGTGTAAATGCATGCGGTTTTTTTAAAATGAATATGCAGTGATGACTTCAATAAACTGCGCGGAAATATGTGAAAGTTCCATATCTTTTTTATACATCAAGCCTAAATTAAGCTGTACATTGCCTTCAGTGATTTCAACGATGACATTATTTTTTAAATCAATAAATTGCTGAAAATGTCGTGGAATTGCACTGACGCCCATGCCATAGGCAACAAAATGGGACAGCGAACTGATTTGATGACATTCCAATTTCAAGTCCAAAACCAAGTTGTTTTGTATGCAGCATTCTTCAATTACATGGCGAATGATGGATGGTTTTTGTAAAGTCACAAATGGGTAACTACACAGCGTTGCCATACTGATGGATGGATGTTGTGCCAGAGGATGATCTTTGGGAACAACGGCGACAAAGTCTTCTTTAAACAAAGGTTCAAACACCAGTTGATGATGAAATGGCGATTCAAAACAAATCCCAATTTCAAATATACCATCTTGAATTTTTTCAATAATTTTTTCATTGGGCACATCATGAATGGAAAAATTAATATTTGGATGTTGTTTGGAAAATTCATGCAAAATCGCAGGTAAAACGGTATGCGTGGCGAAAGGCATGGAGGCGATATTTAAGTTGCCACGATGCAACTGAAAACGTTGTTTGACATCTTTTTCCATGTCTTCCCAATTGGCGAGTAATTTTTTGGCATAGGGAATTAAGGATTGTCCCTCAGGGGTCAGATTGACCAGACGGGTGGTGCGTTTAAATAATTTTCCGCCCAATTCTTCTTCTAAAGCTTTAATGGTCAAACTCAAGGCGGACTGACTCAAGCACAGTTCATCGGCGGCATTGGCATAATTTAAAACACGGGCAAGCACCAAAAAGGCTTTGAGTTGTTTGAGTGTCATAATAAATTTCAAGCCATTTAAAAAGTATGTGTGTTGTATTGTAGTCGGATCTTCATGTTTATTTTAAAAGAAAATTCAACTGATATTAAATCTTATAAATAGCTCTAAAGAGACGATTTATTGTGAAGACTTTTATATGATTTTACTTAAATAGCCTAAGTATTTTTTAAACATAAATGCATTTCAAAAATTAAACTGCATGGGTTTACAAATAACACACTTCATTTTTAAAGCTTCGTCATTTTACTAAAGCATTTTTTTCAATGAGCTCATCAGAAATACTTAAATTTAAATGTCGCAAAATGACAAGTAGGTGTCATGAAATGTAAAGGGCATTCAGGCAGAGTATTGTAGTTTTGCTCTATGCACTGAGCACTTAAAATAAGCAAAATAGGGAAAGGACAATGACACTGACCAAAGCAGTACGCTTTCATGAAATCGGAACACCAGACGTTTTAACACTTGAACAAGTCGAAGTTGGATCACCCAAAGCAGGAGAAGTTCGTCTGCGTCATGTGGCGGTGGGTCTGAACTATGCAGATACCTATTTCCGTAATGGGACTTATCCGATTCCAATGCCAAATGGGATGGGTGTAGAAGCATCAGGAGTTATTGAAGAACTCGGTGAGGGTGTCACAGACTTTGCGGTAGGTGATCGTGTGACCTATACAGGTTTTATCAATACCTTAGGTGCATATAGCGAAGAACGCTTAGTGCCTGCCAATGCACTGATCAAATTACCAGAAGGTATTTCCTGTGAAACAGCCGCAGCAATGACGATGCGTGGTTTAACCTCAGCCTATTTAATGCGTCGTATTTATGACTTTAAAGCTGGTGATACCATTTTATTGCATGCCGCAGCAGGTGGTGTAGGGCTTATCGTTTCACAATGGGCGAAATTATTGGGCCTAACCGTAATTGGTACGACCTCTTCAGAAGAGAAAGCCGCGATTGCCCGTGCGCATGGTTGTGATCATGTCATTAATTATAGTCATGAAAATGTGGCAGAACGTGTTCGTGAACTCACCAATGGCGTTGGGGTCAATGTCGTATTTGACAGTGTTGGTAAAGATACTTTCATGTCATCGCTTGATTCATTGAAACGTCGTGGTCTGATGGTATGTGTGGGTACAGCCTCAGGACCGATTGCAGAATTTAATCCTGTATTACTGGCAATGAAGG
Source organism: Acinetobacter sichuanensis (assembly GCF_003024515.2). Lineage (GTDB taxonomy): Bacteria > Pseudomonadota > Gammaproteobacteria > Pseudomonadales > Moraxellaceae > Acinetobacter > Acinetobacter sichuanensis. Next base: position 287,864 of record NZ_PYIX02000001.1, read on the forward strand.
GTTCTTTATACATTACCCGTCCTGCATTGGCAGATTACATTGCGGATCCTGCTGAGAAAAAAGCACTTGCAGATGAATTGTTTGATCATGTGGCGAGTGGTCGCATCAAAATCGAAATCAACCAACGCTATGAACTCAAGGATGCAGTTCAGGCACATCGTGACCTTGAAGCACGTAAAACAACAGGCTCGTCTATTTTTGTGATTTAAATTTGTGATTGAAAAGGATTTCTTATGCAAGTTGAACAATTAACCTGCAGTATTGGCGCAGAATTACATGGCGTTAATCTGGCTGATGCCATTCACGATGATGCTTTATTTTCTGAAATTCGTTCAAATCTGCTGAAACATCGTGTTCTATTTTTGAGAAATCAAGATATTACCCGTGCAGAGCATGTGGCTTTTGCTGAGCGTTTTGGACAATTGGAAGACCATCCAGCCGTAGGTAGTCATCCTGATCATCCGGGTTTGGTACAGATTTATAAAAGCCCAGACAGCCCGATTGATCGCTATGAAAATTCATGGCACAGCGACGCGAGCTGGCGCAAGATTCCACCTATGGGGGCAGTGCTGCGCTGTGTGGAATGCCCAACTGTCGGTGGTGATACCATGTGGACCAATATGGTGATGGCTTATGAAAATTTGCCTGAAGAAATTAAAACCAAAATTGCAGATTTACGTGCCTATCACAGTATTGAGGCGAGTTTTGGTGCAGCCATGCCCATTGAAAAACGTTTGGCACTCAAAGCACAGTATCCCGATGCAGAGCATCCCGTGGTGCGTACACATCCTGAAACAGGCGAAAAAATCCTGTATGTCAATGCTTTTGCAACCCATTTCAGTAATTACCACACCAAGGAACGTGTACGTTTTGGTCAGGATGCCAACCCAGGTGCGGGCGAACTGCTGCGTTATTTAATTACACAAGCCAACATCCCTGAATATCAGGTGCGTTGGAGCTGGGAGCCGAACAGTATTGCGATTTGGGACAACCGCAGTACTCAGCATTATGCTGTGATGGATTATCCAGCCTGTCATCGCAAAATGGAACGCGCGGGCATTATTGGTGATGCGACTTATTGATCTTGCAGTCCATCCATTAAATTCAAATATTTACCTTTAGTTTAAAAATGCATAGGAGATGCACATGCAATTTTTTGATGATTCTTTGCACCCAGAAAACATGGAAAAAGTGGTTATTACCGTTGCGCCATATGGTCCAGAGTGGATGCCTGAAGATTTCCCGGAAGACATTCCTGTCACGATGGAAGAGCAAATCCAGAAAGCTGTCGACTGTTATGAGGCAGGTGCAAGTGTACTACATTTGCATGTGCGTGAGTTGGATGGCAAAGGTTCAAAACGCTTGTCTAAGTTTAATGAGCTGATCGCAGGTGTTCGTGCCGCAGTGCCTGACATGATTATTCAGGTGGGTGGTTCGATTTCTTTTGCACCAGAAACTGAAGGTGAAGCGGCAGTATGGCTGAGTGATGACACACGTCATAAACTGGCAGAACTTGATCCGAAGCCAGATCAGGTCACAGTAGCGGTCAACACCACGCAAATGAATATTATGGAACTGTTATATCCAGAATATTTAAAAGGTACTTCACTTGAACATCCTGCTATTCAAGCAGCGTATGCTGAAATGACGGTTCCTGCGGGTCCTGAATGGCTGATTGAACATTTAAAACGTCTAGCTGCCAATGGGATTCAACCACATTTCCAACTGACAGGAATGCATGGATTGGAAACTTTGGAACGTCTGGTACGCAAGGGCTTATATAAAGGACCAATGAACCTGACATGGATCGGGATTGGTGGTGGCTTTGATGGTCCAAATCCATTCAACTTCTTTAATTTTGTCCATCGTGTACCAGATGGCTGTACTTTGACTTCTGAATCATTGCTGAAGAATGTTTTACCGTTGAATACCATCTCAATGGCAATGGGTTTACATGCCCGTGTGGGGAATGAAGACACGATTATCGATCATAAAGGTGAGCGTTTCTCTTCGGTCGAGCAGATTAAACAGACGGTGCGTATTGCACATGAGTTAGGTCGTGAAGTGGCAAATGGTAAAGAAGCACGTGAAATTTACCGTATTGGTGTACAGTACGACACCATTGAAGAAACCTTATTGGCCAATGGTATGGCACCAAACCGCAAAGCGGGTCAAAAAGGTGTACCACAGCGTTAATCAAATCTTGAGTTAAATGGAGTTTTAACTCAGATGTTGTGCAAAAACCAGGGGATTACGGTTTGATTTTCAAGCGTAATCCCTTGGCGGTTCAAAGCAGAAAATTATAACAATACACAAGGAGGTTGCATGGGTATGCATCATTATACAGCTGAAGCCACTGCTGTTGATTCATCAGTCGGTGTTTCACGTCGCTACGCATGGATTGTTTTTGCCCTGACATTTGGCTTACTGATTTCGGACTATATGTCCAGACAGGTGTTGAATGCCGTTTTTCCCCTACTAAAAGCTGAATGGGCACTGACGGACAGTCAGCTCGGTTGGCTCAGTGGGATTGTGGCTTTGATGGTCGGATTATTGACACTGCCATTGTCTTTTCTTGCAGATCGTTTTGGTCGTATCAAAAGCTTAGCATTTATGGCTGTACTGTGGAGTCTGGCAACTTTGGGTTGTGCCTTGGCTGAAAGTTATCATCACATGTTTGCAGCCCGTTTTTTGGTGGGCGTTGGTGAAGCAGCCTATGGCAGTGTGGGTATTGCTGTGGTTATGGCAGCGTTTCCACGGGAAATGCGTGCAACCTTAGCCAGTGCCTTTATGGCTGGCGGTATGTGTGGTTCATTTTTGGGTATGGCATTGGGCGGCGTATTGGCTGAACATTTTGGCTGGCGCTGGGCATTTGCTGGCATGGCTATTTTTGGTTTGGTGCTTGCCATTTTGTACCCGATAGTGGTGAAAGAGAAAAAAATCAACCCTACAGGGCAAGCTTACAACACTGAACAAAAACCGCTGAAAGTTAAAAATGCCTTGAAAACCCTGTACACATCTAAAACAGTGGTCGCAACCTATATTGGCAGTGGCTTACAGCTCTTTGTTGCAGGTGCAATCATTGTCTGGATGCCGAGTTATCTCAATCGCTACTATGCTATGCCAACCGATAAAGCAGGTATTTTGGCAGCATTAATTGTGCTTGGTGGCGCAGTGGGTACGATCATTTGCGGCATGTTATGTGACCGTCTGGGACGTGAACGTGCAGATCGAAAAACAAGCCTTGCCATTACTTTTTGTTTAGGCAGTTGCCTGTTGCTTTCTCTTGCTTTTGCTCTGCCTGCGGGAACACTGCAACTGATTTTATTGTGTCTTGGCATTTTTATTGTGATTGGAACCAATGGACCATCCACTGCGATGGTGGCAAACCTCACACACACCTCAGTGCATAGTTCTGCTTTTGCCACATTAACCATTGCCAATAATCTATTGGGTATGGCTTTAGGTCCTTTGGTGATTGGGAAAATATCGGATCATGTGGGTCTGCATGATGCATTTCAGCTTATGCCACTCATGAGTATTTTGTCTGCTGCGGTATTTTTCTATGCAAAACGCCATTATCACCACGATCTTCAGCGTTTAACGGAACAAGGCTTACTGCCTCCAACTGCAACACAGCAACAGAAATTGGATGCGTAAAATATGCGTAATTTAAATATTGATGTCTTTTTTGAGTTTATTTGCCCTTGGTGTCTGATTGGAAAGCGCCAATTGCAAAAAGCAATTTATTTATTACAACAGAGTCATCCTGATGTCACGGTGAATCTGAATTGGCGCGGTGTGCAGTTATTGCCGCATATTGCGGAAGAAGGTATTCCATTTAAAGCATTTTATTTGCAACGTTTGGGTACAAGCACTGCGGTCAAAATGCGTCAGGCTCAAGTGCGTCAGGCAGCACAGGCTGTTGGGGTGGAGATTGATTTTGAACGCATTCCACGCATGCCGAATACCGCAAAAGCACATCATTTTTTTAAAAATGCTGCTCGACGTATGAGTCCTGAACAGCAGGATCGTTTGTTGGAAGGTATATTTTCCGCTTATTTTCATCATGCAGAAAATATCAGTGATCCTGTGACATTGCAGAAAATCGCGGTGTACTGTGGCATTGCCGAAGAAACAGTCAGCCCGATTTTAAATCAAACTGATATTTCCTTTGCATCTGCCAATACAGGCGGCAAAGGGGTGCCATATTTTGTTTTTGATGGCAGTTCTGCCATGGCAGGTGCACAGCCTGCTGCGGTGCTGTATCAAGCCATGTTGGATGCACTTGAAACACAAGGACAGTGTGTATGAGTTTACGTTTTCAGGTACCTCATGAAAAAGTTCCCACCATAGGTCAACGGAGTTTTTTACAGCTTGGGGAAAAGTTTGTTGCGCTGTTTAATGTCGATCAAAAACTCTATGCGATTGATGACAGTTGTCCGCATCAAGGCGCTTCTTTATTTGGTGGAAAACTTGAAGGTCAGGTGATTCAGTGCTGTGCGCATGGTTTACGTTTTGATTTGGAAAGTGGTTATTTAGTCAATTCTACGCACATGAAAGTCGCTTCCTATCCTGTTGAACAGGTTGAGGGTCAGGTCTTTATTGTTTTGGATTCAGGAGAGGCAAATGGCTAATGCACTCATGAATGCCCATCAACGTAGTAAAGAACTTTTACCCGGTTTTATAGTCAGTGCAGTCGTGGCGGCAGCAGCCTGTTTTTTGTCAGAACATTATGGCGCACCTGTCATGTTATTTGCCTTATTGTTGGGAATGGGGCTGAACTTCCTTTCCGCTGATGGTAAATGCAAGGCAGGCATTGAATTTACTGCTCGAACGGTGCTGCGTATCGGGATTGCCTTACTCGGCATGCGGATTACTTTAGGGCAAATTACCGCACTTGGTTGGCAACCGATTGTGTTGGTGATCAGTTTGGTTGCAATCACCATTTCAGCCTCAGTGATTGCGGCAAAAACACTTGGTTTTAATAAGTTTTTTGGCATGCTGACAGGTGGTGCAACAGCCATTTGTGGCGCTTCGGCAGCTTTGGCACTGTCTGCTGCATTGCCAAATCATCCGCAAAAAGAAAAGGCGACTTTATTTACAGTGATCGGTGTTTCTGCGCTGTCCACGCTCGCTATGATTGTCTATCCGATGATTGCCAAATGGTTAAATTTGTCACCAATTGAAGCAGGTGTATTTTTAGGTGCAACCATTCATGATGTAGCACAAGTGGTGGGTGCAGGTTATAGCATGTCGACTGAAACAGGTGACACTGCAACGGTGGTAAAGCTGATGCGTGTCGCGATGTTGTTGCCTGTGATTCTTTGTGCAGCCATGATTACCCGTATGCAGGGCAATGACGCAACAGGAGAGCGTCCGCCTTTATTGCCATTTTTTGCAGTTGGTTTTTTAGTATTGGCGTGCATTAATAGTACGGGTTGGGTACCAACAATAGTACAAACGGGTTTAAATGATTTATCTCGTTGGTGTTTAGTGATTGCGATCAGTGCGCTAGGCATGAAAACCCAATTGAAAGAATTGGCTTCTGTTGGAATGAAACCGATTTTATTGATGATTGGTGAAACAATATTCTTAATTTTATTGGTCTTGACCCTGATGCATTGGTTGCTTTAACTGATTTGATTGTAAATGGGAGGTGTCTAAAAAGTAAGACATTGCCTACACAAATGAGTTTGAATTTTATAATAAAATGAGGCAGTGCAAAATAATATTCTACAGAGTTATTCAAAAAAAAGCTTTCAATATGTCTTGAAAGCCTTTTTGATTGACTTAAAAATCATTATTCAAGAATGGCTTTATTGATATTACGCCAAGTCATTGGCGCCATACCAAACTGACTGATAAACCAACGGGTAAATGAACTCGGCATGGAATAGCCCAAAATATCAGAGACTTGACCCAATGAATAATTGGAATTTTTTAAATAGCGGAAAACAAGGTTACGCCGTACATCATTCACAAGATCGCTGAAACTCGTTTGAACCGCCTCCAAGCGACGTTGTAAGGTGCGCACATTTACACCATGCGTAATCGCAACCTGCTCAATGGTGGCACGTCCCATTGGCAACAACAGGTAAATACTTTTGCGAATATCAAAAATAATCGAAGACTCACCATTATTTGGCAAAATATCGAGATAACGCTGAGCATGATTTGCCATGGCAAGATTGGCTTGAGGATTTGCCGTATCCAAGTCATGTGTGGTGCAGACAATGCCATTAAATTCACTGCCAAATTCGAGCGTACATCCAAAAATCCGACGATGTACCGACAAGTCCTGTGGCGCATTGTGGGTAAAATGAATGCTGAGCGGACGCCATTTATTGGCAAGTAAGGCAGCACATAAACGATGCGTAATGCCCAAGGCAAGCTCAATGGATTGACGGCTGTAGCCCGAATTCATGGTGACAATTTCTTCTCGAATAATCACCGTATTACCGACTTCCTCAATATAAAGTGCGAGCGAATTATTCAGTAAATTACGATAACGATTAATCGTGTTCAGCGCATCACGTAAATTATGCTGATAACTGAGTAATAGACTGAGTTCACCAAAGTCAGACAATTCACGTTGTTCTGCCATATACAGACCAAACACATCACAACCACTCAAACGGGCAGATTGCTCCAATAAATCGATGGCTTTTTCTACAGGAATACGCTGTTTGCTGTCACTGAGCTGATTTTGATTCAGACCGACATTGGATAATAAATGGTACGCGTTCAGCTCTAATTGTTGCATCACGCCAACATAATTTTTTAAAACTGTGCTATGCACCAAAGGCACCATTAATTATCTCCTTATTCTTGGTTTCATCATCCTGATGAACAGTATATTTATAACCAAATTAGCATGTTTCTGAAAGTCCCTATTCATCGTCAATTACACCATCTGACTGTATTTATTGATTTTTATATAAATATAAATTTTCAGTTTTCTTTATTGAAATTAATTGATTTATACAATGTGTCATGAAATGAAAAATGACTGTCGCCTGAAGTGCATTTTTGCACAAACCGAGCCTTTATTGTGGATGAAGATTTGCGATCAATTATTGTCCTCAGCGAGCATGATGCTCAAGGTGTAAAGATGGAAAAAATCGACACAAAGGCAACCATTTTAATTATTCCCGGTTTACGTGATCATGTGGAAGAGCATTGGCAAACTCATTTAGCCAATCAATTGAGCCATGTCCGTTCAGTCCCTCCCGCAGAAACCGATAAGTTAAGCTGTGCCAATCGTGTGGCACGCATTCAGGCAGAACTTGATCAGATTGATGGTCCTGTGATTTTGGTAGCACACAGTGCAGGCGTGCTGATGACCGTACATTGGGCAGCTCAGCATACATCGACACAGATTCAAGGCGCGTTATTGGTCACACCACCTGACTTAAATCAGGATTGGCCAAGTCATTATCCAAGTCCTGAGAGTTTACGTCAGGAAGGATGGGAACCTTTGCCGCAACAGGCTTTACCATTTCCAAGCATTGTGATTGCAAGTGACAATGATTATTTGGCAAGTCTACAAGCCATCACAGCGATGGCTGATACATGGGGCAGTCAATTGGTCAATTTAGGTCAAGTCGGACATATGAATCCTGCTTCAGGTTTTGGACCTTGGTCACAGGCGACACAATTTATTGCTGAGTTGGATCGCCTGCAACAGCCTGTCGTTTCAACATCCTAAATACTTTTAAAACTGCATCGGTTTATTCCATTTTAAGCCGATGCCAAAGATGTATTGATTTAAATATTCATGCAGTAAAAAGACTTATACAACAACAATTTATGGTTTTGTTGATGATCAGGACGATCACAGCAAAATAATTTAAAACACATCATATCGATAGGGAGATGATATGGTTCGTCATTTTTTCACCTGTAAAAATATCCAATTGCCTGTTTTTAAGTTGACTCAACTTTGTGCAAGCGTGGGCTTGGCGTGTTTGATGTCTCAGGCTTCAGCAGTGAGTTTTGACTTAAATGAAGATTGGAAACTCGAAAGCAATACGAGTTTAAGTATTGGGCAAAGTTGGAGTACAGCCGATCCTGACGGAGCATTGTTATATAAACCTGATGCCATGAGTATCGGTAAAGACGGTTCAAGTATTGACATTAATGGTGATAATGGACGTGCCAACTTTGAAAAAGGAGATGCCATTTCACAGGTCATCAAAGGTTTAACTGAATTTCGCTTAAATGGTAAAGATCAAGGCGCTGTGTTGAGTGCCAAATATTGGTATGACCATGCTTATGAAACAGGCAAAGGCGATTTTACAAGCTTTGATGATTCGGCTTGGCCTCGTTTGGTGAAGTTCAAAGGCATTGACCTTTGGGATGCTTATATTTGGAAAAATTTTAAATTTGATCAAGATCGAAGTTTAGACCTGAAGTTAGGTAAACATGCTTTAAATTGGGGAAAATCACAGTTTTTTCATAATGGTATCAACTCTGTCAGTGCCTTTGATTATGCTGCATTTAACCGTCCGGGTGGAGATGTCAAAGAACGCATTATTCCTGTAGAAATGTTCTCTTTTGTGGCAGGTCTGAGCGATAAAACCAAAGTGGAAGGTTTTTATCAGTTCAAATTCCGACCATCAGTTGTCGATGGTTGTGGCACTTTCTTTGAAGTCTCTGATGTCTTTGCAGAAAATTGTGGTCCTTTACTCATCAGTGGTCCGGGCTTTACTTCTGATCAGGCAATGAATGGACCTTTAGACTTTACTGTGGCGCGTTTACCAAGTGAATATGCCAAAAATAGTGGTCAATATGGTCTTGCGATTAAACACATGATTCCAAGTTTAAATAATGCTGAAATCGGAGCGTATTATGCCAATTACCATAGTCGAATGATGCATTTTGATGGCGTGGTGGTGTCAGAGCCGGGAGCCGCCAATTATCATACTGCACGTATTTTATCTGTTTATCCTGAAGACATTGAAATGTATGGTTTAAGTTTTGCAGGAAAATTTGGGAAAACGTCTATTTTCAGTGAGTTAAATTATAAGCCAAACATGCCATTGCACTTTAACAGCACCGATATGGTCTATGCACAGGCACTGTATAACGACACACCGATCACAGCACCGGGTGAAACTTTAAAATTAGGGCAACGGATCAATGGCTTTGCAGAAGTCCCCGTTACACAGTTTACCCTTGGCGCAGCAACAGCAATTCCGAATGTTTTAGGTGCAAGTGCTTTGTCGTTGGTGGGTGAGTTGGGTGTCAATCACATCGGCGATACGGATCAATACCATTTTGGGCGCAGTGGAGCATTTGGACGTAGTGGTTTAACCACAGCGGCTTATGATCCTGACAAAGTCGAAACGTACTGTATTTCGCCAAAAACTGCGCAATTGTCAGATGCTGAAATCCGTGATTTAAACGCCAAGTATTGTAATGACAAGGGCTTTTTTGAGGAATGGTCAGCAGGTTACCGTTTACGTGGTGCATTGAATTATAACGACTTGCTTGCAGATACAACAGTTTCCCCAAGTCTGATGTTCCGCCACGATGTCAAAGGTTATGGTCCTAACTTTCAGGAAGGGCAAATGGCGCTCAGTGCAGGCGTTTCTGCAACCTATCAGAAAAAGTATGTCACTGAACTTTCCTATACCAACTTTTTTGGTAATAACGATTTTAGTGTATTGGATGATCGTGATTTTGCATCTTTGGTCTTTAAAATGCAGTTTTAGAATTTGCACCATTTATACTTAGATTAATTTTTCGATGCCTTATTTTTGAAATAGAGAATAAGGCATTTGGTAGTTTTCTAAAATGTATGCTGATTTGATTATTGAGGAAATTAGTAGAATAATATTTTGCACTGCCCCATTCGTATTGAAAAATTCAAAATCATTTGTGTAGGCAATGCCTTACTTTTTAAGGATAAAAAGTAACAAAAATCCTTTGTTGGGTAAAGGGGATGTCCCTATCGCCCTTACCCAACGGCGACATCCATGTCGCCTGAGATAGCATCACTCCGTTAAATTTAATTTTACAGCTTGTATTGGGATTAAATGCGAAATGTCATTAGCATACTTTTTTTTAAACATGATTAGACATTTTTATGGGTAATACATACATCGTGTTTAATGTGAAAATTAATTTATAAAGTTGGGCGGTATTTAAAAAAACCTCCTAAAAAAGCACCGAAATGTGTCGAAAAGATAAATTCGAGTCGTCAAATGATAAAAAATAAAAGAAAAAATCAGCTAATTTAAAAAACATATTCACAGTGCTTTGACACTGAAATTTAAAAAAATTGATTTCTGCGAATTCGGAAATAAGGATATTTTCCATGTATGGCAATATGATGTTTCAGCCCTTGCTGATCAGTGGCTTAATTGAACATGCGCAAACTTATCATGCAGATACGGCTATTATTTTAAAAAATACCAATGGCACAATCACTGAAACAACTTGGGGCGATATTGCCCAAAATTCAAAACGCTTTGCCAATTATTTAAAAACACTGAATTTAGCTGCAAGTGATCGTGTGGCAACGATTGCATGGAATAACCATCGTCATTTGGAAACTTGGTATGCGGTGTCAGGCAGTGGCTTGATTTGTCACACCATTAACCCACGCCTGTTCCCTGAGCAACTCAGTTTTATTATCAATGATGCAGATGATCAAGTGCTGATTTTTGATAAAACATTCGTCAATTTAGTCTTGTCAATTAAAGACAGCATTCCGCAGGTCAAACAATTTATTTGTTTGGATGCTTATGATGCAGACATCGCTCAAATTTTCCCTGACATTCAGTTCTATGATGATCTGATTCAGCCCCAATCTGAACAATTTGAATGGGCAAAACTAGACGAAAATTCAGCGAGTTCATTATGTTATACCTCTGGTACAACAGGGAATCCTAAAGGTGTGCTATATAGCCATCGCTCAACTGTTTTACACAGTTATGCAAGTTGCTTGCCTGATTCATTTTGTTTATCTGCAAATGATCGGGTTTTACCTGTCGTGCCGATGTTCCATGTTAACGCATGGGGCACACCCTATGCCGCAGCAATGGTTGGAGCAAGTCTGGTATTGCCGGGTCCAATGCTCGACGGCACAAGTCTGGTCAATCTGATTGATGACTTTCAGGTGACCACTGCTTTAGGTGTACCGACCATTTGGCAAGGTTTGCTTAATGCAGCACAGACATTGGGCAGTCAACTGAGTAGTTTAAAACGCAACGTTGTAGGCGGTGCAGCATGTCCACCGTCGATGATTAAAACTTTTAAAGAAAAATATCAATGTGAAACCATTCATGCGTGGGGCATGACAGAAACAAGCCCGATGGGTGTAATCAATCAGCTTAAAGCCAAACATGCGCAATTGGATGATGCTGCACAAGATCAATTACGCCTTTCGCAGGGTCGTCCGCCCTATGGTGTGCAATTACGCCTGTGTGAACAGGAAAATGGCACGACAGAAATCGCACGTGATGGTCGCAGTGTGGGTAATTTACAGATTAAAGGGCATTGGATTGTCGATACCTACTTTGGTCAAGATAGAACTGCGCTCACAACAGATGGTTGGTTTGATACAGGTGATATTGCGACTTTGGATCAGGACGGCTATATGAATATCGCGGATCGTTCCAAAGACCTGATTAAATCGGGTGGTGAATGGATTTCATCGGTCGAGCTTGAAAATATTGCAATCGCACATCCTGACATTGACATGGTCGCGGTCATTGCTGCCACGCATTTGAAATGGGATGAGCGTCCTGTATTGATTGCAAAAAAATCTGCCCATGGCGCGGTGACAGAACAAGATTTATTGGACTATTACCACAACAAAATAGCCAAATGGCAAATTCCAGACAAAGTGATTTTTGTTGATGCCATTCCAATTGGTGGTACAGGCAAGATTTTAAAGAAAGATTTACGTGAAATGTATGGATCAGTTTTATTGGAAACTGAGTGAGTATTTTATTTGCAAAATGTTGATTCAAAATAGAGTGCCAAAACACTTGGTTTTAAAACATTGAACAAATGATCAA
>NZ_PYIX02000010.1 GCF_003024515.2 Acinetobacter sichuanensis
CTAAAGGCGTACTTGCCCATATGAAGACCAATAAAATATAAGTCATCATAATATTGTTTTTCGATGGCATCGAAATTACCTACTCCTTAATCATTGTTTTACGCTTTTGTTTTAAAATCGTCTGATCCAAACTACTAGAAAATTCACGTTTATCACGCTCAGAAATAGGCGGTGGACCTCCTGTCTGTACACCTGCGCCACGTAAGGTATCCATAAAGTCACGTAAATGTAGACGTGCTTTAACATTTTCGGATGTATATACTTCACCGCGTGGATGAATAGCCACACCACCTTTTTCAATGACTTGGGCTGCAAGAGGAATATCTTGTGTGACCACAATGTCATGTTCTTGCATACGATCAACGATTTCTTGGTCAGCTTGATCTGCCCCGCTGAGAGCCTGAATAGAATTAATTCTGACTGAAGGTGTGATACCTACGGGCTGATTCGCAACAAAAGTGACTTCAAGTTGATAACGATCCGAAGCACGAATAATCACTTCACGCAATATTTTAGGTAAGGCATCGGCATCTACCCAAAGTTTAAATGACAACACAAAATATCTCTCTAAATGCTCTTAGCGCGATTGTAGCAAAACTTCATTCAAGAAATATGATAACAAAATGCTTTTTTAGGATTTATTATAGGAATAAACAATTACATAATTCTCATATTATGCAATTTAATCCAATTATTCCTCGTTATAAAAATTTTAATACTGATTCATTCCAAAGTTTTATTAACATTTCAATGTTACTTTTTTGTGAATTTTCACAAATTATCCTAGAATACATTTTTAAAAACCTCGCTTTACAATCATGATGAATTCTCCCACCCCCACATCTCAGCAACTTGATGCTGAAGGCAAACCTATTTCTTTAAAAAGAGCCATGTCTCGCCGTCATTTGATTATGTTGTCATTAGGTGGTGCGATTGGTACAGGTTTATTCTTAAGTTCAGGGTCTGTGATTGCACAGGCTGGTCCTCTTGGGGCAGTTGTTTCATATATTATCGGAGGGCTCATCGCCTATATGGTGATGCTATGTTTGGGAGAATTAGCTGTTAATCAACCTGTAACAGGCTCCTTTGGTGCTTTTGCTGCCAATAATATCGGTCCTGGGACTGGTTATATGGTGTCATGGATGTATTGGTTAGGTTGGTCAGCAACGCTAGGTACAGAATTCACTGCCGCTGCGCTCCTCATGCAAGAATGGTTTCCAAGCATTTCAATTTGGATTTGGACTTTAATTTTTATTGCTGGAGTCTTATTTTCCAACTTATATTCAACACGTTTTTTTGCTGAATCTGAGTTTTGGCTGTCTTTTATTAAAGTTTCGACTGTCGCTATTTTTATTTTAGTCGGCTTAGCAGCAATTTTTGGCGTAATCTCTTTTGGTGGCTACGAATCAGCTCCATTATTTAGTAATTTAACATCACATGGCTGGTTACCTAATGGCTTATTTCCTATTTTCGCCACGATGTTAATCGTTAATTTTGCTTTTAATGGTACAGAGATGATCGGGATCGCGGCTGGTGAAACTGAAAATCCCGAGAAAAATGTGCCCAAAGCCATTCATGCTGCTGTATGGCGTTTAATGATTTTCTTTGTGGGTACGATTATTGTCATCAGTTCACTTTTACCTTATCAAGATGCAGGTTTAAATGCTGGGCATGGTCATGGCTTAAGTAGTAGCCCTTTTGTAACGGTGTTTAATCAAATCGGTATTCCTTATGCTGAAGATATTATGCGCTTTGTCATTATTACTGCATTATTATCAACAGCAAACTCTGGTTTATATGCTGCGTCTCGTATGATGTGGGCATTGTCAATTCAAAAACAACTTCCTAAAATATTTTCAAAACTGACTAAATCAGGTACCCCTGTTATTGCAATTTTAGTCACCATGATTGGTGGTTTACCGGGCTTACTCTCTGAGCAATTTGGTGCAGATTTTATTTTCAAAAATTTGCTTGGTGTTGCGGCTTTTACCATGGTCATCGTCTGGATGAGCATCTGCTGGAGCCAATTTAATTTTCGTAGAACATGGTTAAAGCAAGGTCATTCTCTGGCTGAATTAAAATTTAGAACACCATGGTATCCACTTGTACCCATTTTAGGCTTCATCACCTGTACCATTACAGGTTTAAGTATGGCGGCTGACCCCGAAATGCTCTCAGGTTTTATTGGTTGTTTATTATTTATGGCAGCCTGTTATGCCAGTTATTATTGGCTTTATCATCAGAAAAATTAAAAGGACACTTGGGCGAGTATATAAAATATTCGCCCTTTTTATTTGAAAGTTCATGTTTTGTATAAAAAATAACTATTTTCATTTCGACTTTAAATTATTTTCAACTTATTGCTGATTTAATCAACACTTAAACCTATTTCCCCTCAAAATCGCTTTGACAAATCTATTGAATATTCATATTATAGCGGCACCTCACAACGACCCTATCGTCTAGAGGCCTAGGACATCGCCCTTTCACGGCGGTAACCGGGGTTCGAATCCCCGTAGGGTCGCCATATTTTTCTATATTATATTATTCAATTTTATTTTCACACTTTAACTTAAGATGAGTTATGGTGGTTTTTTCATGTCAAAAACTAAATAAATAACTGCTTTAAATGGTAAATTTACATTTTAAACCTTGAAAAATGGTAATCACCCTCGATTTAATAGAATAAGATAAGCTTTTCACATAATCGATATGAACAATCAAAACAGACCTGAAATCATAACTATTGATGACCAAAATTTTGGTAGTCATGTAGAACATTGGAGTTTATTAACAGAGCACCCAACTTCTGAAGTCCCTAAATGGTTAGGTCTTGCTTTGGATGCCCCAATAATGCCAATGGGTCTGTGTCTCAAAGAATGTGATATGGATGAAACAACTTGGCTTATTCAAGGTCCAAGCGATGCGAAAATTCAAATTTCTCAGATTATTGCTGTTGAAAATAATAAGCCCAAAGCCGTGAAAACAGCTTTCCCAAGTTTTGACAGCCCTTATTCTGTTCAAGCTAAGATTGATCGTATTATTCGCTGTAAAACCAACACTCAGGCTGTTTTACGTCTGCAATTAGGACAAAGCACCATTTATGCCTTTGATAGCCTATATAGCGTTAATCATGCTCAATACCAACGTGATCAAAGCTATCAAGTGCAACTCAATGCATGGGCATATGAGCTTGAAAAAGTTTCTGATCATGAACAAATCATTGTGGATGATCCAGCTTCAATTAAACACCATCGTGCTTTAAATGAAATATTGTCAAAAAATAACGGCATTGCGCCTGAAAATTTACAAGAACAGATCGATGCTTGGGAACCTAAATCTGAAGATGATAAAGCCCCTGTTACTGTAGATTTCTCCAAAATGGTGGCTTATTTATATGGAGAAACTTTAGGTCAAGAAGACGAGGCATGGTTTCAGGGTAAAGTCGTTGGTAAAACCAATATGCAATTTATGCAACAAAACTATACCCTCTACGATGTCACTTTAATTTTAGAAGAAAATCAACCCGCAATTTTAGTTCGTATTGCAAGTAAAGAAAGTGCTTATAAAGATTTTGAAATTGGACAATATATTCGTGGCAATATTTGGATTCAAGCCAATATTCATGCTTTAAGCCCAGCATAATATTTAAAATTATCTAAATTTTATATATGTACCAAGCTGAATATTACAAAATATTCAGCTTATTTTATTTCAGACTGGGGCAGATTTTCACTTTTGCAATTATAAATATTATTGTTTATTTTATGTAAATGCTTTTAACTAAAAAAATATTATGACCACAAGCTAAAGTTTATATATTTCTCACCCTATGACCAATAATATATCTAATCCTATAAATTGATATAATTCAAAATTATAAAATTAATTTAATCTCTTTATTCAATGATCTTTTGATATTTTTCAATCAAATTTAACTGGATATCTATGCAGTTTTAACCCTAAAAAATAACAAAATGCAAAATAAATAAGCTCTCTTATTTTTATTTAAAAGCTGATTTTAGCTCGATTATGACATTCATATGAACAAGCGCTTTATTTGCTGATTTTTTTATGTTACAAATATCCCCGACCACCAGATTCAACAATAATTTAAAATCTAGGCTCAGCGATGAAAATTATACCTGAACAATCAACCAACTTAATCAATTCACAGCAATTCCATATTCGTTTAGATAAAGGCGCATGTTGTTTTTTTATTCTAGGTATGTTTCTTGCTGCAATGATGATTCATTTTCTAGGCATTTTTCCATAATTTGATCTTATTATCAAAAGCAATAAAAAAACCCCTCATCAATGAGGGGTTTTTATTTTATTTATTAGTTTGAATCAATTAACCATTACGTTTAGCAAAGTCATCCATAAAGTTAACTAATGCTTGTACGCCTGCTAATGGAACAGCATTGTAAATACTTGCACGCATACCGCCTACTGAACGGTGACCTGCAAGATTTAATAAATGATTTTCTTCAGCTTCTTTCAAAAATAATTTATCCAAATCCGCATTTGCCAAAGTAAATGGCACATTCATGATTGAACGGTTTGCAGTTGCAATCGGATTCGCATAAAAATCGCTTGAGTCGATATAACCATAAAGGAGTTTAGCTTTTTCAAGATTGGCTTTATGCATTGCGTCCACGCCACCTTGTTCAAGTAACCATTCAAAAACCAAACCAGACAAATACCATGCATAAGTTGCAGGTGTATTGACCATAGAATCATTTTTCGCTTGCGCGCCATATTTTAATAGGCTTGGGATTTCAGGTTTTGCTTGATCTAACAAGTCATCACGAACAATGACCAATGTTAAACCTGCTGGACCGATATTTTTTTGCGCACCTGCATAAATCAAACCAAATTTAGAAACATCTAAAGGTGCAGATAAAATGCTTGATGAAAAATCTGAAACTAAAGGTTTATCTGTTTCAGGAATATTGGCAAATTGAATTCCGCCAATAGTTTCGTTATCTGCATAATGCACATAAGCTGCATCATCAGATAAATTCCATTGGCTTTGATCTGTAATTGCTAATTTCCCATCGATCTTGGTGCCCGCTTCAATGATATTGATCTCGCCATAGCGCTGAGCTTCTTTAGTCGCTTTTTCTGACCAAATACCTGTATGAATATAATCAGCTTTAGGATTTTTACCTAAAAGATTTAAAGGAATCGCAGAGAACTGAAGTGATGCACCACCTTGTAAGAACAATACTTTGTAGTTCTCAGGAATGTTCATCAATTTACGAAGATCAGCTTCAGCTTTTTCAGCAACAGCAACATAATCTTTGCTACGGTGGCTCATTTCCATGATGGATAAGCCTTTACCCTGCCAATCTAACATCTCTTGTTGAGCTTTTTCTAAAACGGCAGTAGGTAATGCAGCAGGACCAGCACAGAAATTGTACGCGCGCATGATTTTTCCCTTATTGAAGTGAAACGAATGAAATAGGCGCATTTAACCATAAATCTGTAGGTCTTGCAGCAGCTTTGTCAGTCAATCTTTCAATGTAATTGCAAATTTAAAGTCAAGTTTTCAATAAGAAAGTTTTATTGTTTATATACAAAAGTAAAATCAAACCATAAATAGTTTTTTTGGATAAATTTTTTACCTGCCTATTATAAGGTAAAAAATATCACAATATTGTGCCATTTTAAGTTCCTATTCTCATATTTTTAAAAAATATTTCACTACAAAATGCACACATTTTTCAGTTCGCTTTTAGATTATTTATTCTAGTAAATACAGGTTAGAATGCTTAAATATAATAAATATCGACGGTTTTTCTGATGCAAGCCAAAGTATTAAATGATCGAAAAGCATTCTTTTTATCTTTACAAAAAATGATGATATTGGGTGTATTTTCTTACCTTTCTCATGCTAGTTTTGCCCAAGACCTCAGTTATTTACAAGCTGAACAATATTTTCTGGAAAACTCATATAGCGCTCAAGCAACTGATGCCTTAAACCAAGCCTCAAAATTGCAGGCAGATGCCGTTAAATATATTGGCTTACCTCGTATTGATTTCAATATTCGTGCTTATAAATTTCATACAGAAACTGATCTTCCACTGAATAATATCAAAAACAATTTAGAGCAAACACTCACTCAAGGGATGAATGAAAGAGTTGATCAATGGCAATCTCAACAAAATATTCCAACCGATCTGACTGACCCACTTAAAGATGGGTTAGGTCAGGGCATTCACAGTGGGATCGGTTTAATTCCCGACAGCGCCAACGTTGTATTAGAGGATGACGTTATTCGCCCTACAGTTTCTGTGATGATGCCTATTTATACAGGTGGGCTATTGTCCGCAACTAAACAGCTTACTCATCTTAAAGCTGAACGTAATGACTTAGAAAGTAAACAACAACAAGATGCTCAACGCTTTGAAATTATTCAAGCTTATTTTAATGTACAGTTACAACAACAACTTTTAGCAGCAAGTCTTTTTAATGTCACTGCCATGCAAAAACATTATCAAAATGCCTTAAAACTTGAGAAACAAGGCTTTATTAGCAAAGGACAGCGTATGCAGTTTGAAGTGGTAAATAACAATGCACAACGTAGTTATCAAAATGCTGTAGCCAACTTACAATCTAGTCAATTTCAATTCAACAATCTATTGAATAAACAAACCATTGATCAGCTCACCACACCATTATTCGTCAATCGCCAGCAAAGCCAATCACTGAATCAATTGCTCGCTTCCTATCCCACAACTTCAAATTTAGTCCGAAAAATGCAAATGGATACGCAACTCGCTGACCAAAATGTGCAATTACAAAGTGCCAGTAAAAAGCCAAATATCTTTGCTTTTGGTGAATATAGCCTCGATCAAAATCAAAATTGGATTGTTGGTGTTGCAGCTCGCTACAATTTATTTTCAGGCATAGATAAAAATAAAAATATTCAAGCAGCCGAATTACAACGCCAAGCGACTGAATTAATGACAGCACGTACCCAGCAAGAAATCGAAAATATCATTTATAAGTCTTATAGCGAGTTAACCACAGCGCAACAGTCAAATCAGCTTTTACAACAAAATGAACTAGCTGCTCAGGAAAATTTAAGAATCCAAACACTATCTTTTAAAGAAGATATGGGAACTGCCACTCAAGTGATTGATGCACAAAATCAACTCAGCGCCTTAAAAACTGAAAAAGCGCTCAATGCTTATAAATATGTGATGGCTCTTGCCACGCTTCTACAAAGTCATGGCTCAATTGATCAATTCAAAAATTATATAAATCAGTCAAATACTGACTTTATTCGTTAAGATGGAGTATAAAATGACACAAGACAATGATCATCAATCGACATCTAAACCCGATCAAAATTTGGCTGATTTAGATACAACAACCGATACACAAGTTGAGCAACATACTCCTAGCCATCCCACAGCACCACAAACAATAGCAAAGAAAAAAGTCATTATTACGATAATGCTTATACTTTTGATTGCATTACTGGGCTTAATTGCTTTTGGTTTATGGAAAAGCTATCAACCCAAAACTGTTGACATACAAGGTCGTGTAGAAGCTGAAACGATTCATATCAGTACGAAAGTACCTAGTCGTATAGAAGAAATTTTAGTGCATGACGGACAAAAAATTCAAAACGGTGAATTAATGATTCGCCTTAGCAGCCCTGAAATTGCAGCCAAAAAGCAACAAGCATTAGCCACTTTACAATCGGCTCTTGCCTTACAATCAACAACTGAACGTGGTTCACAACAAGAAAATATTGCGACTTTATATGCAAATTGGCAAAGTTTAAAAGCACAGGAAAATTTAGCACAAATTACATTTAAACGTGGTGATGTTTTATATCAACAAGGCGTTATTTCTAGACAACGTCGTGATCAAATGCAAGCTGCTGCACTTTCAGCCACGCAGATGACTGAAGCGGCTTATCAACAATATGCTCGCGCCCAACGTGGTAGCACTCCTCAACAAAAATCTAGCGCAGATGCACAGGTTGAAATTGCTAAAGCTGCTGTTGCAGAAGCAAATGCGTTAGAAGCTGAAACAAAGCTATATGCTCCAATCAATGGCACAGTTTCAAAAGTTTATGGTAAAGCGACTGAGTTGGTTGCAATGGGTGTTCCTGTAGTCAGTATTTTACAAGATGAAGATAAATGGGTGAGCTTGAATGTCCGAGAAGATCAATATGCTCAGATCTATCAAAGCAAAAGTTTAGAAGGCTTTATTCCTGCACTCAATCAAACTTTCATGTTTAACATCAGAAATATTGAAGCAGAAGGTGAATTTGCAACCATTAAGACTACTCGTCAAACTGGCGGTTATGATATTCGTAGTTTTAAAGTCACACTCCACCCTGTTCAACCCATCACTGATCTTAAAGTAGGTATGAGTGTAATTTTCAAACTCAAAGAGAGCCAATGATTATGTGGGCAATCCTATATAGAGAATTTCGCTACTTATTAAATAACAAATGGGATTTATGCTTAGTCACACTTGCCCCCTTATTGATTATTATTTTATTCAGTAGCATGTTTTATACAGGTAAAGCTGAACATTTGCCCATTGCAATTATTGATCAAGATCATGGTGAACTGAGTCAAAATATAACCACATATTTAAGTCATAACACTGCTGTTTCTATTTATCTAGTGACAGACAACCCGACTGAAGTCGAAAAATTAATTAATCAAACCAAAATTTGGGGCTATGTTTACATTCCTTCAGGTGCAGAACAGCGCTTAGTCAAAGCACAAGACGCTCAGATCAGTATTGCATATAATCAATCTTATTTTAGTATTGGTAATACAATTTCTTCAGCAATGTTGTTATCTACTGTTGAAGCCATAGCCAACTTTGCTAAAAATGCTCATTTACAAAACAAAATTCCTTATGTTGATCTGGAAACTGCCAATATCAAAATTTCACCACTTTTCAACCCCAACCTAAGTTATGAGTTTTATCTTGAACCTTTCATGATTCCAGCAATTTTACATTTATTGCTGTGTTGTTGTGTGGCTTTTGCTGTCGGTCAAGAGCTGAAATACCATACAACAAATGAATGGGTTGGGCATCGCTCAGCTTTTAAAGCCTTAATTGCCAAAAATTTGACTTATATTTTAATTTTTTGTTTTTGGACATGGTTATGGATGTTTTGGCTAATTGTCATACGTGGTTGGTTTGTTGCAGGTCAACTATGGCTCATCTTACTGGGACAATTCCTACTATTTACTGCATATGCATTGATCAGTAGCACTGTGGTTTTAGCCACTAAAAACCTTTCTAAAACTTTTGGATTTATTGCAGTTTATGGCGGCTCATCACTTAGTTTTGCAGGGGTGACTCTTCCTTTAAATAATGCGCCTATATTTACTCAGTTTTGGGCAAATATTATTCCTTTTACACCTTATGCAAAGTTACAAACAGAACAATGGGTTGTTGGAAGCCCACTTTATATTTCACTGATCCCGCTTGGGATTTTATTGATTTATTGTGTATTTTACTTGGCAATATCCACTTTTTTACTCCATAAACATCTTATCAGGAGTAAAAGTCTATGAAATGGCTCTGTGATTTATTTAAATACTATATTCAAACTTTTAAAAATATTGCGAAAAATTCCTCTATTTTAACAACCATGATTTTATCTGTCTTTTTCTACAGTTTTTTTTATCCTGTTGCTTATCAAGCACAAACGGCTGAGCATTTACCTATTATTATTGTAGATGAAGAACAAAGCGCTGTGACACAAATGCTGATTCAACAAGCCAGTAAAAGTCCACATATTGATATTATCGAAATCACCTCAGATTTTGAATATGCCAAACGTCGTGTACAACAACAAAAAGTTGATAGTATTTTATTACTTCCACATAATCTCTCAAGTAGCCTTGCTCGTGGCGAAGTTGGCGGCATAGGACTGTATTTAAGTGCAGCTTATTTTTTACGAACCAAACAAGTTGGGCTTGGGCTTGCCAGTGCAATTGAAAATAGCCTTGCTGAATACACCGAAAAATTTGGCAATATCTCTCACTTTAAAATAGCCATACCTATTCATCAAACTCCTCTTTTTAATCCACTCTCTGGCTATGGCAGTTATATTTTTCCTGCCGTTGCACCTTTAATCATTCATCAGACGATTGTTTTGGGTTTATGTATGTTGATTGCAGCTTATCGAGAAAAAAAATGGCAAAGCTCTGTAACCGAATTTTTTGCAATTTATCTTGCTGCCCTCACCATTGGTTGCCTAGGTTGTTATTATTTATTTGGATTTATATTTTGGTTCAATGACTATCCACGTGGTGGTAATTTCTGGGGGATGTTAATCGCAGTACCCATATTTGTCAGTAGTACAATCGCAATAGGTATGTTACTCGCAAGTTATTTAGATATTTCTGAACGCGCAGGACACTTAATTGTATTTACCTCGATTCCATTATTTTTACTTTCAGGCGCAGCTTGGCCCTTACAAGCAATGCCTAGTTGGATGCAATATTTTGCTCAGTTATTTCCATCAACTCACGGTATCAATTTATTTATACAGCTCAATCAAATGGGCGTTCCCAGCTCAATCATTGTGCCAAAATTAATTTATTTAGCCACTTTTACGGGCATTGTGATGGTTTGGGCTTATTACCGTTTAGCATATGTTTCACATAAAAAATAAGAATCAATTAATGAACTATTATTTATGAAATTAATTAAACTTAACTATAAGATTGGATTATTAAATAAAACTGCATTATTTTTATCCAATCAGAACACAGTTTACAGAAAAAAATTAGAACAAGATTTTAAATAAGCGCAAAATAAAGTATTTTCGAAATACTCCGAATATTTTAAATCTCCCATTTCACGACTCCCACATATTTAGTCGTGGGGGATTTCTGACGTTCATTTTCTCAAGTTTTCGATTTCGCCAAAATCTGAATTTTAAGGGCTCAGCATGAAGAAAATGAAAATTAGCCTCGCTTGGCAAATTGTTATTGCGCTCTTCTTAGGTATTCTCGTGGGGGCGTTTCTACACAACTCTCCCGAATTCCGTGATGATATCGTTGCCAACTTTTTACAACCATTAGGTAAGATTTTTATCAATCTTATCAAGATGATTGTTATTCCTCTTGTGCTGTCAATGCTTATCTTAGGGATTGCCAATGCTGGAGACAGCAAAAGTGTTGGTAAACTTGGCTTCAAAACGATTGTTTATTTTGAAGTCATTACGACTATTGCCATTATCGTTGGTTTAGTTGCTGCAAATGTATTCCAGCCAGGTGCTGGTATTGATATGTCAAAGTTAACAACGACTGACATTTCACAGTATCAACAAACCACACAAGAAGTTAGCCATCAAGCACATGGATTAGTGAATACTGTTTTATCATTAATTCCATCCAATATTTTTACTG
Organism: Acinetobacter sichuanensis; assembly: GCF_003024515.2. Lineage (GTDB taxonomy): Bacteria > Pseudomonadota > Gammaproteobacteria > Pseudomonadales > Moraxellaceae > Acinetobacter > Acinetobacter sichuanensis. The sequence goes on from NZ_PYIX02000010.1 coordinate 11,413, forward strand.
CAATGAATGATGGGCATATGTTGCCGATTATTTTCTTTGCTGTGATATTCGGTATTGGCTTAGGTTCACTCGCTAAAGAAACCAAACAACCTTTGATTGATGTGTTGAAAGCTGTTTCTGAAACTATGTTCAAAGTAACACATATGATCATGATGTTTGCACCTTTTGGTGTATTCGGTTTGATTGCTGCAACGGTTGCTAACTTTGGTTTCAGTTCACTTGTACCATTAATTAAACTGGCTGTACTTGTTTACGGTGCAATCTTCTTCTTTATCTTTATTGTGCTTGGTTTTGTGGCAAAATTCTGTGGATTCAGCATTTGGACAATTATCAAAATTTTAAAAGATGAATTGATTCTTGCCTATTCAACTGCAAGCTCTGAAACCGTTTTACCACGTATGATGGAAAAAATGGAAGCTTATGGTGCGCCTAAATCAATCACCAGTTTTGTTGTGCCAATTGGTTATTCATTTAACTTAGATGGTTCAACGCTCTATCAAAGTATTGCAGCGATCTTTATTGCACAGCTTTATGGTATCGACTTAACCATTACTCAACAGGTTGTTTTGGTCTTGACCTTAATGATCACATCTAAAGGGATCGCAGGTGTACCAGGTGTTTCTTTCGTGGTCTTACTGGCAACTTTAGGTAGTGTAGGTATTCCGCTTGAAGGCTTAGCATTTATTGCAGGTATTGACCGTATTTTAGATATGGCACGTACTGTCTTAAATGTGATCGGTAATGCCTTGGCTGTTCTTGTCATTAGTAAATGGGAAGGTCAGTTCGATACTGAAAAACAAAAAACTTATAATTTTGATGCAACGCATTAATTTTTAAGATCTAAATTAGAACCACCTTCGGGTGGTTTTTTTAATATGAGGGTTTGGATGAGTCAAAGAATAGATTTTTTAAGTGCAATCTTTTGTACATTTTCCACTGCTTCACTCTATTCATTAACTACATTTACCTAAAACTCAGGCTTTTATAAACAGGAAAACATCTCCTCTGCTCTATCATTAAAATATCCAATAAAATACATTTTTTCATTATCTTATCCTAGTTATATCATCATCATTTTTTAAATCTAATCAGTGCAAAATAACGCCATATTGTTTAAACTCTAAAGTAAAATAAACCATCATTAAAGAACAATGAAACAAGAAAATTCACACCTTCCCTACTGGAAAACTGCTGACCATTTGTTTGGTTGTTATGGTGCGATCATTTTTTGTCTGCTGGCTTTCGTTAATATTATGCCGCTAGGTTGGTTTGGTTGCTCTGTTTTAGGCTATGCACTTGGTCGTCTCATTTATTTTGTGTTACAGCAATTACATACTCAACCCATTTACAGACCTACTACCCCAGCCAAAAATATCACGCCACAACCTACACGTTTAGTAAAATCTATAACACAAGAAAGTATTTCACCTGAACAAAAATTACTCAATGATTTTTTAAAACTTCAGTTTCAAGTTCATGATTTATTCACAGCTCAAGCCAATACAAAGTTTCAAGACATTCATGCCCTAATCATTGTATTGGTTCAAAAATTTAAGCGCTCACCAGATCAAGCAACAAAAAATGAAATATTAAACATTCAAAAAATTATTAATAACTACTTAGAACCAACCATACACAATTACCAAGAACTACCTGTCTTATTTTTAGATCGAAAAATGAATCATGAATATAGTCCAAATGAATTGATGGAGCAGCAATTAGACTTGATTCATCATGAGCTTTTAGAAATCAGCCAATATATCTTTCAAAATGATTTTGACCGATTGGCAATGCATGGAGAATTTTTAAAACAAAAATTAAAGCCTCCTGTATTTTTTAAAGTTGGACAAGAGCTTTCTGCTCAACAAGACACTTAAAAATAAAATAGATAACTGAGAATATTTATGTTTAAAAATTGGATTTTTGTTCATTTTTTCTGGATTGTTTTGGTCTTGGCACTTATTCAAACTGAGCAAAAACCTATTACAAATGAAATCACGACATCACAACTTGAAACAGTAAATACTGCAAGACAAATAAATGTTCGTACACCCACATCTGAGCGAGATGAATCATTTTCGACTACAAATACCACCCACACTGCTTCAAATGCACCGATCTCGATCAATCAAAACCAAGCAACTGAGAAAAAGTCTCTCATCAATTTTAAGGATATTATTGCAGACTCAGAATTACATTATGTAGGAGTATATGAATCCAATGCACGTGAATATACTCAAACTGAACAACGACAACGCAAAACAGAATGTGAAAGCCAAGCGAATAACCCACATTCAAGTAAAGTTGCGAGTGACTGTTGGCATTATGCTTATCGAGCTGAAAAAAAGAATGTTGAAGATACCGTGACTGTTCATATTAATAGTCATCGAAAAGTTTCTCTTATTTTAACCTCTTATGACCCTGTGAAATGGGTCATTCAAGGCAATACCCAAAATTTAAAGCTAGTTTATATTTCAGGTTATCACGCGTCTGACATTGTGCCTCGACTTTCAAGCTCAACCAAAACCTATTCAAATTTTTATGAAGCGACAACATGTTCATTTTGTCTGGGTAGCGATATTCCTTATTTTTATGGTTATGAAAATTCAGGTGATTTGCAAAGTAAAATTCAGCAATATTTCAAGACTCCTTTAACCAGTTTCCAAGGGGCTTATAGTGCAAAAAATGTGTATATCAATTAATTTCCACTGATTCCAATCCTGCTTTTAGCAGTAAAAAACCACCACTTTTGTAGTGTACAAATGATTTGCAGTGGTTTTACTGAAGTGATTTTTCCACTAAATTTTGATCAAATAATTCAAAGCTAAAAACACAATTTGTAATGCAATAATCACTCCAAACCACATCCATCCTTTTTGACGTAGTGCAACCCGATCTATACTTTGATAATTGACTGTTTTAATCATTTTGGCACCTCATTCATTCTTCACTGAATTGATACGTTTTGGAGCAAAAATCTTTCTGTATAAGAACAATTTAAATGAAGCAAAAAATAAACCAAGTTTTGAAATGTAACTAAAGATTATTTTTCACTCAATTTTAAACACATACGCAAAGAAAAAGCCCCTAACGGGGCTTTTCAAATCAATTGATATTTAAAAATATCAACCAATAAATTTACGTGCATTACGGAACATACGTAACCATGCACCATCTTCAGTCCATTCTTCAGGTTTCCAAGAATGCTGAATCGCACGGAAGTTACGCTCAGGGTGCGGCATCATGATCGTTGCACGACCATCTTTCGACGTCACACCAGAAATCGCTTCAGGCGAACCATTCGGGTTCAATGGATAGTGTTGAGTTGTATTACCCAAGCTGTCGACATAACGCAAAATCACTTGATTACCTGCATTCAATGATGCAAAGTTTTCAGCAGTCGTTTCCGCACGACCTTCACCATGCGCCACAGCGATTGGTAAAATTGAACCTTCCATGCCTTCTAAAAGAATCGATGGAGATTTTTCAACTTTTACATTCACAACACGTGCTTCAAACATTTCAGAGGTATTGCGGCGGAAACGCGGCCAATTGTCTGCACCCGGAATCAGTGGTGCAAGCTGTGCAAGCATCTGACAACCATTACAAATACCGACAGAGAAGGTATTGTCACGGTTAAAGAATTTCTCAAACTGATCACGTAGTTTAGGGTTGAACAGCACTGATTTTGCCCAGCCACCGCCTGCACCCAATACGTCACCGTAAGAGAAACCGCCACACGCCACTAAACCTTCAAAGTCGTCTAAATCAATACGACCTGAAAGTAAATCACTCATGTGAACGTCAACCGTGTTGAAGCCAACTTTGTCAAATGCAGCTGCCATTTCCACATGACCGTTTACGCCTTGTTCACGCAAAATCATCATGTTTGGACGGCGTTCATTGATGTATGGTGCTTCTACTGGCTCATTCAAATCGAAGGTCGGTAATGCGATCAGACCTTTATGTTCTGTATTGGCAATCAAGCTATATTCTTGATCAGCCGTTTCTACGTTGTCACGTAAACGCTGGATTTGATGTGAAACTTCAGTCCATGCTTGTTGTAATTCAGCACGGCTTAAGCTCAAACCATTTACGGTTAAGGTGTCTGTATCGTTAACCGTACCGACCACAGTAATCGCATCTTTTAATACAGATGCTGCAACTTCGTCTGCTAATGTTGCCCAATCTGCTTTAGAAATTTGCAATACTGCACCAATTTCTTCTGCAAATAAGCTTTCAGTTGATTGATCTTCAAGTGCAACACCTAAACGTGCAGCAAACATCATTTCTGCAACAGTTGCGACTAAACCACCATCACCAATGTCATGGTACGCTTTAATCAAGCCACGATTGTTCCAGTCCTGAACCAATGCAAAGAATGCTTTGAAATCGTCAAAGCTGTCGACATCAGGAGTGATCGAACCAATCGCTTTATACACTTGTGCAAGGATCGAACCACCTAAACGGAATTGACCTTTAGACAAGTCAATGCGAACTAACACTGAATCTTCATTTTTCAGTTCAGGCGTCAGTGTTTTACGTACGTCTAAAACAGGAGCGAATGCAGTGATCACGCCAGACATTGGTGAAGTCACTGATTTATTTTCACCTTCGTCATTCCACGTGGTACGCATTGACAATGAGTCTTTGCCGACAGGAATTGCAATACCGAGAGCAGGACACATTTCCATACCAATGGCTTTTACACCTTCAAATAATGCCTGATCTTCGCCTTGCTGACCTGCTGCTGCCATCCAGTTCGCAGACAATTTAATGTCGCTGATCTGCTCAATATTGGCACACATGATATTTGAAATAGATTCTGCAACTGATAAACGTGCAGAAGCCGCAGGATTCAACAATGCCACAGGTGGACGTTCACCCATTGCCATTGCTTCGCCTGTGTAGCCTTGTAAACTTGTGGTTGTTACTGCTGCATCAGCAACAGGAACCTGCCAGCGACCTACAAACTGATCACGTGCAACCATCCCTGTGATTGAACGGTCACCAATGGTAATCAGGAATGATTTAGATGCAACAGTTGGGTTTTTCAGAACACGGAAAATCGCATCTTTTAAATCCACCACTTTTGCAGCAGTGAAATCATCACCTTTACGTTCAATTGTCTCAAAAGTACGACTCATACGCGGTGTACCGCCAAGCATCACTTGCATTGGCATATCCACAGCTTTATTTTCAAACAATGGATCATTTACAGTCAACTGACGTGCTTCAGTCGCTTCACCCAATACAGCAAATGGGCAACGTTCACGGGCACAGATCGACTCAAATAATTCTAAAGATTCAGGTTTGATCGCAAGTACATAACGTTCTTGCGCTTCATTTGACCAGATCTCCATTGGTGACATGCCTTTTTCAAGCGATGGAATCTTACGCAGGTCAAGGATTGCACCTAACTCGTGATCATTGACCAGTTCAGGCATTGCATTGGAAATACCGCCCGCACCGACGTCATGTACAGATACGATTGGGTTGAAGTCTTCCATTCTCCAACATGTATCAATGACTTCCTGACAACGACGTTCCATTTCAGGGTTTTCACGTTGTACCGAAGCAAAATCAAGGTTTTCACCGAGTTTACCGCTGTCCACAGAAGATGCTGCACCACCGCCTAAACCGATCAGCATTGCAGGACCACCGAGAACGATCAGTAAATCGCCTGGTTGAATCGCATCTTTTTCCACATGGTCAGGACGGATGTTACCGTAACCACCTGCGATCATAATTGGCTTGTGGAAGCCTTTCACATCACCATTGACATTTTGTTCAAAAGTACGGAAATAACCATTTAACGCAGGACGACCAAATTCGTTGTTAAATGCTGCGCCACCCAAAGGACCATCAATCATGATCTGTAAAGGTGAAGCCATACGAGATGGTTTGCCGTAGTTATCTTCCCAAGGCTGTTCAAAGCCCGGAATGTTCAAGTTTGAAACGGTAAAACCTGTTAAACCTGCTTTTGGCTTACCACCACGACCTGTTGCGCCTTCATCACGGATTTCACCGCCTGAACCTGTCGCAGCACCTGCAAATGGTGCAATCGCTGTTGGATGGTTATGCGTTTCCACTTTCATTAAGATGTGGGCAGCCTGGCTCTTGTATTTATAAACGTGATGACCGGTTTCTTCGTCTTTTTTCGGATAGAAACGTTGAGTATCAAAGCCTACGATCACAGAAGCATTGTCTTTATACGCTGACAATACGTCTGTAGGTGACTCTTTATAGGTATTTTTAATCATTTGGAACAATGACAATGGTTGTACTTCACCATCAATTGTCCATTCAGAACCAAAGATTTTATGACGACAATGTTCAGAGTTCGCCTGAGCAAACATCATCAATTCGATATCGTGCGGGTTACGACCCAATTTATTAAATGCCGCAACTAAATAATCAATTTCTTCGTCAGAAAGTGCAAAACCGAACTCAGAGTTGGCTTTTACTAAAGCTTCTTTACCCTGACCCAAGATATCAATTGAGTTCAGTGGCTTAGGTTCAGTTTCTGAAAATAATGCAGCAGCATCTTCAATTTGGTTGAAAACACTTTCCGTCATACGGTCATGTAAAACTTGTTTTACTGCATCTGAAACGTCTGAAATACCCTTTAAAGTAAACAAAACACCGCGTTCAAGGCGGTGTACAGGTGTATTACAGTTGGCAAAAATATCAGTTGCCTTTGACGACCATGGCGAAATTGTACCTAAGCGTGGTGTCACTAAAATCTGGACTTCATCACTTGCAGCCTGACGTACTTCAAACGATGCGCCATCGTTTAAAAGCTGTAACGCAGATTGCTGTTGTTGCTCGCTGAGCGCTTGGTCAAACAGATAGACCCATTGGCTTTCTATTGATTGAACAGAACTGATAGACGATAGACGGTTTAAGAGTTGTGTTTGCTTAAAAGAAGAATGTGCGGGTGCACCGGCAATGATAAACATGCTGTTTTTGGCTCCACGGGCAGGTCGGACAGATCCTACCGCAATGTGACTTGAGAGAGCGCATATTCTACTGTGAAAGCGAGTTTTCAGCTAGTCATATCAGAGTTAAAAAGTTAAGAATTCTTTGTTTTAAATGCTCAATTTACTTTGACTTTACGGCTCAAACATGATTAGTAACAATTGATTAATATAGAACGATAAGCCCATTTTTCAGTTTATTACGTTTATTTTCCCTAAGGCACTTCTTTAATAAAACGTTGTCATCTAGTTACTTTATTCCTTTTAATTTGCATTCCAACCCATATAGTGTCACTATAACACCTATTAAATCACAACAAAAATTGAAATGACTATGACCGAAATTAAGTTTTATAGCACACAAGATGAATTTGGCGAGTTTTCCAACTTTGCCCATTTTCCGATCAAACTTGATGGAAAAATATGGCACACCACCGAACATTATTTTCAAGCACAAAAGTTTGCAGATAAACAGTATCAGGAAAAAATTCGTACTGAGAAATCACCCATGATTGCTGCTCGTTTAGGACGTGATCGTAAACAAAAATTGCGTAAAGATTGGGAATCCGTAAAAAATAATGTCATGAAAAAAGCATTACTTGCTAAATTTACTCAACATGAAGATTTAAAAAACTTATTAATTTCTACAGGTGAGGCAAAGTTGATTGAGCATACAGAAAATGACGCTTATTGGGGCGATGGTGGTGATGGAAAAGGTAAAAACTTTTTAGGTATTTTACTCATGCAAGTTCGCGAAGAATTAAGTACATCCAATACTTAAATTTCTAATTAAATTTGGGTATAAGACAAACTATGTCGTCCTGCTCTAGTACATTCAGCATAAATTTGGCATGATGAAAGCAACACAGAAATGAATAACGATAAATGACTCAAATGCGTTGGTTAGAGCTGCTCTCCACAGTTCGAATTGGTAGTAAAAAACAAAGTACAGAACAAGCACGTAGCCCATTTCATAAAGACTATGACCGCATTATATTTTCGCAAAGTTTTCGACAACTGAATCGTAAAACCCAAGTTCATCCACTGACACAGCACGATGGCATTCACACACGTTTAACCCATTCGCTTGAAGTGTCTTGCATTGGACGTTCGCTCGGCATGCTTGCCGCAGAAAAAATTCAAGATGAACTGCCTGTATGGATTTCCCCTGCCGATGTTGGTGCAATCATTCAAGCTGCGTGTTTGGCACATGATATTGGCAATCCACCCTTTGGACATGCAGGTGAATATGCGATTCGTGAATGGTTTGACGATGCTTCACATACAGACTTTTTAAAAGATTTAAGCCCTGAACAACAAGCTGATGTGCGTCAGTTTGAAGGCAATGCACAAGGTTTACGTTTACTCACTAAAATTGATTACCATCCTAATGATGGGGGCATGCGCCTCACTTACGCAACCTTAGGGGCTTACTTAAAGTACCCTTGGTTGTCTAAAACCATCGAGTCACAAGGCAATACCCCTGCAAGTAAGCGTGCCAAGTTTGGTTGTTACCAAGCAGAAAAAGAAATTTTGAAGCAGATTGCAGACCAACTTGGTTTGATTCAACTTGGTGAATATCAATGGTGTCGTCATCCGCTGACGTATTTGTTAGAGGCGGCTGATGATATTTGTTACGCGTTGATTGACCTTGAAGATGGCATTATTTTAAATATGCTGTCTTATGAAGAAGTTGAACCCATTTTCCTGAATTTATTGGGCGATTATGGTGTGCCTGCGGAATTAAGCATGTCCTATACCACTTGGCAACAAAAAATCGCAGCTTTGCGTGGTCGTGTCATGAAACGTTTGGTTGATGAGGTGACGACTGCTTTTGCTAAGCAACACTTTCAGATTCTTTCGGGACAGCTAAAAGGTTCGTTATTACAGTACTGCGCTGAAGATATTGAACTTGGGATTGAAAAAGCAAAGAATTTGGCACGTGAAAAAATCTTTGAGCATCCGCAAAAGTCAGGTTTAGAAATTATTGCTCATCAAAGTTTGCAACATATCTTAGATGCCTTTATTCCACTCACAACACCGAATAAAACTTTAAGTTTTAAAGATGGTCGTTTAATGTCGATTTTAGATCGCTTTGGAGCACGTTTGAGTGATGATCATTATGACAATATTATGCAAGTCTTAGATATTGTCAGTAAGTTTTCAGACCATCAGGCTTATAACTTGGCACAAGAGTTACAAGGTAATAAGGTGGGGTTTTTCTAAAATTTTAAATAGTAAAATTCATGAGTAATTGAATGAAAGAGATATTTAAGGAATTAATTGAAAATTTCTATCCACTTATTGCACTAAGCATACTTATAGGTGGAGTAATTTTAGTCTTTAATCTATTGAATAACATTGAAGTCAAATACTCAAAACCATATGTCCCATTAACACTTGAAGAAAGACTGAAACAGCTTCCACCAACAGCTAAACGACTTAGTGATGAAGCTCAGCTCATTTTCCCAGAGGAATTGACTCAACCTGAATCGTTTAATTTTGATTGGACTTATAATAGACGTGTACTAAAAATTAAAGTCCCTAAAACACAGTTGACAGATGAGAGTCTTAAAACATTTTATACAAATCTGTATTTGAAAAATAATTGGATCATTCTCAAAAATGAATATACCTATTTATTTGAACATCAGTTAACAGGAGATCATAGCTGTATTGATAAAGACACTTCGGATGGCTTAAGTTATCGGCTTGTTACTTTTGCAACTAAAGGTGCGCTATGCTATTAATTTAAACAGTTCATTTTGCCAACTTTTCAATTTATCTCTATTATTCAACCATGAACAAAATAAGTGAACAAACTCAATGATCGGATGTCTAATTGGTGAAGTCTTCGCTTTAGAAGCACCTACCGTACTTTTAAATGTCAATGGTGTGGGTTATGAAATCGACACGCCACTTTCAACTTTTTGCCAACTGCAAAAAGGTCAAAAAGTCACCCTATGGACACATTTAGCCGTCCGTGAAGATGCACAACTCCTCTACGGCTTTTTAAACCAACAAGAGAAAATCATTTTCCGTACCTTATTAAAAGTCAATGGCGTTGGTCCTAAAATGGCTTTAGGCATTCTTTCAACCCTAAGTGTGGAAATGCTAATTCATACCGTTGAAAATGGCGATGTTAAAACCTTGGTTAAAGTTCCGGGTGTTGGTGCAAAAACTGCTGAACGCTTAATGATCGAGCTACGTGATCGTTTTAAAGCATTTTCTACAGGTGCTGTGGCAAGCGGTACAAGTACCACACAAATTCAATTTACAGGCAACTCTGCTGTTGCAGAAGCTGAAGCCGCTTTACAATCTTTGGGTTATAAACCTGCGGAAGCACAAAAGTTAGTCAATGCTGCCAAAGGTGATTTTACTGAAGCAAGCGATATTATCCGTGCCGCTTTGAAGTCAATGAATAAATAAGTCAATCCTGATACATTAAAGATAAAGAGTTAGATTAATCATCCAATGCAAGACCGTTTAATCAGTGGTTCTGAAAAACCCGAAGATCATTTTGATCGTGCCATTCGTCCAACTTCACTCGATGACTATATTGGTCAGCCTGTGGTGCGTGAGCAAATGGAAATCTTTATTGGTGCGGCACGTGGACGTGGCGAAGCCCTTGATCACACCTTAATTTTTGGACCACCGGGTTTAGGTAAAACCACACTCGCCAATATTATTGCCCGTGAAATGGGAGGCAATCTCAAATCCACTTCAGGTCCGGTACTTGAACGTGCAGGTGACTTGGCAGCCATGCTGACTAATCTCGAAGAAGGCGATGTGCTTTTTATTGACGAAATTCACCGTCTATCCCCTGTCATTGAGGAAATTCTCTACCCTGCAATGGAGGATTACCAACTTGATATCATGATTGGTGAAGGACCTGCGGCACGTTCCATCAAACTGGATTTGCCACCATTTACCCTCGTTGCAGCAACGACACGAGCAGGTTTACTGACTTCGCCTTTGCGTGATCGCTTTGGAATTGTACAACGACTTGAGTTTTATTCGGTTGAAGATCTGACCCATATTGTTTCTCGTTCTGCATCTCTTATGGATGTACCTACAACGCCCGATGGTGCAAAAGAAATTGCCCGTCGTGCACGTGGTACACCACGTATTGCCAACCGTCTGCTACGTCGTGTCCGTGACTACGCACAAGTCAAAGGCACAGGCGAAGTGACTCAGGAAATGGCGCAACGCGCTTTAGATATGTTGAATGTCGATAAAGATGGTTTAGATACCTTAGATCGTCGTTATCTGAGTATGTTGCTGGATCGTTTTGATGGCGGTCCTGCTGGGGTGGAGGCTTTAGCTGCCGCAATGGCGGAAGATTCAGGAACCTTGGAAGATGTCATCGAACCTTATTTGATTCAGCAAGGTTATGCCATGCGTACAGCACGTGGACGGATTGCTACTAATCAAGCCTATTTGCAGTTTGGAATGACGCCACCCGAACCGAAGAGTTAGTTTTTTAGCTTATGGTGATTTTATTTCCAATTTCACCATAAGCTGATCAAAATCAATAACTCTCTACTTTGGAGCAAAAATTTATCTACAATGGATTCAAGATCTAAATCAAAAGGTTGAGCTAAAAATAGGGCTATATTTTCAAATGTAAAAGCTTGTATATGTTATTGTAGTATAAGGTTCAAATTTTCTAAATTTGCAGTAATTTTTTCTGCGGTAATGCCTATTTCTTGCAAGTATCAGCTCAAAATTTGAATAACTGAATTCATTAGTATCCTCAATTTATATTCTTTCTTGAAATATATTTATGTATATTTTTCAAACACAACTCAAATAGATATCGTACTGAGTGATCGATTTCTCTGTTAAGTACAAATACTATGTATTATCACAATAACGATATGCCCAATATATGTCAGATATTTAAACTAAATTTAAAATTTGGAATGCTCAGATGATTACAATTATGCGCTGGCATACACAATAAAAGTCAGCTATACAAACCCATGATAAATAATAAAAGTGGTAAAAAAATATGAATATAATCAAGTTAAATTTAATGCTCTTTAGCCCACTACTCCTCACCGCTTGTGCAACTAATGCATTATTTGGTAATTCAGAAACAGAAATAACGACTAAAACTAAAATTGCACTACAAGATCAAATTATTGCAATAGGACATACAAGCCAACCCATCCAAGGTTATGAAAATGCTTTAGTACTTGCAGGACAAACCTATAGTTTTTTTGTCCAACCGAATATAGATTCAAATAATTCTGCTGATTTATTTCAAAAAATTTTCAGTCAGATTGATTTAAAGTCTTTGTATCTAGCTCCTGCTTTAGATAATGATGCTATGACACAAATAAATACTCATCAACACAATTCAATTTTACTTAAAGTTGATGAAAAACTGAAAAATAATCGTTCAGTTCCTTACATAACCAGTCTGTATTTTATAAAGAAAACACAATTATTGACGGCAAAAGAAACATCAACACTCAAAGATTTAGGTTTCAAATGCCAAACCGAACTAACCGATTATCCAAAACAAACTTTTTGTATCCGTACCATTCACACTCAAATCACACTCGCCTCGAAAGTTCAAAATTTGAATCAATTACAGTATAAATTAAAACAACCAATTGATATTCAATATCAAGTCACTACAACATCGCGTAACTATAGTCGCCAAGCTTTTAAAATTTTTACTCCACTGACTGTGGCTTTCGATATTGTCACGAGTCCAATTCAAGGAGGTATTTTTATATTAGCTTCAATGCTTGGTGCGCCTGGTAGTTTGTAAACTGAATGTTTTATTCAAAAGATATCGCCTTAACTGTCACCCCTTTTACGAATAAATTGTCCGTATGAAAGAAGCTGAACTTGGTGCCTTGTGCCAATTACCCTAAAAATCATTGTGATAAACTGCAAATCGTTTTATAGCTTAGATCAGGGTGAAAGTTTGAAATCTATTTACACTCCAAATAAGCCATAGAAACAACTTTAAAGCTCAAAATTTTAGTAAAAGTGGAACAACATCATGGCGAACAAGTTTGAATTTCAAATCCGTGTATATATCGAAGACACAGATGCAGGCGGAATTGTTTACCATGCCAATCATATTCGCTTTATGGAGCGTACACGTACAGAATGGTTACGTGCATCAGGGATTGACCACTATTGGCATCAAAAAGACTATAACTTTGTAGTCCATAAAATAAATGTGAAATATATGCGTCCTATACTGATGGATGACTTAATTACTGTTACAGCACGTGTAGTTTCGTGTAAAGCAACGTCTTTTGTATTGCAACAAAATATATATCGTGGTGAAATCACACTTGCTTCTGGTGAGGTTGAATTAGCATGTTTAAATGCTGAGATGAAACCTTGCCGAATTCCGGATGAAATCCGTGATTTAATTCAACGTGAATTAGCTCACGAATAAAAAAAATTTAATTGGCACATGTAACTATGGCAACTCAACAACTCGAATCTTCTCTTCACGTTTCTGATTTAATTTTACAAGCAAGCCCTGTCGTACAACTGGTGATGCTCGTATTGGTACTCGCCTCTTTATTTAGCTGGTATCTGATTGCCAAGTTACATATGGGTTATAAAAAAGCCCGTCAAGGAGATGAGCATTTTCAAAAAATCTTCTGGTCTGGTGCTGAGTTAAATACTTTATACAATAACGCTCAACTTAACTCTAAGCGTGAAGGCTTAGAAGATATTTTTTATCAAGGTTTAAGCGAGTTTTTAAAACTGAAAAAACGTCATGCTGAAACAGCACCAATGATCGAAGGTACTGAACGTATTTTACGTGTTGGTTTAAGCCGTGATCAAAGTCGCTTAGAACAAGGCTTAAGTGCCTTAGCAAGTATTGGTTCTGTTGCACCTTATGTCGGTTTATTTGGTACTGTCTGGGGTATCATGAATGCCTTTATTGGTCTTGCGCAAGTTGACCAAGTGACCTTAGGTACGGTTGCACCTGGTATTGCTGAAGCCTTAATCGCAACTGCAATTGGTCTTTTTGCGGCTATTCCTGCTGTATTAGCATTTAACCATTACACGGCAAAAGGCGAAGAAGTTTATTCAGATCGTGCACTTTTTGCCGAAGAAATGGTGGCGCTGTTACAACGTCAATCTGTGGGTTCAGCACAGGAAAATGACTAATGGCAATACAACGTTCAGGACGCTTTGAACGCGTTAAAAAACCTTTAAAGAGCGACATGAATGTCGTTCCTTATATTGATGTGATGTTAGTTCTTTTGGTGATTTTTATGGTCACTGCACCCATGATCACCACAGGAATTGATGTTGATTTACCTCAAGCGAACAGTACACCTATTGAGTCCAAAGAAACGTTAGCCATTGTTACTTTAGATAAAGACGGGCAATACTTACTCAAAGATGATACGCATAAAAATGAGTCATTGTCTTTGGAGCAATTAAAAGAAATTTTAACCCAAGCACAAACTGACTCAGAAACGAAACAACAAAAATTTAGTGTTTTAGTCAATGGTGATAAATCTCGCCCTTATGGCGATGTTATGAGCCTGATGTCTGCATTACAAGAAGCTGGACTCAATCAAGTTGGGTTACTCACAGAGCCATTAAAGTAAGTTATGAAAGATTTCAATAAGCCACAATCAAAAGAAAATGCGATTGCACTTGGATTTACCCTTGGTGTCCATGTGGTGGCGATTGTTGGCTTACTTTTTCTAGGGATGAGTAAACCACTTGAACCACCAAAACAACTCAAAACTGTTTTAGTTAAACCTGAAGATATTATTCCTCCTGAAGCTGAGCCTTTAGAAGTTACAGACTCAACTGAAACAGCCGATACTCAAACTGCTGAAAATATCCAACAAACAGCCGAACCTGTTGCGGATGCACCAAATATTCCTGTAACTGCTGTACCTGTTCCATTGCCAGTTCCTGCTCCTAAAGTAGATCTGCAAAAAGCTGCTGCTGAGGCAAAAGCTGCAGAAGCAGAGCAAAAGGCTGCCGAAGCAGCAAAGGCACAAGCTAAAGCGGCTGAAATGGCACGTTTAAAAGCAGCAGAAGCTGAAAAAGCACAAAAAGAAGCTGCTGAAAAAGTTCGTCAAGCTAAAAATGATGCTGAAAAAGCAAAGGCTGAAGCTAATGCTAAAGCCAAAGCTGAGGCTGCTGAAAAAGCTAGACAAGAAGCGAACGAAAAAGCGCGCCAAGCTAAAGCCGATGCTGCTGAAAAAGCGAAGCAAGAAGCGAACGAAAAAGCACGTCAAGCTAAAGCCGATGCTGCTGAAAAAGCTAGACAAGAGGCAAACGAAAAAGCGCGTCAAGCCAAAGCTGATGCTGCTGAAAAAGCTAGACAAGAGGCAAACGAAAAAGTGCGTCAGGCTAAAGCCGATGCTGCTGCAAAAGCGAAGCAAGAAGCTAACGAAAAAACGCGCCAAGCCAAAGCCGATGCTGCCGCAAAAGCGAAGCAAGAGGCAAACGAAAAAGCGCGCCAAGCCAAAGCTGATGCTGCTGTAAAAGCGAAGCAAGAAGCAAACGAAAAAGCACGTCAAGCTAAAGCCGATGCTGCCGCAAAAGCGAAGCAAGAAGCGAACGAAAAAGCGCGCCAAGCCAAAGCTGATGCTGCTGAAAAAGCGAAGCAAGAAGCGAACGAAAAAGCGCGCCAAGCCAAAGCTGATGCTGCTGAAAAAGCGAAGCAAGAAGCAAACGAAAAAGCGCGCCAAGCCAAAGCCGATGCTGCTGCAAAAGCGAAGCAAGAAGCAAACGAAAAAGCGCGCCAAGCCAAAGCCGATGCTGCCGCAAAAGCGAAGCAAGAAGCGAATGAAAAGGCGAAAGCTGATGCTGAGGCAAAACGTAAAGCTGATGCTGAGGCAAAAGAACAAGCAGCCGCTGAAGCCAAAGCCTCTGCTGCTCAAAAAGCCAAAGAAGAAGCCGCGACTAAACGAGCTGAAGCGAAGAAAATTGCATCTTCTGCAAAACGTGATTTTGAAAATAAAGTTCGTAGTGCATGGCGTATGCCAAGCGGCTCTTCAGGGCAAAAAGCTTCTGCTCGCGTAACGCTTACGGAAACTGGTGGCGTCGCATCTGTTGTTGTAAATGCTTCTGATCCTGATGTAAAAGCAAGTGTAGAACAAGCTGTACGTTCTGCTGCACCATTTCCAATGCCATCAGATCCAGATGCACGACGTGAAGCACGTAGTTTTACTGCAAGCTTTACTGTGAAATAATCCTAAAAATTAAACCCTGTTTCGGCAGGGTTTAATTTTATAAACATCAGATATATTTAAAAAAAAATAAAACATCTACTTTTTATTATTCTTTAAATAACTATCCTTTTTAACTTAGCCAATATAATCAAAATATCCTATAAACTTATTATGTTCTAATGCAGTTTCAAAGAAAAATTGAATCGACTTTAATAGCAAAATAAAGTCTTGAAATGAATCATGATCACTATAAGGCGGATCTTCTAAATTCCATTCAAGTTGTGCAAATTTTTCAATTTCTTCAAGTTGTTCATCTAGAGGATCATCCCAAAATTCATGTGCCCATTCCTCAAAAATTTTAGGTTGAGTTTTTGTATAATCAAATAATGTCTTAATATGATTCACAACATCTTTTTGTTGTTGGCGATCAAATGTCACCAAGCGACTCATTAACACGTCATTACTTAAATCTAGATCTTGCACATTATTTTCTTTAAAAAATTGTAAAGCTGTTAAATCAGGAAAAGAACCCACAATATCTCGCAGTATGATTCCAAAAATATCAGAACGTGAAGAAAAAGATAAATTTTTAGGAGCTTCCTCATCCTCAGAATTAAACCAAGCCACAGAAATTGGTCTTTTTTCCTGTGTGAAAAATACATAATCTCTATGCTGTGACATGATTAATATCTCATTTTTTATTATGAATAAGGCGTAATTTATCTCATCCTTACTATTGTGCATAGCCACCGCTCTCTAAATTTTGTAGAATAGTGCTTTATTTCCTACGGTTTCGGTTATGACCTCTTGGACACCTCATGTAACAGTGGCAACTGTTGTTGAAAAAGATGGAAAATTCCTTTTTGTAGAAGAACATACAGAAGGTGTAACACATACTGTATTTAACCAACCTGCGGGGCATGTTGAATGTGATGAATCCATTATTCAAGCCGCAATTCGTGAAACGATGGAAGAAACAGGTCATGCTGTCGAAGTCGATTCATTATTAGGAATTTACACGTATACCCCTCCAATGTTTCCAGATCGTACCTATTACAGATTTTGTTTTCTTGCTCATGTACTCGAATATTTTCCTGAAGCTGAGCTTGATACAGGCATCATTGGTCCAAAATGGATGACCTTAGAAGAACTCCTTGATACAGCACGTGCGCGTAGCCCATTGGTGATTAAAGCTGTACAAGATGCACTTTCTGGGCAAAAATACCCGCTTTCGCTCATCTATGAGCACCAAAACTCTCCTTTAATTTCAAATTTGGATGCTTAGTCCTATGCAACAACGTGTCATCGTCGGTATGTCAGGTGGTGTAGATTCTTCTGTTTCTGCTGCACTTCTTCTTCAACAAGGATATCAGGTTGAAGGGCTGTTCATGAAAAACTGGGAAGAAGATGATGGCACAGAATACTGTACAGCAATGGAAGATCTTGCTGATGCGCAAGCAGTCTGTGACAAAATCGGCATCAAGCTGCATACAGCTAACTTTGCCATGGAATATTGGGATCGTGTCTTTGAACATTTCCTTGCAGAATATGCTGCTGGTCGCACACCAAACCCAGATATCTTATGTAATAAAGAAATTAAATTTCGTGCATTTTTAGATCATGCTGTGAACTTAGGTGCAGACTTTATTGCAACTGGACATTATTGTCGTCGTGGTGAAACGATGACCAATTCACGTGGTGAAGAATATGCGCCTCTTCTGCGTGGTGTAGATAACAATAAAGACCAAACTTATTTCCTTCATGCTGTGCATGGACGTGAAATTAATAAAACCTTATTCCCTGTCGGTGAAATTGAAAAACCTGAGGTGCGTAGGATTGCCGAAGAACTTGGTTTAATCACTGCCAAAAAGAAAGACTCAACAGGGATCTGTTTTATTGGTGAACGTCGTTTTAATGACTTCTTAAAACAATATTTACCTGCTCAACCTGGAAAAATTGTTTTAGATACAGGAAAAGTGGTTGGTGAACATCACGGCTTAATGTACTATACGCTCGGTCAGCGCGGTGGGATTGGTTTAGGTGGTCTCAAAGGCGCAGAAGAAGGTGCTTGGTTTGTCTTATATAAAGACATTGAAGGCAACCGTCTTGTTGTGGGTCAAGGTCATGAACATCCACTCATGCAAAGCACAACTTTATGGTCAGAAATGATTGATTGGGTTGCAGGTGAACAAGATATTCCTGAAACAGGTTTTAAATGTACCGCAAAAACTCGTTATCGTCAGCCTGATCAAGCATGTACTCTTTATAAAGATGCTAGCATGCCAAATGGTGTACGTGTCGAATTTGATGAACCACAAAGAGCAGTTACTCCTGGTCAAAGCGTCGTGTTCTATGTAGATGAAATTTGTTTAGGTGGTGGTGTCATTCATCATACCAATGCACCAAAACCTGATTTTATTGATTAAAATTCTTTAACTTATTTGAAAGGAATTTAGGCATGGTTGAGTTGCCCTTTCAACAGCCTCAAACTTTGAATCAACGCCAAAATAAAGCTTTGGCGTTAGCAGCTGTGTTTCAAGCAACACAACTCACGCATATGACTGCAATTTCTGGTCGTCAAAGTATTGGTGAAAGTGGTAATTTTTATTTTGAACAACTCATTAAAGCCAGCCTAAATATCCGTCCTTCTGAAAATCAATCCTCTCAGACCTTAGATTTTTTTCATCAATTATCTGATATTTCTTTGGGATTAAAAACATTAGAAAGTAGCATTACCCAACCCTTTACTCCCACACCTAAATCTAAAATTCCTAAACTTTCTAGTGCAAAACTTCCTATGTCTTATGCGATGTCACTTTTAGCACTAGAAAAAAAAGTATATAGCAATCCAAAGTTTGTTGAAACCATTGAAAATGCTCAACAAAAAATTTTAAAACAACTCTCCTTTTTTGATCAAGACTATGCTCATCCAAGTATTGTGGCTAATTTAGCACAAACTTATGTTGATACTGCGGGGCAAATCAATCCGCGCATTTTAGTCCGTGGTAATGCCGAAGCTTTTAAAGATCCTGCACATACTAATCGTATTCGTGCATGTCTTTTTACAGGTTTGCAAATGGCACATCTATGGCGTCAACTTGGGGGTAGCTCTTGGAACATGATTTTTAGCAAACGTAAATTGCTACGAGATATTCAAGACCTTGCTCGACTTCAGTTTCAGATTGTTTAACTGAAAAATATGTCGAACTTTTCCGCTTTTCGTTTTAATTCCAAAGTCTAAGGAATCTCTATGAACGCTTTAACTGCACTTTCACCATTAGATGGACGCTATGCCAGCAAATGTGATGCTCTTCGTCCTTACCTCTCTGAGTTTGGTTTAATCCATGCTCGTGTGACCGTTGAAGTGCGTTGGTTACAAGCGCTTGCAAACCGCCCTGAAATCACTGAAGTTCCTGCTTTTTCTGCTGCAACCAATGCTGCATTAGATGCGATTGTTGCTGACTTTTCTGAACAAGATGCTAACCGCATTAAAGAAATTGAACGCACAACCAATCATGATGTAAAAGCAGTTGAATATTTCTTAAAAGAAAAAATTGCAGGTATTGAAGAGCTTAAAAATGCAGGTGAATTCATCCACTTTGCATGTACTTCAGAAGACATTAACAACCTTTCTCATGCTTTAATGTTGAAAAATGGTCGTGAAGTTCTTGTAGATTCTATGCAACAAATCGTAGATTCTATCGTTGCTTTGGCTGAAACACATGCTGAACAACCGATGTTATCTCGTACACACGGTCAAACAGCAAGCCCAACAACTTTGGGTAAAGAAATGGCAAACGTGGCGTATCGTTTAGCGCGCCAAATCAAACAATTCAAACAAGTTGAATTATTAGGTAAAATCAATGGTGCTGTAGGTAACTATAATGCGCACTACTCTGCTTATCCTGAAATCAACTGGCCTGCGCATTCACAAGCATTTGTTGAATCATTAGGTTTAACATTCAACCCATATACAACACAAATCGAACCGCATGATTATATCGCAGAAATGTTTGATGCATTACGTCGTTTCAACACTGTGTTAATCGACTTTAACCGTGATGTTTGGGGTTATATCTCTTTAGGTTTCTTCAAGCAACGTTTAAAAGAAGGCGAAGTCGGTTCATCAACCATGCCACACAAAGTTAACCCTATTGACTTTGAAAACTCTGAAGGTAACTTAGGTATTGCCAATGCTGTCTTGGCTCACCTTGGTGAAAAACTACCTATCTCTCGCTGGCAGCGTGACTTAACTGACTCAACTGTTCTTCGTAACATGGGTGTTGGTTTGGCACAAAGTTTGATCGCTTTTGAAGCTTGCTTAAAAGGTATTGGTAAACTTGAGTTAAATGCAGCACGTATTCTTGAAGATTTAGACCATGCTCAAGAAGTTTTAGCTGAGCCAATTCAAACAGTTATGCGTCGTTATAACGTTGAAAAACCATACGAAAAATTAAAAGCACTTACTCGTGGTCAAGCCATGACACGTGACATGATGGTTGATTTTGTCAATGGTAATGAGCTTGAAGCTGTTCCTGCTGCGGATCGCGCACGTTTGGCTGAAATGACACCTGCAACTTATACAGGTAACGCTGCTGACCAAGCAAAACAGATCAAAGATCTTATTTCTAAAATCTAATCGATTCAGAAAACTAAAAAGCGAAGTCTAGACTTCGCTTTTTTTGTAGACCGTATTTTATTCAAAAAATTATAGTAATGGGCAATAACGCATCCAATCTGCTTGCATTTTTTCCAACTCATCGCCCGTGAGAATATCACTATAATAAATAAAATAAGTCGCATCTGGATATTGGATTTCATGTCGATAGAGCATGCCACGTAAAGACACTAAAAGCTCTTCAGGAAAATCCCTATCAAGTTGATCAAGCGCTTCAAAATCATAATTAAAATAACAATTTTGCGATGCAATAAATGCTTCGATGATCGCCATACTCAAAACCCAAAAATTTAAATGTATATTTTAGCGGATTTACATTAAAAATCCGACTTAAACGATATAAAGCAGGTCAAAAGTAGTAGCATTTCCTACTTTCGACCTATTCACTTTATCCAAATATAACAATCGACTGCAATAATTCCTCATCAATGGATGTATTTTTCAATTCAATCGAAAAATCACTAAGAGTGCTTTGTTGCTGATTATTGGATGTAGGTTCTTGACTTGGAACATCAGAAAATTCATTTAAAATGTGGTCTACATATTGCTGCGAAAGCATATTTTCTTGTTGTTGCAATAAAGCATTTAAACCAGCTTCTGACTGATCAACCACTTTAGTTTGCGACATAGGCAGAGCCATTTCCTCTACAACCAATGTGTCTAATAATGTTGAAATTGCATGATCATCTTCAAGCATAAATGCTGCTGTTGTGACTTCAGCCTTTGCTTGCTCTGGCGCAATGACAGTAAAATGAAATGGATCACTCATGGCACTACTATTGGTTGCGGCATCCATTTGTGTAAATGTAAAGCTATGTTCACCTAATGCCAAATCTTTGGCTGGGGTAAATGTCCATTTACCTGTATTATCTACCTTTACAGTTGCAATGGCTAAGCCATTATCATAAATCGTGACGATTGCACCAGACTCACCTGTACCTGCAAACTCAGGACGAGCATCATCTGTTTGACCTTTATTTGAAATCGTTTCTTTATTTTCTGTACCGACATCATCTGTCACTGTTTTTAAAACCACTTTATTTGGCGCAATCGTATCTTTAGTTCCAACAACTTTTGTTGTTTCAGAACGATTTCCTGCTTCATCATAGGTATAAATATCCGCAACTGCTTTATCAGTCAAACCACCATCTAAAGTGATTGTAAATTTTCCACTTTCGTCCGTTTTTCCAGCACCAATTAAAGTACCGTCTTTATTATAAATTTCGATTTTTTGGTTAGCACCTGCTTGACCTGTTACTTCAGTACCATCGCTATTTAGCTCTGCGCTTACTGCATCAGGCGCAATAGTATCCATTCCAGCCTCTATCGCTAAATCGGCAGATTGGTTACCTGCTTCATCTGTAACATTTATCGTTGCTGAGTCTTTTTCCGCTAAAGCAGGTTTAATTTGAATAGAAAAATAGCCCTGATCATCGGCTACACCTGAACCAATTTCCACACCATCACTATTTTTAATTTGGACTTTACTATTGGCTTCAGCATAACCTTGTACTTGATCTCCTGATTGACTGACTTCAACGGTAGGTTGTTCAGGTGCTAAAGTATCTTTACCCACAATCACTGAACTTGATTCAGATTTATTGCCTGCTGTATCTTCAACAATAACTTTTGCTTCATCTCCTTGAGCCAATGCTGGCTTTAAAGAAATTGAAAATGTGCCATCTGCTGCAACCGTAACAGGACCTGCAAGTAAGTTTTTACCTTTCACATCATAAATATAGATTTTTGCGCCTGCTTCTGCCTTACCTGAAATAATACTGCCTTCAGCATTAATTTGTGCATTTGCAGCATCAGGTGCAATCGTATCTTTTGTCCCTGTTATAACAGTCGATTTTGACTCATTGCCTGCTGGGTCTTTTGCATAAATCAGAACTTTTTCATTATTAATAATTTCTCGATCTAAATTTAGCTTAAAATTTCCATCTGCATCGACGGTTGCTTCACCAATCAATTTTCCATTAATGTCTTTAACATAAATGGTTGCGCCAGCTTCTGATTTTCCAGTTAATACCTTTCCATCAGCATCTAAACTTGCACTTGGTGTTGCGGGTGCAATTAAATCTGGTGTACTGCTACTATCATCATCGTCTTTGTCATGGAATGCAGCTAAATAAATCCCTTCAAGCCCCAATAAAATCAAAACAGGTTTAACCAGTTCTTTTTCATACCATGCAACTTTTTCAGTTTCCTCTACTGTCGCAGCCTGAGGTTGTTGCACTGCCGCTTGACTTTGTTCAAGCTCATCAACCACACGTTTTGGATCATAATTAATATGATAACCTTCAACCGTGATCACTAACTCTTCAAAAATGCCTTTGCTATTTGTTAAAACCACTTGATGCGGTGTATGTTGACCGTCTACAAAGAAATTTTCTAATATAATTTTTTCACCATTTTTAAGAATAATGATCGCATTATTGCCTGCATACTCAACTGAGGTGATGTCCTCTTTGCTATAGCCCAAGCGTACAATAGAAGCCTGATTTAAAACAATATGTTTATTTTCTGAGTTTTGCAAAGTTACCAAAGTTGATTTATCTAACACGATAATGCCTGTCATCATTCCCTCTTTTGAAATCAACATTTTATATAAAAGGCTAAGCTAACAAATGTATCGTCAAAGCACAATCAAGAACGACTGAATTAATTACAATTAAAAATCATTATAAACATATAATTAACTCACTTTTTTCTTTAGACTCTGATTAAAACAGCCAATAAGATGTAGAGACAAAAAAGCCAATGATTTATAAAAATTTAACAACGCAACATTGGATCAGTTTAGCCATCCTCTTACTTGCAATTATTATTGCCAGTATTCACCCCTTAGAGTTTGAATCTTATCTATTACATCAAATTGGCACAGTACTCATGTTAATCATGCTTTTGATCTGCCAGAAGAAAATAGGACTCAGCTATCCAACATTTTTACTTTATATTGTCTTTTTACTCATTCACGTTTCAGCCGCACATTATTTATATTCCTATGTTCCTTATAATGATTGGATTAAATCAATATTTCATTTTGACTTAAATCAAGCAATGGGTTGGCAACGCAATATGTATGACCGTTTTGTTCATTTTGGTTATGGCATATTACTCTACCCATTCTTTTATCGTTTATTTCAAGTTGCTTTGCCTCATCTAAGCCCTAAAGCACTATTTTTGATTAGCCTCCAATTTATTATGGCAAGTAGTTTATTTTATGAATGGATTGAATGGTGGTTAGCGATTGGTTTATCGCCAGAACAAGCTGAAAACTATAATGGGCAACAAGGTGATGTATGGGATGCACATAAAGATATGTTTCTAGCAACAATAGGCGCATTATTTACGGGTTTAATGATCTATTGGAAATCTACTCAAGCGCAGTTAACTGCTAAATAACATAAACAATAAAAATGCCAATCTTTTATAATTGGCATTCAAAGAGATCAAAAATAATCTAGAACTTAAAGTTTAGGGTCACGCATTTGCACCAAACTTGCATTGGCTTTTGCAAAAGTATCGACCAATTTATTCATGACAGAAGGGATTAAACTATCCGCCATTTGTGCAGCTTGTAAACCCAACTTTTCACCTAAAGTTGGCTTACGGCGGGTCTGAATAGCATAAACATCATGTTGCGGAAGTAAACCTAAAAGATATTCATCAGATGTTTGTAATTTATCAACTAAATTCAAACTTAAAGCATCTTCACCATACCAATGTTCACCTGTAGCCACTTTTTCTACATTTAATTGTGGACGATACTTTTCAACAAAATGTTTAAACAAAGCATGTGTCTGTTGCAATTCCTCTTCAAACTTTGCTTTGCCTTCTTCGGTATTTTCACCAAACATGGTGACAGTACGTTTATATTGCCCTGCTGTATACAGCTCAAAATCAATATTATGTTCTTTCAATAAACGATTAAAATTAGGGACTTGTGCAACCACACCAATTGAACCAACGACAGCAAAAGGTGCAGAAATGATTTCAGATGCAATACATGCCATCATATAACCACCACTGGCAGCAACCTTATCAACACAAATGGTTAAATGGAAACCCGCATCACGTAAACGTACCAATTGTGCTGCTGCCAAACCATAGCCATGCACCATACCACCTGGACTTTCTAGGCGTACTACAACACGATCACGTCCTGATTTTGCAGTCGCTAAAATTAAAGTGATTTCTTCACGTAAATTTTCAACTGCTGATGCTTGTACATCACCTTTAAAATCTAATACATAGATTTTCTGATTGTTCTTTTTACGCGCACGTGCTTCTTTTGCAAACTGTTGAGTTAATTGCAGTAATTCAAGTTTTGATGCTGTAGTTTGTGCAATTTTTTTTCGTTGTTCATTAATTCGTGCATTTAAATGACTCACACGAATTTCAGCAGGTAATGTAGGTAAATGAAATAGCATATAAATTCTAATCTCTTGAGACAATCGTTGCTTTTTAATAAAGATGCGGTCAAATTAGACTAAATTCAATGACTATTTTGAAATTTTTAAAAATATAACCCTCAGTAACTCATTTATGAGCCATATTTCTGATCTATGTTTGTTTTCTATCCAATTGAATATGATCATTATATTGACATCAAGATACATATTATAAAAAAAGCACCTTACGGTGCTTATTCACATCTTCAGCAATTAAGCTTCTGGTGCTGGGCTATACTGTTCAACAAGTGCTTTTAACTCACCATTTTGGAACATTTCTAGCATAATATCGCTTCCACCGATCAACTCGCCATTGATCCATAATTGTGGAAATGTAGGCCAATTTGCAATTTGTGGCAAAGTTGCGCGAATATCTTGATTTTCCAAGATGTTTACATAAGCAAATGGACGACCAATTTGGCTAAGTGCTTCTACTGCACGTGCAGAGAAACCACATTGTGGGAATTGTGGTGTACCTTTCATGTAAAGTAACACTGCATGTTTAGCAATTTGATCGCGAATTAACGCTTCTGTATCACGTACTTGTTCAGTCATTGATTAAATCCTCAACTCATCTGCCTGCATTATACCTAAATCCATCATAAAGAGTATGACTTCAAGATTATTTCCAATTTTATTTGTATTTGGGCTTTAAATCTGTGTCATATTTTGCTTATATAAACTTTTATTTTTTACTTCTCAGACAAAGAAAAGAGTTCGTCATGAATAACGTTACGCTCGCTCCAATACAACCTGATCAACCTTCACATTTGATGCCTGTATTTAGCCGTCAACCGATCAGCTTTGTGCGAGGACGAGGCTCTTATCTATATACAGAAGATGGCACAGAATATTTAGATGCGCTTACAGGTATTGCTGTATGTGGTTTAGGTCACGCACATCCTGTACTTGCAGAAGCAATTGCAGAACAAGCGGCAACCTTGATTCATACCAGTAATATTTACGAGGTGCCTTGGCAAACGGCTGCTGCACAAAAACTTGCTGAAGTTTCAGGCATGGAAGAAATTTTCTTCTCAAATAGTGGTGCAGAATCAAATGAAGGTGCAATTAAAATTGCGCGTAAATTTGGTCATTTACAAGGGATTGCCAATCCTAAAATTATTGTTGCTGATCACTCTTTTCATGGTCGTACTTTAGCAACACTTTCTGCAACAGGTAACAAAAAAGTTCAAGAAGGCTTTGCTCCTTTGGTTGAAGGTTTTATTCGTGTTCCATTTGGTGATGTAGAAGCGATTGAAGAAGCTGCAATCAACCATCCTGACATCGTGGCTATTTTAGTTGAACCGATTCAAGGTGAAGGCGGTGTCAACACAGCACCTCAAGGTTTTAGCTATTTAGAAGATATTCGCCAGATCTGTAATCAACACAACTGGTTAATGATGCTCGATGAAGTGCAAACAGGTAATGGTCGTACGGGTCAGTATTTTGCGTATCAACACACAAATATTATTCCAGATGTTCTCACCACTGCTAAAGGTTTAGGAAATGGCTTCCCGATTGGCGCTGTGATGACTCAAGGGCGTGGCGTTGGTGTACTGGCAGCAGGTAATCATGGTTCAACTTATAGTGGTACACATTTAGGTTCACGTATTGTTTATACTGTGATTGATTTGATCCAAAAAGAAAATATTGTGGCAAATGCTGCTGAAATTGGTCAGTATTTAGTAGAACAATTCCGCACTCAGCTTGCAGAACAACAAGTCACTGTGCGTGGTTTTGGTATGATGATTGGTATTGAATTACCAAAAGACTGTGGTGATCTGGTCAATATTGCACGAGATGAACACAAGCTGATCATTAATGTCACTTCTGGCAATGTTGTCCGTTTACTGCCTGCGCTCAACATGAATAAAGAACAAGCGGATGATCTTATTCAACGCTTAGTGCCTGCAATTAAAGCATTTCTTGCCTAAATAAAATCAGATAAATCAATGAGTATCTTCGTGATACTCATTTTTTTATGCCTAAAAAAACCGAGCTATTTAAATAACTCGGTTAATTTGTTAATGAGTGATGCACTTATAAAAAATAAAGCTTAATTATAATAATCAAGAAGCTTCTTGATAAATACGCCCACCGGGTAATTGACTAAAATACTGTTTTAAAGCATCTAAACAACGATGAATTTTCATTGGTTGTTGTTCACGTTTCAATGTCATTGCATTTAAAGTAAAGGTTGGTAATTTCCAATCTGGTAATACTTCAACCAATGTCCCATTCATTAACTCTTTTTGTACATCTAAATATAAAATTCGCGCAATACCATGTCCATTTTGACATAAAGATTTCGCAACAAATACATTATTGGTTTGTAAACGATTCTGCATTTCTACATGAATGTTTTCACCCGATACTGCATGCTGAAAAGCAAAACTTTGGTAATTTTTCATGATATTAACAGGAATTAAATCATGATTAATTAAATCTTCAGGACGTGCAATTGGTGCGGTTTGATTCAAATAACTTGGTGATGCCACCAACACTTGGTCAACACGTGCCAATGGTATTGCAGTTAAATTATTCGAATCTTCTTCTTTTGCACACATGCGAATTGCAATATCAATACGCTCTTGAATTAAATCAATAAATTGATTATCTGCTTCAAAATGTACCATCAATCCACGATGTGCAGACATCCAATGAGATAAAGCAGGAACAACATGCGTCGCACCTAATTCAGGTGTGGTTGCAATACGTAATTCACCGACTAAATCATCTCTCAATTCATTAATACGAATTTTACCGCGCTCTGCTGCTGCGAGCATTTCTTGGCAACTATGAAAAAAGGCTTGACCAGCTTCTGTTAAACTCAGTTTACGTGTAGAACGATGAAGCAGAGTTACTTCCATTTCTTGTTCTAGGGATCGAACTTGCTGACTAACGGCACTGGTTGTGATGCCAAGCTCGCGCGCAGCACCACTGAATGAGCTTTTTTCAACGACACAAGCAAATACACCCATCGCTCGAAGTTGATCTAACATAAATTTCCCTCTGAAATTATGAGATGCTTCACACTTTTTGTTAAAAGCAACTCATTGTATTATACGAAGAAAATATATATTTGCATTAAATAAATTAGACAGATGGTAAAATATTTGCTGGATTAATCGGTTTTCCATCTAAACGAATTTGAAACTCTAGCATAGTTTGGGTAGCACCAGATGAGCCCATTTCCGCAATTTTCTGACCAACTGTGACATTATCGCCACTTTTCACTAAAATTTTACTGTTATGGGCGTAGGCTGTTATATAACCATTGATATGTTTAACTAAGACTAAATTACCATATTCTTTTAGACCATCGGCAGCATAAACCACCTGCCCAGCCGCAGCAGCAACCACTGGATCACCGACATTGCCACCAAAACGAATACCTTTAATATTTTGAGCTAAATTATAGTTAGCAATCACAGCACCATTAGATGGTTTAACCCAAACCAAACCATTTGATGCTACAGTTGTTGGCGTTGTGGTGCTTGGAACTGTTGGTGTTACAGGAATAACTGGTGTTGGCGTTACAGGCTTAGCTGTTGTTGTGGTCTGGTTACTTGGTAGAGTAATCGTTTGACGTTGAATACCTGTATCAGTATTACTTAATGCTTGTGTAGCTGGTCGATTATTATTTGTACTATTTGATTTTTTTAGACGAATAGATTGATTCACATAAATACGATATGGCGATGCAATATCATTCATTTCAGCAACACTGATATAACTTAAGCCATAACGTGCAGCAATACCACTCAATGTATCACCTGAACGCACAGTATAATAATCAGGTGCATTCGCATAGCGAACAGGGTTATTAATTTGTGGTTTTGACGCACAACCTGTCATGACTAAAGTAGTAATCACAGCGGAAGATAAAACGATGGCATTTATCCAGCTTTTAGGTGATAGATAAAGTTGCTGTGATCGTAACGAAAGCATTGATTTCTTTCTCCAGAAATAGTGTTAAGTTGTATAAGATTAGCAAAAAAGCCAAGCTTTTTAAGGTTTAGCTCAGCTTTTTCACAAACTTATAACATAGAGCCCATTTAGCGCTTTTCAGGGTGTAATAACTGTTGTTGTAAGTGATTTAAAACCCTGTAATTGGTTGCATCCATTTGGATGGGTGTAATACTGACATAGCCATTTGCGACTGCGAAAAAATCAGATTGAATATCTAAGTCATTTTTCTTAGGATCAGTAACCGCTTCCCCTGCTAAACCAATCCAATACACTTGACGCCCACGTGGGTCAACCTGACTGGTGATTGGTTTAGACTGGATACGTCTTCCTTGATATGTAACTTGAGCACCTTTTAATTGTTGTACATCAGGAATATTAATATTTAAAATGTGACGTTCTGGTAAAACAGGAATACCTTGAGCAATAAAGTCGTGTACCCACTGTGCTGCAACTGCATAATCTTCTGGATTGAGATAAGAACGGACATTACTGCCTGCTAATGACACCGCAATTGCTGCTTGCTTCATTAAACGACCTTCAAATGCAGCTCCCACTGTACCTGAATATAAAACATCATCACCAAGATTCGCGCCACTATTAATCCCACTGACAACCAAATCAAATTCAAAATCAAATAAACCATTCATTGCCAAGTAAACACAATCTGCTGGCGTACCATTTACTGCCCAAACATCTTGTGTGACCTGTACAGGTCGCAGTGGTCGATCTAAAGTCAATGCGCTAGAAAATCCACTACGTTCACTTTCAGGAGCCACAATAACAACACGTCCTAAAGGTCGTAAAGCTTGTGCTAAGGCTTGGATTCCGGGTGCAAACACACCATCATCATTGGCAATTAAAATATTCACTCAATTTCTCTTCAATTTAAACGGACAATATTGCTGATTCATCTTAGCAAAATATGACCGATTATTTTGATTTACACAGATTTAAGCGAGTTAAAACTTCGCTGTTATTACTAATATTACTAAAAATATTAGTAAATAAGCATTCGCTAAAAAATGGGATCTAGTTTGAATACTGTGTTGTATTCATGTACCCAAGCTGATGTCAAATTTTCACCAAAAGATGCTATTTTATTTAAATCCAACATCTTCAATACATTTTCTCTATTTTATTTTCATAGAATACGTTTATTCTAGTCAAATCATTAAGTTAACAAGGCTCATTATGCGTACTCTTTTTAAAACTTTTGCTCTGGGGATTTTATCTACTTCTATTGCTATGCCTTATGCATTTGCAGCCGATCAAACAAAAGAAGACGCTCATGATGAAAAAATTGAAGTCACACAGGTCAATGTGACAGATCAAGAATTAGCAGCAATCTATGTACTTTCAGATATTTGCCCAAAATTAGTGAAAGATAAAGATGCCTTTGATGCAGGCTATCAACGCCTTTTAAAAGATTTTATTCCTGATGCTGCTGATCCAGAAGTAACAATTAAAAAATTAGTGAAAGAAAAATCTTTTAAAAGCATCTTAAAAGAAGCACAAGGTGATGCTAAAAAAGCTGGAAAAGAAGCAAACACAGGTGTTTGTGAAGATGTGCTCAACTATCAACCACAAAACTAATTGACCCAATCGACAAGCAACGAATTAGTTACAAATCCTATGAAATAAGCCGACTTACCCCATAGAAGTCGGCTTTGCTTTGTCCTAAAATGCTAGGCTCTTTTCGTGCTCGTACAAAGATTGGAACTACCTAGAATGACCCCAAAAAGCGCCCTCGCTGCATTGTTACTCTTTCCTTCATTTTCCTATGCAGCAACTGTTTTATCCAATCCACCAGAATTAAATAATAAATCCTATGTTTTGATGGACTATGAGACAGGGCAAATCCTTGCATCTAAGAATGAAAATGAAAAACTCGCTCCTGCATCAATGACAAAAATGATGACGAGTTACATTATTGAACAAAAACTACTCAAAGGTGACCTTACAGAAGACGAAAAGGTTCGTATGAACGAATCGGCTTGGTGTCGTGGTAGCAGCACAGAGTCATGTATGTATGTTCCTTTAAATGGCACAGCAACTGTACTTGAAATGCTGCGTGGTATTATTATCCAATCAGGTAATGATGCATCAAAAGCAATGGCTGAGCATATTTCTGGTAATGAAGGTACATTTGTACATGAAATGAACCAAGAAGCTAAACGTATTGGCATGAGCAATACAAGTTTTATTAATGCGACAGGTATGCCAGCTGAAGGTCATTATTCAACTGCAAAAGACATGGCAATGCTTGCCAAACATATTATTCACGATAGTTCAAAATATTATCCAATTTATTCAGAAAAAGAATTTACTTTTAACGGCATTAAACAAGGTAACCGTAATGCCCTTTTATATACTGACCCAAGTGTAGATGGCTTAAAAACAGGTCATACCAATGAAGCAGGTTTCTGCTTAACGACTTCAGCAAAACGCGGTCCAATGCGATTAATTTCAGTGATTTTTGGCGCACCATCAATGAATGAACGCGCATCACAAACACGCGAATTACTCTCTTGGGGTTATTCAAACTTTGAAACTGTTAATGTACAACCTGCAAATCAAGTCATGGCAAAAGCCAAAGTCTATTTTGGTAAAGAAAGTGAAGTACAAGTAGGTTTACCTGAAGCATTTAATGTCACTATGCCAAAAGGTCAAGCCAATGCCATTAAAACGCAAATCTCAGTTCAACCAAACTTAAACGCTCCACTGCAAAAAGGACAAGTAATTGGTAAATTGACTGCTACGCTTAATGGCAAAGTCATTACTGAAAAACCTTTAGTTGCAATAAATGCGGTTGAAGAAGCAGGCTTTTTTGCACGTATGATTGACCATATTAAAATGTTCTTTAGCAACTTATTTTAATTTTGTTTAAATGTCATCAAAAAGAAGCATTCATGTCTAGGATATGAGTGCTTTTCTTTTATACTGCACTTGGTAAATTTTACGCGTGTAAAAAATCTTATGAAAAAAAATATTCGTGGTTATTTAGAACATCATCCTAAGATTGACTCAACCTGTTATATCGATGACTTAAGCGTGGTTATAGGTGAAGTAAGCTTAGCAAAAAATGTATCCGTTTGGCCATTTGCGGTGATTCGTGGTGATGTCAATGCCATTAAAATTGGACAAAATAGCAATGTTCAAGATCATTGCATGTTACATGTAAGCCATAAAAAAGACAGCAAGCCAAATGGTTCGCCTTTAATTATTGGTGAAGATGTTACCGTTGGGCATCATGTCACTTTACATGGTTGTCAAATTGGTGATCGTGTATTAATCGGTATTAATACCGTCGTACTTGATGATGTGATCATTGAAGATGATGTCATGATCGGTGCGGGTAGTTTAGTTCCTCCACGTAAAGTTCTAAAAAGTGGCTATCTTTATGTAGGCAGTCCAGTCCAACAAATACGACCACTGACTGAAGCAGAAAAAGACTTTTTACCCTATTCAGCTCGACATTATGTCAAAGTTGCACAAAATTACTTAGATCAGGAAAATGAAAAATAAAGTCTATAATTTTCAAAGTTCCTAGTAATATTTCATTGAACATTCATAATTACATGCTTTATATAGATTAAAATCATGTCTTTATGCTACAAAGCTATTCATAGTTAAAATATCAATATTTTGAGTACATGAACACCCATGAAAATGACGCCTAAACACTTACTCGGTTTGGCAGTAATAATGGCTTTTAGCCCTGCCTTTGTCACCACGACATATGCACAATTGCATTTAGAAATTGCTAAAGCACCAGAAGAAGCACCCAAAATTGCTATTCTGCCATTTGGTAATGATCAAACAATTTATCCTATTGTAGAAAATGACTTAAACCGCTCTGGGCGTTTTAGTAGCGCATCAAAAAACCTTCCTGCAACAGCAAGCTTAAATAATATTAATGCAGAAGCATGGAAAGCAAGTGGCGTTCCTTATGTCGTTGTGGGTGATACTAAAACCAATCCTGATGGTTCATTAGCAGTACACTACCAACTCTACGATGTGGAAAAACAACAATTCTTACTCAATGAATTATTAACTGTGCCTGCATCACGTTTACGCTCCGCAGCACATATGATCTCGGATGCGATTTATCAAGCTCTGACAGGTATCAAAGGTGATTTTAGTGGACGTATTGCCTATGTGCTACGTAACCCTGCCACACCTGAGCAACGTTATACCTTACAAATTGCTGACACAGATGGCGAACAACCAAAAACTATTTTGACATCACGTGATCCAATTTTATCACCTGCTTGGACGCCTGATGCACAAAAAATTGCATATGTTTCTTTTGAAACTAAACGCCCTGCGATTTATGTACAAGACCTTGCTACAGGGCAGCGTGAAAAATTTGCAAGCTTCCGTGGTTTAAATGGTGCTCCAAGCTTCTCACCAGATGGTAAATTCATGCTGTTTACTGCGTCTATGCATGACAATCCTGAAATTTATCAAATGGATCTAGAAACTCGTCAAGTTAAACGCATGACCAATGATAGTGCGATTGATACCGAAGCACGCTATGCCCCTGATGGTAAATCATTTATCTTTACCTCTGACCGCGGTGGCTCAGCACAAATTTATCGCTATAACTTGGCAGATGGTACAACCAAACGCTTAACGTTCCGTGGTGCATTTAATGCACGAGGTTCTTTAAGTGCGGATGGTAAATATGTTGCACTTGTACACCGACCATCTGGTAGTAACTATAAAGTTGCGATTCAAGAAATCTCAACAGGTATCACAAATATCTTGACTCCTACCAGTCTAGATGAATCACCAAGTTTTTCTCCAAATGGACAAATGGTGGTTTATGCAACACGTGAAGGCTCACGTGGATTATTATCGATCATGTCAACAGATGGTCGTTTCCGCATGAACTTACCAAGTGAACAAGGTGAAGTTCGTGAACCTGCATGGGCACCTAAATAATTCAAATATAGATGTTTTTATTTCAATAATGCGGTAACTTTTAAAATAACTTTATGGAGTTAACAATGAATACGATTAAATATTTAGCACTACCTTTACTTGCAGTAAGCTTGGTCATGACAGGTTGTGCAAACCGCAAACCAACCACTGATGCCAATGCAACAACAAACCCAAATAGCGTCAATACAAGTGGTTTAAGTGAAGATGCTGCATTAAATGCTCAAAACTTAGCAGGTGCATCTTCAAAAGGTGTTACTGAAGCAAATAAAGCTTTTCTTGCAAAACGTGTGGTTCATTTTGACTATGACAGCAGTGATCTTTCAAATGAAGACTATCAAACACTTCAAGCACATGCTCAATTTTTAGTTGCAAATGCAAACTCTAAAATTGCTTTGACAGGTCATACAGATGAGCGTGGTACACGTGAATATAACATGGCACTCGGTGAGCGCCGTGCAAAAGCAGTACAAAGCTATTTAATTACCAATGGTGTTAATGCAAGCCAATTAGAAGCTGTAAGTTATGGTAAAGAAATGCCAATCAATGCTGGTCATAATGAAGCTGCTTGGAAAGAAAATCGTCGTGTAGAATTAAACTATGAAGCGGTTCCTCCACTTTTAAAATAATTTTAAATCTCATTTAAAATTATTTATTCCCAATTAAAAATGCCCATTATGATCATGGGCATTTTTATAAGCTACGCTTTTGATTCCTCAGGCTTGGGGCTTTGCATGGACTCGATAAGATCATGCTTATTGAACTTTTTATATTCAGGTTTTGCTTCGTAATCCTTCCAAGCGTCCTTCACATTTTCGGCACTAATTTCATTTAAATCAATACCATCAGTTGGCGTTGGAGTCGCTTCAAACTTTTGTACGGTCATATGAGTGCTCCTTTACTCTATTCTTCTGTATCTTCAACATAACAGTTTATAAAATACTTGCAAGCGTAAAAATATGACAAATAATGCAGGATAATTTTTATTTTGAGTCAAACTCATCTAAAATAGCCGAATTGTTTAATTTGTTAGAAAATTATCGCTTTTATTGGAGCAGCTTTGCTATGTCAAATCGTACTTTATCCCAGTACTTAGAACAACAACAAGGGAATTTAACACCTGAACTTGCTGATGTTATCGAAACTATTGCTAACACTTGTAAATCTATTGACCAACTTCTTCAAAAAGGTGCATTGGCAGGTGTTTTAGGTAGCGCACAACACGAAAATGTACAAGGCGAAGAGCAAAAGAAACTCGATGTTATTTCTAACGATTATTTAATTGATGCGTTAAAAAATAACAAAAATGTGGGCGGTTTAGCTTCTGAAGAACTTGATGAATTTACCCCTGCACAAGATAATGGTCAATATTTAGTCTTATTTGACCCACTTGATGGTTCAAGTAATATTGATATCAACATGTGCGTAGGTACAATTTTTTCTATTTTACCCGCTAAAAATGCCGTAACCCAAGCCGAAGATTTCATGCAAGCAGGTACACAACAAGTTGCTGCAGGTTATGTGCTCTATGGTCCATCTACCATGATGGCGTTAACTGTAGGTGCTGGTACTGTATTCTTTACATTTAACCCTGAAACTCAACAATTTCTCTTAACATCTGAAAATATTCAAGTTGCAGCAGAGACTAAAGAATATGCGATTAATGCATCAAATCAACGCCACTGGGAAGCACCAGTAAAGCGTTATATTGAAGAATTACAAGCAGGTAAAACATCTGTTCGTGAAAAAGATTTCAATATGCGTTGGGTTGCCTGTATGGTAGGTGACATTCATCGTATTCTTTGCCGTAGTGGTATTTTCTTATATCCATACGATACTAAAGATCCGAAAAAAGCAGGTCGTTTACGTTTAATGTATGAAGCAAACCCAATGAGTATGCTTGTAGAGCAAGCAGGTGGCGCATCTACAACAGGTCGTGTTCGTATTTTAGAGATTCAGCCAACTGAACTCCATCAACGTGTACCTGTCGTGATTGGTTCAAAAAATGAAGTCGATTTAGTGACTCATTACCACAACTGATTTTTATATTTTACTCTCTTACTTTAAGGGAGTAAGTCCATTCAGGGGTTGTCGCAATTGCACAACCCCTACTTACATTTATTGGATGCACTCCCATGCCAACCATTTTTCTAGAATCTCGTGACAATCCCAAAATCAAACACTTACGTGGATTAATCGAACAGAATACTTACCGTAAGAAACAAGGTCAGACTGTACTTGAAGGCACCCATTTGTGTCTTTCTTGGCTAGAAAAAAACCGTAAAATCAAATCAATTTTCACCACTGAACATGCACTTGAACACGAAGATTTTGTAAAGATTACAGAATATTATCAAGGTGTTATTTTTGTAGTCAGCGAAGTTTTATATAAAGATTTAAGTACTTTAGGTACCACTTTAGCATGTTTAGCTATTGTAGATTTACCGACATCTACACAAGCTTTAAATTTTACTGAAGACACCCTCATTTTGGAAAATGTACAAGACCCTGGAAATGTCGGTACATTACTACGCTCTGCCGCAGCAGCAGGTATTGAACAAATCGTATGTACCAAAGGTTCAGCTTCACTCTGGTCACCACGTGTTTTACGTGCAGGAATGGGTGCTCATTTCTCCTTACACACCTATGAAAATATTGTCTTAGAAGACATTCTAAAACAATTTAAAATTCCCGTTTATGTCACAAGCTCTCACGAGTCAGAAAGCTTATACAGCAAAAACTTACGCTCACAATGCGTGTGGATTTTAGGAAATGAAGGTCAAGGTGTTTCAGAATTTGCCTTGCAACATGCTCAAGCTGTCACCATCCCACAACCAGGTGGACAAGAATCACTCAATGTTGCCATTGCAGGTTCGGTATGTTTCTTTGAAATGGTACGTCAACGACTTTAATTCGTTAATTTATTTTATTGATTTGCCTTTCATCTTCAAAAATCCTTTAAACTGATAAAAATAATTGTTTTTATGTGTCAACCCATCAGAGTTTTTAAACGTTATATAGATAGGTTTATAAAATAATGGTGGGTACCCAATGACGGGATTTTCCATCTCTATGGATTTAGCGCCAAAGAAGTCACAGTCTGAAACAGCCGCTGCTCTAAAGAGTACTGCTGAACAACGCCTGAAGTTTTTTATGCAGGATGTGACAGGTCGTGCCTTAGTAATGATGGAAAGTGCAACACAGGGGCATAATGGCATCGCGATGGACTTAGTCCAAGAAGCTTTTATTTCACTGCACAAATCTTATGCTGAAAAATCCACTGAAGAATGGTATCCCCTATTTTATACGATTTTAAACAACAAGTTACAGGATTGGCGTCGTAAAGAAGCTCGTCGTGCTTCACCTTTTTCATTATTTCGTAAAGTCAGCTTAGACAATGATGATGAAGAAGCAATGGACATCGTCGATGAGTCAACACCAAATCCATTACAGTTTTTAGATCAAGACCTTACGATTGAAGAAATTCAGGAAGCGATTAGTCGCTTACCTGTGCGTCAGCAACAAGCATTTATGTTACGTGCATGGGAAGGTTTTGATACCCAAACCACAGCATCTATCATGAATTGCACAGAAGGTAGCGTTAAGACCCATTACCATAGGGCGATTCAAGGATTGAGAACTACGTTATCGCATTTAAATCCTTATGGAGGATCATCGGATGAATAATGATGATTTTACAAAACAAGTCACATCCAAGTTAGACGGGCTTGCACATAATCATCGCAATAAAGCAGTTGTGATGAACAATGTCCTTGATCATATTCAAGACAAATCAACGTCTCGTTATGACAACTGGAAAATGACAGGTTTTGCTCTAGCAGCAGCATTGACAGGTATTATTGTTTTACCAAATGCGTTCGATACTAAACCAACAAGCCCAACTCAACAGCATGTTGCTGTGAGTCCTAAACTTTCACCGCAAATGATGGAAGATTTAGAAATGTTATCAGTTTTTGGTGAGGATAAAAATTCCCATGGCAGCTAAAAAATTAGTTTTGGCTTTTTGTGCTATCGGTTTTTTGCAAACAAGTTTTGCTGGCTTAGAGCGTTTTTGGATTTTTTCCAAAGATACGACCACTCAAGCCAATGATACATGGGACTCTCTTTCTGATGATGAGCAACGTGCATTAATTAAACGCTATCAAAACCTCAAGGAAATTCCTGAAGAGCAAAGTATTGCCTTACAACAAAAAATGGATTGGTTTACGCAACTTCCAGATGAAGAAAAACAAAAAATGCGTGAAGTATGGCAACAAATGAGCAGTACTGAACGCAATGAAATGCGTCAAAAAATGCAAAAAGCCGAAACAGCAGGACAACGTAATGAATTACGAACTGAATATATTCAAAAATACCTTTCTGCCGTAAATTCAACTGCACACTAATTCTAAGCCTCATTTTGAGGCTTTTTCATTTTTTTGTATAATCTAATTCAAAAGTAACGTGCTTATTATATTTTATAGGCTATTTAGCTAATTTTAATTTATTCCTATATAGAGATAAAACATGAAAATTAAACCAATAGTCTATTTCAGCCTATTAAATTTACCTATTTCTATGGTTTTTGCTTTAACGCTTACTGATGCACCCATTTCCAATGTCACGCTTTATCCAAAAACAGCAAAAATTGAGCGTAACATTCCCGTAAAATCTGGGGAAAATATTGTCACACTACAAGGTCTTGCTGCAAATTTTGATATTTCTCAATTACAATATCAAACTGAAAATAATATTGAGGTAAATGCTGTTTCTCACCAAGAC
The DNA here is from genome assembly GCF_003024515.2 of Acinetobacter sichuanensis. Classification (GTDB taxonomy): domain Bacteria; phylum Pseudomonadota; class Gammaproteobacteria; order Pseudomonadales; family Moraxellaceae; genus Acinetobacter; species Acinetobacter sichuanensis. Next base: position 50,417 of record NZ_PYIX02000010.1, read on the forward strand.
AGTGCCTTAGATAAGCCTTCAGGTGCTGAGTCTCGTGAATTAAAAACTCAAATAGAACAGATTGAAAATAAAATCGCAGAACAAAACTCTATTATTCAAGCAGCCGAGTTACAAAATAATTTCTTAACAAATCTAACAAAAGGCTCTGCCAATAAAGTACGAAAACAGGCTTATGACGCTTTTATTGCGATTGACCAAGCCAAAGCTGAAAAAGTGAAACTTGAGCAACGACTACAGGAATTAAGACAAGATTTAGCAGCCGTTGGAGATCATCAATTTAAACAACGCAGCCTTAAGTTTTATGTCAAAGCACCACAAAATGGTGTAATTAAAATGAGTTATTTAGTACCTTATGCGCGCTGGCAACCCATCTATAAAGCTGAACTTGATACACAGACCAAACAAGTAAAACTCACACGCATGGCTATGATTGCACAAAAAACAGGAGAGGATTGGTCAAATGTCAAATTAACGCTTTCTACCGCCACACCACAAGGCTATGTACAGCAATTAACACCACAAAACTGGTGGGTAGATTATTATGAGCCTCAGCCCATTCGTGTCACGCCTTTCAATGCAGGATATTCATTTCAAGAAGCTGCCATGCCTGCACCTGTTGCTAAACTTTCCAACACTCAAGACTCTTTAGCGCAAGAACCACAATTTCCGCAATTTCAGGCAAACAATTTAAACCTGAGCACCGAGTTTCGTTCCGATACGCAAACTACAATTTATAGCAGTCAGCAACAAATTTATTTACCTTTAAGTAGTGAAAGCTTTCCTGCCAAACTTTCTCTTTGGGTCATTCCAAAACAAAGCCAAAAAGCTTCTATGATTGCTAGTATTGCAAAACTTGATGATCATTTACCTCATGGTTTAGTCAAATTATATCGTGATGGTGATTTTGTTGGTGAACGCCAATGGCAAAATGGGACTTCTGATCATTTAGAAATAAGCTTTGGTACAGATGATCAAATTAAAATTCATGTGATTGATTTATCAGATCAAAAAAGACCTGTTGCAGATGCTAAGTTTCAAACCGTTCAAAAGCAGCAATATAGTATTGAGAACTTACACCCTTACCCTGTTCAACTGACTGTATTTGAAGCTGAACCGCAAAGTCGCAATGGAAAATTAATGACGCATTCAACCTATCAACCACAGCCAAATCACACAACGTGGCAAGGTCAACCCAATATTAACCAATGGAATGTTGAATTAGGTTCAAAACAAAAATTTAATTTAGACCTACAACACCAGTTCACTTATCCAAATAAAGGGAATATATCGGGGTTTTAATGGTTAATCAGATATCAGAAGACCCCAAAACAGAAAAAGGATTTTCGATTAAAATAATGTTTATTATTTTTCTCATTTTTATTGGATTTTTCTTTCAAAGTCTTACCTTTAACAAACTAAAACAAGCGATGTTTATATATGAATACCATCAGGTTAAAGATTGGAAGACAGTCAAACAGTCTGATGATTTATTTGAGTTAAAATATAATCATTCAGGAATTAATGCACGTAAAGAAACCCCAACATTTTCAATTTATGACCCTCAACTCAAAAAATATGTCATAAAAAAACAATATTCATATCTTCAGGCAAATCTTATCTATGATGCTAAATCTATATATCCTTTAAATAGTAAGAAAACATATAAGTTAGATCATGCACTATTTATAACCACCAATCAAAAAAGTGTAGTTGACCCAACCAGACCTATTATACTTTTTGTACGAGGAGAATTATTACTTGAAGATGGTCATGTTTTAACAGTTCAGGCAAATGATTATTTGCCATCATCAAAAGCCAAAGCTAAAATTCAATTGCAACGTCAATTATTCTTCTTTTTTATACCAACAAGTATTTTATTCGCAACACTTTCAGTGTTTTTTTGTTTATACCAAAATTTTAAGGAAGATGGGGTGGATATCATCTGCTTTGCAATGACAGGTATTGCACTTTTTTATCTAGGATTTATCTCTATTTCTAAAGTCATTATTCCATGGATGAAGTTGACTTAATCATTTATAAAAATAAAAAACCCGCCTAAGCGGGTTTTCTTAACTCAATTCAAGCTATTACAGACGAACCAATTCCACAATTTTCTCAGCCAATTCTTCTGCTGTTTCCTGAGCAAAAGTAACATCTGTACCCTGCTCAACATCTGTTACAACCACTACACCTGTTTGACGCAGCAAAGCAACCTGATCAGCGGTTAAACCTGCTTTAGCGATTGCCACTACACCTTGTTGAATCAACAAACTTTCAAGTGCTTGTGCTTGCTCCAATGCTTTAGTAGTCACCGTTACAACAGCAGGTTTCTGACCTAAACGTGCAGCACGTGCTTCCGCAGTCACAGGCTCATCATGTGCAGCCCATTCCACTGCCGCCTCAACCATACCCGCACCAACCGTTACGTTGCTTAAACGATCAATGAAGATAAACGAACCTGTATAACGGCTATCCTGATAACGGTCAAACAATACGGGTGCATCAAACTCGATTTCAACATCTGCAATCGCATTTAAATCCAGTTGATCGACCTGAGTTTTTTCTAAAGTATTCACATTGGTACGATAGTTAATTTTCTCAACTTTGGCAGGCACAGTTTGCGTACCAATTTTGATGTTATATAACTTACCCACCACCAAAGGTTGGTCTGCCATCCACACTACGGTCGCACGTACAGAACGTGACAAAGATGGTTGCTCACCCGCTTTCACCAAGACATTACCACGGGAAACATCAATCTCATCATTCAGCGTCAGCGTTACAGCCTGACCTGCAATCGCATGATCCAGATTGCCATCAAAGGTTACAATTTCTTTTACCGTCGATTTCTTGCCTGAAGGTAAGGCAACGATTTCATCACCCACTTTGACTGAACCTAAAGCAATCGTACCGCAGAAACCACGGAAGTCGAGATTTGGACGGTTGACATATTGCACAGGAAAACGGAATTCATGTGCGCTGGTATCACGCGAAATTTCAACAGTTTCCAAAGTTTCCATCAAGGTTTGACCCTTGTACCATGGTGTATTTGCAGACTTGTTGACGACGTTATCACCGTTCAACGCCGAAATTGGCGAGAAAATGATATTGGCAGGCTTACGATCGCCCAATTGGTTGACGAAAGTATTGTATTCGTCCTGAATTTCGTTGAAACGTGCTTCAGAGAATTCAACCAAATCCATCTTATTGATCGCAACCACAATATTACGAATACCGAGCAGGCTCGCAATATACGTATGGCGACGGGTCTGAGTTTGTACGCCATAACGTGCATCAATCAAAATAATCGCAAGGTCAGCCGTAGATGCACCAGTCGCCATGTTGCGGGTATATTGCTCATGTCCCGGAGTATCAGCAATAATGAACTTACGTTTTTCTGTGGAGAAATAACGATACGCAACATCAATGGTAATCCCTTGCTCACGTTCAGCTTGCAGACCATCTACAAGTAACGCCAAGTCAGGTGCATCACCTGTTGTACCCACTTTTTTTGAATCACGAGTCACGGCTTGTAATTGATCTTCATAGATCAATTTTGAATCGTAAAGCAAACGACCAATTAAAGTCGATTTACCATCATCCACATTACCGCAAGTTAAAAAGCGTAATAAGTCTTTATTTTCGTGCTGTTTTAAATACGCCAAGATATCTTGGCTAATCAATTCTGATTGATGAGACATTGCTCAAAGCTCCACATATTCTTTAGAAATCGGTTTCTTTTAATCCCCCTGTATCCCCCTTTTTCAAAGGGGGAAATTCTCCTCTCTTTTCTAAAGAGAGGTCGGGAGAGATTCTTAGAAATAACCTTCCTGCTTTTTCTTTTCCATCGAGCCCGCTTCATCATGGTCAATCATACGACCTTGACGCTCAGAACTCGTTGCCAAAAGCATTTCTTGGATAATTTCAGGCAATGTGTCTGCTGTAGACTCCACCGCACCTGTCAATGGATAACAACCTAAAGTACGGAAACGTACCGATTTCATTTGTGGAACTTCACCTTCTTTCAGGCGCATACGTTCATCATCCACCATGATCAGTGTGCCATCACGTTCAACCACAGGACGTTCCGCAGCCAAATACAAAGGCACTAAAGGAATGCTCTCTTGGTAAATATATTGCCAGATATCCAGCTCGGTCCAGTTCGACAATGGGAATACACGAATACTTTCGCCTTTGTTCACTTTACCATTGTAAAGATTCCAAAGTTCAGGACGTTGATTTTTTGGATCCCAGCGATGTTTTGAGTCACGGAAAGAGTAAACACGCTCTTTGGCACGAGATTTTTCCTCGTCACGGCGTGCACCACCAAATGCAGCATCAAACTTATATTTATCAAGTGCTTGTTTTAAGCCTTGAGTTTTCATAATGTCAGTATATTTGGAGCTACCATAATCAAATGGGTTTACATTGGCATCTTTACCTTCTTTATTTTGATGCACAATCAAATCAAATCCGTGTTGTTTTGCCATATTGTCACGGAATGCAATCATGTCTTTGAACTTCCAGCCTGTGTCGACATGCAACAGTGGGAATGGAAGTTTTGCAGGATAGAATGCTTTTAAAGCAAGATGCAGCATAACCGCTGAGTCTTTCCCGATCGAGTAAAGCATGACTGGGTTTTCAAACTCAGCAGCAACTTCACGGATAATATGAATACTCTCAGCTTCAAGCTGTTTGAGATGAGTAAGTCTTTCCTCAGATATAGACATTGACAGCACCAGCTCACAAAAAGGTGTACTTATTACACATATTAAAATTTATATTCATTATAATGATTTACACTTGAGTTCTTTTGCTTGTTTTTTTATATTGATATATAAAAACATCATAAACAAAATACTTGAGTTCATTATGACCGCACAGATTATACCTCTAGAAGAAATTAATTTCGAACAATGGCTTCCACTTTGGCAAGGTTATTTAAACTTTTATAAATCACAACTGACAGATGAACAAATAAGATTATCTTGGAAGCGCATCACAAATCCTGAACAAGCAGATATGTTTGGTTATGCGATTCAAATTGAGGGTCAAGTGGCAGGTTTTGTGCACTTAATTTCCCATATGAGTATGTGGACAGATTTACCTTATTGCTATTTACAAGATTTGTATGTCAATGAGCAGTTTAGAAATCAAGGTTTAGCACGTCAACTGATTGAACATAGTTATAGCGTATGTTCTGGAAAATTTGATCGTATTTATTGGCTGATTCAAGAATCTAATATCACAGCTCAATATCTATATGATCGTATCGCTAACAAAACAGGGTTTATTCAATATAAAAAGGCATTATAAAAATGATTTTGAATTTTTTATCTATAAATTCTTGCTTTTATACGGCTAAATCAAAATAAAAAAAGCTTATCTCTGGAGATAAGCTATAAAGACGATTAGAAATATAATTTAGCGATTATATTCCTAATGGTAGGAATACTTCTTTATGGTCAGAAAGAAGTCTTTTCATATTAAGCGATCTATTTTTTTCATCTACTCCCTAAATAGGGATATAAATTCAAAATATTAAAAAAAAAGCCTATTTTTTCAAATAGGCTATAAAACGATTAAAAATATAATATTTAAATTATATCTTTAATGGTAGGAATTACTTCTTTATGGTCATTTAAAGAAGTCTTCACAGTTTAAATGACTTTAGCTCTGCCAAGTATCCCTGAGTTCAGGTATTTCTTGGCATTTAATGAACAATTAATAACCAAAAATTGCTTTATCTAATGGAATTTCCACACCAACCGATGCACCTGCATCATTCCCTTGATGATCTGAATCACTTACCCAAGCATTAATTTTTAAAGGCACAGTCGGTTTTAAATAATGTGTCCAAGTTAAATCAAGTGCCTTAATTTTATCATCTTCTGGGAAAGCAACATTGATTAAACGATTTGATTGATTTACTTTAGCAAAAATCGCACGACCACTTAGACGATTCATAAGATCAAAGCGAATGTCACCACCGACTGAGACCATTTCACCATCACCACCCATCGCATGACCTAAAGAAAAACCATGCTGATAATATCCATCTTTATAAATGTGATGGTTATAAGAAATGCCTTTTGCATCACCATTTGTTTCGGTGTTCGCCCATTCAGCATAAACTTGGAATGGCATATCTTTATAAGATGAAGAATAATCTGCACCCGCTAAATACATTTTTTTAGAGGGTAATAAACCAGCTTCATCTTCACCAATAAATTGCCCATACAAGCTCATCGGAACGTTAGCCAATTGTTGTAAATTCAAACGAGCATCAAAACCTGCCAATTGGTTTGATGCATTTCCCTCTCCTGAACAGCCTTGTGCATTACATTCGTTATCTTTACCGACAAAAGCATTCCAGTAAGCTTTTGCACTCCCTGGCTGACCTTCACCATCAATTTGGAAAGTACGTGATGCACCTAACTCTAAATAAGGTAAAGGCTGTGCAGTTAAACGTAAACCCACTAAATTCGTATCTGGTACTGCTTTATAATCATCTAAGCGACCTACAAATGCTTGATATTGCCAAGGTCCAATCCAAGATAACCATTTCGATTCAAAGGCATTTTGTTCTGCACGTTGTGCAGTAAAGCCATAGACAGGACGACTGGCATCACCACGAATCAAACTACCATCATGTCCAGGTCCCCAATATGTTGGAATTTGACCTGCAATGACCCATTGGTTGAATAATTTTCCTGCAAGATAAGAACCTTCAACATTCACATCTTGTCCATTGTCAATTTGTGGGTCTTTCTCACCAGTTACACGTAATTTTGCATCCCAGTTTTCACCGCCTGCATTCAACTCCAATGAAGCAGCATATTGTGCTTTTTGGTTATCACCAAAAGCTTGCGGAATATTTTTTTGATCTGTTTCAGCAAATAAACCAACTTTTGCCATTTGGTTATCTGCTTTTAATGCATTTTGAATCGAGTCAATCACTTTTTGTTGTGTATTGTCAGAAACTTTTGCTTGAGATAAAGCGCGCTGAATTTCATCACCACTCATTGGCCAAGTTGATGTGCTAATTTGAATCACACCTTGTTGATTTAACCAGTTTAAATCTGTACGAATATCTTCATTATTGAGCACCAAACCTTGTGCAAAAACGGGCAAAGACAAACTTGCTAACACGGCAGCATATAAGGATTTCTTTAAAAACATGCGCATTTATTCTCTAGACATTGCTGCGCTCCACCTTAGTTTTTTTCACATTTTTTTTCAATGGTGAAACTGTTTTATTACAATATTTTAACAAGTATCATAAAAAGCTCAATTAATATTGAGTTCTCTACGCTCAATCTATAAATCTAATTGAGTAAAATATAATGATAGGTATAAAAATAATGTTAACCGAGAAATTTAAAATGAAGAAAATGCACCTTTGGATACTATTTTTAATTTTACTAACAACGCAACAAAGCTTCGCTGCACCAGCTTCTCGTGCGTCTATTGAAGAACTCTTAAAAATCACAAAAACGGAACAACTTATTGAGCAAACTCAAAGCCAAGTTCTCCCTGTCATGCAAGAAAGTATAAATCAATCTCTTGAAGCACAAGGCGTCAAAATAACAGATAAGGAAAAAACTAAAATAGACCAGTATTTAAAAGAAAGTAATACATTGATCTTAAATGAACTGAACTGGAAAACGCTGAAAGGCGATTTTATTCAAATTTATGCAGACACATTTGACCAAGAAGAAGTGGAGGGCTTGATCGCTTTTTATAAAACACCTGTGGGACAATCAACGATTGAGAAAATGCCTTTAGTGATGAATAAATCAATGCAACTCATGCAAGTTAAAATACAACAATTAATGCCTAAAATTATGAATAATTTAGATAAAAACCTAAAATAGACCTCATAAAAAAGCCGCTGAGTTCAGCGGCTTTTTCTTGCATAGCAAAAAATTAGTTTTTGTGACGCATATGCGGGAACAAAATCACATCACGAATACTCGGTGCATTAGCAAATAACATCACCAAACGGTCAATCCCGATGCCTTCACCTGCTGTAGGTGGTAAACCATATTCAAGTGCTTCAACGAAGTCTGCATCATAATGCATCGCTTCATCATCACCTGCATCTTTTTCAGCAACCTGTGCTTGGAAACGTTCCGCTTGATCAATTGGGTCATTTAACTCAGAGAAACCATTTGCCAACTCACGACCACCAATGAAGAATTCAAAACGATCCGTGATATGTGGATTGTCATCATTACGACGCGCTAATGGTGAAGTTTCCGCAGGATATTCAGTAATGAAAGTCGGTTGACGAAGTTTAGTTTCAACAGTTTCTTCAAATACGATGGTTTGCAACTTACCTAAACCAAAACCAGGTTTCACTTGCTCTTTCAGTTCATTTTTAACGAAGTCTGCAAGGAAATCACGATCACCAACATTTTCAGGAGTAAACTGTGGGTTGTTCTCAAGAATGGCATCAAACATTGAAATTTTCTTGAATGGACCTTTGAAGCTATATACTTCTTCGCCATAAGGAACATCGGTTGAACCCAAAATATCGATTGCCAATTTTTCCAGCATATTTTCAGTCAATTCCATCAAATCTTTATAATCTGCATAAGCTTGATAGAATTCGATCATGGTAAATTCTGGATTATGACGTGTTGAAACCCCTTCATTACGGAAGTTACGGTTAATTTCAAATACACGCTCAAAACCACCAACAACCAAACGTTTTAAGTAAAGTTCAGGTGCAATACGTAAAAACAATGGCATGTCCAATGCATTATGATGTGTTTCAAATGGACGTGCAGACGCACCACCTGGAATCACATGCATCATTGGCGTTTCGACTTCCATATAGCGTTCATTGGTCAAAAATGCACGAATACCTGCAACCACTTTAGCACGGATTTCAAAGGTTTTTCGTGTTTCTTCATTCACAATTAAGTCTAAATAACGTTTACGATATTTTGCTTCTGTGTCAGATAAACCATGAAACTTGTCTGGAAGAGGACGTAAAGACTTAGTTAATAACTCAAAATGTTCGATATGAACATATAAGTCACCCTTACCAGAACGACCAATATACCCTTCTACAGCAATAATATCGCCAAGGTCTAAGCTCTTAATCGTTTCTAATACTTCTGGTGCAAGCTCTTTACGTGCAACATAAAGTTGAATACGCCCAGTCATGTCTTGGATCACAATAAATGACCCACGATTCAACATTACACGTCCTGCAACTTTTACATAGACATGTTCGCCAGCTTCGATTTGTTCTTTAGTTTGATCAGCGAATTGATCTTGTAAGTCTTGTGCGTAATGCTCACGCTTAAAGGTATTTGGCCATGGGCTAACACCTGTTTCCTTGGCGTGATCTTGAATTTGCTTTAACTTGGCATGACGCTGTGCAATTAAATCGTTTTCGGAAATGTGTTGTTCAGAAGTCGATTGAGCGTTATGTTGCGTCATCTCTGCCTCAAATTTTAATCAATAAACGGAAGTTGCATAGCATAGCAGATTTACAACATAATAAGCAGCATACAATCACAGCTATTTCTAATTAAAGCCAAATTAAGCATCAAAACTCTATGTTAAAATTCAATTTTATTCTTATTTTACTCTTTTCTTTTTGTCCATTTAGTTTTGCTACTGAACACGATAACCACACTCAAACACTTTCTTCTGAGCCGAATATACGTACTTTAAAAATCATTGAACATACTAATTTAGATACACAGAATTATATTTGGCAATTTGAACTCACGCTAAATTCTCAGGAAAAAACGATTACTTATACTTTATTGAACCCTAGCCCCAAATGGACAGTTTTAAATCAACGAGCTTCCGAACTTGCTCAAAACTATACTTATGAAAAACTCGAAAACTTAAATCAAAGCGAAAATAAAAATGCAAATAATGACCCAACAATTCAATCTTTGCCTGTTTATCACCTAAATATACGTTTTCCTCAAGGCATTGCTTGGAAAAAACAACCTCGTTTTCAACGCTTAGCCGATGCCTCAGCAAGACTGTGCAAACTTCAGCCAAATGATGCAAACTATGAAAGTGCAGTTATTCATAAAAATCGTAGTTATACCTTTAACACACAGCTTTATATGCATGCAAATGGTCAAGTAAATTATGTTGATTTACTCAATCCATCTTCTAACCCACAGCTAAATCAACTGATTTACAAAGAATTAATTTCTTCACAATTTCAACCTTTTAATGAAAATGGAGTTCCAGCAAGCTTTAAAGCAGAACAACCTATATTATTAGTATGCCCAGATTAATAAACGACCAAGCATTCTCCCAAATAGAAAGTTTTGAAAATTTGTCTTAGACCAAAATCTAACTATTTTTTTTAAACATGATGCGTACAATAATTCAAGAAATAGTTGAAAAGTAAACTATCTATATAATCCACCTATCTTTGCGAATAAAGACAGTTTTAACTGATAAAAGAATATGTATATGTCAAAAATATTATTTATGCATGGATTGGATTCTTCACGAGATTCAACCAAATTCCATGCTTTAGATGCAGCACAAAAATACTGTATTGATATTGATTATCGTAATTTAAATTACGATACCGTGGCACATTTATATCAAGATATTATTCAAAAAATTCAACCTAAAATTATTATTGGTCATAGTTTAGGTGGCTATTGGGCTTTGAAAATGTCACAGTTATTTCGTATTCCTGCGATTATTGCCAATCCAAGTCTACGACCTGACTTTCGTACAGACTATCATCCAATTACAGAACATGATTTAGAACATGACATTCCACAAACAGCTTATATTGAATTAGGCGATGAAATTTTAGATATGTATCAAACATCAAGCATACTTGAATCCTATATGCACGTTGAAATGATGCAAGGTGGACATCATCGTTTGGCACTACCCGAAAACTTAAATCGCATGCTTGAATATATGCAAAAAACATTTTCTATATAAAAAAAGCCTTGTAAAACAATCTTTACAAGGCTTTAATTTTTTGATTCTTTTACTTAAGCAGCAACTTCTGGTTTAGATTGCTCATCTAAAACAGACCAAATATTTAAACCTAAATCACCATGTAAACCTTTTAGATCAAGGAAAATACTGGCACCTAACACCGTATGATTACATTTTGTCATCAGTTGTTTTACGGCTTTTAGTGTTCCGCCAGTTGCTAAAACGTCATCAACAATCATCACTTTTTGTGGCTGAATATCTGCTGACATTTCCAAGCGATCTAAACCATATTCTAAGCTATAGCCCACTCCGACTACAGGAGGTGGTAATTTTCCAGCTTTACGTACCAACAACAAACCTTTGCCTGTACGTTGTGCCAATAAACTTGCCAATACAAACCCACGTGCTTCTACAGCAACAAAGCTATCTACTTCAGCCAATTGCGCTTCTGGAATACTTGCAACTAATGCATCAGTCAAAGCTTCAAGATTTTTCATGAATAGTGGTGTTAAATCATAAAAACAAATTCCAGGTTTTGGAAAATCTTGGACAGTACGAATGTGAGACCACAAAGCTGTAGACTTGTTCATAAAGGGAGACTGTAAAATGAAATAATGCTGATATTCTAGCCTGAACCCTACTTTTTTAAAAGCAACTAACACAATGAAAATAAAATCTATTTTTGTAAGTTATTGAATTTACTCATACCATTTATTTAATAAATATTAGCTATATTTTAGTTGAATATTATTATAATAAAAAACCTAGAGAAACACTCTTAGACCTTGGTCTAAAATGAGAATTTTCCAATTTTCTATAGACACCAACACTTAGGCTATTTACAAATCCAATTTTTTAAATAGATATTTATTATCTTTAAAAAAATTAAATTAAAACAAGAAATGATTAAAAAAATATTAAAAATCCAATGCTCATAAGTATTTTGTCAGACAATCATGCTATAAATTTGCCCAAACAACATTGCTTTTGTCCTACTCTGCCATTCAGCTTTGCAATTAGTTGGGTAAACTCCAATATTTACTTTACATTCGTTATTGAACTGCGTAAAAATTTATTTGAATATGTACCTATTGCAATGCATATCACTAGAGTCAATGTAGTAGCAAGATTTTTGACTGACAGCATACATACGCCATCTGTCAGATTTTGGAGAGTTAGATGAAAAAATATCAATGCATCGTTTGCGGTTGGATTTATGACGAAGCAGAAGGATGGCCGCAAGATGGCATCGCAGCAGGTACAAAATGGGAAGATATTCCTGATGATTGGACATGCCCTGACTGTGGTGTTTCTAAAGCTGACTTCGAAATGGTAGAAGTATAATCGTTACATGAAAAGACCATGTCCACATGGTCTTTTTTACATTATTGATAATATTAAAATAGGATGGAGAATCATATGCAACCAGTCGTCATCGTAGGTTCAGGAATGGCAGGTTATACCCTAGCAAGAGAATTCCGTAAATTAAGCACAGAACAAGAGCTTGTGATGATTTGCGCAGATGATGCGGTGAATTATGCAAAACCCACCCTTTCCAATGCGCTTGTTGGGAAAAAAGCACCTGATCAAATTGGTTTAGGTGATGCTGAAAAAATGGCAACACAACTCAATATGCGGATCGAAAAAGAAACATGGGTTAAATCAATTGATGCAGAAAAACACCAACTCACGCTTGAAAAAGATGGAGAAACCTCTATTCAAGCGTACTCAAAGCTCATTTTAGCTGTCGGTGCAAATCCTATTCGTCTTGCGATTGCAGGTGATGGCAGTGATGATATTCATGTTGTAAACTCTTTGATTGATTATCGTGCATTCCGTGAAAGCTTAGACAATTGTGCAACAGGTGACTGTGCTGATAAACGTGTCGTTATTTTAGGTGCGGGATTAATTGGCTGTGAATTTGCCAATGACTTACAAAATACAGGGCATCAAGTTACAGTGATTGACTTAGCTGCTCAACCTTTAGGTCGTTTATTGCCAAGTCATGTAGCAAACGCATTTAAACAAAATCTTGAAGAATCAGGCATCAAATTTGCGTTAGGCACGACGGTTGAAAAAGTTTCAAAAGCTGATCGTGGTTATGTTATTTCTTTAGCAAATGGTCAATCTCTTGCTGCTGATGTCGTGTTATCTGCAATTGGCTTACAACCTAATCTAAATCTGGCTCAAACTGCCAATATTGCAACCAGTCGTGGCGTGATTACCAACACACTTCTTGAAACCAATCAAGCTGATATCTATGCAATTGGTGACTGTGCAGAAGTCAATGGTAGCTTACTTCCATATGTCATGCCATTAATGCAACAAGCACGTGCATTAGCAAAAACCCTAAGCGGTCAAACAACCAATGTACATTATCCAGCGATGCCTGTGGCTGTAAAAACCCCTGCTGCGCCGCTTACTGTTTTGCCTGCACCTGTAGATGTTGAAGTCACTTGGGACAATGAAGAGTTTGATGATGGTATGTTATCAAAAGCTACAGATACTGAGGGTACTTTACGTGGCTTTGTGCTTTTAGGCGCAACTGCGGGTAAACAACGTTTAGCATTAACCAAACTCGTACCTGACCTGATCCCAGCTTCAGTTTAAAAACGCTTAAATACAGAAGGATATTTTTCAAATATCCTTTTTAGGAAAATAAAAAATGAATAGCGCACTCCAACTACAAAGCTCTCCTTACACATCCTTTATGCAAGAAACCAAAGTCGACTTAGGCAATGGAATACAGTTGCATGTCGAAATGGGGGGAAATCCAGAGCATCCCACAATTTTGCTGATTATGGGTTTGGGTGCGCAAATGCTATTTTGGCCTGATTTTTTTTGTAAATCACTGATTGATCAAGGTTATCAAGTCATTCGTTTTGATAATCGAGATATTGGTTTATCCTCTAAAGTTCGCCATAAAGGTCCACGTTTAAATACCATGAAAATGATGGGGCGTTTTGCTTTTGGTTTACAAAATCAAGGAGCACCCTATAATTTATTTGATATGGCAGATGATGCTGCTTTACTCATTGAGCGCTTAGGACTGGAAAAAATCAACATTATTGGCGCTTCGATGGGCGGGATGATTGCACAAATTTTAGCAGCAAAATATCCTGAAAAAATTGAAAAAATTGGTTTATTATTTACCAGCAATAATCAGCCTTTACTTCCACCACCATTTCCAAAGCAACTCTTTAGTCTAATAGGTAAACCTGAATCACATGATGAAGAAGGTATTATTAATCACTCTCTGAAAGTTTTTAAGACGATTGGTTCACCTGGTTATTTAAATCAAGTCGAAGCAATGCAGACAGCTCGCAAATTATATCAACGTAGTTATCACCCTGCGGGTGTACTTCAACAGTTTTTAGCAATATTATGTACAGGTTCATTGCTTAAATTGGATAAACAAATCCAAAAGCCAACACTCGTTGTACATGGTTCATGTGACCGTTTACTTCCTCCAAGTCATGGACGAGCAGTAGCAAAAGCAATTGAAGGCGCTAAGTTTGAATTAATTCAAGGAATGGGGCATGATATACCACCGCACTTTATTCCCCAGCTTAGTGGTTTATTTGCGCATCACTTTAAATCATAAACATTAGGACACTATGGCTGCATTACCATCCCTAAGACAGCTGTCATATCTAGTAACACTGTCTGAGACGTTGCACTTTACTGAAGCAGCGCGCCGTTCGTTTGTAACTCAATCTACCCTTTCAGGTGGAATCATGGAGTTAGAGCGTTTATTGGGTGGCGTACTCGTTGAACGTGATCGCCAAAATGTACGTTTAACCCCTCTAGGTGAACAAGTTGTCGCTCGAGCCCGTGTTCTACTCGCCGATGCTCAAGACTTAATGCGTTTGAGTCGTGAAATGAGTGAGCCTCTCACAGGTGATTTGCATCTTGGCATTATTCCAACAATTGCGCCTTTTATTCTTTCACAATTGTTAGAGGAAGTGCATAAGCAACTACCAAAAATTCAATTGCATTTGCATGAAGCTCAGAGTGAAAAAATTGTAGAAAAACTTGAACATGGTAATTTGGACATGATCATGTTGGCTCTACCTTTTGATACTCGCGGTTTAAAAGTCGCAGAGATTGCAAAAGAGAGTTTATTTTTAGTTTGCAACAAAGCAGATCAAAATGCTCTCAATGCACGCTCATTAGACGATTTAGATCTCTCTCACTTGATGCTTTTAGAGGAAGGTCATTGTTTACGTGACCATACTTTAAGTGCCTGCCCGATTGGCGAGCGTAAAAATGATCATCGTTTAAAAGCGAGCTCATTACCTACACTCGTAGAAATGGTCAATTCAAACTTAGGTTTTACATTATTGCCTGAAATTGCTGTACATACGCATATGTTAAAAAGCAATGATCAGTTAGTCACTAGACCTATTGAGAATGCCCCTGCTCGTACACTTGCTTTAGTCACACGTAAAAGCACGCCATTACAAAGTGAGTTTGATGTATTGGTACAAATTTTACAGAAAATCATTGCTGTTGAATTGCACTGATTTTAAATTTATTTTTATGTTAAAAATAGAATATCAGTAATAAAAAATGGAGCCTTATGACTCCATTTTTTATGCTTTAATTTTATTTAAAAGCATCAATCAAAACTTGTTGTGCATTATGTAAGGCTTCGCCTTCTTTCGGTTCAGCGCGCACCCATGTCCCATCCCCTTGCAATAACCATGCTTGTTGATTGTCTTGCAAATAGTTCAGTAAACCCTGTTGATAAATTCGTTTTTTCAAAGCAGGATCTTCGATTGGGAAGCAAACTTCAACGCGATTAAATAAGTTGCGATCCATCCAGTCAGCACTTGAACAATAAATACGTGGGTTGCCATTATTACCAAAGCAATAAACACGCGTATGCTCTAAAAAACGCCCTACAATTGAACGTACACGGATATTTTCAGATAAATTTGGTAAGCCTGGACGCAGACAACAAATTGAACGAATAATTAAATCAACTTGTACCCCAGCTTGCGATGCTTCATAAAGTTTGTTAATAAGCTGAACTTCAGTTAATGCATTCACTTTGACAATAATCTGTGCAGGCTTTCCTGCTTTTGCATTGGCAATTTCTTCATCAATATAAGCAACGAGTTGCGCATGTAACGTAAACGGCGCATGTAAAAGTTTCTTCAACTTTGCCATTTTACCCATTCCAGTTAACTCTTGGAAAATACGATGCACATCTTCACACAGCTCTTTATCTGTAGTGAGTAAGCCATAATCGGTATAAATACGTGCATTGGTCGCATGATAGTTTCCTGTGCCTAAATGCACATAACGAACGAGTTTATTATTTTCACGGCGTACCACCAAAATCATTTTGGCATGGGTTTTATAACCCACAATACCATAAACCACCACTGCCCCAGCTTCTTGCAAAACATTTGCAACGGCAATATTTGACTCTTCATCAAAACGTGCACGTAACTCAATTACAGCGGTCACTTCTTTACCATTACGAGCAGCTTCAGCAAGCACTTGTACAATTTCAGAGTCTGCACCACTACGGTATAACGTTTGTTTGATCGCTAACACTTGTGGATCACGTGCAGCTTCACGCAATAGGTTGATGACTGGGGCAAAAGATTCAAACGGATGATGCAAAAGAATGTCTTGCTTTTGCATTGCTGCAAAAATATTTTCTGTCTTTTTTAATACTTTAGGAATCGCAGGAATATGTGCATCATAGCGCATATGTGGGCGTTTAAAATTTGAAACCAAACGCGCCAAATTGACAGGTCCATCAACTTTATAAAGTTGTTCTTCTTCTAAATCAAACTCATCTAGCAAATATTCGTAAATATGTTTTGGGCAATTTTCAGTGACTTCCAGACGCACTGCACGACCAAAACGACGAGAGCTTAATTCACCTTTTAATGCTTTTGCTAAGTCTTCTACATCCTCATTTAATGCCAAATCAGCATTTCGTGTGACACGGAATTGATAACAACCCGTTGCCGTCATCCCAGGGAAAAGGTCAGAGACATGTTCATGAATAATGGCAGACAACATGACAAAATGTTCTTTTCCACCTGTTAACTCATCAGGCAAACGCACTACACGTGGTAAAGAGCGTGGTGCAGGAACAACAGCAAGATCAATTTGACGACCGAAAGCATCTTTTCCTTCAAGTGTCACAATAAAGTTTAAACTTTTATTGACTAAGCGTGGAAATGGATGCGCAGGATCGAGACTAATTGGAGTTAAAACAGGTGCTACTTGTTCTTGGAAGTATTTTTTAATCCATGCTGATTGGGCTGGTGTTAACTCGCCACGGCGTAGAAAACAAATATCTTCTTCACGTAATTTTGGAAAAATTTCTTCATTTAAAATACGATATTGACGCTCAATCGCAGCATGTGCAGTTTTAGAAATAGATTCTAAAACTTGTTTTGGTGTTAAGCCATCAGGACTACGACTTTCATTGCCTAATGTTAACTGTTCCATCACCCCAGCAACACGAATTTCAAAAAACTCATCCATATTACGTGAAAAAATTAATAGAAAATTCATCCGATCTAATAGAGGATGTAAAGGGTCAACCGCTTGTTCTAATACACGTAAATGAAAATCTAAAATAGATAATTCACGGTTAATATAGCGTTCATTATAAGTATATTCAGCTGGAGTATTATTTACTGCGCTATTCATGCAATTCGCCTGCATTTAAAAATCTTTCTATTAGTATGCTTCAATTTTGTGACAATTTCATAAAAAAAAGCGCAAAAAATGCACTTTCCTCTCATAAAAAATACTTTATTTACATATTTTTATCTTTAGTCAGGAATCCGTGTTGCGCGCATATATTTCAAAATAAGTCCTTTACGATAATTGAGCTTACGATCTTCAGGATGTTCTTGATAATACTTCGGGTTCGTCAAAATAGCAGCTAAAAATGCAGCTTGTTCACGTGTTAAGCTTTTTGCACTTTTGCCATAATAATGTCGCGTTGCAGCTTCAACCCCATAAATATGATCGCCAAATTCAACCGAATTCATATAGACTTCTAAAATCCGTTGTTTCGACCACATGCGCTCCATCATAATGGTTGCAATGGTTTCTTGTCCTTTTCGAATATATGAACGGCGATTATAAAAGAATAAGTTTTTTGCGAGTTGTTGTGAAATGGTTGAGCCACCTGCAACAACTTTTTCTTTTTTCATATTGCGTTCTAGTGCGTTTTCAATACCATCCCAGTCAAAACCATGATGATCCACAAACTTAGCATCTTCCGCAGCAACAATGGCATGTTTAAAATTATCACTAATTTCATCATAATTTCGCCACTGATGTTGAATCGGTTTAAAATCTGATAAATAAGTCCAACGCATAAACATGGTCGTCTCAACATCATGCGTACGCCAATAGACCAAACTCGAGAAAATCCAAAGTTGAATCATAATAAGAATACTGACAATGATTAACAAAGTTCGAACAATAAAGGCTTTCATGTCAGTACCTTACTCCTGAATTTTTTAAAATTCATGCTAAGCTTAAATAAATAAGAATGCACAGAATATAATGTTATGTCAGAAATGCAACAACCTTTCCAAGTTGAACCCCGTCAGCCGATCGGAAAAATCACCTTATTCCTGATTATCATCAATGTGAGCTTGTTTGCTTGGCAAATTCTTTCAGGTGTGAGTATTACTGACCCAACAACTTTAGATGCCTTACGTTGGGGTGCGGATTATGCACCTTTAACCTTTTTAGAGGAACCCTACCGTTTATTTAGCAGCATGTTTTTTCATTTTGGCTTAATGCATTTAGGCTTTAATATGTGGGCATTATATATTTTTGGCGATGTCGCAGAAAAAACCTTTGGCAAATTTTATTTTCTTGGGCTATATCTACTTGCTGGCTTGATGGGTAGTTTGCTCAGTGGCTATCTGGATATTCGCAATAGTTATGCTTTGTTGCAACATGCTGACCCAAGCTTAATTCCTCGTGTTTCTGCGGGTGCATCTGGCGCAGTCATGGGATTAGGAGGAGCTTTAACCTTACTGTCTCTTTTCCCTCCTACAGCAACACAAAGATTTATTTTAGATAAAAAATCGCTGTTAACAATTTTAGCTGTCAACCTTGCCTTTGGTTTCTTTACGTCTGGCATCAATAATGCTGCACATATTGGTGGCATGATTATGGGTGCTGTTTTGGCATTGTTATGGTATTTCACTCAGCGTCAGCAAGCCAAGCCAATGTTGAATTTCGTCATTTTAATTATTGGACTCGTGATGACTTATAGCTTCTATTTATATTGTCAACACTTGGTTGAGCCACTGACTCCTCTTTGGCAAGAAGCTGTAGCACAAATGCGTAGTCAGTTAAATTTTTAAATTCATTAGACAAAATACGCATTCCTATTTAAAAATTTGCTTGAGTTTCAAAAAGTATACCAAGACATTTCATATTAGATTTTAATTAATCTACAAAATTGAACTTAACGGAGTGGTACTATCGCAGGCGACATGGATGTTGCCGTTGGGTAAGGGTGATAGGGACATCCCCTTTACCCAACAAAGGATTTTTGTTACTTTTTATCCTTAAAAAGTAAGATGTTGCCTACGCAAATGAGTTTGAATTTTGCAATATAAATGGGGCATTGCAAAATGATACTTTTACGAGTTACTTCAATAATCAAATTCGCATACATTTGAAAACACTACCAAAAAATTTATTAGCTTAATTCTCGCAAACTTTGTAAAGGCGGAATCTCTGATAAATAACTCAAACGATAACGTCCAATCAAAGCACATAACACAGCCATGACGAGCGGTAGCATTAACCAGATCTCCCAATGCAACTGCACAGCCATCTCCATACGATAACTCACAATCGCACTGATCACTTCTGCAAAAATACAAGCAACAAGTCCTGACAATAAACCAATCAAGCCGATCTCTAAACTCATCATATTTTTCAGTTGTCGTTTAGAACTTCCAAAAGAACGTAACAAAGCCACTTCTCTTTTTCGTTCATCCATCAACAAATTGATACAGGCGATCAAAACTAAAAAACCTGAAAGACTGACTAAAGCTGCCAGTACCGTGACAATTTGCACCAAAACTGAAACTAAGCGTTTAATTTCATCAAAAATCAAAGAAACATCAATAAAAACAGTATTGGAAAATTGTTGAATTAAACTGACCATTTTGGTTTTTTCAGTGGGCGGCACATAAAAACTTCCTAAATAACTACCTGCATTTTCATCCAAAGTTTTTGGTGTAAAAATAAAGAAAAAATTTGGACTAAAGCTTTGCCATTCAACTGTACGTAAGTTAACAACCTGCGCTTGTAAACGTCCTTCAGGCAAAGTAAAAGTCAGACGATCACCAATTTTAATACCTAATTCTTCAGCCAATTTTGCTTCAACAGACACTTGTCCAACTTGACTCAGTTTTGCCTCACCTGAAACAATCACATTATCTTGTGGATATTGATCTGTCTGCGTAAGGTTTAACTCTCGTCGCAATGAATTACTTTTTTTCACCAATTCTTCAGAAAAAGCCTGATCATTTTTGGCAACTAAACGTCCTTTTACATTGGGATATAAAGGGGTACTTTTCCAGTGCTGTTGTACTAGTTGTTGCTTAAATGCATCAAGTTCAAAAGGTGGCAAACCATAAATAAATTGATTGGGTGTACCTTCTGGCAATTGTTGTTGCCAACGCTCTAACAAATCCGTTCTAAGTACCGCCAAAACGGTAATCAGACTTAAACCTAAAGCTAAAGCAGTAATTTGTAATGCAGTTTGCGACGGTGAACGCACATAAGCAGACAGTTGATTCCGCATTGATTTTATAGCTTTTAAGATCATCCAAACCACTGCATATAAAACAGCAGTCAAGCTAATTACCGCTCCCATCACCAGCCCAGTCAGCATGATATTTTCTGTTAGAACTAGACTGAAAATAATTAAACTGATGATGCCAAATGACATCATCAAAGCCATGGAGCGAGCGGATTTTTCTTGTTGACGAATCACACGAATCGGTGGTGTATTGAGCAACTGCCATAGACTTGGCAAAATAAAACCAATTAAAACAATCGCACTGGTAAAAATCGCAATCGGCAATGGACCAATTAACATTTGTAGCAACGAAAATTGCAACTCTAAACTCGGGATCATCTGCAACATTAATTGCAATAATGAATAGCCCAAAACCAACCCCAAAACACTACCAATCAACATTGCAATCAAAATCACAACTGCAAGCAAAGCCAAGTAAGTTCGGAAAATTTGACCCTTACTCGCACCGACACAACGTAACAAAGCAATATGATCTTGGTTCTGTTGCACATAACGTTGACTGGTCAAAGCGATAGCTAAACCACACAGTAAAATTGTTAAAATGTTGGCAAGTTGGAGAAAAGTATCTAAATTTTCAATCGGTTTAAGCAGTCGTGTATTGCCCTCTTCTGCACTGCGCAGTCTTAAATTACTTTGATCTTCAGTCTCATTTGCATTATTTTGCAGCATTTGAGCAGACTGGTTGGTTTGTGTATCACTTTGTGAACTTGTATCTTGTTTTTCTTGAGCTTTAAATTGTTTAAAATGCTGTTGATATTGAGCAATTGCAGATTCATCACCACTGAGCAAAAGCCGATATTCAATTCGACTGCCAATTTGAACTGCATTAGTTTGTGCAATGTCAGCTTGGTGAATGATGACTGTCGGTGAAAATGCAGAAAAACCGAGTTCTTGATTCGAGTCATGCGCAATGATGCCTGTGACTTTAAAATGCCCATCAGCAATTTGGACTGAATCGCCCACATTGACCTTAAGTAATTCTTGTGCGCGTTTACTGAGCCAGATCCCGCCTTTCTGTAATTGTTGTGCAGGCTGAATTTTTAAATCACCACGCAAAGGAAATGTACCATCAATCGCCTTGACATTGACCATGACAAATTGATCATGCGTTGAAGCCATTGAACCAAACATCGTGACATGTGACTGCTTTAATTTTAATTCATTTGCCGACTCAAGCCACTTAGACTCAATTGGATTTGTATCACTTAATACCAAATCTGCGGCTTGCATTTTTGCCGCTTGTAAGGTCACTGCCTGTTGTACTTGATCATTGCTAAACTTTAAAGCAGTCGTCGCACTGATTGCCAAACTCAAAGCGATAATTAATAAGTAAATCCCTGAATTGGCAAAACTCTGTCGTAATAAAGGCTTAAATAAACTCAACATGAGACAGCCTCAACGTGTGAATGTTGTTGATGCTCAATCAATTGCCCATCTTTAAGTTCAAAGTGACGTTGGCATTGCTTGGCTAAATCAGCATCATGCGTGACTAAAACTAAAGTTGTTCCCATTTCTTGATTTAACTCAAACAATAACTGTTCAATTTCTTGTGCAGTATGTGCATCTAAATTGCCTGTCGGTTCGTCCGCAAAAATAATTTTAGGTGCTGAAATCAACGCTCGTGCAATCGCAACGCGTTGCTGTTCTCCACCTGACAACACTTTAGGTGTTTGCTGACTTTGTCGTTCCAAACCAACTTTTACCAATAGTTTCAGTGCTTTTTGTTCAGCATCGGCATAGTGAAAATCTGGCTGTAAACGCAAAGGCAACATGACATTTTCAAGTGCAGATAAATGTGGCAATAATTGAAAAGACTGGAAAACAAAACCTATATGTTTTAAACGTACCAATGCGCGTTGTTCTTCATTTAAATGCGTGACAGACTCACCACACACAGTTAATTGCCCTGAACTGGCTTGGTCTAGAGTGGCAAGGATTCCCAATAATGTTGATTTACCTGAACCTGAACGCCCAGTAATTGCGACTTGCTCGCCTGCTTGAATATTGAGATTTAAATTTTCAAAAATTGTAAGTGTTTGATGTGGAAGTTCAATCTTTTGTGTAAGTTGCTGTGCAGAAATGATCCCTTGTGGCATGATGGGAGAAGTTGAATTATCTTGAACCTTAGACATCATAAAGTACCCTATATGCATATCAAAAAATTGTTAAATTTGAAAATGATGAAAAAATTAACTCATTGTTTAATGTTTAGCATGATCTGTCTGTTACCTGTTAGTAGTTTTGCAAAAAGCATCATGATTTTGGGTGATAGTTTGAGTGCAGGCTATGGCATCAACCCGCAACAAGGTTGGGTCACTTTATTGCAACAGCGTCTTAATCAACAATTTCCAAAGCAACATAAGGTGATCAATGCCAGTGTCAGTGGAGAAACCACCAGTGGTGCTTTGGCTCGTCTACCTAAATTATTGCAAACACATCAGCCGAATATTGTAGTGATTGAACTGGGTGGAAATGATGGTTTACGCGGTCAACCACCACAAATGATTCAGAAAAACTTGGCACAAATGATTCAACAAAGTCAAAAAACCAAAGCCACTGTGATCTTATTGGGCATGAAAATCCCGCCAAATTATGGCACTGCGTATAGCACCGCATTTGAAAATAATTACAAAGTATTAAGTCAGCAATACAAAGTAAAAATGCTTCCTTTCTTTATGAATGGAATCGCAGGAAATAAAAGTTTGATGCAAAAAGATTTGATTCATCCTAATGCAGTTGCTCAGAAAATTTTACTTGATAATGCCTACCCACTGATAAAAGCTGCGCTGTGATTATTATTTTTGAATAATTCTTCGCTATCCATTGGCTTTATTGAAATCACATTTGATCCTGAGTTTGCAACAACGTTGCAAATGCAAATAGACGTGCCAATAAATGATGAACATAAGCTAATTCAACTTCTTGTTCTGTAAATAAAATTCGATGTAACAAAGGTGCAATCACAATTTCAACAATCAATGAATTATCAATGGTTAACTCATTACGTTGCAACGCACGTACTTGAATCACATCCAATTGCTGAATTAAAAAGCTATAACATTTTCTCGCCAAAGGTGAATCAGTTGAAGCTAAAATATCACTCAACATACTACGCCCAACCGCAGAAGCATATTCTTCAATATATTGCTCAACCCAAGCATAGAGATCTTGTTTAAAACTGCCCAAATCTTCAGGCATGCTGTCTGGATGTAAATGATTAAAAGCAACGTCAGCAAGTAATTGGGATAAATCACCCCAACGCCGATAAATGGTTGAAGGTGTCACGCCTGCACGAGCAGCAATCATTGGCACGGTCAATTCTGATGAATCATGTTCCTTCAATAAAGTCTGAACAGTCTCATGTACTGCTGTTTGAATCCGAGCACTTCGCCCACCAGAACGTAAACCTGTAACAACTTTTGTCATATGCAAATCACTACAAATTTATAAATAAAACCAGATCAAATACTTAGATGTTTTTTGCAATTATTTTAAAAAACACACTAAAGCTAAATATTTGCGTTTAAGCCAAAATACGTTATAAAAGCAATTAAATTGCTTTTGCATGTGGCTTGATTATGAACAATTCTAATTTTAATCGTCAAGTGACTTCCTTTCAGCTCTCACCGCAAACTGCACTATATACGCATACTTTTACGCTCATGATTTTTATGGCTGCATCAAGTGCACCGACACCTTTGTATCGCCTTTATCAGCAACATTTTCATTTTTCTCCTGTTTTACTTACTTTAATTTTTGCCACTTATGCTTTTACTTTATTGGCTACATTATTGATCGCAGGCTCACTCTCAGACTATATCGGACGTAAACCTGTTATTTTTCTTGCATTGATTTTAGAAATCATTGCAATGATGATTTTTTATTCAGCTTTTAATATTGAAATGCTATTCTTTGCACGTGCAATACAAGGCATCGCGACAGCTCTCGCAGCTTCAACATTTGGAGCAGCTCTGCTCGACTTAAGTAAAATCCATGGTGCTCTGATCAATAGTATTTCACCAATGCTTGGTATGGCAGCAGGGATGTTTCTCACGTGTCTAATGCTTCAATTTTCAACATATCCGCTTTTACTGATTTTTGAAATTTTCATTTTGCTATTTACTTCAAGTCTTTGTATCGCATATTTTAGCCCTGAAACCGTTGAACGCCGCATTGGTGCATTGGCATCACTAAAACCTAAACTCACGCTTCCACCACAAGCAAAAAAAGCGCTATTCATCGTCAGCCCTGTAAATATTGCAATTTGGATGGTCAGTGGCTTTTTCTTATCCTTAATGCCTTCTTTATTAGCACTTTCTTTTCAAAATCCAAGTGTTTGGTTAAATGGCATGATGTTCATCACGCTCACTGTTTCAGGTGCCATTGGAATTTTATGTTTACGGCAAGCCAGAAATTTATCTATTCTTCTTACAGGTGCATTTAGCCTTATTTTGGGTGCAAGTATCATCCTCATCGGTATTCATCAAACTCAAGCCAGTTTATTATTTTTAGGTGCATGCATTACAGGAATCGGTTTTGGTACAGGTTTTATGGGGGCAATCCGTACTGTGATGCCACTCGCTCAACCTGAACAGCGTGCAGGTCTAATGGCTACTTTTTTTGTCGAAAGTTATTTGGCATTTAGCATTCCTGCAATCATTGCAGGCTACTTTGCCAACCACATCGGTTTGTTGTCTACTGCGAGTATTTATATTGCACTGATTATTTTCTTATCGAGTATTGGTATCATTTTTAGTGTAAAAAATAAAAAACATATATGAAAATCAGAGATATAAAAAAAGACGCCGAAACGCCTTTTTTCGTTTTCACTACTTAAATTTTAAAATCACTTAAGCAGGGATATCACGTACTGAAGCACTACGAATCGCTTCTTTCAAAGCTGCATAACCATGAATCGGTGGGAATTGTGGGAATTCACGAATCACATTTTCAGGCGCATCAAATAAGAAACCTTTGTCTGCTTCACCGAGCATTGTAGTATCGTTATAAGAATCACCTGCTGCGATCACACGATAATTCAAACCATGTAATGCTTTTACAGCTTCACGTTTTTGGTCTGGTTGACGTAGTTTATACGCTGTAATCATGCCATTTTCGTCAGTTTCTAATTTATGACAGAAAATTGTTGGCCAACCCAATTGTTGCATTAATGGATGAGCGAACTCATAGAAAGTATCTGACAAAATGATCAGTTGAAAATGTGTACGCACCCATTCAACAAACTCTTTTGCACCTTCAAATGGTCCCATGTCTGCGATCACAGCTTGAATATCATTCAAACCTAAACCGTGTTGTTTAAGAATATTTAAACGTTGTGTCATTAACACATCGTAGTCTGGAATATCACGAGTGGTTGCTTCTAATTCTTTAATGCCCGTTTTTTTAGCAAAATTGATCCAGATTTCTGGAACCAAAACACCCTCAAGATCAAGACAAACGATTTCCATGAGTTTTCCCTAATTTCAGTTTAAAATTTTGGCAGTATCATAGCATTAAAGTTTGACGATTTTGCTGAAAGTTTATAAATCTATTTTCTTCATAACCATAGGAATTAAATTGCTAAGTGAGCTAAACTATTTACATTAAAATGAAAACATTCTGAAAAATTTATATATATAGCTTCAAGCTAAAGCCAGAGGCACATCATGACCGTTATTCCTAGCATTGACCATGTCGATGCACTTGCCGCAGAATATGCAGACAAATCACCTTCTGAAATCCTTGCCCTTGCCCTTGCCCAAGAAGGTGAAATCGCGATCTCCTTCTCAGGTGCTGAAGATGTCGTATTGATTGACATGGCACATAACCTAGGTAAACCTTTTCGTGTCTTTAGCTTAGATACAGGACGTTTACACGCCGAAACTTATCAATTCCTTGAAACTGTACGTAAGCATTATGGTATTCAAATTGAAATCTGTTTTCCTGAAGCTGAAGTTGTACAAAAGTTAGTGAATGAAAAAGGCTTATTTAGCTTTTATCAAGATGACCATAAAGAGTGTTGCGGTATCCGTAAAGTTCAGCCATTGCGCAAAAAACTTGCAACTTTAGATGGTTGGATCACAGGACAACGTAAAGACCAAAGTCCAGGTACACGTACTGAAATTCCAGTGATTCAAGCTGATGCAGGATTTTCTGGCGAAGGTAAACAACTGATCAAATACAACCCTTTGGCAAATTGGTCGAGTGCAGATGTTTGGAATTATATTCGCATGATGGAAATTCCATATAATCCATTGCATGAAAAAGGCTTTACTTCAATTGGCTGTGAGCCATGTACTCGTGCAGTTTTACCCAACCAACATGAACGTGAAGGTCGTTGGTGGTGGGAAGAAGCAACCCATAAGGAATGTGGTTTACATGCAGGTAACTTAAAATAAGCCGCATGCATATTGGTAAAAAAAAGTCACTCTATTTAGTGGCTTTTTTATTCACTAATCATTCATTAAAATGCTTGGATTTTATCCATTAAATCGTTCTATACTTACTTCTAGGTTATAATTCTAAAACTCAACACTCATGTGCGAGTTGTTGTAAAAATTGCAGTGAGGCAATCCAGAATCATGCGTCCTTTACATCCAATAGATTTTATTTTTTTAAATTTAGAAAAACGTCAACAACCTATGCATGTGGGTGGATTGTTTTTATTTGAAATCCCAGAACATGCACCCTCTACATTTATTCAAGATTTAGTTGCAGATATTCGTAATTCTAAATCTATTCCTGTTCCCCCTTTTAATAACCGTTTAAGTGGATTATTTTGGGATGAAGACGAAGAGTTTGATATTGACCATCATTTTCGCCATATTGCCTTGCCACATCCTGGACGTATCCGTGAACTTTTAGTATACATTTCACAGGAACATAGTGCCTTAATTGATCGTGCAAAGCCTCTTTGGACGTGTCATATCATCGAAGGTATTGAAGGCAATCGTTTCGCGATGTATTTTAAAATCCATCACGCCATGATTGATGGCGTTGCGGGTATGCGTTTATTAGAAAAATCTTTTTCTAAAGATCCAAACTCTAAAACGATTGTACCGCCTTGGTGTATTGAAGGAAAACGTGCCAAACGCTTAAAAGCACCTAAAGTCAGTAAAATTAAAAATATTTTATCAACAATTAAAGGGCAAATTGAGGTCACGCCTAAAGTTACCCAAGAACTGTGTCAAACTATTTTTAAAGAAATGGGAAAAAACCCAGATTATGTTTCTAGCTTTCAAGCACCAAGTAGTTTATTTAATCAACGGGTAAGTTCTTCTCGCCGTTTTGCTGCTCAATCTTTTGAGCTTAATCGTTTTAGAGATATTTCTAAAGCACTCAATGTCACCATTAATGATGTGGTTTTAGCTGTCTGTTCTGGTGCATTACGTGAATATTTAACTACACAAAACGCTTTACCTAGAAAACCATTAATTGCGATGGTACCTGCTTCGCTACGTGATGATGATTCTGATATGAGCAATCGCATCACGATGATTTTAGCAAATCTTGGTACACATAAAGAAAATCCTTTAGAGCGCTTAGATATTATTAAACGCAGTGTACAAAATGCAAAAAATCGTTTTAAACGCATGAATGCAAATCAAATTTTAAATTATAGTGCTTTTGTTTATGGTGCGGCAGGTTTAAATATCGCTTCAGGTATTTTACCTCGACATCAAGCCTTCAATGTCATTATTTCAAATGTCCCTGGACCACGAGAGCCACTCTATTGGAATGGTGCAAAACTCGATGCCATGTATCCTGCTTCTATTGTCTTAGATGGTCAGGCTTTAAATATTACGATGACCAGTTATTTGGATAAACTAGAGGTTGGCTTAACAGGTTGTCGTAGAGCTTTGCCAAAAATGCAAAATTTATTGACACATTTAGAAGATGAAATTCAAAGGTTTGAACATTTGATTGATCGAACAGATCACTTGGAAGATATTGCCAACTCTGAGTTAGCTTAAATCATTTTGAGATCAATATTTTTTAACAAATACCAAGAAAAGAATTAAGGGGCGATAATCTGCCCCTTAATTTTTAACATTTCGACACTGATTTAACAGCTCATGACACATATTAACCACCATATCTTTGGTGATTTTTACTTCTTGACCATTGTCATCCAACATCACACATGTATTTTTCGGTTGATTTTCTAATACATGATTCATGTTACGTGTAATTACTTGTTCAGTTGCGCTCATTTTAACCTCACTTGCTAAGACCATAAAGGGAGAAAGTCTTTGGCTACCTTCAAATCTAGTATTGTAAAATCAGCGCAAAAAGTAAAATTTTAGATGTAACAACTGTTTAACGATATCCTGTTACAAAATTAGCTCAGAATGATATCGTATTGCTCTTGCGTGTATAAATTTTCGACTTGGAACTTGATTACACGACTAATAAAATGCTCTAAATCCGCCACAGCTGGTGCTTCCGCCGTCAGTAAACGATCTATTACCGATGGGTGTGCAATCACAGTAAAACCACTTTGTGACTCATAGGCACGTGCATATCTCAAAATTTCCCGAAAAATTTCGTAACACACTGTCTCTGCTGTTTTTACATAACCACGACCTTGACAAGTTGGGCAAGATTCACAAAGTAAATGTTCAAGCGATTCACGTGTACGTTTACGTGTCATTTCAACCAAACCCAGTTCTGATACTTGGGTAATTTTGGTTTTAGCATGATCACGTTCAAGCATTTTCTCGAATTGTGTCATGACCTCATCACGGTGCTGTACTTCTTGCATGTCGATGAAATCAATAATAATAATACCACCCAAATTACGCAGTCTAAGCTGACGTGCAATAACTTGTGTGGCTTCCATATTGGTTTTAAAAACAGTGTCCTCAAGTGTGCGCCCACCCACATAAGAACCCGTGTTGATATCTATTGTGGTCATCGCCTCGGTCTGATCTATCATCAGATAACCACCAGACTTCAATGCAACCCGTGTTTGCAATGCCTTTTGAATATCTTCTTCGACATTATATAAATCAAATAATGGACGTTCACCTGGATAATGCAATAAGCGACTTTGCATGGTAGGCACAAATTCATTGACAAATTCTTGTAACTTCCCATGAATTTCACGTGAATCTACATAAATTTTTGCAGTATTTTCATTTGCCAAATCACGAATCACACGCTGCGGTAATGGAAGCTCTTCAAAAATCAGTGAAGGTACAGCAATAATTTTTTGTTTTTTCTGAATATATTCCCAAAGCTTTGCTAAATAAGCCATATCTTGTGCAATTTCTGCTTCATCCACACCTTCTGCTGCAGTACGCACAATAACGGAACCAGGAAGTTTATGCTCAGCTTGAATACGCTCAATCATTGAACGTAAACGATCACGCTCACCTTCTGACTCAATGCGCTGTGATACACCAATATGATGCCCATACGGCATTAAAACCAAGTAACGTGAGGGAATTGAAAGATCAGTGCTCAGCCGTGCACCTTTTGTCCCCAACATATCTTTCATTACTTGAACAGTCAGAATTTGCCCTGTGTGTAATAACTCAAAGACATTGGGTGTAGGTTGGTTGCGTTGCCAAACCATATCATTAATATGTAAAAATGCTGTACGAGACAGTCCAATATCGACAAAAGCGGCTTGCATTCCGGGTAAAACACGTACCACTTTTCCCTTATAAATATTGCCTACAAGACCACGTTTTACTGTACGCTCAACAAATAACTCATTGACTGTACCATTTTGGATTAGCGCCACCCGACATTCCATAGGGGTGACGTTAATCAATAACTCGTCAGACATAACACAACTCAAAACATTATAAAAATTCTTGTTGAAGCAGCTAATTTAATGCCTTAACTACTTTTAATAACTGTACCGTCTCATGTAAAGGAAGCCCAACAACATTGGTATAACTACCCTCAATGCGAGTAACATATTGTGCAGCGATTCCTTGAATTGCATAAGCACCTGCTTTGCCTAAAGGCTCTCCTGTTGCCCAATAATATTCCATATCTGCTAGGCTTAATTTTTGTAATTTAACACGTGTTCTTACCACTTGCGTTTCTGACTTTCCAGCCATCGCAACAGAAATACCCGTTAACACTTCATGTTCATTATTGGACAATAATGACCAAATCTCAAATGCATGCTGTTTAGATTCAGGCTTGCCAATAATTTGACCATTGAATACTAAACTTGTATCGGCTGCAAGTACGATTGCATGAGGCTCATGCATTAAAACAGCTTGTGCTTTGCAAGCTGCTAAACGACTCACATAATCCTCAATGGTTTCATTTTCTAATACGGACTCATCAATATCTGGGCTAAAAATCGTAAATTCCAAGCCCAATTGTTGCAATAGTTCTTTACGTCTAGGGGAACTAGACGCCAGTATTAGATTCGCCATCTTTTTAATAAATAGTAAAGAATTGGCCAGCTAAAAATACTCGCCAGTAAAGGCTGCCAATGTCGAGTTAAAGAAAAACGTACACCAAGCATGGTTTGCGCCATGAGTGTTAATACCAAATGAGCCACTAGGGATAATGTAATAATCACCCATAAATTACTAAAAGTAAGTACGCGCCGTTCACGAATAAAATAACGAGTCAGAAATGCGAGTATGACATAACTGAGCGCATTCATTCCCAAAGGAGCATCTAATAGCAAATCTGTGAATAAGCCCATTGAAAAGGCAAACCACACTCCACACCATGTTGGCTGACACAATACCCAAAACAGTGTAATCAGCAACATAAATAATGGTCGCCATCCAGCATAGGCATAGGAAAGCGGATAAACCACTAAAATCGATCCAATGATTATTGAAACAACAATAATCATAAATGGATCTTTACGCTGTTTATCTGAAGGGAAACTTTTAGCGATCAACATGTGGCTGCTCCATCGCTAGAGAATCTGAAAATAACACCACGACATGATGACCACCCGCAAGTTGTGCCGCTGGTGCAACATCAATGCTGGCAAATTCACCTGAATTATGACGCATGACTTTGGTCACAGAACCCACTAAATATCCTGCTGGAAAATGTTGTCCTAAACCTGAACTATACACTTTATCCCCAACTTTGATATTGGCACTGGTTGGAACATATTCCATTTTTAGGCGACCTAAATCTCCTGTACCCGTCACAATTGCACGCATACCTGAGCGCTCTAAACGTACAGATAATGAATGATCTTTATCTGAAAGCAGCATGACACGGCTACTATGAGGATAGACATTAACAATCTGCCCCATAATCCCTTTATCATCTAGCACAGTTTGCCCAACTCGCAGTTGGCTTGAAGCACCACGATTAATAATAATGATATGACGTAAAGGATCAGCATCAGTTCCAATCACTTCAGCAATTTCCATTCGTCCATCAATAATTAAAGGCGTATCTAATAAGCCACGTAAACGCGTATTTTCCGCAGAAAGTTCTGATAGTTTCTGTAGGCGCACCTGAGCCTGAAGCAATTCCGCTTGCATCGCTGTATTTTCTCGACGCAATTGGGCTTCAGACTTGGTTTGTTGATTCAGCCATTCTTTCGACAAAACGGGATAGCTTGCGAGTGCATAAATAGGATTATATGCTGCATACAAGACATCTCTTGCAGGTTGAATCACATGAGGCATGCGCCAATTAAAAAATAGCACAACCAAACATGTAATCACCGCAATGATAAATGAACGAAAAGATGGCGGTTGTCTTGAAAAAAGATTCGGTTGCACCGCCTCGTCCTTAAACTGAGTCTACTAAAGTTTAGCCTACAAAAAGCATATCATGGTTTGGATTATCAAAGAATTCTAAGACTTTTCCGCCGCCACGAGTAACGCAAGTTAGAGGGTCTTCTGCAACAACGACAGGTAAACCTGTTTCTTGCGCAAGTAACTTATCTAAATTACGTAATAATGCACCACCACCCGTCAACACGATACCGCGCTCTGCAATATCTGAAGATAATTCAGGTGGTGTTTGCTCTAATGCAGATTTTACTGCTGAAACAATACTTTGTAGTGGATCTGCAATGGCTTGGCTAATTTCATCTGAAGTCACTGTAATCGCACGCGGTACACCTTCAGCTAAATTACGACCACGCACTTCGATTTCTAAAGTCGCAGCATCAGCAATTGCCATACCTACTTCTTTTTTAATCGTTTCAGCAGTGGTTTCACCAATCACACAGCCATGTGCTTTACGAACATAGTTAATGATTTGTTCATCAAAGACATCACCACCGATACGTAATGAATCTGCGTAAACACAACCTTGCAAAGAAATGATTGCAATTTCAGTGGTACCACCACCGACATCAACAACCATAGAACCACAGGCTTGTTCAACTGGCATCCCCGCGCCAATCGCCGCAGCCATAGGCTCTTCAATTAAACGTACATCTCGCGCACCTGCATTAAATACAGCTTCACGAATCGCACGGCGCTCTACAAGTGTAGATTTGCATGGAACACATACAACTACACGTGGTGCAGGTGGAAATAAACGTTTTTCGTGCACTTTACCAATAAATTGATTTAACATAGTTTCAGTGACTTCAAAATCTGCGATCACACCATCCTTCATTGGACGAATCGCAGAAATATTTGCAGGGGTACGGCCAAGCATTTGCTTAGCATCTAAGCCTACAGCCGCTACAATTTTTTGTGAGCCACTGTGGCGAATCGCCACAACTGTCGGCTCATTTAATATAATGCCCCGTCCTGGTGCATAAATAAGTGTATTAGCAGTACCTAAATCAATGGCAAGATCTGGCGAAAACAAGCCAATTAGTCGTTTTAGAATCACGGGTCGTTCTCAGTTAAACTTTAGTATGGACGCAAGATGGCAACTTTAACTAAATGTGATGCTTTGGACAAGTCAATCGCTTATTATAACGCACGATATTTTAACTTTTTTTAAAACTGATTAGGTGAGACATCATGTCAACTTCAGATGCACAGCAATCTGCAGAGTTAAATGCACAAACTGTTTCAGCAATCGCCAAGCTGGCTCGACTGGAGCTAAATGATGCGCAATCTGCTGAATATGCTCAAAGTTTAAATAAAATTCTTGGAATGATGGAAACGCTCAAAGGTATTGATACCGAAGGTGTTGAGCCTTTAAAAAGCCCTTTTGACAACCCTCAGCCACTACGCGAAGACCAAGTATCTGAAAGTAATCATCGTGAAGAATATCAAGCTGTCGCGCCTGCTGTTCAAGATGGTTTGTATCTTGTTCCTCGTGTGATTGAATAATATTTAATCAGATCAATCTATTTTTAAATTAATCGTAAAGAATTGTTCCCATGACTGATTTACACCGCTTATCTATTCGTGAAATGGCTGAAGGCTTAAAAACCGCTCAGTTTTCATCACGCGAATTGACACAACACTATTTAAACCGTATCGCAAAAATTGATACACAAGTTAAATCGTATATTACGGTAACGGCTGAACAAGCTTTAGCCCAAGCTGATGCAGCAGATACTGCGATTAAAACAGGTAATGCAACTGTTTTAACGGGTGTACCGATTGCCCACAAAGATATTTTTTGTACCCAAGGCATTAAAACCTCTGCGGGTTCTAAAATGCTCGACAACTTCATTTCACCTTATGATGCAACTGTGGTTGCCAAAGGTAAAACCGCAGGTCTAATCACTTTAGGTAAAGTGAATATGGACGAGTTTGCCATGGGTTCAACTTCTGAAAACCCATTTTATGGCGCAACCAAAAACCCTTGGAACCTAGAACATGTTCCGGGTGGTTCTTCTGGTGGTTCTGCTGCGGTGGTTGCTGCT
Organism: Acinetobacter sichuanensis; assembly: GCF_003024515.2. GTDB lineage: Bacteria > Pseudomonadota > Gammaproteobacteria > Pseudomonadales > Moraxellaceae > Acinetobacter > Acinetobacter sichuanensis. The sequence goes on from NZ_PYIX02000010.1 coordinate 85,009, forward strand.
GATCTTGCCCCTTTTTCTACAGGTACAGATACAGGCGGTTCGATCCGTCAGCCTGCGTCATTCTGTGGTTTAACCGGTTTAAAACCAACCTATGGTCGTGTTTCACGTTTTGGTATGATCGCTTATGCATCATCTATGGATCAAGGTGGTCCAATGGCACGTTCTGCTGAAGACTGTGCTTATTTGATGAATGTGATGGCAGGTCATGATGCCAAAGACTCAACCTCAGTTGAAAAAGATGTTGATGACTATGTTGCTAATTTAAATGCTACAGCAGTTAAAGGTCTACGTATTGGTATTCCAAAGCAATACTTCAATGTTGCAGGTTTGGATGCAGACGTAAAAGCACGTGTTGAAGAATCTCTTAAAAAATTAGAAGAAATGGGCGCAGTTCTAGTTGAGATTGATCTCAACATGACAGAAGCTTATGTTCCAACGTATTACTTAATCGCACCTGCGGAAGCATCTTCAAACTTGTCCCGTTTTGATGGTGTGCGTTATGGCTACCGTGCAGAAAATCCTGTTGATTTGATGGATTTATATAAACGCTCACGTTCTGAAGGTTTTGGTACAGAAGTTCAACGTCGTATCTTAATTGGAACTTATGCACTTTCTGCAGGTTATTACGATGCGTACTATGTCAAAGCACAAAAAGTTCGTCGTTTAATCCAACAAGACTTCTTAAAAGCATTTGAATCTGTGGATGTGATTGCTGCCCCTTCTGCGCCAACCACAGCCTATAAAATTGGTGCAAACTTAAGCCCAACTGAAATGTATTTGGGCGACATTTATACACTTGCTGTGAACTTAGCAGGTCTACCTGCCATCAATGCACCTGTTGGTTTTGATGCGAACCAACTTCCTGTTGGCTTACAATTGATTGGTCATTATTGGTCAGAATCTCAACTGCTTTCTGTTGTGCATCAGTATCAACAAGCAACCGATTGGCATAGCAAACGTGCGGCAATTGCGGAGGAGAATGCATAATGTCAAAGAATGCAGCTAAACCAAAATCACTCTTGATTCATGGTTGGGAAGTCGTTATTGGGATCGAAATCCATACGCAACTTGCAACAAATTCTAAAATTTTTTCAGGTTCTTCAACCACTTTCGGTCAAGACCCAAATACTCAAGCGAGCCTTGTTGATTTGGCAATGCCGGGTGTATTGCCAGTTCTAAACAAAGAAGTGGTTGATCTTGCCATTCGCTTTGGTTTGGGAATCGATGCGTACATTGACCAAGCTTCGGTATTTGCACGTAAAAACTATTTCTATCCTGACTCTCCAAAAGGCTATCAAATCAGCCAAATGGATAACCCGATTGTGGGCTTAGGTCATATCGACATTCAGCTTGAAGATGGCACTGTAAAACGCATAGGCGTAACACGTGCACACCTTGAGGAAGATGCAGGTAAATCGGTTCATGACCAATTTGAAGGCATGTCAGGTATCGACTTAAACCGTGCAGGTACACCGCTTTTAGAAATCGTGTCTGAACCTGATATGCGTTCGGTTGAAGAAGCTGTTGCCTACATTAAAGCGATTCATACGCTTGTACGTTGGTTAGGTATTTCTGATGGTAACATGGCAGAAGGTTCGTTCCGTGCTGACTGTAACGTGTCTTTACGCCAACCGGGTGATGAGTTTGGTACACGTTGTGAGTTGAAAAACCTCAACTCGTTCCGTTTCATTGAGCAAGCGATCAATGTTGAAATTGAACGTCAAATGGATATTTTGGAAGATGGCGGTAAGATCGACCAAGAAACTCGTTTGTTTGATCCTGTGAAGATGGAAACACGTTCTATGCGCTCGAAAGAGGAAGCGAACGACTACCGCTATTTCCCTGATCCTGATTTGTTGCCTGTGATCATTGCAGATGCGCAAATTGAAGCGGCTCGTGCTGAGTTGCCTGAGTTACCTAAAGCGCGTCGTGCGCGTTTTATCGCTGACTTTGGTGTGACTGAGTATGATGCCCACGTTCTGACTTTGACTCGTGAAATGTCTGAATTTTATGAAGATGTGGTGAACGCTGCTGGTGGTGCTGCACAAGGTAAAGTGGCGGCAAACTGGGTGATGGGTGAATTCTCTGCTGCTTTGAACAAAGCGAGCTTAGAACTTGCTGACTCGCCTGTTTCTGCTGAGAAATTGGGCGGTATGGTTGCTCGTATAGTCGATAACACCATTAACGGTAAGATTGCGAAGCAAGTGTTTGGCTTTATGTGGGATGAAGGCAAAACTGCGGACGAAATTATTGCGGAAAAAGGCTTGAAACAGGAAACTGATACAGGTGCAATTGAAGCGATGATTCAAGAAGTACTTGCAGCCAATGAAAAAATGGTTGAGGAGTATAAGTCTGGTAAAGAGAAAGCCTTTAACGGTCTTGTTGGTCAGGTGATGAAAGCAGCAAAAGGGAAAGCTAACCCTGCGCAAGTGAATGAGTTGATGAAAAAATTGATTGGTTGATCTGATTTTTTTTAAAAGAAAACCCGCTTTAGAGCGGGTTTTCTTATTAATCGGTTAAAGATGGAATCAGTGATTCATTCCCATCCATAAAGCCATCTAAACCTGTAAAATCATATGTTGGATCATTTTCTAATATTTTTTCAATAATTAATTTATGATCTCTTTTTGCACGCCCTCTATCATAACATTGTGAATTTTGATTAGCCTTACTAGCTAAATTTTTTAATTGTTGAAAACTAAAGTTTTGGAAATAAGGACGTATTAACTTATCAAATCTGTCATCAGCTGAATCAAATGATCTTGCAAAAGAGTATCCTTCAATACAGTAGTCATAGAATTTATCTTTACAACTATACTCCTCAGCTTCATCTTCGATAATATTAAAGTTTGATAATGAATAATTATTTGAGCTTCTAATTAAAAAATCAATATAATCAATAATACGCTTGAACTTAATTAACTGAAACTTACTATCACTTGTCTCAATAATTGTAGTTATAGTTTGAATAGAGTTTTCACTAAAATATTCAAAACACCATCTATTGTTCAATAAGAAATGAAGTAGATTTTCTTTTAAATTATCCTCTAATTGAATATCAGAAATAAAATCTTTTTCTTTATTTAAAAAATCTATAAAAATCTGCTCTTTTCTATTAATGATACTATTTAAAATATCCAAATTAATATCTTTATTGAGTATTGTTTCTGGATTATTAACTCTAAAAAGAAACTTCCATAATGTCTTTAAGAACTTGAGCAATACCGCATTAGGCATTTTTGAAAGGAATTTATGAGAAAAATAACGATCTCTTTGATCATAACTTACTAAAGTATCTCTAATAGTATTCAAATCTTTAAGCACAACATCAATAATTTTAGATGAAAACAAAGCTTCTTTAGTTAGTACGCTTTCTAGAGCATTTCTTATCAAGCTGTAAACTGTCTCTTTTGTAGGAGAGTGCAATAAATCTGTTGACGTAATTACTGGGTGAGCTGATACATGTCTCATTTTCTGTAAATGCTCTAAATTAGCAACTTCAAAAGTTTCAAAAAAATTTATTTCTTTATAAAACTTATCAATAATCTCAGACTCCCATTTAGAAGATTTAGGATCTTTTTTTTGCTCTGCTTGAATATACTGAAGAATCTGTTTTGCCTTTGGATCACTATAAACACTATCAAGTTCTTTCAACTTATGAACAAGATCTGTTACTACAACCGACCATAACATAACTGTCGCAGATCTATAATTCCCCATCGCATAAGAAGAGTAGACTTCTTTGAATAACTCTTTTGTATATAGGTTTTTAATATTTTCAATAGATTCATCAATAGAAAAATAACTCATTTCTTCCCCCTTAAATTTATGATGTAATCTATCACAAAGGATCATTTCTTAAATAAGATAACAATCAAAAAGTAGCCTCAATCGACAAACTTGAAGAACTTGGGCGTGTACGCCTCTTCGAATCATTCTTTATGTGTGACTTTCTTTATAGTGAAATCGCCAATTGGTACGGTGTACCCAATTTCCCTGAGAATCTGGATATTACTATTCATAAAAGAAAAATCACGTTATAAATCATCAAAATTTTTCGACTAAATACTCACTTTTAAAATGATGCCTAAAATACCAACATATAAATAAGAAAGTTTTTTAACTCGGTTCTAGCTGACGATTTAAACCACAATTATTTTTGCAGTCGTTGCATAAATTTTGCACCATAGACATTCTTATTTTCACTATAATTTCGAGCTAGACATGAAATTTAAAACTTTAGCGGTTATGACGCTCTTTGCGACTCAAACAATATTTGCTGGTGCAAACTTAGATTGGGGCTATGCAGACCAACAAGCTCCTGCACATTGGGCAAGCCTCAATACAAAATACGCAGCTTGTTCAGGTGTCAACCAATCTCCGATTAATATTGATCAAACTGTAGATGCAGAATTGCCTCCATTGAAATTCAATTATGTCACCACTGCTAAAAGCATTATCAATAATGCACGCACAGTACAAATTAATTTCAACGAAGGCAATTTTTTATCTTTAGACAATAAACAATTTGAACTTAAACAATTCCATTTACATAGCCCAAGTGAAAATACGATTCATGGCAAATCTTATCCAATGGAAATGCATCTCGTACATGCCACTAAAGAAGGCGAATTGACCGTTGTTGCAGTGATGTTTGAAGAAGGTAAAGAAAACAAAAAACTTGCTCAACTTTGGAAAGAACTTCCGAAAAAAGCAGGTGATGTCACAGCATTAAAACATCAAGATATTGCCACTGCATTTTTACCTGAAAATTTAGCGTATTATCGTTTTAATGGCTCACTCACTACACCGCCATGTTCTGAAGGTGTGCGTTGGATTGTACTCAAAGACGTTCAGCAAGCTTCTGCAAAACAAATCAAAGCATTTGCTCAACTTATGGAACATCCAAATAATCGACCTGTTCAAGCACAAAATGCTCGACTTGTTTTAGAATAAAAATATAATCTGATTCAACAAAAAGACCTGATAAATTCAGGTCTTTTACGCTTATTGCCGATCAAAGTGCAGCCAAATTCTCTAACTCAGTCGCCCGTTTTACAGTTTCATTCATGACACAATTCGCACCTTTAACTTGAGCAATCGAGCCGCCATTCGGGTCTACATAAAACTTACAATTGGCATCACGATATTTAATCCATAAACGCTGCGCTGTTTGTAACTCTTGCTTACGGGTTTTACTTAGCTTTGACATTAAACCATTATAGGCTTTGTTTAAACGCGCATCCTGACGAGCTGTTTCAACCGAAGTACACTGCACCATGCTAACTGTACTGCTTGCTTTATTCATACACGCTGTGTACTGCTGACTGATTTTAGAATCTGCATAGCTTGCTTGTAAGCCAAGCATGAATAATGAACTTGCTATGAGTAATTTTTTCATCATTTATCTCTCACCACACCCAATTTATTCCAAATATCAGGGGTTAAGAATGTCACTACTAACTTATTCAAATCAATATATTTCAACACACCATTTAACTGCTGTTTAATTTCAGGGGTTTTTAGAATTTCCTCACCCGTAATACTCCCTAGCTCTTGAAAACTCTCCCCCACCGCTTGCAAACCTTCAGCCTTAATCACGGCTTGTGCTTGCGTAGAACATTGTTCCGTTAAAATGCGTTGTAGCGTCTGCGCCAAATTTTTATCTAGAGCTGTTTTTTGTTCATCTGTTACATGCGCAAAAGTTTTTAAATCGGGATGCTGTGCCAATGCGGTAAATGTCCATTGCAACACAGTAGTTTTATCGGCTGCGGTGGTCGATTTCACCAAACATTCACTTAGTTGATCTACTGCCTGCCCTGCAACTGCAAATTGAGTCGTTCCCAATAAAGTACAGACCAATAATGCAGATTTTGCATAGTGTGAAATTGTTTGGTTTAAATGAGAAAAAACAAACTGTGACATAGATCAAATTCCAGTAAAATATGCTTTCTTTTTAGCATAATTTATTAAAATAGACCTGTTAGAACTATGTAACTAGTGTGAATAATATGTTGAGTAGCAAAAACTTAAGTACCTGACAGCACTGCAACACATTGCCCATTTTTTATCTCAATCGCAGGACAAAACTCGCTTTCCCATAAAGACTGAAAAATCAAAAGAATCGCAATATTATTATCTTTTTCACCATAATAATGTTGATCTGTGATTTCGATTTGAAAAAGTTTTAAAAATTTCCAAATATCCTCTGTCGCCTGCAAATTTTCATACATCAGTTCGATGTCTTCATGAAGTGTGAACATCGCATCTGTTGCTTGTTGTTTGATTTGATCTTGCATATCGAGTAACAATTGCATGGCATCAATCTGCTCTGGCAAGATTCCTGTCCGTTTTGCCCGAACAATGACTTCAGCTTTTTCAGAAAAACTAGATAAAGTAAGATCACCTAACCAATACCCACGATATTTCATTGTTCCAAATATAGGAAAAGTCTCTATATTATTTTGTCCGAATACGCTCATAAGACTCTTCAAACTCTTGTATAAATTGGGTTAAATCTGCTGTATCTGATTGTTTTACTTTTATATACCATTGATGCGCTAGCTCGACATTTTGAGGTGTTCCCTCAGCATATAAATAACGTAATGCAAGTTGAATTTGTGCATCTGTATGTCCTTGTTCGGCAGCTTGTTGATAATAGTGAAACGCTTTTTCAAGATTTTGTTTTACGCCCATTCCTCTAAAATACATAATGGCAAGATTATATTGAGAACTGGCATCGCCTTGTTGTGCTGCACGTTCAGACCAATATGCTGCCTTTTTATAATTGGTTTCCTGATCATAATCACCAAATAGATAAGCACTGCCTAAATTTGCTTGAGCTTCAATTTCACCCTGTTTTGCAGCTTTAATTAATGTATTAATTTCAATATTATTCGCACTACTCCATGAACTGGTAAATAACAAAACCGCCATAAAGATCAATTTTTTCTTTTTCATCAATGACTCACACATCATTTTTTAACTTTATCAACTCAGATGCTCAACAAATATGTATATCATAAAAACTGAGCTTTATAAAAAAAAGGAGCTTAGATTTAAACTCCTTTTTTACATCACATACTTTTTTAGATATTTAATTTATTTCAATTCTTCAATTAACTTGGGATAAATCAAACCATCAACTGCAACTTCGGTTTTATAAATACCATTTTCCACATTAAATTTATTCACATGGTAGGTCGAACCATAAATTGAATCAAATCCATTATTTTTAATAAATACTTTTTTATTGGCAGATAAGTCCAGTAAATGTGTACCCTCAAGAAATTGTGCATATTGCGCAGGAGCAACACCGACTTTATTTGCCATAATTTGAATCGCATCATCACGGGTCGCAGGATCATTAATATATTTCACTGTTTTATCCCACACTTGAATAATTTTTTTCCATTCTTCTTGATGTGTAGACAAATGACTCATATTGACCGTCAAAGTGTCATAAATCAGTCCTGCTTTATCTTTAGAACTATAAATGACTTTAGAACCCGCCACAGATTTTAATGCTTGATTGGCGACAGGTTGCCAAACAGCGATCGCAGCCACTTCTGGACTCGCAAAAACTTGAGGTAATTCATTGGTGACTGAATTAACCAATTTAACATCGTATGTTTTAAATTGAGCATCTTTTAATGCAGTTGATAACAGTAAATGGTCGACCAAACCTTTTTCAACAGCAACCGATTTACCTTTTAAATCCTGCAATGTATTCACTCCTGCTTTCACAATAATGACATCATTTCCTGCTGAATAGTCTGTTGCCATAACAACAACACCTTGCGTCCCACCAGAAGCAATCACCAAACTATCACCATTTGAAACAGAGACTGCATCAAGTTGATTGGCTGAAAATGCATTGATTGAGGCAGAATAATCAAACCATTTAAAATCAACATTAAGTCCTGCTTCTTTGAACCAGCCCTTTTCAATCGCTACTTGCCAAGCCACCCATCCCGGCCAATCACTATAACCAATCGTAATTGGATGGGTATCAACTTGATGGCTTGAATTGGTCTGCTTTTCTGGCGTTTTTGCAGTATTATCACACCCACTTAATAATACTGTCATGACTGAAATCACGATATGACTTTTTTTAATCATGAAACTTCCCCCATAGAATGATCTTGAGCACGATGCTGTGTTGTTTGTAAAGATTGAATATAGGCTCGCCATCCACCAAAATGACTAATATTGATTGCCTCTGTTAAAGCGTAATTCTCACAAATAAAACCTTTGACCCAAGTACCATCTTGTAATAACACATTACCTATACCTAACGGTGCTGGTACTTCTGCCACGATTTCACCAAATGTTGCGAGTGGAATATCCCAAACTTCTAATTCAATTTTTTGCCCATCTTGTTGGATATATTGCAAAGCTGGTTTAGGTGGATGGGTATTTTTTAAAGCAAATAACTGATAATGCGCTGCTGATAAGGTTTTTTTCCGTAGCGTTCCACCTCGTGTTGTTAGTTGGAAGTTGAGTGGCATCCCTGTTAAATGTGCGCCAACGACTGCCAACTGAACTGAATGCTGTGATTCGATCTGTTGGGTTCTTTGATATCTTTGCGTTGATGTACCCAAATAAACTTCAGTATTTTCTTGCCAAGTTTGTGCAAAGTGAGCTAAGGCTTGATCCATCCATGCTTGTGCAATGAATGTCACCCCACTAGGTAGACCATCAACACGTATGACATTGGGTAATGCAATCGCTGATAAATCAGCAAAATTCACAAAGTTGGTATACGCTCCCATATGACTATTTTTAATGAATGGATCTGCTTCTACTTCTGAAATTTTATAAATAGTCGGTGCTGTAGGCACCATTAAGGCATCAAACTTTGCCAATACAAGATTAATTTTTCGTGCTAATTCCGCTCGTTGATACTCTGCTTTTAAAGCATCTACTGCGGTAAATTGATCTGCTTGTGCAATAATTTCAGCAATCACAGGATGAGTTTGCGCACGATTGACCATTTTCTCTACAGCAATCGTACGTTCTGCTACCCATGCATCGTTATATAATGCTTTTGCCAATAAATTAAAAATAGAAAAATCTATTGATTCAATCTGATAACCTAATTTTTCAGCACGTTTTATGGCGCTTTGAAATGCCTTTTCAGCTTCAATATCGCCATAAAATTCGAGTTGTTCTGGTATGGCTATTTTCCCTTTTGTAAATCGGGTTGCAACATTTTCAGGATGCTGCCGTGAATAAATATCTGTTTCATCATAAGCCTGCATAAGCTGTGCGACTTGCCATGCATCATCTACAGTTAATGCAAAAATAGAAATAACATCTAAGGTACGACATGCTGGGATCAACCCTGTATTTGAAAACCAGCCTTTTGTTGGCTTTAAACCGACAATATTATTATGCCCCGCAGGCACTCGCCCCGAACCTGCTGTATCTGTGCCTAAACTAAACGGAACAATGCCATTTGCCACGAGCACTGCTGAACCAGAACTTGAACCACCACTGATATATTCAGGATTAAAGCTATTTTTCACAGCACCATAAGGTGAACGCACTCCAACGAGACCTGTCGCAAATTGATCCAAATTCGTTTTGCCCACAACAACCGCACCCGCTTGTTTTAATTGAGCAATCACCACAGCATCTGTAGTCGCTAAATACTGAGCAGATTGACATGCAGCAGTTGTATGAAAATCAGCAACATCAATATTATCTTTTACTGCAAATGGCACACCATACAAAGCTAAATCATTCATATCTTTATTTTTTAGAATTTCGATTTGTGCCTGTATCTGTTCATGAGATGCGATTTCAATCCAAGCATGATCATCATTTTTGAGATGATCGACGTAACTGATCAAGTCATCAAGCTGAATCTGTTGTTGAGCGTATGCTGTTTTCCAATCTTGGATCGTCCATAAATTTTTCACACTATCACCCTTATGTTAACTATTCTGTGGAATTGGCGGCATTACCGCATCCATTAATTCAAGATGCCCTTTGATCACGCCTTTTAATGCAATAAATTTCTGACTGATCTGCTGAAGTTCGATGCTTGCACCTTGCATTAACATCACTTGTAAAATTTTTTGTTGATCAAGCTGAATATGTAATGAACTCACCACCTGATCTAAAAATTGTTGCTGTAAATCAATAAGTTGACTCCTTAATGAATACTGAACTACATCGTATAAAAGTGTTAATGTTCCTACCATGACTGCATTAGAGTTTTCTTGTTCAGCAATAAGATGTTGATGAATCATATCCACGATCGCTTGTGACCGACTTTCATAATGCTGATCAACAATTTTTTGATCGAGTGCAGTCAGTGTCGCTTCTGGCACAGTAATACTGATACGAGCTAACTTTGTTTTAAGCACTGTTTTGTTCTTCCTGTATCGAATGAGACGAAAGATTCTGTTTAATATGTAAACCTGCACGTGCACTGAATAAGTCAATGAAAAATTTTTTAAATAGATGCAAATGCTTTTGTCTGACAGTTGTACTCATGCGCTGCTCCTTAGGTATTACCAATTTACGATTTAGTAATACCTAGAGAAATGCAGAAAGTGTGCCAATTTTTTAGACAATTTAAAGCGGAAAACTCAGTAAAGTATGCTTATTTTTTGGGCAAAAATATTTTTATGTCCTAAAATGCGTAATCGAAGTGCAAAAAAGTCATCAATGGTTTATTTTAATTATGGGTTTAGATATGACTTATACAGCATAAAGTTTTTAACTTAGCGCTACAAAATACTTTAAAATAAATGCATTAACTTTTAATGATAATGATGTTTGGATATGTTTGTTTTTTCCATCGTGACTTTTCCTTGATATGACTTGGCTGATCTTTGCTTTAGGTGCAATTGTTGCAGGTTTTGTACAAGGGCTAACAGGTTTTGCTTTTGCCTTAGTCGCAATGTCTTTTTGGATCTGGGTTTTACCTCCACAAATTGCAGCACCTTTAGTCGTTTTTGCTTCACTTTGGAGTCATTTTATTTCTTTTGCCAAAGAACCCAAACAACATTTACCATTTTCATTGGTTAAGCCTTATCTTATTGCAGGTATAATAGGCGTACCTCTAGGCACAGCCTTATTACATTATATTCATCAAGATATTTTCAAAATCGTATTAGGTTTATTTCTTATCATTTGGTGCCCTATTATTTATTTTGCGCCGACTTTTCCATCTATTATTAAAATGGGAAAATTAGCAGACAGTCTCATTGGTTTTATTGGTGGAATTTTAGGTGGATTAGGTGGTTTTTGTGGCGCCTTACCTTCAGCATGGGTCATGCTCAAACAATTATCTAAAGAACAACAACGTTATATTTTGCGTCATTTTAATTTTGCGATTCAAATGTTTACAATTTTGATTTACATCTGGAAAGAAACAATAAATTTCAGTCATTTACCCTATATCTTTATATTAATTTTAACAGTAAGTATTCCTGCAATTTTAGGTGCTCAACTATTTTATAAAATCTCAGAAAAACAGTTTAAACATATTGTACTGAGTTTATTATTTTGTTCTGGTTTATTTTTAACCATTTCATCCTTATTTTAAGCGCTGATTTTCAATAATAAAAGACAAGACAAATACAATTATTTTTAATAATTTCAAAAATCCATCTATTTAATTCAATATATTAGGCATATAATTTTGATCCTCATTTTTATACTGTTTTTGTGATGAAACGCTCATTTTTATTAAGTTTATTTCTTCTGCTCACGGGTTGTGCACTTGGTACATCTAAAGAAATAAAATCAGCAGAAAAGTTACTTAGTCAATTTGAATGTAAAAATATTGAAAGCACACAATTAGCACATAGTCCAATCACATCTTATCATGAACGTGCTTTAGCATTAAGTCGTGAAAAAGCAAGTGCTTATATCGACAGTTACAAATCGGGTGATGTGTTATTTAAAATTCCCTTAGACCATGTTGTGCAGCAACAATATGATGTTTATAAATCTGCATGCGAAGCTTTAGGCGGCGTACAAAATAATGAAAGCTCGAGTATGATTGACCCTGAGTCTACCCCGCTTTAAAAGACATAAAAAAGACAGCATATTTGCTGTCTTTTTCTTTCTAAGCTCTATTATTTTTTAGAAAAATAGCGTGTATCGACACTAAATAATTCAGGAAATTTAGGATTAATTTGTGCATAAAATTCCATGATTTCTGCCATATCTCGCTCATAATCACCTGATGGATAAACAATTTTTCCAATACCTGTTTTTTTCTTTTCATAGTCCATATAAGCCAAGGCTATCGGTACACCTGCATTTACAGCAACATGATAAAAACCCGTTTTCCATTTTTCTTGTTTTGCGCGAGTACCTTCTGGTGTTACCAACATTACCAGTTTTGGATGCGTTTTAAATAAATCTGTCATCAACTCAACCATACTTGGACGAGCCTCACCTTCTTTTTTAGGTCGACGATCAATCCCGATCCCTCCCATTGCACGGACAAAAGGTCCAAAAGGCAATTTCATATAACTGTCTTTAATGGTCAGACGTACATTAACACCCAATGCTTTCAATGCTAAACGTGCATACAATGCATCCCAATTACTGGTATGCGGCGCTGCGATCATGACACATTGATCAATCGTTAAGTCCCAATGATTATCAATTTCCCACCGCATTGCCCCAAGACTTTGTTCTGCCAACTTCTCGAACATAAATACACCACAATTATAAATATAAAAATTTTGCGAATTGTAGCAACAGTTTATGTAGAAAAAACTAGCCCTAGCTCAAATTAAAAGCAGTTAAACTACAACTGTAAATTATTATTTTTAAAGATGATTATTTATGAAAGCTTATTAAAAAATATCCAAATATTTTATATTTACTTTTTCATATAGAGATAATTTAGTAATAAAAAATATCTTTTCATAGATTTGTAATAAATCATTAAAACTACGATAAATTAAATAAAAAAATCAAAATAGAGATATCTATCACATTAAAAATATTGCACTTTTTTACAGGAGTTCATCCTTTTCACAACATGTTTTATGGTTTTTTGATTTACGCTTAAATGATTCAAATCCAACTTAATACTCAATATCAGGTGTACAATGAAAAAAACTCTTCTTATCCTTAGTCTTTCAAGTTTTATATTAACTGCCTGTAATAAACCTAATGAAGATAGCACGAACTATACGAATAATGTGGCTTCTCAAGCAACCAATACTCAAGTTGTTTCCCCTGCTGATACAGCTCATAACGCACAAAATAGTCTTGATTGGGATGGGACATATAAAGGGCTACTTCCTTGTGCAGATTGCGAAGGTATTGAGACAGAGCTAAAACTAAATGCTGACCATACTTTTGAATTAGAAGAAGAATATAAAGGCGGCAAAGGTGACGAGAAAAAATTTGAATCTAAAGGCAAATTCACTTTTGATTCGACAGGCTCAATCATTACTTTAGATAAAAATGCAGATGAACGAAAATTCTTTGTAGGAGAAAATTTTCTTGAGGCACGCAATCGTGAAACAGGTACAAAAATTGAAGGTCCTATCGCTGAACATTATAAATTAGCAAAAGAATTAAACTAATCCATCATAGTCGAATCATCACCACTTATTTACAATGATGAGATCACAATAAAAAACCCAGCTTTCGCTGGGTTTTTCGAATCAGATCGCGACTTAGTGAGCAGCGAATTGGTTCATTGTGTTTTTAGCATCGTCATGCGCTTTAAGAGCATTGTCACCAGAGAAGATTTCTTTGTGATCATCACCGATGTCCGAACCAGCCATTGCTTGGTGTTTAACACAAGCGATACCGCCACGGATTTCTTTACGTTGTACACCAGCAACATAAGCCAACATACCTTCAGAACCGAAGTAACCTTGAGCAAGCTCATGCGTAGAAAGAGCAGCTGTGTGGTAAGTAGGAAGTGTGATCAAGTGATGGAACACACCCGCTTCACGAGAAGCATCCGCTTGGAATGTACGTACTTTTTCATCAGCATCAGCAGCTAATTCAGTCGCATCGTACTCAGCGCTCATTAATTTAGCACGGTCGTAAGCAGAAACGTCTTTACCTTCAGCAACCCAACGGTCATACGCTTGTTGACGGAAATTTAAAGTCCAGTTGAACGATGGAGAGTTGTTATAAACAAGTTTCGCATTTGGAACTGTTTCTTTAACACGGTTAACCATGTGAGCGATTTCTTCAACGTTTGGAGTCGCAGTTTCGATCCAAAGAAGATCCGCACCATTTTGAAGGCTAGATACACAGTCAAGTACAACACGGTCAATTTGAGTGTCAGCACGGAACTGATATAAACCAGAAGCTAAACGCTTAGGACGGTGTAATTTACCATCACGTTTGATCAAGATTTCATCTTCTTGAGCTTCTTCGATGCTGATTTCAGTTGTGTCTAAGTAGCTGATATATTGAGAAGCGATGTCGCCTGGCTCTTTAACCACTGGGATTTTTTGAGTCAAGTCAGCGCCTTCAGAGTCAGTACGCGCAACGATGATACCGTCATCAAGACCCATTTCTAAGAATGCATAACGTAATGCATGGATTTTAGCGATGAAGTCTTCGTGTGGAACAGTTACTTTACCAGCTTGGTGACCACATTGTTTAGCGTCAGAAACTTGGTTTTCGATTTGAAGTGCACAAGCACCAGCTTCGATCATTTTACGAGCAAGTAAGTAAGTTGCTTCTTCGTTACCGAAACCAGCATCGATGTCCGCAATAATTGGCACAACGTGAGTTTGGAAACCATCGATTTGAGCAGTGATTTCAGTAGCTTTAGCAGTGTCGCCAGCTTCTTGTGCTTTTTTCAATGCACGGAATAAATCGTTTAATTCTTTTGCATCAGCTTGACGAAGGAAAGTATAGATTTCTTCGATCAAAGCAGGTACTGAAGTTTTTTCGTGCATAGATTGGTCAGGAAGTGGACCGAATTCTGAACGAAGTGCAGCAACCATCCAACCTGAAAGGTAGATATAACGGCGTTCAGTTGTACCGAAGTATTTTTTGTTCGCAATCATTTTTTGTTGTGCGATGAAACCGTGCCAGCAACCTAATGATTGAGTGTATTTGCTAGAATCTGCATCATAAGCAGCCATATCACGACGCATAATAGCAGCAGTGTATTTAGCGATGTCTAAACCAGTTTTGAATTGGTTTTGCATTTGCATACGCGCAGCGTCTTCTGGGCTAATATCGCGCCAAGTTGCACCGAATTTTGCTTTTAATTCGCGGATTGCTTCAATCGCTGATAAATATGTAGACATGATATGTTCCTGTAATAATATTAGGATTTCATCCATCGAATCGCTAAATCTAGTACTATCTATTTGTTCAGATTTAGTACGCTTCGTTGTTATGGACTTAGCTTAGATTGACTCCTAAAATTAATCCAATATTTTGCGTTAATTCTCAGTATTTATTTAAAAAATATATAGATCAAAGTCGTATTATAATTATGTTTCAATTTATTAATACATTGATTTTAAATGAATTAAATTAAAACCCATATTGACTTTTTTGCTTACAAATAATACAAGTTTAAAATTTACAGCTTATTAGACTTAAGTCGAGCCTTACTATTTTTTTGTCATATCATGCTCATTTAATTTTTCAACGCATATATTTTAGTCTAAATAAACAATGTAAATGTCTTTTTGTATGCTTAAAAAGAAAGCTAAAAAATTATAAATCTTTCTCAATGCGTTAAGTTCTATGATTTAAGGCAATTTGCAATATCAAACCTGTTCGATAAAACAATTTGAAAATAGATGAAAACAAATTTTTAATTTTCTTGATGCGGCTTAGAATGATGTTTTTTTATCATGATTTAACACAAAACTATTTGCTTATGGCATAATTCAATGTGATTTCAAAAATTTATTTTCGGTATTTTTTATATGAATCTTGAGCGGGTTGACCTCAATCTATTAATTTACCTTGATGTACTTTTGCGTGAAAAGAACGTTACCCGTGCCGCAGAACAGCTTGGTGTTACCCAACCTGCTATGAGTAATATTTTACGACGTTTGCGTAATTTATTTAATGATCCGCTTTTGATTCGTTCTTCTGAAGGGATGACTCCCACAGAACGTGCTTTAGAATTACAACCGCGTATTCGAGATGCATTGTCAGATTTGTCAATGATTTTGGAACCACGCACAGAGTTTCGACCTTATACCTCAAATCGTGTTTTTCGTATCATGACTTCTGACTATGCTGAGGCAACCCTTGTTCCTCGCTTAGTCAAAGCCTTACGTTCTGAAGCACCCAATGTGGTTTTAGACTTTTTAACGCCAAGTGATGTGTCCTATCGTGATATGGAACAAGGTAAAGTTGATTTAGCCATCAATCGTTTTAATGAAATTCCACAAAGCTTTCATCAAGTTCTTGTTTGGCGTGACAGCTTTTCTTGCTTACTAAATGGTAAACACCCTGCTGCAAGTAATTTAAATTTAAAAAGTTATTTAGATGCACAGCATATTTGGGTTTCTAAAACGGGTATGGGTGTTGGTTTCGGTGTAAATCCAGAGAAACAAGCAGGATTAGGTTGGATTGATCAAGCTTTAGAACGTATTGGTCAAAAACGTAAAATTTCTGTCTTTACCCGTCATTATCAAATGCCAGCACTTTTAGCTTCTAATGTTGACTTGGTTGCAACATTGCCAACACGTATTGCACGTTTACAAGCCAAAAGCCAAAATCTTTTAATTAAAGACCCACCTTTTTATATTCCTGAATTTGAGTTAAAAATGGCATGGTGTCCTTTACTCCATCATCATCCTGCTCATCGCTGGTTACGCCAACTGATTTTATATGTAGCACGACAAATGATAGAAGAAGAAAACCGTGAATTTTTAATTAACAATTCTCAATTTTCACACTATTAAAGCATAATATTTCTTAAATTCTTCGCTTATCAATATTATACTTTTCAAAGTGCTTAGGGTGGTTACTACTCCCTAAGCTGTTTTTGTGTTAAAAACATTCATAATAATGACGATCCACAGGTGATTCGTGAGCCTTCTTCAGAATATTATTATCATCATCTTGCTGATTGCAGGTGCAGGTTTTTTATCTTTAACAGAAATTGCCCTTGCTGGTGCACGTAAAGTTAAACTTAAAATCCTTGCAGAATCGGGTGATGAACGTGCGCAGAAAGTCCTAGACTTGCAAGAAAATTCTGCTGATTTCTTTGCTGCTTCCCAAATTGGACTGAACGCTGTTGCCATTTTAGGTGGTATTTTGGGTGAAGGGGCTTTTCGTCCTTATTTTCTTGATTTTGTTTCACGCTTTTATATAGGTCCTTGGGCAGAAACCATTAGTTTTGCATTATCATTTACATTAGTTACATCACTCTTTATTTTATTTGCAGACTTAATGCCAAAACGTATGGCAATGATTGCACCTGAAAAAATTGCTGTTTCTGTTATTAATCCAATTCAAATATTTATTGTGGTATGTAAACCTTTGGCTTGGTGTATCAATGCCATTGCAAACCTGTTATTTCGCTTATTTAAGGTCAATACAACACGTGAAGATAATATTACTTTTGATGATATTTCTGCCGTGATGGATGCAGGTGCGCAAGCAGGTGTCTTACAAAAACAAGAACATCATTTTATTGAAAATGTATTTGAGCTTGAAGAACGTAATGTTCCCTCAAGTATGACGACTCGTGAAAATGTTGTATTTTTCACATTAAAAGAGTCAGAAGAAAGCATTCGCCAAAAACTCGCTGAATATCCATACTCTAAGTTTTTGGTGTGTAATAATAATATTGATGATGTCATTGGTTATGTAGATGCCAAAGATATTTTAGTACGAATTTTAAATAATCAATCTCTTCTGCAACTCAATGAAAATACGATTCGTAATGTTTTAACGATTCCTGACACTTTAACCTTATCAGAACTACTTGATCGTTTTCGCTCAACCAAAGAAAAATTCGCTGTGGTTATTAATGAATATGCTTTGGTTGTTGGTGTGATTACTTTGTCAGATATTATGATTACGGTCATGGGCGACTGGGTTACCCCAATTGAAGCAGATCAACAAATTATCAAACGTGATAATAATTCATGGCTGATCGATGGTAGTACACCTATTGAAGATCTCAAGCATGCGCTTGCGCTAGATGAAATGCCTGATGATGAAAACTATGAAACGCTTGCAGGATTTATGATGTATAAATTACGAAAAATTCCTCGCCCTGCTGATACTGTGATTTTTGATGGTTATAAATTTGAAGTTGTAGACGTTGATCATTTTAAAATTGACCAATTACTTGTGACACGTTTACTTGAAAGAAATGAAGCTGAGCCACCAACAGAAGAATAAAACGATCATTTTCAACTAAAAAGCACCAATATATGGTGCTTTTTATATGACTGTTTTTTATTATTTCTTTTCGATTAAACGATCAAGTACAGCTTGATAGTGAATCATAATATCTTCATCTAACAATTTAAACGCATTGTCAAATTGCACCATTGGCCAACCTTCTTTCCAAAAAGAAAAGATATTATGTAAATCATGAGTTACTGTTGCATCTTCACGTAAAATAGCTTGAGCTACTTGTGATAAGACTTGTGCAGTTTCTGCACCATCAATCTCTAAATATTCAATTCCTTTTGCTTTTAAAATACGAATACGGTCTTTTTTATAGCGAATTTTTTTTGCTTGAGCTTCATTTAAATGCAATGCCAAAGTGACAGCTTCAACAAATTTTTCTTCAAAACTATGATGTAAAGCGACCAAAGCTTGCTTATGTGCTTCTTGACGCCCTGCTTTTCCGCCATCACGAATGATTTTTTTTGCTTCGACATTTAATTCGTCAGATTTCATTGACTGTAAAATATCTAAAATTTCAATATCACTTAATGATGCAGAAGAATCTGTCATGGGAGTCCTAAATATAAAATAGAATGTTATATTTTCGCATAATTTTAAAATTAAATCAGAGATAAAATACCGAAATATAAAATACCTTTAGAAAAATAGAAAATTGACTCTTAAAAATGTCTTTAAAGCATTTTATTGTTCAAAATGAATCTTCATTCTAACTTCTAAAAAACCATCAAGTTTGCTCAATAAATCCGTGCAAGCCTAAATTCCTATCTGCATCTTAATGATGCCCTCTTCTTATAAAATAAAAAGAGGGTTTTCATCATTTAAATAACTTCTACCACAATCTTACCAATATGTTCACCTGTATCCATCACCGCATGGGCATCTTGAATTTGATCAAACTTAAAAGTCCGATAAATCATTGGCAAACATTCACCTTTTTCCCAAAGTGGAACAACATGTTGCTCTAAACCTTGAGCAATCTCAGCTTTTTCTGCGCTATTTCTTGCTCGCATTGTTGAGCCTGTAATCGTCAAACGCTTCATCATAATTTGACCTAGTTTCACATCTTTGGCTTTTGCCCCACCTAAAAAGGCGATATAAACTAAACGACCATCACGACGTAATAAATTTAAATTTTTATCTAAATAAGGTGCACCGACCATATCTAAAATAACATCCACACCCGCATTATCCGTTTTATCTTGAATAACCTGTTCAAAATCTTGAGTTTTATAATTAATTGCATCGGTTAAACTTGCCAATGCCTGTACTTTTTCATCTGTGCCGACAGTGGCAAAAGTTTTTATTCCTAAAGACTGACATAGCATCAAAGCTGTTGTTCCAATACCACTTGCTCCACCATGAACAAGTACCGTTTCACCTGCTTTGGCTCTTGCCATTTGAAAAACATTTGCCCAAACAGTAAAGAATGTTTCAGGAATCGCGGCTGCTTGTACAAAGCTTACACCTTGTGGAATATGCAAAGTTTGGCTATCAGGCACCACACAATACTGTGCATATCCCCCACCATTGGTTAAACCACATACACGATCACCCACTTTAAAGTTGGTCACATCAGCACCAACCTCAATGACCTCTCCCGCAACCTCTAAGCCTGGTACAGGTGTCACTCCTTTTGGCATAGGATATAAACCTTGACGCTGTAAAATATCTGGTCGATTAATTCCAAATGCGTGTATTTTAACTAAAACTTCATTTGTACTTGCTGTTGGTGTTGAAACAGTTTCGTATGCTAATTTTTCAATACCGCCTGGCTCAGTAATAATGATCTGTTGCATGATTGCTTGTGACATTCACTTTCCTTATTCATGAATTTTCATATGATTTGTATTTGAACATAAAGTTTGTTGAGAATGAAGAACTGTGGACTTATGTATAATCAACTTTCTATTTCAAAATTTGATCGTCATCACTTATGAATAATATGTTTGAATATAATGAAGATAACTATCACGAGTTTGAATGGTTTGATGGTCTGGCAGTTATTCGCTTTTATGCAGAATGGTGTGCGCCATGTACACAAAATTTTCCAGTATTTGAGCAACTCGCTCAAAACTTTGCAAAATCACATCCCGAAATTAAGTTCGGTATTATTAATATTGATCAATCCCCTATTTTAACCTTACGTTATAATGTCTATGGTTTACCTTCGACCCTGATTTTTCAACAAGGGCAAATTATACAACGTATAGCTGGCGTTAAAACTTTAATGGAATATAGCAAAATTCTGCAAGCCCACACCTAAGACTTTATTTTCTGGCTTTATAAGCTTGTATCATTTTAGTGGTGACATCTTCTGGATAACATAATGGCGCATATCCACCCGCTCGATGATAAGCACTCCGTTTACCACAACGACTTCCATTTGATGCTGTGTTATATGGGCAAGGACAATTGCCAGAATAAGCCTCAATTGATTGTTGAATAATTTTCTGTTTAATCGCATCTACACTTTCATTATTTTGTTTAGCATTCACAGAAAATGTTAAAAGCAACCCCATTAAAAATAATATTTTTTTCATAAATCCCTCTCTTTTAAATATTATATAGAGAAAGATTTATATGAAACATCACAAAAATAATCAAATGTTATTTTATTCACTAATTTATGATTTTTATCATTTTATTTTTAGATGATCTATTAAAAACAAAGCCATCAAATGATGGCTTTAAAACTTATAAGAAGTCACCTTCACGCTCAGGTTGATAAATCACTTTTTCAATTTTTACCTTCATCGTATGACCATCGGGCTGTGGCCATTCAATTTCTTGTCCCTCAGCTAAACCTAAAATCGCAGCACCAATTGGAGCAACAACATTGACTTGCCCTTTTTCACCACGAAAGTCATGTGGATAGACCAACGTAATTTCCGTTGCTTCTTTTGCAGGAGCAATGGTGATTAATACTTTTGCATTCATCGTTACAATGTTCGTTGGAATATCTTGTGGAGTAACAACTTCAGCACGAGCCAGTTCTTCTTCTAAATGTTCCATAGTTGGAGTCAATTTAGCCTGATTCTCTAACATCGTTTCTAAACGATGTAAGTCTTGTTCTGAAATAATAATATTAGGCTGAGCCATCTAGCTAATTTCCTTTAATTTAGATGCTATTTTAAAAGCAATAAAAACAAAAAATATTCAAAATCTCTTCATCAAGTTATATCAGAAAATTGAGCAATTGAATAATACTGGATTTTTTTAAAGCTATAAAAAAAGCCCCTTTGAGGGGCTTTTCTCAAGTCGAAACTTATTTTGCGTAAACTGGGAATTTAGCACATACCGCTTCAACTTTCGCTTTCACGGTATTGATAACAGCTTCATCACCTTTTGCATCAAGAATGTCTGCAATCCAACCCGCAAGATCACGTACTTCAGCTTCGCCAAAACCACGAGTCGTCACTGCTGGTGTACCAATACGGATACCAGAAGTCACAAATGGTGAACGTGGATCATTTGGTACAGAGTTTTTGTTCACAGTAATGTGAGCTGCACCTAACCAAGCATCAGCTTCTTTACCTGTAATATCTTGTTTAATCAAAGATAATAAGAATAAATGGTTTTCAGTACCACCAGATACAACATCATAACCACGTGCGATCAACACTTCAGCCATTGCTTTAGCATTAACTACAACTTGTTTTTGATATTCTTTATATTCTGGCAACATTGCTTCTTTAAAGCAGATTGCTTTAGCTGCAACAGCATGAACCAATGGACCACCTTGGTTACCAGGGAATACTGCTGATTGTAATTTTTTCTCGATTTCTTCATTTGCTTTCGCAAGGATTAAACCAGAACGTGGACCACGTAAAGTTTTATGTGTAGTCGTTGTTGTTACATCAGCAATTTGTACTGGGCTTGGGTAAACACCCGCAGCAACTAAACCAGCAACGTGAGCCATATCGACAAAAAGGTAAGCACCTACTTTATCTGCGATTTCACGGAAACGCTGCCAATCAACGATTTGGCTATAAGCAGAGAAACCAGCCACAATCATACGTGGTTTATGTTCTACAGCTAAACGCTCAACTTCTTCATAATCGATTTCACCAGTTTCTGGGTTTAAACCATATTGAATTGCATTATACGTTTTACCAGAGAAGCTTACTTTCGCACCATGTGTCAAGTGACCACCATGCGCTAAGCTCATACCTAATACTGTATCACCAGGATTAAGAAGCGCTAAGTAAACTGCTGAGTTCGCTTGAGAACCTGCATGTGGTTGAACGTTAGCATAGTCAGCGCCAAATAATTCTTTAGCACGATCAATTGCCAATTGTTCAATCACGTCTACATATTCACAACCGCCATAGTAGCGTTTGCCTGGGTAGCCTTCTGCATATTTGTTAGTGAGCTTTGAACCTTGAGCTTCCATAACTGCTGGTGAGCAATAGTTTTCAGAAGCGATTAGCTCAATATGAGCTTCTTGACGCACATCTTCGTTAGAGATAGCTTGAGCTAATTCTGGGTCAAATTCAGCAATAGAGATATTGGCAAACATTAGCGAGGTCCTATGAAATGTAGGGCTTTTAAGCCGTGCTAAGATTGGCGCATATTGTAGCATGAAGTTTTTAAATAAAGAGAATGAACTTTGCTCAGTTTGTCATAAAAATATCGTCAGATTGAAACAAATATCTTATATAAGGGTCAAATTAACTTATTGGATTCAAAGTAAACTGTTTTTAATGCTTAAAATAAATAAAACAAACGCTTTACTGTGTTTATTTTTTGATAAACAATTTGGTAGTGTTCTAAAATGTTTGCTGATTTGTCCATTGAATAAATCAGTAAAATATATTTTGTACTACCCCCATTTATATTGCAAAATTCAAACTCATTTGCGTAGGCAGTGCCTTACTTTTTAAGGATAAAAAGTAACAAAAATCCTTTGTTGGCTAAAGAGGATGTCCCTATCACCCTTACCCAACGGCGACATCCATGTCGCCTGCGATAGCATCACTCCGTTAAGTTTACTTTTATAGATTGAATGAGAATTTAATATCAAATGTCATCAGCATAATTTTAAAACACTACCAAAAAGAATACTTAGGCTATATTTCATGTTTACTTTGATATGGTGATGATCATTTTACTCAATCATTTAAAATAATAAATATCCATTAAATTGATCAATAATATTTGTAACAACGAAAAATCCAGTGCTAAAGTAGGGATATTCTCCTGATTCTTTTGGAATATGTCATGCAAGCTATTATTCTTGATACAGAAACACATACCTTAAATGGCTTGCCCATTGAAATTGCTTATGCACCGATCCAACTTGATCAAGGAAAATTAAGTTTAGATCGTGAACAAATTTTTGATCAACTTTATAGTATTGGCGAGGAAAAAATTTCTTATGCCTCTATGGCTGTTCATCATATTTTAGAATCTGACTTAGTAGGTCAACCCGATTTTTCTACATTTAAGCTTCCTACAGATACGATCTATATGATTGGTCATAATATTGACTATGATATTCGTGCTATTCAGCAATGCGGTGTAGATACATCTCATATTAAAGCGATTTGTACACTTGCTCTTGCTCGCCTAGTTTGGCCTGATGCCGAAGCACATAATATTTCAGCATTGATTTATCAGATCAGTAAAGGCAGTGAAAAAGCACGTACCATGTTAAAAGGTGCTCACCGTGCAGATGCTGATATTATTTTAACTGCAAATATTTTAATGCATATTATTCATCATCTTAAAATTCAAAATATTGAAGAATTATTTGCAGCGTCTGAAGATGCACGTATTCCTCGTAGTATCAATTTTGGTAAACATCGTGGTACAGCAATTGCTGACTTACCACCTGATTATACGAAATGGTTACTCAAACAAGATGACCTTGACCCTTATTTACGTAAAGCACTGGAAAATAGTGCAATAATTACCCTTTAAAAACTTTACCTTAATGTAAATCAGAATGGCATGCTATATGTCATTTTGATAACTAAAATAGCCCCTAAATAATTGTATTTTTATGTTGATTTAGCGTTTTTAACGCTAAGCCATTTTTAATTTAATCTATAAATTCAATAATTTACAATACTTAAATATTTACAAATATATTTTCACTCATTATTTCAGCACTTTAGCTGCATCTACATTTTACTGCTGAACATGTATAACTTTTTTGATTCAAGGGGATATACCATATGAACCAAATACATTTTTTACGTTTTTCAGCTTGTGATAATCCAATGCAACTGAATAAAATTGGCAATTGGGTCATTACTTTTCGTGATATTGCTGAATGTATGCCTATTCAACTTGCAATCACACATGTGATTCCTTCTCAAATTTCAGATCATTTACAATTACGCAGTCTATATCTGCAACAAATGCAAAATTCTTTAGATTGGCAAATGACTCAATTAGAATACACCGAAAATACCCAAGCAAAAATTATAACTCGTGATTTTAATTCATCACTTACATTAAACTTCATCAAACAACTCATTCATGAATTTAAACGATATGATGTTGAATTATCTTATTTTTCAGAGTGATTTTAGTTTCAGATTAACTTTGTTTTATATTGTTTTTAAACATGAAAAAGCTCACATTTCTGTGAGCTCTTTAGGTTGGAAAGCTAGTGCTTATTTCTCATCTGAACATCTGTTGCAAATTCAATAAGCTGTCATTGATCTGTCCAACTATTTTGTAGCATCTTAACGATCTACTATGATTTAAATATAAATGAAGAAATCAAACAGAGCAATATTGCTTAACATTTCAGCACAAGTTCATAAAGAAATTCTCATTGTAATCATCATTTTTCAGCTATAAAATATTGTCTGTTTAAAATACGAGCTATAACTTATATTGACTATTTTTAACTTATTTTAAATAAACACGATGAAATTTCATTTTATACAAGATTAAAATGATGAAATGTAAACATTCAAAAATAATATTTAATAGAAAAACAATAAGATATAGACTAAAACTGAAATAAAAATATGGTGCGCCCAGCGGACACAAGAAAAATAACATAAGTAATTGTTTGTTATAACTAAAATAATATTGATTTTAAAATATACCGCAATAACTACCGTAAAAAATAAAAGTGCTTTCGTTTTTCTTCTTTTGATATGATCATTTTATCACACATCAAAGAAAAACAAAAAAATGGAACCATGGCTCTACCACTATCTAAAATTTAACCTTAAATTCGCCAAACTGTTTTTCAAATATCACGACAACTTTTGACGCTTTCCTATTTTTACCCTCTTTTCTATTTCTGATCACAAACTAAACTAACAGTGTACTTTTGATCAGTGAGAAGAAAATGAGTAAGAAGCCGATCCCAATAGAGAATCAAGAGTTTCCTGAAGATGATTTCAATCAAGACGTATATATTGAAGAGCATCAAGACTCTTATGAT
>NZ_PYIX02000100.1 GCF_003024515.2 Acinetobacter sichuanensis
TTCAGCCACAGCCAAGGCGATCAATTATAGTCTAAAACGGTGGTCTGCCTTAAGCCGGTATCTGAATGATGGCATGCTCCCGATTGACATGAGAAGCATTGCTTCGCAAGGGATTGAGAATCAGATGCGCCCGTGGGCTCTTGGACGTAAAAACTGGTTATTTGCAGGTTCACTTAGAAGTGGGCAACGGGCAGCCAATATCATGACTTTAATCCAGTCAGCTAAACTCAATGGTCTTGATCCGTATGCCTATCTCAGTGATGTGCTGAAAAGATTGCCGATACATAAAATGAAAGATATCGAAGACTTATTGCCTCATAAATGGAACCCTGCTTGAGTTCAAGTGGGGTTCAGCGGATGCTTACGAATGAAGAACAGCCTAGCAGCTTATATCAGCAATTGTTTAATCAACTGCTCAAGCATTGTGAAAACTTAAAGGTTGCACATAAATTTCGGTTTAAAAATCCATTATATTCACTTGATGCAAGCCATATTGATCTTTCATTGTCATTATGTGAATGGGCAAAAGTACATGAATCCAAAGCCAGTATAAAACTGACTATTGGATTAAATCATAGTAATACCATTCCTGAATTTGTTGCACTTGGAGACGGGATTGAAAATGATATGGTGCAAGGCAGACGACTCAAATTTCCGTCTGGAAGTGTTGTAGTATTTGATAAGGGATATGTTGATTATCAGTGGTTTGCAGAGATGAGCAAAGAAAAGGTTAGCTTTGTGACACGCTTGAGACCAAAGACTGTTTATACGGTAAAGTCCAAACAAGATGTATTAGCTTGCAAAGGTATTCTTGCGGATGAATATATTGAGTTGAGTAGTGACTATGCAAAAAAGCGTGGTGCACCAAAACGACTAAGACGAATAGAATTCTATGATGCAGATAAGAAAAGGACATTTGAGTTTCTAAGCAATAACTTTCATTTGGCTGCATCGACCATTGCAGCAATTTACAAAGATCGCTGGAAAGTGGAGCTATTTTTCAAAGCGATTAAGCAAAACCTAAAATTAAAATCGTTTTTGGGTCGAAGCCGTAATGCAATACAAACACAAATATGGATCGCCTTAATTGCTTATTTACTGGTGAGTTTTGCAAAACATATGGCACAGGAGGGATGGAGTGTTCAAAGGTTATTAAGGATTATTCAAGTGAATTTATTTGAAAGAAAACTTTTAAAAGCTCTGTTTTTACCTGAAAAAAAGTGGAATAAACAACAAGGACCTCAATTGAGGTTCTTGTTTTAATAATTGTGGGACAGCAGTGTCGCTATGTCCATTTTCACAAGGTTAAAAATCGACTATAAGCGTGATTAAACGTCAGGGGTTATTGAAAAATGAATGGATTTAAACACTACATATATACGCAAAGAAATATTCGTTGCGTTTTTTCTGCTAGGCTGTATTGAGATTAAATGTAAATGATGTAGTAATTGTCTATATGCTATAAGAGCAGCATGATGAAAATTTTTTACAGGATCATTTCTAACCTTCGTTGAAAAGCATAGGCTTTGTTATTTGTAGGAGTGAAGTGAACAGTCCTTCTTTTGGGTACTTTAAATGCTGTTAAAATTTAGTCCATTTTAGTGATCAAGGTATAATAATTTTTTTCACTTAAAATGACTCTTACTCAACTGACCTTGATTCCGAACAATATTAAGATTTCAAATAATCGTATTTGTTGGTCTGTTTGGGAAATCAATCGGTGGATTGAAGCTAAATTTGCGAGCTGTTAAGGATTGAGAGCTTCGGCTCTCTAAGTTTCTAGATATTTTGGATAAAGCATTGTTCAAAAATCTGAATTAATGGATTTAAATTACCATAAAAACCTTCAATATTGGCTTTAATCCATTGTTGTTGAGAGTCAATACGAGACCAATCAATACCATAACCACAATGAGCAATCAGATGTTCAAAGAAGATTCGTTGCGTACGTCCATTACCTTCACGAAATGGGTGTATGACATTAAGCTCACAATATAAGTCGGCAAGTTGAGGAATTAGTTGTTGTGGTGTTAAGTCTTGAAAGTGCTTTTTTTCTTGGAGTGATTTAAATAATTTATTGATTTCAATTTCAATACGGAAAAAATTACAAAAGCGGGTGTCACCTTTGGAGATATCGACTTGTCTTAACTTTCCTGCCCAGTCGTATAAGTCTCCAAAAAGTTGTACATGAATTGATTTTAAGTATTTTAAGTCATAGGGTGGTTCAGCATATTCAATTAGGCTACTCGCTAATCCAGATAGTTCTAGTTCAGCTTGTTCTAAAATCTGTTCATCACGAATATTGAGTTTGTTTTTTAAAATATTTGTGTCAGGGTAACAATACAGGCTGTCACCCATTTCACCATATTTATCCATACATGCACCTGACTAAGATTCGGGTTGCGAATACTTCTTATATTTTCTTAAGATTTCAGCTTTACTCTGTTGAGTTTTTTGAATTGTTGTTGTAATGCCTTCAAGCTTTAGGCTGGCTTGATAGTTTTGAGAACATGTCGCTTGAATATATATTTTTTTCTGTTCAGTGGTTCTGAGCATTTCTAAACTCCATTGATGCTATAGGTGAAGCAAGTATAGCAGATAATCTCTTGATCAATGCTGCATACATAGTATATCAAAATGTGATGGCCGTAGCTATCGTGTACATAATATTATTGATGACTACAACCGTGAGTCTTTGGATATTCTTGTAGATTTCTCATTACCGGCTTAACGCGTGCTTAAAGGGCTTGATCAGTTAATTGCATGGCGAGGCAAGCCTAAGCGTATACGTTCTGACAATGGTCCAGAATACATAAGTGATTCAATGCAGAGGTGGTGTGAGCAGCACAGTATTGAGCACTTTTATAATCATGAACAACCTCATATGTCATATGTCAGTTGATGGTAAACCACCCAATTTTAAACAATGATAAGACCTTTGGTTTTTCTACTCATTAACTCAATTTAAAATGGGGGTATTACCGTGCCAATTCATTAATAAGTGGGTACGAAAATAAGCGTTTAGTCGTAATTTTCATAGTGGTGGGTTTAGTAGGTGCTTACTTAAAGCGTCTAATTCCTGCTAGTAGATGAAAACATGAAAGAGAGAGTTATTTTTCATCTAAAATTAAAATTTTAGTAATGGTATTTAGATTTAAAAAATAATATAAATTAGGTGCTTATGTTGTATGGTAAATTTATTTTAAATAAAATACAAAAAATGAGCAGTTATAATTTTGTTACCTCTATCAAGATTTTATTTCATGATCTTTAGTTGTTTATAATGAAGTATTGATAATATAAATCTAGCAATAAAAAGTTATATTTAATGAAATTAAATAAATAAAATATATACTTAATTTTATTATATTGTATTATTTGCATATTTTATAGATTGTTAATTGTAGAGAACTTTGTGTCAAAAATTGTAATATTGAAAAGTGGAATCAAAACAACATTAGATGTTAATCAAGTTAAAAAATTTAGTCAGCAATCCGATAAAATTATTATTGAACTTCAGAGTGGTGAAATAATAGTCTTGTCTTCGGGTGAAATTTTTTCGATCGAAATTTTTGAGAATAATATAAGCCAATTTAAAGTATCTTCTAATGATCTTGATGATTTAAGTCAATTAGAAAGTTATTTTTCATCTCAAGATTCGAGCTTATGGTTTGAAAATAAAGCAATAGTATATGGTGGTGCAGCATTAGTAGCGGTTGGAGCAGTAGCAGCGACTAGTAGTGGAGGGAGCAGTTCTTTAGGTGATATCACAGCACCAAGCAACCTAACACAAAT
>NZ_PYIX02000101.1 GCF_003024515.2 Acinetobacter sichuanensis
GTTTACAATACCAGCGCACAGCCCAAAGAATGATTTCGCCCTGAAAATGCCGACCATGGAAAGGATTCATATGCTGCATCTTTAGCTAAAACAGTCTTCAGCTTACCATTCGTGGTTATTTGCAACAGTGCCCAAATACATGCTCGATCCCGATTCTTCTTTTGTTGATTTCCTGATTATAGATTTTGAGTTCAGGATCCAGTTTACAGCGTCTTTTGGCTTTTAACGGCAACAGGCTATTAGGATACACAGCATAAATTCCCAGGTAGCCTTTATCTGCAAGGATAAAAGCTCCTGAAGGAATCTGCTTTAAATTGCGTTTGAATAGCTCGAAATCATGCACCGTACCGCGATCAGTGCATAAACTCAGAATTTGCTGAGTTTTATAATGGATGATGGCCTGTACTTTAAA
The DNA here is from genome assembly GCF_003024515.2 of Acinetobacter sichuanensis. Taxonomy (GTDB): domain Bacteria; phylum Pseudomonadota; class Gammaproteobacteria; order Pseudomonadales; family Moraxellaceae; genus Acinetobacter; species Acinetobacter sichuanensis. The sequence goes on from NZ_PYIX02000101.1 coordinate 413, forward strand.
GGTATGGGTCTTTTTCTTGCCACTATAGTTTTTCTTCTGTTTTTTTAGGCCTTTGAATTGGAATTTCTGTGGCATCCAGGATCACCACATTCCAGTCTATGCCTTCGCTTTCGGGCAAATTCTTCGGTAAATTAAACAGCTTGGACTGAATCAGGCAATCTTCAACATGACGTACAATTCTTGAGGCTGTAGGCTCTGAAACCCCATAACTCGTAGCAATGTGAAATAAAGTTCGGTATTCCCGCCAATAGTTCAGACAGAGCAGAACCTGATCCTCCACACTTAACTTGGGTGGTCTGCCTTTAGCTGGAACATGCTTCTGCAATTGCTCAACCATTTAAATAAAAGGTTGACCATGAGATGCCTGTATATCGCTTAAACTGTGTTTCAGAAAGCTTCTTTGAATCAATGTATTTCATCCGCAGATTATGCACGAATGCTAAGAAAATTAGAGTACAAATATCAATCAAAAAGGTGCTCGTTTTTTGATTTATGAAAGAGATCTATTATTCAATTATATCTTTTAATGATCAATAGAAAGCCTAGTTTCAAACACATTCTTCAGACACAAACAAATATGATCAAAATAGAGTGATTACTCAATAAAATAATAAAATCAATTGCTTAAATTATATTTTATTTTAAAAAAAATACAAATGTGTATTAAAAATAGCCATCATACGTCTATTTTCGATTACAAAATATAATGAGGGGGTTGCTTCCCTTTTCATGCATTTTTAATATATAAAAAGACTTACTATTTATAAGGTTTTATTTCTAAAAACCACATTTTTAACTTCATAATTTTTAACATCATAATTAAAGGTGAACCATGCAAAATAAGAAGCGCACCCCATTAGACGCGCAACAGTCCCATCTTTGGATCATTGGTGGTGGTATTGCAGGTATGGCTGCCGCTGCATTTGCAATCCGTGATGCCAAAGTCCCTGCCAAAAATATCCATATTTTAGAAGAACTCGATATTTCAGGTGGCTCGATGGATGGCGGACATACACCGCATGCCGCACAAGCTTGGGTAACACGTGGCGGGCGCATGCTGACCGATGAAACTTATTTGTGCCTATGGGACTTATTTTCCAGTATTCCATCTTTGGAAAATCCAGACATTTCGGTGCGTGAAGAATGTCGTGAATTTAATGAACAAGTGAAAACCCACGCCAATGCACGTTTGATTGATGCCGAACATGTCATTGCGGATGCAGCAAAGCTTGGTCTGAATACACTACATCGTGCACAGATGCTGCGCCTATTGGCTTCAAAAGAAGAAAAAATTGGCAGTCGCCGTATTGATGAGTTTTTTGATGAAGCCTTTTTTGAAACCAATTTCTGGCGCATGTGGCGCACGACTTTCGCTTTTCAAAAATGGCACAGTGCAGCAGAGTTAAGACGCTATTTCTTGCGTTTTATTCAAGAATTGCCACGCATTCATACCTTAGCAGGTGTGAAACGGACCAAGTACAACCAATATGACTCGATGATTCTGCCCCTACAGCGTTGGCTAGTCGCACAAGGCGTCGATGTGCGTTTTGGACACTATGTCACAGATGCAGACTTCATTACCAATGCTGAAACTCAAGAACGCTACGCTTCACGCCTATATGTACAATTGCCTGAAGGCTCAGAGCAAATTAATCTGAAAGCCAATGATTTAGCTATTTTCACTTTAGGCTCTATTACAGCAGACTCACGTTATGGCGGTAATCATGACGTGCCTGCCCTTATTCGTCATCGAGAAGATCATGGCTGGACGCTTTGGGAAACGCTGGCACAAAAAGCCCCAGACTTTGGCCGTCCAATGACTTTTTATGGCAATGTCGATGAACATAAGTGGGAGTCTTTCACTCTGACCATGAAAGATGACGTGCTACTTAAACGTATTATTGACTATACAGGCAATGAACCAGGCACAGGCGCACTCATGACTTGGTATGAGTCGGGTTGGCATTTATCCATCGTGGTTCCTGCACAGCCACACTTTGCCGACTTACCTGAAGGTTTATATACCTTATGGGGCTACGGTTTCCAAATTGACCATATAGGCGATTACATCAAAAAACCAATGTCCGAAGCCACGGGGCAAGAAATCCTAACAGAACTGATTAAACAGCTCGGTTTTGACGACATTTTAGATCATGTTTTGGCAACGACTGATGTTACTACCGCCATGATGCCATACGCCTCTGCCCTATTCGCCTGCCGTAAACCGGGGGATCGTCCACAGGTAATTCCACAAGGCTCACAAAACTTTGCTTTCCTTGGACAGTTTGTGGAAATTGAAGATGACGTGGTCTTTACTGTGGAATATTCAGTTCGTGGGGCGATGCTTGCCATTTATGAATTTTTTGGGGTGGAACGTGAAATCCCTGAAATTTACAACGGTCTACTTGATCCCAAAGTGGGTTTAAAAGCTTTAGAAACAGTGTTCCACTAAGTTTTTAATATATAGCGATAAGAGCACCTTTATGTCGCCACTATTACATAGTTTAATTTAAGCAACGTTTGGATACACGAGTGTGGCAGGGATGCCACACGTTATCCATCATAATAGGGATGTTATGTATGTGTAACAAAGGCTTTTGCTTTCTTTTGGCTTATCAAAAGTAAGGGTATTGCCTACACAAACACCTTTTATACTTTATTGAAAGTTGAGGCCGTGTACGCACCTAATTTTAAATTGGATAAAAAGAAAAATTAGATAAAACTTTATACGTCATTATTGGCGACGATATTCAGCTCCATGTTTCTTGCGTTTCCATTCGCCCTCACCTAGAAACTTCATGCCTGTAGAGTCTGCGAGTAGATGCAGTCCATCGCTATTTTTTTGGTAGCTGATTGCAATATCAATATGCTTTTGTCTTCTACAAAGCGTACTGTAATCTGGTGCGGTCCAATTTAATCCGCAAAGTTTAATCAGACTTTGCACAAAGCCAGTGACCATACGTAAAGATAGACGGAATAAGGATTTAATCATTAAGCAGCATTGGATAGCTGCGTCGGAGTAGGTTTGATTTCGCCCTTGTTTGCCTTTTGATGGCGCACACCATTGCGTAGCAGGATCAAACCAAATGGCAATATTTCCGCGATTCATGAGTGCTCGGTTATATGCGGACCAATTGGTTGTGCGGTAGATTTTGTGTGTAGGCTTCTTCATTTGAAAATTATATCGCTGAAAAAGCCTGTACAGATAGGTTTGTGCAACAAAGCCCACCAGAGCGGCTTTTTATTGATTATTCATGTTCCACGCTTAAAATTCGAACAGTGTTTCATGATTTTTATAAGTTAAACTAAAT
>NZ_PYIX02000102.1 GCF_003024515.2 Acinetobacter sichuanensis
GTTATCAATGCCATCACGAATAACATACTCAACTTTCTTTCGGACACTATCCGCAATACCGGGAAAGATATGATCGATTAATTGACCACCTGCATACGGCGCTTTCTTAGCTTTTTTCAGTAAAGATTCACCACTGATTGCTGGAGCATCTTTATTTGCGAGTTTATAAATATAAGCTGCTTCATATGTCGCCAAAGCAACCATCGACACATCAAGCAATTGTGGCAAATTCACCGCGATTGCTTGTTGCCAACTCGCCATGACACTCTGAAGCTCTTTTAATGATGTTGTGCTGTACTTCCCACTCATTAAAATCGTTTTTTCAGCTTCAGTTAAGTCGTCTAGTAACTCTCTAAGCTTGGTCAACATTTCCAAAGAATAACCATCAAACTTTTTAAGCAGCTCATTGATGGCAGAAGAAGATAAGCGTTGTAGATAAGAATTATGCTGATTCAAAGCATCAAGAATTGCTTGCTGTATTTCCTTCTTGTCCATCACCTACACCCTGATAAGGTTGATAACCACCTAATGGCTTACTCATACGATATTCTTCAATTTTCTTTTCGATATTTTCCCATTTATCCTCTGGGAAAGTACCTGTTTGCTCGTAGTGATAAAGTACTTCTGGTGGGAGTAACTCACCCTGTACCATTTCTAAAATCAATCTAGAGCGCTCTACACTATATTTTTGTTTATTAAAGTCTTGAGCAATCACATAAGTCAATACATCAGGTTTTAGATCATGATTTGACATCACAAACTTAGTACACCAACGCAGTGCCATATTCACCGCTTCATTGACATTGACCACACATAACGAAAGTACAGAATGCTGTACTGCATCATCATTATCAGCCTCAGTTGCTGTTTTATTTGCAGAGCCTTTCTCAACTAAACGCGCGCCCATTTCTTTCATTTGTTGCCATTTGTCTTTCATGGCTTCACGTGAAAGCGTATTCGGTTGTGCTTGTGCAATACCTAAAGTCCCTCCTTGTGGCAGGGGTAACATGACCTTTTGCACCAATATAAACACCACGTTTCTGCGCCTCATCAAACCAATTCCAGTCCATGCCAGAAGCATAATATTGTGGATGCCCCATGTAATACACAGATTCCTGAAAGTCTGCACTATCACGATAATGAGCAAGATTTAGATCCGCGAGTTCCAATAAAGGTGAATTTTCAATTTGTGCTGAGTTATCCACTGCACCCACAAAGGTAAATGGAATATAACTCCACACATCTCCATTATAGTCCGTTGGAATCTTACGCCCCTGACCTGTCCAGATCCCTTGATCAGACTTGGTATAAATCTCAATCGTGTATACAAACTCGCCCAAACCAGCATCTTCAAGGCGCAATACTCGATATTGCTGTTTTGTTTCAATACTAAAACCATCTTTACCGCGTTCAGATACAGACTCAGCAATCACCACTAAATTGAGCTTGGTTTGGTTACCTACAGTGATCGTATCCCAATTAATGACCACCTTAGCTGAAAGCAAATGAATCATTGGATAAGCTTGTTTGGCTTTTTCCTCAGCACGATTACGTGATGGAGCGACATCAGGAAAATCAACATATAGAGCACTACGATAATGTTTAAGTGTGTGGCGTAAGGTAGATTGGGAAAGCTGATATAAACTTAAACCGGCACCGTTGGCATTTCTCTTTAAATGCTCTAATTCTGCTGGGCACTTAAAGTTTGGATCCTTTGCAAATGCAGCGCCAACTAGACTACCTAGGGTTTTTCCTGTTACCCCATAAAATACAGCGCGTTTTAAATATGAGTCATAAAAACCTTTGGCTTCTTGACTGTGATCTTGCGGGTTATTTCGTGGTAAATAGACTTCTTTTTTATCCTTAACCGATTTTTGCCCTTTACAGACATCATCCACCTGTTCCCATAAGGGAAGATTTTTAACATACTCTGGATGTTGAAAAGTTACGTCACTCATCGAGCAAACCCCATTGTAGGAAAGAATGGCATAAAGCCTTCGTATAAATCATTAAAAGCATCTGCAGCCGCGTCCACTTGGTCCTTGTATTTACCGTTTGGAAAGTTACGGAGTTCATCTTTGAAATCCTTATTCCATTCACCACGCAGCATTCGCACATTGCCTACGTTGACCTGTGCTGCAAATGGTTGTGCACGTGTGACCTTATCCCCTGAAACAGGTAAAGCCACTACGTTATATCCAGCTAAAAGCTTAGTAAAAGATTTCATTTGTGACTTACCTGCTTGACCAGGATCTTGCGGTAATCGAATGGTGACGGCTGTACCATCAAGATCAGCAGTACTTTTAATGCGTTTATTGACATTCTCTGGACCAAGTTGCTCACGCTCTACACCAAAAATATAGGTGTATCCATCACTGGCACTTGCCATACCGACACCTGCTGTATAAGCACCTTCACCTTCTGAACTCGCCAAGTCCCATGCACGCGTTTTTTTCAAAATACTCGCAGGCAAAGCATCAACGATTTCAATTTCATCAGGTTTAAAAAAACCACCCGCAGGTGGTGCTGGACGCTGTCGGTATTGCCCCGCAAAAACATAAGGTGCTGCTTTTTCCATTAAAGTAAGTTTTTGGATGTTATGCTTCGCTGGCCATAAAGCAGATCCATCATCCTGAATGGCGGATAAGCAGATATGATCCCAGACCTCACCATTACCACCAGCAATAGAAACGCCGTCTTTTCGATCCCCCAACAACCAACCTGCAAGATCTTCTTCATGGAGGCGCTGCATAATGACAATGATCGGGGTTTCAGGCGAGTTCGTCCGCGACTCAAGCGTGTTCTGAAACCAGTCAATAACACCTTCACGGATAGTTTTTGAGGATGCTTCATCTGCCTTATGTGGATCATCAATAATAATGCATCCACCAAAACCGTCTCGCATCTTGCCAGCACCAAAGCCTGTGATCGTACCGCCTGTCCCTGTGGCATAGCACACACCGCCACCTGCTGTACGCCAGTTATCCTTGGCTTTGCTGTCATCACGTAGTTTTAAGTCAGGAAAAACTTTCTTATAGGCTTCTTCCTGTACTAAATTTCGTGTTTGAAAGGCATTGTTTGCAGCCAACATTGCAGAATAACTAATATGAATAAACTCGCAGTCAGGCTTTTTACCCAATGACCAAGCCATAAAATTAATCACAGCAATTTCAGTTTTAGAGTAACGCGGTGGAACATTGATAATTAATCGCTTGATCTCACCGTTATAAACACGCATCAAAGCATCACAGATTTCCCGATGATGCCAGTTATGTTTCCATTTATAGCCACGGCGTTCCTTAAACATATAGCGAGTGAAGAAATATAAATCCTGCTGTGCTTCAACCTCAATCGCCAAGTCACGTGCAGAATCAGTAGTCATTCACCACCTCCTGACGGGCTTTTAGATATTCATCTTTAGAGACATTAACCGTCTTTTGAATTGATTCACCATTGGTTGTATGGTCTATTTCTTGCCGTGTAACTCGCCCATCTGTTTCTTGAAAAGCTTGTTTTAGTAGATTCTGCTTAAGTCGCTTATTCCTACCAGAGTCGTCATACATCTCTTGAAGTTCTTTCAGTCGGAATGCTTTATTCGCAATCGCAATATCC
>NZ_PYIX02000103.1 GCF_003024515.2 Acinetobacter sichuanensis
TGGTTCTTTTAAATCCTTTTTATTTCAATAACTTAATTAATTAAAAAACCGCCATTCATCCGCAAAAAGCCGACCTCGTTACATGTCGGCGTTTTTTTAAACGAAATTGTCATTTTTTGTCTATAAAATCGGTTAAAAAATAGTCAAAAATGCAATTTCCCCTGATTTCTCAATACTCGCATTTCTGAAATTATCCGCATTTTCTGCGGACAACTCTTGGGATAAATTCACCCTACTGTAAGCCTAAATTTTAAAGTTAAGATTTGGTATAAGACGAGTGATATAAAAACATAAAAATTATTTACGATTAAGAATAGATTCATTCGAATATATTCATTTTTTATACATTAATTCATTTATTTACTAAATATGTAACAAAATATTCCAAATATAACAACAATAATTTTCTTATCATTTGTTATGTTCAATCTAGATTAGTACTCAATTATCTTTAAGGAGAAAATAGATATGTCTAATCAAATAATGGCATCTCCTTCGGTAACTTCTGATGAACATGGAGCTACTATAGACTATGGTCACGGTGTAGTTGAACATACTCGTGAAACACAAAAAGAAGCAGAAGACCGCATAAAAAAAGAAGTAGAAGATCGAGGAGAAAAGCCTTCAAATAGCCAATAAAGACATCAAACGCTCAAAGAACTCTACCTAAATTAAATAACCTTATTTAAAACAACCAAGGAAATAATTATGAGTGAAAAAATTGAGAATTTATTGCACTTAAGTGAAGAAGAAATTTTTCAGCAATTAAAGTCTTTTGATGATCTTAATATTGACGTTAACCTAGATGATCTATCTAGTCTGAACGATGATGATGTTGAAAATGATGTTCATAGTCATGATAAATCTGTCATTAAAAAAGCTTCATTGAAAAAAGCTTGGCGTAAAATCAACCATGTGACATGCACTATTTACAAAGAAAACCCAAAAATCGGAGATCAAGAATTAATAGATGCCGTCATAAAAGCCTTAGGTATCACAGGACAATGGGAAATAGCCCTAGTCGCACTGGCACTTAAAAAAGGTTTAAATAAAATTTGTAATTTAAACTAGACGTTCAGAACATCAGCCTCTTCGCTTAACCATGCACTGCAACAAAATGTATGGTTATGCGAAAAAAGTACAAACACCAAGTTCTCATAAGAGATTTTATGTTAAATAAAAGGATTTAATTCCTTTTTAGAAGAAAAAATGATATATCCTGAAAGTTAATTTAAGTTATCTCAAGTGAGAATTTTATGAAAAAAGTTATTGGTATGAGAAGTAGCCGTACTCAAGCTTTTCAAGTCGTAAAAGCTTCATTCGCAGTAGATAATTTGGTTATAGACAATAGAGGTTTACAATCAATACATGAATATGTGAATGGTTCTAAGACATTTGAACAAACTAGAAATACATTAGTTGAAATGTATCGTGTGCGCTAAAAATGCTTTTTGATGATGAGCTACACTATTATTTAACAGAAGAAGACTTTTTTGATGACCCATTTTGTGATGAAAATGGGGTCTTAAAAAACAACCTTGGTATTTCTAACACCAAAGATCTGAATGATGCTGAAAAAGCTCTTAGTGCCTTACAAAATACTAGATTGCAAGAAAATATTCATATCTTTCTAGGTGACTTTGATTTAGAACACTTACAAAATATACATTATGAATTATTCCAAGATGTTTATCCTTGGGCTGGCCAATTAAGACAGGCGAACACCTATAAAGGCGAATGTATATTTCTTCGATATCTAAACATAGTTCCTTTGTCCAGTTTATTATTCTCATGCTTAAAAAATAATTTCCAATATTTAATTGATAATAAAGAAAATATAGATTTAATTTGTACCTTTTTAGCAAGATTTTTTGTGGTTTTAAATTATATACATCCATTTAGAGAAGGTAATGGTCGCTCTCAACGTTTCATGTTGGGGCAAATCTTATTTAACTTAGGTTATACAATTGATTGGACTACTGTTAGCTCTGATGCCATGAATCAGGCGGTTATCTCTGGATGGAAACAAGGTAATTTCAAGCTAACTGAAAAGATGATTAAGCTAAATATCGAGAAATTAGTAGATTAATAATAAGTTCATGTAGATAACTGACTGTTTTCCAAACCTGTAGATCGAAATTCTTATATTTGGAAACAATTCATTGTAAAGAGTCCAGATAAAAATCTGGACTAATAATAAAGACTAAATTTTGACTTAAGTTAAAATGGAAAATCATCCGAAGATAAAGAGCTATAGTCTATTTTAGGACTTAATTTAGAAAGAGTTTTCTCTAAATTTTCTACTAAACTTTTAGCATTATCAATTAACTCGGAAATTTCATTGTCTTTAACATTTATAGATTCTCTTTCTTTTGTAATACCTGCTCGATGCACACAATCGTGACGAATTTTTACGGCTCTTCCGAACCATCCAATGTCACCAAAATCATGATCTAAAACAGATTTGAACATTTTTTTTATTTTATCAACACGATGAAAAATTATGTCATTTAAGTGTTTACTAACATAATCTTCAATAAGATTTTCTTTATTTAAAAGATCACCAATATCAAATTTTAAGTCTTTTAGTTGGGGATCAGTCAAGCATAGTCTGTTTAATAGTTGTTTCGAATTTAAAACTGTATGAATAAATGATGCAGATAAATATCCTTCTATAGCAGCTACAATGTGTGCATATATCATCGTGTTTAAAGAGGTATTTAGAATTGGACTAACCTGGATAGACTGTTTTAAGTCTTCAACAATACTTAGTTGTTTATACAGAACTTCTTTATGTTCATTAGATTCAATAATCCATTCTAATTCCTGTAATTCATTCCTATTGTAATAAGGAAAGCCATAGTTAATATATTTTGAAGAGTCTTCTTGGAAGTAACAAGTTGCAGAATAGAAAGTATTAGAAACGATAATCAGATGTTCATGACCACATTTATCACAATAAATTTCTGTTTCCACTTCAGTTGTACTGTCTCTATTTTTCTCTGCCATAAAATTTGGATCTGGAACATAAACAAAAGTTTCAACATGTTGGGCACACTGATTGCATTCAAAAGATACATCCATTACTAAGCTTTCTAAATCTTCACAATGTTCCATAAAAATCTGCTCCTAAATTTTAAGATTTCCTAAAATTAACATAATACACCTTATGCGAAATGCGTTATAATTATCTATAGAAATCAATGCTGTAGTTTCTATTTTATAGCCCGAACATCCCTGTTCGGGCTTTTTTTATGATTTTTCACGTTCCACGCCTAATGTTTAATCAATGTTTCACAGTTTTAATTAAATAAACTGAATAATTTAGTCAGTATGATTTAAGCGTTCGTCTTGAATAAGACCATCTAATTCATCCTCTAAATCTTCAATCTTACTATTGAGAGATAAAATAGAGTTTTTTAAACGTTCATTTTCAGGAACGCCAGGATGTTTTAATTTTTTAAAAATCTCTAATAATTCGCTGCGATGAGTGCGTAACCTTTCAATGTCACTTTCAAGAGCCATCCTTGGCGTCCAAAGTG
>NZ_PYIX02000104.1 GCF_003024515.2 Acinetobacter sichuanensis
AGACATTGATTTCTCCTGATTGTTAGAAAAAAAAGTATCCGATATTTGTCTTAAAAATCAGATTTGTTTGTATAATATGAATGCAGTTCATTCACAATAAAATCAAAGCGTAAATATGACATATCGAGGCGAAATAGAGGGATTGAGAGCTATTGCAGTACTGCTCGTTTTATTTAATCACTTACAAATTCAGATATTCAAAGGAGGGTATATTGGTGTTGATATCTTCTTTGTCATATCCGGTTTTCTTATCACAATGATGATAAAAAAAGAAATTGAAAATAGTGAATTCAAAATTGCTAACTTTTATAAAAAAAGAGTTATTAGAATTGCACCTGCTTATTTTTTTGTACTTTTGATTACGTCTATTTCAGCATTTTTCTTATTGACTTCATACGATTTAATTAGTTATTTCAAATCTGCATTAGCCTCGTCCTTTTTTGTATCTAATTTCTATTTTTGGAAAACAGCGGGTGGCTATTTTTCAGAGAATAGCCAAGAACTATTCTTATTACACTTCTGGTCTCTTTCTGTTGAAGAGCAGTTCTACTTAACATGGCCTCTCTTACTTTTTATATTTTTTAAATTTTCAAAAAATTTTAAAAGAACTACGTACGTCATAGCATTGGCAATCATATTCGGAGCAATATTTTCTGAATTTGTAGCTCTTAGATATAATAGTATTTCTTATTTTTCCCCAATTACAAGATCATTTGAACTATTAATTGGTGCTTTATTGGTATTTACACCTAACATTAAAATTAACAGAATTACAGCTGAAATACTCTACCTAATCTCCGTATTAATCTTGATATACTGTACTTTAACATTCAATGAAAAAACTATTTTTCCTGGATATGCTGCATTATTTCCTTGCCTAGCCACAGCTACAATAATATATATAAATAATAAAGAATCTTTAATCTTTAAAATATTATCAATAAAACCTATGCGCTTCATTGGGAAAATATCATACCCAATGTACCTATGGCACTGGCCAATTATTGTGATATTCAACATATTAATGATAGAAATAAACTTCTATATCGGATTATTTATTACATTATTAACAATATTATTGTCTTATTTAACATATATTCTATTAGAAAAACCAATACAAATTAAATCTAAAAATCTCAACAACATAAAAGTTTTTACCTATGGATATTTCATACCAACTCTCTTTCTATTTTGTTGCACGTTGTCGATTATTTTTCTGAAAGGAATGCCTCAACGATTCAACGAGTCGATTAACAATTCAAGCTATGCACTAACAACCTACCCCTCTAGAATAAGAAATATGTGTCATTCATCAAAAGAAGGCTTTGATCCAGCTAATTGTATTTTGGGTAATAACAAAGAGGAAAGTTCTTTTATTATTGTTGGTGACTCTATTGCTAACCATTTTACACCGATGATTGATATTTTTGCAAAAGATGCAAATATAAAAGGGCATGATTATACAAAAGATCGTACAGCATTTTTACCACATACAAAACTTTTTAATGAAAATGGTATTGAGGATAAGGCATTTATAGCAAGAAATAATGAAATTATTAAGATTATTGAAAGTGGCAAATATAAAAAAATTATTCTATCAGGTGGATATTATAGTATTTTCAATAATGAAAAACTTTACTCATCTACTCAGCCTATAGAAAACTTAAATTCTGTGGAAGCAGGTTTAACATACGCAGTTGAATTAATCACTAAAAGTGGAGCTACACCCATTATTATATATCCCACCCCAAGACTTGAAAACATCAATAATAAATGTGCTGTAAAAAAACAGTTATATAATTTAAATATCTCGTGCGAAATTTCAATTAAACAACTTCATGAACAGTCTCAAAAATTCAATACTTTCATGTTGAGCTTAAAGAGGTTATATCCCACAATAGAAGTGATAGATACCACAAAAGCAAGTTGTGATAAGAAACTCTGTTATTCATCTATCAATTCTATTCCATTGTACTTGGACAAAAGTCATCTAAATCACATTGGATCTAAATTATTGGCAGAAAAATATTTGAGCATGTTTAAAAACCCACTCCTTTAGGGAGCGGGAGTATCATCAATAAAATACATTGGGTTTAAATATCCTACTTTAAGTGGGGTCGGATAGTTTGATGAGCCAACGGTTGCTCTACAATTTAAACTAAATAAAACAGGACCCAATACATTAATCCCAGTCATATCCCCATCGTATTCACAATTTTGAAAACCTTTTGGTGATGCAGTATTAAATAAAACAGTAGAGATAGAAGTATCTTTTTTAAACTTACAGTCAGTAAATATCCACTGCCCAAGTACTGCCTTTGTATTCACTTGACGTGCCGAAACTACTTTTAGTTTATTCGCATCTAAATTTTGAAAGTAATTTGAATCAGCTTGGATTTCGGTTCTCCCACAATTATTAATATAAACATCATAACCAAAGTTACTATTATACTTATTAAAACCTCGACCTATAATTCTACAAACTCCACCATGTCGAATATTCTCAGCTCTATACGTCTGCATTGCTGGAAAAGCTATCGCATTATCAAGTGGCATAACTGTAAGTGCCAGTCTAGTTGAATTTGGAGCATAAATTGTGTCTAGAACAATATGTGACGGTGCTTTAAGATCTGCCAGTGGATTAATTCCAAACCCGTAAATAGTTTGCATATTATTAGTACAACGTAAATTTTGAATAATAACTTCATCAAAAAAACGTCTTGGTGATGCATAAAAATCTGCTGGAACAACCCCTGAACTTGTCAAAAATACAATACCATGTGTAGTTACATTATTTGCATAAAAGCGCCCTGTGCTCAAACAAATATCTGTACGATTTGTTACTCCTGAATGGATTGTTCCACCTTCAATATTTAAATCTCGACCAGACCATGCAATTGATTCAATATTACAATTGATAAAATTGTAATTATTACCCCAGTGCGTGCCTGCTCTTTTAAATTTCGAGTTATGTACAAATACATTTGAACCATGTCGACCATCCAATTCTGTACGTCCTCGACTTGCTTTCATATCATAAATAAATGTATCACATGTATTTGCAATGCTGATTCCATAACCAAGCCCATCGTAATCAGTATCTCTAAGAACACCGTATAAACGTGTATTATTTGCTTGGACACCTATCAAAGTTTTAAAGTTTGCAGTCGCTTCCATAGAGTCAACATGCAAGTCTGTACTATCGCGTCTTATCCCAATAATACCAGTTGTAGCACTTCCCTCTCCAACAATACCAACATTCCCAATCCT
>NZ_PYIX02000105.1 GCF_003024515.2 Acinetobacter sichuanensis
TAAATTTTTCTTGTACGATTAACTCTAGACCCACCAAGCGGTCTAAATGCATCAATTACAAGACCAACTAATTCTGTATCCTCTTCAAACTCAATAATATTTGGATGGAAATTAGGATTAAGTGCCTGTAAGTACTTGCGATCATCACTTTCAATAACTAATTTTTTAAACGTTGCGTCCGTATTATTTCTAACAACAATCAGATCACCAGAAAGTAGGTCGCATACCTGAAATTTAGGATTCACTAAAATGCAATCACCCTCCATATATGCAGGATAATTACTTACACCAACAACTTTTAAATAAAAACATCCCTCTGGATCGTCAGCGCTTAAGGGCGGTAACCACTCATTAATTTCAGACGGATCAATAGCTTCTACAGATGTCATTTCACCCGCCTGCACCCAAGATAAAACTGGAAGTAATTTTCCTACAATAGGAACTACATTGTTGTCAAAAACAGAGGTAACCCCCTTTTTAAGCTCTTCAGCCGTAACCCCTAATGCATTAGCTAATTCCAGTAAAGATCCAGTATTTTTTGCATTTCCAGTTTCTAAATCAGAAATAACAGACTGCTTGACGCCTGATTTTTGAGCTAAGTCTTTTTGAGTCATTTTTTTTGCTTTACGAATACTTTTTAGATTTTCACCTAAAGTTGGCATAACTATGTCCTTTACAACCACTATCGGAATTGTGATACAAATTCCAATCGGTTTGGCTATTGTAATAATATCGGAAAACCTATATATTTATGGAAAATATAGGAGATACCCATGAACCAATGGCAAAAAATGATCATTGATTTAAAGGAGCAAGGGTTAACCCAAACCCAAATTGCTACCGAGATGGATTGCTCACAAAACTATGTAAGCAATCTCGAGAATGGATTGTGCGGTAAGCGCCTCGGATATGAGAAAGGTAAAAATCTTGAAAAATTATGGCAGATACACTGCGCACCCCAGCAAATTGCATAGGAACAACTCATGACCCGAAGAAGACCGAAGAAAGACGCATCCGCAACGATACATATGCCGCAAGCGATCAAAGACCAATTGACAGGTTTAGCTGAAGCACAACGTTCAGGACAGGGTGCAAGTGAATATATTTTTGAAAATCTCATTATTCCTCATATCGAGCAGTTAAAAGCTGAAACGAAGATTAAACAAAAGATTTTTGGATTGGTAGGGAACGATAAAAACCATGAGCAGCAAAAAGATTTATCCGACCGCTAAAAACTACAGGCAAAGAAAAAGCCTGACGGCTGAAGTCAGGCTTTTAGTAATTCATAACAAGGTGGAATGAATATGAAATCAAATTTAGCACAAGAACTACCAGAACCGCAAGGTCAGATGGTTCAGTTTCCAAAGAAAGAGCGTGAGGCTATGTCGTCCAACGAACTAGTCAAAGGTTTTATTATGAAAAGCCGCTTGTATCACTATGAGGTTGAGCCATTCTTGAGCGATGCTGCGAAGAATGTCTACTCATCAATCATGGGATTTACAAACGGATTTAATAAGCCTTCTGACCACATCAGCCATCGTCAAATACAAGGTGGAAAGCTCAAAGGTTCAAACAAATTAAGCTCTGGTACTGTGAATAATGGAATCAAAGAGCTTGTTTGGTTTGGTGTAATTCAAGTAGTTGAAAAAAATAATAAATTAGGAAATAAGTACAAAATTAATGAGGTTTCTTTGGTTGAGGCTTTTAATCACCTTGAAGCTGAAAAAATTAAGGTGCTTCGATTATCGAATGAGTGTGCTTCGATTAGTGAAGCGCTTCGATTAGTGGTGCAGTCCGCTTCGATTAGTGGTGCGGAAGGTGCTGCTGCTAGTGGTGCATCAATAGAGTTTCTTTTTATAGATTCTTATAGATATTTATTTAGTGAGTCGCTCTGCTCTAAAAAACCTTTGGAAACTCATTTTTATTGTTTTCAGGAAGAGAAAAAAAAATATCAACTTGAAGCCGAAAAACAAGAAGCGGAAGCCAAGGCAAAAGCTGAAGCTGAGCGAAAAGAGAAATCACGTAAATTATCTTTTGATGAAGTAATCAAACTGACTTCTGAGAAATTTAACTCAATCTGTGATTTCAATCTTTGGGAGCAGTATGTATCTAATCGCTCTCAAACAGCTAAAACCAAATTAACCAAAAATGCTCTAAATGCGATTTACCAAGACTTCAAAAATTGGGGTTCTGCTAAATCCAATCAATCTTTGAAAAACTCAATTAAGTCTAATTCTTGGGGATTATTCGAGCCATTTAACTTCAAAGCAAATTCAAGTGTTGCGCCAACACCAACAAGCCGTAATGTCAACGATGCATGGGGCGAGGAACAGCAGTATGCACCTGCTTCAGATATTAACTATGGGGACTTGCTATGAACGCTATGACTTCACTTAGTTTTGATATTCAGAAATCAACAGAGTTTTGTTCGATACATCAAATTCAAATGGTTTCTTATCGTGGTAGACCATTTTGTGAGAAATGCTCACTTGAGTCACTGGATCGTGGTCAGAAAGAACATCATCACGCTGTAAATACCATGGTTCGTAATAAGCATTTTGAAGGGGCAAGATTACCTCGTCGTCATCAGGAAAGTGGGTTTAGTAATTACCAGGTATTAAACAATGGTCAGCAAAATGCTAAGGCTCAGTGTGCTTCATTTGCGAAAGATTTCATTGGTGATGCTGTTCGCAATCTCATCATGGTTGGGCGTACTGGAACAGGTAAAACACATCTTGCATGTGCTGTCGCTAGAAACGTGCTTGATAAGCGCAAATACGCTCGTTACATCACGTCAGAAGACATGGCAGATGAAATTGCCAAAGCATGGAAAATCGCCGATGACAGCGAAGCAAATGCAATTCACCGCTTCACTGATTATGACTTACTGATTCTTGATGAATATGGTTTGCATGATCGACATGAGAACCGACTTCAGTTGGTGCACAAAGTTTTGTACTCACGTTATGACGAGGGCAAGGCAACAATGCTGATTTCAAATCTTACTTTGGATGAATTACAGAAAGATTTAGGCGATCGGTTGTGGTCTCGCTTTCAACATGATGGTTTGACTTTGGTTGAGTGCAATTGGGCAGATCAGAGAATGCAAGGGGGTGCAGCATGAACGAAATCTTTAATCAGCGCATTCAGTCAGTGCAGTTCGGTAAAAACATGACGCATGCTCACATCGTTGCTAAGCGTGAATTGCGTGAAGAGCTTGAAGCTGAGATGGAAAAGTATTTAGCACGTGGT
>NZ_PYIX02000106.1 GCF_003024515.2 Acinetobacter sichuanensis
TTGTTTTAAGGCTTGTTGCTTATCGAAGTGTTTTTGGAATTCCTTCCATTCTCCACTAGTTAAACTACGAGTTTTTGGAATTTTATTTTCATCATAGAATTCAGATACCGCTTTACCCATCTCCAAACCAAGTAGTTTGATATTCTTTAAATCAAAATCAATACTTAAATTTTTCTTTGCGTATGCATCTCTTAAGTCATCATAGGCTTTTTTAGCATCCTCTATAGATTTTTTCTCACGATCTGCTGCTGCTGCTCGTTCATCTGTAGCTTTGACTGTATTTGGACTTAGTATATTGAGTTGTTTAATCTTTTCTGCAAGAGAATTTACCTCCTTTTTTGCTCCATCAGTTTTTGTAGCGTAATTCTGCAAACCTATTAATACATTACCGGGCATTTTAGCTGATGCATTAAAATTACTTACTGCATCTGTTGCAGAAATCTGATTTGAAGAATATTGCTTAATAACACCATTTAGAGTTTTAACTTGATCCTTACTTGCACTATTCAACTTAGCAAATTCAACCTGTACTTGTAGTGACTCAATAACATGCGCTTTCATATCTGAAAAATTTTGAGTCGCTATTTTTAATGCACCAGCTTGATCAGCCAATTGTTTGGTACTTTCTTTTGTCACAACTGTATGTTGCCCAGAAGTCTTTGTTAATAACTCTAAAGCTGTATTATTTTGATTAATTTTATTTTTAGAATCAGCAACTGCACCCGAATATTCAACTAATCTATCAACTTGATCTTGACTAAAGCGACCCGAAGCGACCATTTTTTGTAGCATTACACCTGCATCATCCGCACCTGTGGCGATAGCTTTTATTGCCTGCTTATATTGCTTATAGTCATCACCAGAGATTTTAAATAGTTCTTTTTGAAGATAGATAAATCGACCAATTGAGCTTTCAGCATCATCAATTGAATCTTTTTGTGCATCCACCTCTTTACGTAATCGCACACTTTCAACTTGCGCTTGTACGGAATTTAGCTCTAAATATTTTTTAGTTAGAGCTTCAACTGATTCTGACTGTGTTGCAAGAGATTCCTTGACTTCCTCAGCACTGCTACTTAAAAAATAGAAAGCTGCTACCGTGGCTGCAATTGCAATTCCCATTGGACTAAACATTGCCATAAGAGCTGCTTTGCCCAAAGCCAACCGACTTGTTGCTGCTGCTTGTGCCGCTAGTGCTACTGATAATCGAGTGGATGATGCTGCTAATGCTGTTTCAGTAGCGAGTAATTCAGCATTAATCGCTACCTGCTGTTGTCGTAGCAACGCCATTCTCAGTTCTGAATTAATTGTACCTTGTGTTGAAAATTGCATTTTCATACGTCTAAGTTCAAGTCTTAATTCTTCTACAATTTGCGCCCTTGTAGCTTGTAAATTTGCTAGTTTCGCTTCCGTACTTTGTGCTTCCGCTATTGCTGATGCAACCTCGGCTTGGGTTGCTGCAATATTAGCTTGTCTTTCAGCGATAGTTGCATCAACTTTTGCAATCAATGAATATGTTGCTTTTGATGTTGCCATAGCTCCAAGCATCATTGATTTTGCTACATACCCCATTGCTACTGCTGTACCTGCATTAACAACTAAATCAAGATTATCCGCTAAATTTTTAATAGAAGATGACAGCATTGTTGCTGCACCACTTCCTTGCCCTGCCTCACCTATAAACTGGGTTACTGCATTTGATAATTGAGTAAGAGATTGTCCAATTGTAAAATCTGTTTTTGCAAATAAATCATCTACAGAATCTTTAGCTTTGGTAAGAGCCTCAACAAGAACATCACCTGTAATTTTTCCTTCGGCTGCAACTGAACGTAACTGCCCAACGGTAATACCCATCCCTTGAGCAATCGCTTTAGCAAGACCTGGAGCTTGCTCCATGACAGAATTCAGCTCCTCTCCTCTGAGCACATTTGAAGCAAGTGCTTGTGAAAATTGAATTAATGCTGCCTCAGCGGAGGAGGCTGAACCGCCGCTAATTGAGATGGCTTTTGCAACCGTATCTGTTAATGCTGCTGTCTTTTCTTGGGTAAGATTTAAACGTTTTGAATTGTCTGAAAAGCGTTGGTAGATTTGTGCTACAGAGTCCCACGCTTGTGCAGTATTCTGTGCAATTTTAAATGTATCAAACATAGCTTTATTAAGAGCATATTGATCTTCTGTTACTAGTTTTAATCTATTTCTCAAGCCTGTATACATGTCTGTTTTTGCAATAGCTGCTCCAACCGTTAAAACTCCCATCATGTAACTAGCAAGTTGACGAGTAGCTTCAGAAAGACCATCTGTAGAGCGACTGGCAAAGTCACCACTTCTCTGAATGCTTCTCAACTCGCGATCTAATGCTTGTGCATTGCGTTCAGCATTTCGTGAGTCAATCACGATTCTTAAAATTGATTCTTGAGCCATATCTACTTTCCTACGGGCATAAAAAAGCCCGCGGATGCGGGCTATAAATTTAGGGTAGTAAAAAGCGCACCAAAGCGCTTTTTTGATTACAATTAATCTATTGATCCAAAGGCAACTGAACTTCTATTGCACCTTTCTCTAACAACATTTTCAGCATGCTTACCATCTGAAAGTTTCGGATATGATCCAATATCTTTGAAATACTGAACGCCATTTTCAACACATTGGCTGTAATTGCTTTTTTTAGGCTCCTTGGTAGCCAGAAAGTAAGCTATTGGTAGAATTACAAGAAAAACTATTACACAAGTAATTACAAGTGATATACGGTTATTAAATGATCCACCCCCACCCACTCTCTTACCCACCACCCCCTTGTAATCTAGATTTTTTGGTACTTCTTGACTTAAAGCTTGTTGATTATTTTCTAATGTCTCATCACTTTTATTTATTAAATCACCAAACCACTCTTTAGGAGCAACACTTACTTCTTCAGCGTGTATTCTTTCAAATCGAATCTTATCTTCACTAGATAGTGAACTAAAAAAACTTTCAAATTGATCAATAATATCGAATCGCGCTTGATCTTCGGTTAATCCAGTGTTGATAAGCTGTGTTACGTGTTTTAACTGATTTTTAACAACCGCCCTAACCTCACTTCTTGTGATTGGCGAGTGGACTTCAACCCCGAATAACTCGCCTAGTATTTTTTGCTCCATACCCCACTCCAATCCTAAAATTTAGACCAAGATACTAATTTATGTATAAAAAAACCACAT
>NZ_PYIX02000107.1 GCF_003024515.2 Acinetobacter sichuanensis
GAATCAAAGATATTACTTTTGGCGTGATCGCAGCACCGCTAATCATCATCATTATGATGTGGGCTTCGATACTTGATCAAAGGGCGTTTAAGAAAGAGCGCAACCGAAAAAAGGAACAGGATAAAACCTAATGGCGATTGCTCGTTTAAGTGTCAAAGTCGGTAAGGCAGGTAAAGCAGCACCGCATGCCGAATATATTGATCGGGATGAAGAAAAGAAGCTGAAACAGGAACAGGCAGAAACTGATCTTGAACATAGTGCCTATGGGAATATGCCGAAATGGGCTGAACATAATCCGATTACCTTTTGGCAGTCTGCCGACCTTTACGAGCGTAAAAACGGCAGTACTTATCGAGAATATGAAATTGCCCTACCTAGAGAGATGAATGCCGAGCAACGCCTAGAACTGGTTGAGGACTTCATTCGGTCCGAGATCGGCTCAAAATATCCGTATCAGTTTGCGATTCATAACCCTAAAGCAATGGACGGCAATGATCAGCCTCACGTTCACCTCATGTTTAATGAACGTCTGCAAGATGGAATCGAGCGAGATCCAGAGCAATATTTCAAACGCTATAACAGCAAAAATCCTGAACGTGGCGGAGCTAAAAAAGACAATACAGGCAAGAGTTACCAGGAACGAAAAATTGATATTAAAGACCTACGCCAAAGATGGGCAGATTTATGCAACAGCCATTTAGAAAAGCATCAAATTGATAGCCGTATTGATATGCGAAGCTACAAAGAGCAAGGCATAGAGAAAGAACCTGAAAAAAAACTATTACCAAGCCAAGCCAAAGACCCTGAAATCAGGGAAGCCCTGAAACAGTCACGCACAGCCTATAAAGAACTTGAGCGGCTAGATTTAGGCGACCCGAAAAAAGACCTCAAAGACCTCAAAGACAGTCCAATTTCAGACAAAGAAATTAAACAGGGCATTGAGAGCTTTAAGGCTGATTTTGATAGCTTCAAACAGCTTGCTTTGGAACAGTACAAGCAACAGCAGAAATTAGAACGAGAGCAACAGAAAACAATGAAGTTTAGAGGGATGAGCCGATGACACCTGAGGAAAAAAAGTTATATGCACTGATGGCAGTGGCAGAACAACAGCAGAACCTAGTCAATCAGGCCGTTAAAGAGCTTCAAATCACCGAAGAACGCATTCAGAAGGTCATTGCAGGGCAAACCCATAGCACCGTATCAAAATCGCTAAATACGGGCTTACAAGAGGGCACAGCAGAGCTTATAAAGACCGCCAAAGCACTTGGACGTTTAAAAAACTCGATTGAATCAGCCAGTGATCAATTTTCATGGAAGCTCATTGTCATTGTTCTAGGCATTTTTGCCATTCTGATGCTTGGTATCATTTGGTTATTCAGTGTTTATATCAAACCATTGGAAAATATTTCTAAGATCGAAAGTTTAAGGGAAGCTGGTATTCAGTTAGATATTCAAAGTTGTAGGGTTGGAGAAGAATCTAAGCCTTGTGTGAGAGTGATGAAAGACCAATGCAACTACTCAAAAAATCATGACTTATGTGTGATAGATCCTAAATAGGTAATAATTATAATATGCTATAAAATTATTGTTTCTAGTATTATTATATTTTTGATTATTAAAAATAAATTAGAGGAAAGAAATGAGTTGGCAAGAAAAAATAAACTTATCTAATGATGACAAAATTGTTTGTTCTCGTATGAAAACAAAAGGTCATTTAGGACAAACAGAAATAACTCCTTTCAGTATTTTGAATGATAATGAAGAAGTCATTGGGCATGGTGAATATACCGAACACACAAATGTCCGTGGGCTAAGCACATCACATGTATTGGAATATATTTTAAATGGACAAAAAAGCTGTGAAAGATGGTAGTTATATAAGCTTAAATAAGTAAAATTAATGAGAAATTAAAGAAAAAGCCCATTCAGTATTGAAACTAAATGGGCTTTCGCTTTATATTCAGCGGTACGCAGTTATTTGATGCGCTAACATCAAGTAACGAAGATCAGCAGAGCTACCAACTCGTGCAGATTTCACACTAAGGCTTGTACCTGAACTCTATTTTCACAATAAACAGCGTTTAGATCAAGACTCAAAATGATAAGTCTTCGTTAATACGTGTTTTTATTCATCAAATAAGCATCATAGATCGAGCTTTGCCTGCTTCTGCGTGTCCGTTTTACGGATTGGCATGCGTTGCATGTGGAGGGAATAAGTGTCACTGGTGCAACGTAGCGATAGTCGAAAGGCTAAACCGCTTACAGGGGATTCTCACAAAGGCGGAGCGTTGGAAGTAGTTGTATAGGTCGGTTAAGTTGCATGTTGGGGAAGCCCTCGCAGAGATATCGCCATACTTCGACAGGGAGCGTGTGGGAGAAGGTGCAAGACCTTTAGTCCTTGTCTGCATAGTCAGCAAAACTATGTGCGGATACGACCGATATACGTGGCTCCGAAGCCAAAAAAATATACGGTAAATCGGCAATACTTAAAGGATGTGTCATTTTTTTAAATGACCGCCTTTAGGGAAAGTATTGCCGAAACTCTCTCAACCGTTTCCAAAGCCAAAGCACGAAGTGCGACGCTTTGGTGGCGTGTTGAGAAGTTGAGAGCATTTATTCATTTTGTACAGGTGTGGGATTAGGTATTCTTGTGGATATGATCATCTTTTTTTCTGCTTAGGCTATTTAGAACATTTTTAGGGGTAATCGTGGAAACTTTTTTAATAGTAGCGGTAGTAGCTATAGTTTTATTTTTCTTTATGAAAGGACTTTTTTCTTTTAAAAATGGGGTTCAGTTAAGTATTAGACCTTTCAATGAATGGATGATTCTAGCAAAGAGTGCCAGTAAGAAAGAATTAGAAGTAATGTGTCATTCTGTATTGCTTGAAACAGGAAGTATGTTAGAAAAAGCTAATGTCATCTCACAAAAAGAATTTAGAGATTTATTTCTTAATTCTAGAGTTTATGCTTCTGATTTTATAATGTTAACTCTTATAACGGTTGATATTCAGGAACAACTTTCTAAGCCTACTAGTTTTCCTTTGTATGAATCTGAAGAAGCTAGATTCTATTTATATAAATGTTTTTGTAGA
>NZ_PYIX02000108.1 GCF_003024515.2 Acinetobacter sichuanensis
AAATCAAAGATATTAGTTTTGGCGTGATCGCAGCACCGCTAATTATCATCATTATGATGTGGGCTTCGATACTCGATCAAAGAACATTTAAGAAAGAACTAGACCGAAAAAAGGCACAGGAAAAAACCTAATGGCGATAGCTCGTTTAAGTGTGAAAGTTGGTAAGGCAGGTAAGGCAGCACCGCATGCCGAATATATTGATCGGGACGAAGAAAAAAAGCTGAAACAGGAACAATCCGACCTTGAACATAGTGACTATGGAAATATGCCGAAATGGGCTGAACATAATCCGATTACCTTTTGGCAAGCAGCCGACCTTTACGAGCGTAAAAATGGCAGTACCTATCGAGAATATGAAATTGCCCTGCCTAGAGAGATGAATGCTGAGCAACGCCTAGAACTGGTTGAAGACTTTATTCAGTCTGAAATTGGCTCAAAATATCCGTATCAGTTTGCAATTCATAACCCTAAAGCAATGGACGGCAACGATCAGCCCCACATCCACCTCATGTTTAATGAACGTCTGCAAGATGGAATCGAACGAGATCCAGAGCAATATTTCAAACGCTATAACAGCAAGAATCCTGAACGTGGCGGAGCTAAAAAAGACAATACAGGCAAGAGTTACCAGGAACGAAAAACTGATATTAAAGACCTACGCCAAAGGTGGGCGGATTTATGCAATAGCCATTTGGAAAAACACCAAATTGACAGCCGTATTGATATGCGAAGCTACAAAGAGCAAGGCATAGAGAAAGACCCTGAAAAGAAACTCTTACCAAGCCAAGCCAAAGACCCTGAAATCAGGGAAGCCTTGCAACAGTCACGTACAGCCTATAAAGAGCTTGAGCGACTAGATTTAGGCGACCCTAAAAACGACCTGAAAGACCTCAAAAACAGCCCTATCTCAGACAAAGAAATTAAACAGGGCATTGAGAGTTTTAAGGCTGATTTTGCCAGCTTTAAACAGCTTGCCTTACAGCAGTACAAAGAACAGCAGAAATTAGAACGAGAGCAACAGAAAACAATGAAGTTTAGAGGGATGAGCCGATGACACCTGATGAAAAAAAGTTATATGCACTGATGGCAGTTGCAGAACAACAGCAGAACCTAGTCAATCAGGCCGTTAAAGAGCTTCAAATCACGAAAGAACACATTCAGAAGGTCATCGCAGAGCAAACCCATAGCACTGTATCAAAATCGCTAAATACGGGCTTACAGGAGGGTACAGCAGAGCTTATCAAGACCGCTAAGGCACTTGGACATTTAAAAAACTCGATTGAATCAACTAGTGATCAATTTTCATGGAAAATCATCACCATTATTTTAGGCATTTTCGCTATTCTGATGCTTGGCATCATTTGGTTATTCAGTGTTTATATCAAACCTTTAGAAAATATCCCTCAGATCGAGAGCTTAAGACAGCAAGGTATCCAGTTTGATATTGGAAGCTGTACTGTTGGAGAGGAATCTAAACCGTGTGTTCGTGTGATGAAAAAGCAGTGCGGATATGGAAAAAATGGAGATTTTTGTGTCATAGACCCAAAATAATAGGCATATTTTTTATTTCACGAGAGGAAAAGAGGTAATCATGCCATTAATTGAATATTACGGCTTGTTATTTGAATGGCATGACCAAAAAATGGATTTAGTCTATCGAGGGCGAGAAATCACGTTCGAGGAGGTCTGTAGTATTTTCCTTGATCCTGCATTGATCTCTTTTGAGGATGTAGGACACTATGATGAACAACGACTAATATCAGTCGGTTTAAGCAATCGTGGTAGACTATTAACAGTGGTTTGGGTTGAACGTGGAGATGTTGCGAGAATAATCACTGCATTTGAACCATCACATCACCAAAAGCGGAGGTACAGCAATGCAAAATGAACTAGAACGCTATAAAAATTTTGACCCTACCAATGCGCCATTGGTTAAACCTAGCTTTGTGAAGAAATTACAGGAACGCCATACCATAGCTCAAGCACAGGCTTTTGATGCTGATGTAGTTGCATGGTTAAGTTCACAAGATAATGAAACAAAACAACATATTAACGATATGGTTCGCCATATTATGGCATTGAAACGTGCTTGATTAGGGATTTAGTCATGATTAGATATGACCTCTCTTTTTTGTCTTAATATCTGATTGATCAAAGAAAAAGCCCATTGAATCTTGCAACTCAATGGGCTTTCGCTTTATATTCAGCGGTACGCAGTTATTTGATGGTGGAACATCAAGTAACGAAGATCAGCAGAGCTACCAACTCGTGCAGATTTCACACAAAGGCTTGTACCTGAACTCTATTTTCACAATAAACAGTGTTTAGATCAAGACTCAAAATGATAAGTCTTCGTTAATCCGTGTTTTAAATCATCAAATAAGCATCCTAGATCGAGCTTTGCCTGCTCCTGCGTGTCCGTTTTACGGATTGGCATGCGTTGCATGTGGAGGGAATAAGTGTCACTGGTGCAACGTAGCGATAGTCGAAAGGCTAAACCGCTACAGGGGAATCTCACAAAAGCGGAGCGTTAAGAGTAGTTGTATAGGTTGGTTAAGTTGTATGTTGGGGAAACCCTCGCAGAGATACCGCCATACTTCGACAGGGAGCGTGTGGGGAGAGGTGCAAGACCTTTAGTCCTTGTCTGCATAGTTTGCAAAGCTATGTGCGGATACGACCGATATACGTGGCTCCGAAGCCAAAAGAATATGCGGTAAATCGGCAATACTTAAAGGATGCGTCATTTTTTTAAATGACCGCCTTTAGGGAGAGTATTGCCGAAACTCTCTCAACCGTTTCCAAAGCCAAAGCACGAAGTGCGACGCTTTGGGTACGAGTTGAGAAGTTGAGAGCATTTTTTTTTAGGAAGTATAGTAGTGCGGATAATCAAATACTCCTTTTTCTGCTTAGGCTATTGAACCAGTTTTGAATTCGCCCCATATTTTTGCTACAGTGAACCAAATTAAGATCATCTATTTACTAGGCCTTGCATTTGCGGGGTTTTAATGCTGAATAAAAGGAAAACTTGATGGAATTGCCCAATATTATTCAACAATTTATTGGAAACAGT
>NZ_PYIX02000109.1 GCF_003024515.2 Acinetobacter sichuanensis
GTTCTAAGAGGTTTTTATTATCTCAACTATACTTTCATGCATAAAACACCAAACATGGCTAAAAACCCCATTTTTTTGCGTTTAAATGGGTGTTATGAGGGTGAGTAGTCGTTATCATTGGCGTTATCAGGTTTTTTAGGCTCATTTTTTCGCTGTTTTTCTAATTCTTGACGTCTTAAAAGTGCCAAACGTTCTTTTTCCTGCTTTTCTTGCTCAGCCAGTTGTTTTTTTTGTTCGTGCTCTAAGTGTAATTGATTGCGAAGTTCACGTTGTTGGTTAAATCTTTCTTGTTCTTCCTGTCTTTTTAGGAATTTATGATGTTCAAGTGCTGAATCAAAATTATCTTTTAATTTAGCAACTTGCTTATTAAATTCTTTCTCAAGATTTGGATGATTATATTCGTTGATTATGTCTAAATATGGCTTTGCTCGTTGCTGAACCTCATCGAGTGTTTTTTTGGTATCAGACAGTTCTTTTTTTAATTTTTCCGTTTGACTAGCCAGTGCATTCGCTCGGTCAAATCGTGGCGCAATTTGATCAAATATCTGATCAATCATAGCGTTTGCGACTCTCTCACCGTAGGCATTTTTAGATTCAAAAAACTCAGGTTCAGGCACTTCATAGGTGAGTCCTTTTTCAATGCCTGGTTCATTCTCGTAATTGTTCAATTTTTCATAATATTCTTGAATAGACGTATGTTTTGCCTTGCTCCCTTGGATCCCTCGATCTAGTCCTAAATCTTTTACTTCAACTGCAAAATCAGTCTGCATTTGTGAAAGTGTATGTCGAGATCCACCGATATATTTTTTAGCATTCAATCGCCCCGTTTCTTCGTCCACTGGAACAACGTAGGCGACAAGGTGAGGGGTTGTTTCATCACGGTGAATGGTGGTGCTGACGACATTATTTTTACCATATTTATTTTCAAGCCATTTTTTCGACTGCTCAAAAAATGCGGTTTCTTTTTCAGTTCCCCAGCCATCCCACTCCGGACTCGCTGTAATCAAATGTTCAATACACAAAACCGCATCTTTACGTCTTTTTTCAGGAATACGATCACGAATAGCGGTCATACATTTTTCGTTGGTATCCAAGGCATGTTCATTCAAATGTGTACGAGCATCATCGGCATTTAACGTTTCTCGATTGCGATAATTATGCGAAAGACTGCCTCCAACATCGGCAAATGATTTGAGTTTCTGAATACGCAAAATAGCAAATGACATGGGCGAAATCCGACACCGCAAAAAACACACGATAGCAGAGCTTTTTGAGCTTTGCGATAGCGAAGTGGACTCACTCCACTTTCAAAGCACCTAAAGGTACATTGAAAGTTCATGAGTAAGGGGAATCCTCCCCTTAACCCCTGACAACCTTTCAGGTTGTATAAAGCATTTTCTTGATTCGATAGATTCTATTTTCTAAACCCACGATACTTTTTTGAAGCCGTTCGCTATATGCTTTTTTTTGAAGATCAGAAAATTCTTTAAGCTCGTTTTCGAGCTGCTCAATTTTTTCTTGTAGCAAAACTTCCCTTTCAAACTGAGTGATTTTTTTCTCAAACATCATTTCGATTTAAATCCTAATTTTGCTAGATGGGGAAGCAACGTTTTTTGTTTTTCAGAGTCTTTGAGCATCGAACGAATACGAGCAATAAATGGTTTCATATCTTCGCCTGCATGTGCCATCTTTTGCACTTCAGGGAGTTCTGAAAGTTTACTGCTAAACGTATCAAGTTGAGATTCTGTCATTTTGTGGAATAGGTCAGGTGTATTTGGATCTCGTCCTGTTTCTATAACTTTGGGCTTTGGTTTTTCTTTGACAGTGAACTTAAAGCCAACCACGGAACGCCCACGTTTCACATTCTCATAGCTTAGGTCTATGTCGGTGTTGGCTGTGATCTCGTCCAGTGATGGCTTAATTACACGTTTTTTTAGGTTGCTTAGGTCTTGATAGGATTCAGGCAAGCCCAACTGCTGAAATAATTCGTCTAGGCTGATTTGAAAACCGCCCATTGTTTGGTGTTTCTTAGCCAAGTGATAGAAGTCTAGCGAGTAGTCTTTTTTAAGCCGTAAAACGACCTCTTTTTTATACTTGGTATAAGGGTTTAGGGCGTCAAACTCTCTAAGTAATAGAAGTACTTCATCTGTAAAATATAGTTCTGAACCGCCTTGCCCTGCCTTATAAATCACCTTGTTTAGCCAACGCATTTTTACCCTGTCACCCTCAGCATTGGTGTAACCAAAGAACCGAGTAAATAGGCGTTCAGATGCCAATTCTAAAGCTGTATAAGCCGTTGATAAGTCAATGCCACACTCCTTTGAAAAGTCACTCGAAGATATAAAAATAGGATCATTGCTTGATATTTTTGTGGTTCTTGCCAAAGGGGTTGCCATGATAAATAAACGCTTTTCATCAAGGGACATACCTCTAAAGCATTCAACCACTCTATTTTGTAAAACTATCCAGTCTTTGGGATAGTGTTTTTTAACATCCAAATCCATAGTATTTTCCAAATAAAGTACATCGTTTAAGACAATACCTTTTAACCAATAAAAGTTCAAAGTTTAATTGTGTACTTTAATACTTGGCGTTTGTACTTTTTTAACTTGGCGTTTGTACTTTTTTAAGTGCTTTTAACTTGGCGTTTGTACTTTAATACTTGGCGTTTGTACTTTTTTAAAGTCTGAAAGCTATGTCTAGCAAGGTCTGTAGAGGGGCGAAAAGTCTTTAAAAGCTTTTTAAAAGCTAAAAAAGAGAATCAAAGGCAAAATCAAAGGCTATGGCACTCGCTTCGCTCGTGTCTTTTCAAGAGCAAAAGCAAAAGCAAAAGCGTTACTAATGCATTCGCTATGCTCATGCTTTTTTAAGAGCAAAAGCATCAATACTCCGCTCGTAGACACTCGCTAACTCTTTGGGTCGATAAACGTATAGATATAGCGTTGAAAGCATTGCTACATCTGCGATTCATCTGTTTTAAAAAGCAAAAGCGGTTTTCCAGAGGGGGGAATAAGCGAATTTTCATTGTGTCGCTCGTAAACACTCGCTAAAACGCTCTAATTTGC
>NZ_PYIX02000011.1 GCF_003024515.2 Acinetobacter sichuanensis
TTGGACTACTTGGAAATATTGTAGGAGAAAAACGCCCACAGCCTTTTGTAGAAGATACAGCTGTTCCTCCTGAGAATTTGGCAGATTATATTTTAGAATTTAGAGCTTTACTCGATAGTAATGGTCTAGACTATGGAATGTTTGGACATGTGGATGCTGGTGTTCTACATGTACGACCATTATTAGACATGAAGGATGCCCATGCAGCAGAGTTAGTTCAATTGATTAGTGATAAAATAGTTGATCTTACTCATAAATATGGTGGTGTAATTTGGGGTGAACATGGCAAAGGTCTACGTTCAGAATATGCCCCCATTTTTTTTGGTGAATCATATCCATTAATTCAAAAAGTAAAAGCTCTTTTTGACCCTTTAAATAAACTTAATCCAGGTAAAATAGCAACACCTGATACTCAACCAAAAGCAAATTTGATCAAATTGTTAGAAGCTCCATTAAGAGGAAACTTTGATAGACAAATTGCAAGAAAAGACTGGCAAAAATTTTCCACGACGATGCATTGTAATGGCAATGGTGCTTGTTTTAATTTTGATGTAGATGATCCAATGTGTCCTTCATATAAAGTGACACGTGATCGCATCCACTCTCCAAAAGGTCGTGCAACATTAATCAAAGAATGGTTACGTCGTGAAAACTCAGAAGAACAAAGTCAGGAATTTGATATCGAAGTTTATGATGCATTACATGGTTGTTTATCGTGTAAATCTTGTGCTGGTCAATGCCCAGTGAAAGTGGATATTCCTGATAGTAAGGCACGATTTTTACAAAAATATCATGAGAGATATAGACATTCAATTCGTGATTATTTAATTAGTAATCTTGAGCGCTTTACGCCACTAATGTCTCATTTTTCTGCCTTATATAACTTTTTTCAGAAAATGAAATTAGTTCAAATTGTTCAACGAGACTTATTTAAAGTAGTTGATATCCCTTTATTTCATAGTCAAGCCAAAGCAGATTTATCTGAACTAGGTGCTATTTTACTAAATAACGACTTATCAAACTTACCTAAGTCATCAGATAAAGCGGTAATTTTAGTCCAAGATGCATTTACTCGGTATTTCGATACACCTGTATTTATTGAAACAATTCAATTTATTCGTAAATTGGGTATACAACCTTGTATTTTGCCATATTTCCCAAATGGTAAACCTTTACATGTTCATGGGTTTATTAGAGAGTTTGAAGACCTCAGATTAAAAGCTTCTTTACTGCTGAATAAAGCTGCTCAAAGCGGCATTCCTTTGGTGGGGATAGATCCAGCAATGACCTTAGTTTATCGACAAGAATACAAAACTCAATATGATGGTGAATTACCAGAATATTCTTTTAAAGTCTTAATGTTGCAAGAATGGCTAAAAGAGTGGTTACAATCACATTCGCTACCGCCTTTACCAATCATTTCTAGTCCAAAATATATTTTAGCAAGTCATTGTACTGAGCGTACACAAGTACCTGCATCGACTGAACAATGGCAATTTATTTTTAAAGCTTTTGACATTGAGCTTGAAACAGTGGCTCTAGGATGCTGTGGCATGGCTGGAACTTATGGTCATGAGGCTGAACATCGCCAACTTTCTACGCAAATTTATCAACAATCTTGGCAGGAAAAACAAATTGAATATGGACTAAAATTTCTTGTCACAGGTTATTCTTGTCGCAGTCAGATTAAGCGACTTCAGCAGGAACAGCCTCTTCATCCTATTCAGATTCTGAATCATAGACTTTAAACTATTTAATTTCAGCCTGCTATTGCTTATATCCTCGGGCTAAATCCCGAGTTTTATACTTCAATGGATAAAATAAATTTCAGATCGCTTTGTCAGCAACAAAGCTATTTGATTAAAAAATCAATTGATCAATATCGTTTTTAGTGCATTAACTAATCGCATATTATCATTCAATGTGCCAATAACTAATACGTAAATATTGATTGATTCTTGGCTGATTAAAGTGCCTAATTAAGATATTTTGTTGCTTTAATTGTTGTGCAAGATGTTTTGCATCTGTATTTGGATGATGAACAAAAATGAAATTTGCCTTAGATGGAAGAATTTGAAATCCTAATTGCTCTAGTTCATGAATTAAGAACTCCCTGTTCTCAATAATTTGTTGACAACATTGTTCAAAATAACTTTGGTCTTCAAAAGAGGCTGATGCTGCTGCAATGGCAATTTGGTCAACTGTAAAAGAGTTGAAACAGTTTTTAACACTATCTAAAGCATGAATAAGATGAGCTTGGGCGATTGCAAATCCAACTCTTAATCCTGCTAATGAGCGAGATTTAGAGGTCGTTTGGCATACAACTAAATTATCATAATGAGGAATAAGTTCAACTGCAGACTGTGCTCCAAAATCTATATAAGCTTCATCAATGACCACTACACTGTTCTGATTTAATTTTAAAATTTCTTCAATTTGCACTAATTCGAGAGCAATTCCAGTTGGAGCATTTGGGTTTGCGATAATAATACCGCAATTTTCTTGATCATAATCTTGAGGTTGTATCTGAAAATTTGCATTTACAGGTATAGCAATTGCATTCAAACAATAAAACTGTTTGTAAACAGGATAAAAACTATAACTAATATCTGGGTACAGAATAGATTTAGCTGGGTGGCTAAAGAAAGCTTTATAAATAAAGGCTAATACTTCATCTGAACCATTTCCTACAAAGACCTGATTAATATCTACATGTTGTTGTTGTGCAATGTTAGCTCTAAGCATTTTTACATCAGGATCTGGATATAATCTTAAACAATCTGCTGAGTTAGAAAGGAGTTGTTGTATGGCTTTAGCAACTTGAGGTGACGGAGGATATGGGTTTTCATTGGTATTGAGTTTTAAGGTATAGTCATTCTTTGATTGTTCACCAGATACATAAGGCTGTAATGTACGTATATTAGGACTCAAAAAACGTATAGGATCTGAGCTATATTGATGATCAATAACTTCCATTACAAAGACTCCTGATTCTACTAAGTTCAATTGAAAACAATGTAATTATAAAAGAATAGAGTTAATGTGGATGAATAATTTAAATTCCATTTACGATGAAGATTATTCCTTTTTTTCATAAATTTCATAATCTTACTATGACATCGAGTTCTATTAATCAAGGAGATATATTGAAGTTAAAACAGGTCTACAACCTGTAATATGAGTCAATATTTGATTTGTTCAATGAAGTAAATAACAGCAACTCAATGATCACAAATGTTTGATAATGATGTGAGATAAGATCAATTGACTCCATTTCTGATAAAAAATTAACCTAGACTAGATTCGTGTTGATCATTCAGTATGATATAAGGCGTAAAGAAAGTAGAATTAGTGTTGGTGCTTTGATTTTATTATCTTGTTGTTTTTTATAAAATCAGTGTCAATACCTCCTAATACTCAGCATTTTATTTTTTGAATATATAAGTTTGAAATAAAAATCCGCAGCTTAAATTTTGATTCTTTAGCTACGGATAAATTTAGAGCCCTAAACACATATATTTGATTTCTATATAATCTTCAATGCCATATTTAGAACCTTCCCGTCCAAGACCAGAGGATTTAATTCCACCAAAAGGAGCAACTTCTGTTGCCAAAACTCCAACATTAACACCAACCATTCCATATTCTAGAGCTTCGTATACATTCCAAATTCGACCAACATCTCGCGAATAGATATAGCATGCTAATCCAAACTCAGTATCATTGGCTGCTTCTATCACATCCTGTTCTGATACAAATTTAAAGACAGGTGCCACAGGTCCAAAAATTTCTTCTCGGGCAACTCGCATATCTACATTCACATTTGTGAGTAAGGTTGGCTCGAAGAAAGAACCACCTAACGAATGTCGCTTGCCACCAACTAAAATTTCTGCCCCCTGATTGACAGCCTCATCTACTAAAATTTGCGTGTTTTGTGCTGCCTTTTCATCAATCATCGGACCAATAATTGTTTCAAGTTCAATCCCATTGCCAACAGGTAATGCAGCAATACGTTGAGCAAATTTTGTGACAAATTGCTCATAGACATCTTCCTGTACATAGAAGCGATTTGCACAAACACAAGTTTGTCCTGCATTACGATACTTTGCAATTAAAGCACCCTCGACTGCAGCATCAATATCTGCATCATTAAATACAATAAATGGTGCGTTACCACCTAATTCCATGGTGACTTTCTTCATGGTTTCAGCACATTGCCGCATGAGCTGAATACCAATCGGTGTCGACCCTGTAAATGATAATTTACGAACAATAGGATTTGAGGTTAGTTCACCTCCTATTTCACTAGACTTACCCGTTACAACATTGATTACACCAGCTGGAATACCTGCTTGTTCAGCCAATGCAACTAATGCTAATGCAGAATATGGGGTTTGACTTGCAGGCTTTAGTACCATTGTACAACCAGCCGCTAATGCAGGCGCAGCCTTTCGTGTAATCATTGCTGATGGAAAATTCCATGGTGTAATTGCAGCGCAAACGCCTATAGGCTCTTTTGTAACAATAAGACGGCGACCTTTTTGATTTGATGGAATTACATCCCCATAAATCCGTTTACCCTCTTCTGCAAACCATTCTAAGTAAGAGGCAGCAAAACTAATCTCACCACGTGACTCAAATAGAGGCTTGCCCTGTTCCATCGTCATAATTTTTGCAAGATCTTCCTGATTTTCAATAATTAATTTATGCCAAGCTAATAGTTTTCGCGCTCTTTCTTGAGCTGTTAGATTTCTCCATTCGGGTAAGGCACGTTCAGCAGCTTCAATCGCTAACTGAGTTTCCTTAGTTCCCATATTTGGAATTGTACCAATTTTTTCCTGTGTTGCAGGATTAAAAACATCAACATTGAGACCAGAAATTGCATCACACCACTGACCATCAATAAAACATTGTGTTTTAAATAAAGTAGTATTAGAAACTTTCATTATTGTAAGTCACTCATCAAAGTTCGTTATGAATAGCACAGTGATCTGCATGACTGTGCTTTGTTCTGTTTAACGTGATGCAAGTGCATTTTCACGAATTTGCGTTAAACTCATTTTCGGTGTTAATGCTTCAGGATCAATTTGAATTTCAATTAAAGAAGGTCGTCCTGAATTTTGGCAGCGCTCAAATGCTGGAACAAACTGCTCAGTTTCGTTCACAGTTTCTGAATGAAAACCAAACGCAGCAGCAAATACAGCAAAGTCAGGATTAAATAATTCTGTACCTGACACACGTCCAGGATATGCACGCTCTTGATGCATACGAATTGTTCCATACATTCCATTATTTACAACAATAACCACTAAATTTGCACCATAATGAGCTGCAGTCGCTAATTCTTGACCATTCATCAAGAAGCATCCGTCACCAGCGAATGCGATAACCATTCGTTCTGGATAAGTTAGCTTTGCTGCAACTGCTGCTGGTACCCCATATCCCATAGAACCATTGGTTGGACCTAGTAATGTTCTGAATTTACGGTGTTGATAGCCACGGTGTATCCATCCCGTATAATTACCAGCACCACAAGTTAAAATACTGTCATCTGGTAATTGTTCATTGAGCCATTCAATAATTTTACCCATTTGTACTGAACCAGGCGCTGTTGGAAATGTACAACCTTCCAAATATTCCTCATTCAATGAATGCACTAGGGTATTGAAATATGATGGCTTAATTGCTGGTAATTCAGCTAACTGAGCACTTATTTTCTGCATCCCAGCATTAATACCTAAAGTTGGTTGATAAACTCGACCTAACTCCTCAATACCTAAATGTACATGTACTAATTTTTGCTTTGGTGTTGGAATATCTACTAAGCTATAACTACCAGTCGTCATTTCACCCAATCGCGCACCGAGTACAATTAAGAGATCTGAATTTTTAACCGCATTTTGTAGAGCTGGTCCAGCAGCTAGCCCCAAATTACCAATATATTGTGATAATTTATTATCCACTAAATCCTGACAACGAAATGATGCTGCAACTGGTAAATTCTGAGTTTCAATAAATTGACGAATATTTTCTACCGCAGCTTCATTCCAACCACCACCACCTAACACTACTAATGGTTTTTCTGCCTCTTTAATTAACTGTTGTAATTCAAGTAATTCTGCATTAGATGCTGATGGCTCGATATGTTTTGCAGGTAGTGCATCTGCAACATGGACAATATCTGTCAACATATCTTCAGGCAGTGCAACGACTACTGGACCCGGTCGACCATTCATAGCACGATAGAAAGCTTGATTAATCAATTCAGGTAAACGCTTTGCATCATCTACTTGAACAATCCATTTAGCCATTTCACCAAACATTCGACGATAATCAATTTCTTGGAAAGCTTCACGATCGATTTGATCACGAGCAACTTGCCCAATAAACAGAATCATTGGCGTTGAATCTTGAAATCCCGTATGAATACCTACAGATGCATTTGTAGCACCAGGACCACGTGTAACAAAGCAAATACCCGGTTTACCTGTAAGCTTGCCATAAGCTTCTGCCATATAAGCAGCGCCACCTTCTTGGCGACATACAATTAAATCAATATCTTCTTTTACATCATGTAAGGCATCTAATACCGCTAAGTAACTTTCACCAGGTACACAGAAAGCTCTTTCAACACCATTTACCAATAAGGCATCAACTAACACCTGACCGCCTGTACGACCAACTTTATTTTCAATAGTCATTTATAATATCTCTCAATCAGGTTTTAAATTACAGAATCTTCAAGGAATGGACGATTTTCAATGACACGTTGGAAAGAAAGTGGACTTAAATCTAAAGCCCGGTAATTACCATAAGTAATAAGCTCACTTAATCCACGCCCGATCGCTGGAGCTTGTTGTAATCCATGACCACTAAAGCCATTACAGAACAAGAAGTTATCTACTTCATTATGAGGTCCAACAATTGCATTGTGATCTAAAACACAATAGTCATAATGACCTGCCCATGAGTTTACGACTTTAATTGCTTCAAATGCGGGTACACGTTCAGCTAAGATTGGCCATACTTCTTCATCAAATTCTTCATGCAATACGCCAAAGTCCTCTGGATCTACTTCTGGATCAACCTTAGGATAAGTGCCCCCTAAATAGAACTGACCTTCTGGACGGAAAAAGACACCTGTTGGATCAATTGTTAAAGGGACATTCCCCTCTAAGGGTGTTCGGCATGCAAATACAAAAAGTGAGCGACGACGCGGTTCAACCGGAATTTCTAGTCCTGCCATGCGAGCAACTTTAGCTCCGCGTGTTCCCGCACAATTGACTAAAGTTCCACAACCGACCACATCACCATTTTTAAGGCATATACCTTTAATCTTATTGCCCTCTCGGATGATATCTACAACCTCATTCTCGATATACTCAACTCCCAAAGAGCGTGCTTTGCGACGGAAACCATTTACCATTCCATAGTTATCAAACCAGCCCTCATCAGCACGCCCAAAAGTTGCACCTTTAAGACTTTCGGTATTCACCCATGGGAATTTTTGTTTTAATTGCTCAACATCTAATAAATCAATTTGGGCACCATTCTCAATTTGTGTGTTATGCAAACGCTTAAGTACATCAAATCCTTTATCATCAGCTAAGAATAAATATCCATTCTCATGAAAAGTTAAATCTGGCTTATCATCATCAACTTGCATAGTTTCATGAAAATTACGGATAAAATCAGCACCGTATTTTGAAATTTGAATATTGATTGGGTTAGAAAACTGTACACGAATTGAACTACTCGATAACGCAGTTGCAGATTGTGCATAGGTTGGATCACGCTCAATTACTAATATTGAACCATTAAAATCTGGATTATTTGCAAGAAAGTACGCAGTAGAACTACCGTTTACTGCACCACCAACAATAATGACATCATAGTTTGGTTTTTTTGCTGTTGTAGCCATGGCTATATTCACCTTAAATCTTTTTCTGAATGTTATGTCTTATCTTCAAAATGACCAGCACCCGCAAATGCACCACCGTGATAACGTGCTGCTGCATCATTCGGATCTAAAGGTGGATGATTTGTAAATACTTTCTCTCGGTAATTATCAGCACTATCTTCAGGAATGTATCCAAGCGAAGATGCAAAACGGTTGTCCCATAACGTTTCACGATTATTAGACATACCATATACAATCATATGTGCCACACGAGGTGCCTGCATTGCCCTCACTACAATTTGAGTAAAATCCTTAAAAGATAACCAAGTTGCTAGCATTCTTCGATCAAGAGGCTCTTCAAATGAAGAACCGATACGAATATTGACTGACTCAATAGCAAATTTATCCCAATAATAACGACCCAAATCTTCTGCAAAACATTTACTCAAACCATATAAACTATCAGGACGATGAGCAACAGTCGCATCAATAGTTTCAGTACGATCATAAAAGCCAATAGCATGATTTGAACTGGTATAAATAACTCGTTTAACACCATGTTGGCGTGCTGCTTCATAGATATTGTATGTACCGCGAATGTTACCTTGTAGTATTAGTTCAAACGTGTTTTCAACAGGTACACCACCTGCATGAATAATTAAATCAACGTCTTTGGCTAAAGGTAAAACATGTTCAAAATCTGCCAAATCACAACAGATACCCTCTTCATGTTCAGCTAAATCACCCAAAGGTGCGATATCCGTTAATCGTAAAATCTCGGCATAATCTTTCAAAGCCTCACGCAAAACACGCCCTAAACGTCCTGCCGCACCTGTAATTAAAATTCGTTTGAATTGTTTAGCCATGTTATGTACTCCAAATGTAATTTATACGAGTGCTGCTAGTGCAGAACGCAATTGCGTTAACGCTTGTTGCAGTTTTTTCTGGGATGTTGCAAATGACAAGCGAATATAAGGTTCTATCCCAAATGCAACGCCAGGTATAGTTGCTACTTTTCCTTCTTGTAGTAGATAGTTAGCTAAATCGGTATCATTTTTGATTACATCACCCTTAGGCGTTTTTTTACCAATAAATCCTTCACATTTAGGAAAAGCATAAAACGCACCTTCTGGCATCTTTAATTCTAATCCTTTGATTTCGGAAAGAGCTTGAGTCACCATCTGACCACGTTCACGGTATTCTTTTGTTGATTCAGCAATGAAATCTTGAGGACCGTTCAAAGCAGCAATTGCAGCCTGTTGAGATACTGAAGAAGGACAAGTTGTTGTTTGAGACTGCATTTTATTCATTGCAGCTATTAATTCTTTTGGTCCTGCAGCATATCCTAGACGGAAGCCAGTCATTGCATACGCTTTAGAAACACCATTTACAATTAATGTGCGGTTTTTAAGTGTAGGACATGCTTCTGCGAATGAAACAAATGGCTTATCACTCAATATGATATGTTCATAAATTTCATCAGATAAAATGAAAATATTCGGATGACGCTCAAGTACCTTTCCTAATGCTGCTAATTCATCTTTACTATAAATTACACCTGTCGGATTACTTGGAGAATTCAACATTATCCAACGCGTTTTAGAAGTAATTGCTTGTTCTAACTGTTCAGGTTGAACTTTAAAATTTTGTTCAGTTCCACATGATAAAACCTTTGGTACTCCACCATTTAGTAAAGCCATATCTGTATAAGAAACCCAATATGGTGCTGGTGTAATGACTTCATCACCCGATTCTAAGGTCGCTAAGAATGCATTGAAAATAATTTGTTTAGCGCCATTCCCAATACAAATTTCATCTTGAGAATAATCTAAGTTATTATCTCTTTTAAATTTTTCTACAATTGCATCACGAAGCTCGGAATAACCATTTGGTGCAGTATATAAATGATGCCCATCAAGCATTGCTTTGTATGCAGCATCTACCACATGAGTGGGTGTGGAGAAATCTGGTTCTCCTAAACTTAAATTAATAACTGGCTCACCTGCTGCTGCCATCTGTTTTGCTAAAACAGAAACTACCATACTTGGGGAACTCTTTACTTTTTGTACTCGAGTACTTTGAAATTGCATTATTTTTCACTCCCTACAGGTATATAACCATAATCTGCTTCAGCTTGCTCTGGGCTGATATATCCGAAACGCACATCACGCTCCACCGACTCCCATGGGCGTTTTCGAGGGTCACCATATCCCCCTCCGCCAGGTAAACTTAGTACTAGACGACGATTGGAAGGCACTTGTTGTTGACCTTTTCCACGTAACACAGTGCCATCATCTAATCCTACAAATCCTTTTGTGCCATCTAAACCACCTTCACGTCCCCGTGCTGGATAGTTAATACGGTCAAACATTGCACTAAAACGGAATTCATAGCCTTCTGAAGCTGAGATCTCAATTTCTTGACCTAGACCACCACGTAAAGTACCAGCACCACCAGAACCATTACGGAATTCTTTACGCCAAACAATAACTGGACCTGCATGTTCTGTTGCTTCAACAGGCATTGTATGTACACCACTTGGGAATGCAGTTGCGCTTAAACCATCAAGGTTCGCACGAGCTCCCATGCCACCACTATTGAACATCAACATTTCTGAATTACGACCATTTGGGTTCGTTGCCAGAGGACGAACACTCATATGTAAGTTCCAAAGGGCGCTTGCACCTTCAGCTGGCACAGATCCAGGTAAACATTTATGTAATGCGCCTAGGACAAGATCAGGTACAAAGTGACCTAAAACATGACGTACTGATACTGGAGCGGGATGTTTAGCATTTAAAATACAACCTTCTGGTGCAACGACTTCAAAAGGCTCAAGGGATGCTGTGTTATTTGGAATTTCTGGTGCCAAAATACATTTCAATGCATAACAAGCATAGGCTTTGGCATAACCTAAAGGCACGTTAATACCAAACTGACTCATGCCTGAAGTGCCTATAAAATCAGTTAAAATACCATCTGGTCCAACTGTTAATGTCACTGAAAGTGTCACTGGTATATCGTAGCCATCAAGTGTCATACTATTGGTATATTGACCATGAGGTAGAGACTTAAAACAATCTAAAGTTGCTTTACGGCTATGCTCCAAAATAAAACCACCAATCATGTCTAGATCATTCAGATTGAACTCACGTAACATATCGATTAAACGTAAATGACCAGTTTCATTACATGCTGACAGTGCATAAAAATCACCAATGACACGATCATTCTCACGTACATTATGGCGAATAAGATTCACTAGATCTTTATTAACCTTGCCACGTTCAAACAACTTCATCACAGGAATAAATAGACCTTCTTCATATACTTCACGAGCATCTGGACCAAAACCTCGACCACCAATATCTACGACATGTGCAGTACTAGCAAAATAACCAATCAACTTACCTTTATAAAATGAAGGAGAAACAATCGTAATATCATGTAAATGACCTGTACCCTTCCACGGATCATTGGTCACATAAACATCACCTTCGTAAATATTATCTGCACCAATGTCATTAATAAAATGAACAACAGCTTCAGCCATCGTATTCACATGACCTGGCGTACCTGTCACAGCCTGAGCAATCATTCGCCCCTCGCGATCAAATACACCTGCTGATAAATCACCGGCTTCACGCACACTTGTAGAAAATGCAGTTCGAATCAGTGTTAAAGCTTGTTCTTCAACCACTGAAACTAGACGGTTCCACATCACCTGCATTTGAATATCAATTAAATTTGTTGTCATTGTAATAACCTCTAATGCATTCCCTAGCGCTTAACAACCAATAAGCAACCGTCTGGTTGAACAGTTGCAGTGAATGAAGATGTAATAAATGTAGAAGTCTCTCGCTCAGTAATAATCGCAGGACCATCGATCTGAGCCCCAATATTTAAATTTTCTCGCTGATAAATATTTGCATCAATAAAATCACCTTGAACCACATCAAAGACTTTACGTTGTGCTATTGGCTCAGCTTGATGTGTTGCCTCAATCTGTTCCACTGGTACTACAGGAGCAAGAGGAGAGCTTGCTTTGACAGACCAACTCACAATCTCAACATCAGGACCTTCAATTGGTCGACCAAAGAATGTGGTATACGCTTGTTCAAAAGCATTTTTAAATGCTGCCCCATCATCTTGATTAAATGTTTTAAAACCTAATTGGACAGGAATTTCCCAACCTTGACCGACATATCGCATGAAGGCAGTACATTCTTTCTCAACATCCCCTTCAGGCATCCCTTGACGTAAGAAACCAATAGCTTCTTGTGTCATATCATCAATTAGATGATTGATTTGTTTAGCATCAAATGTTGAAAGACGTACAAATGAACTACGCACTGCTTCATAGCCAAAAGGTGCGCGTAAAAAGCCTATTGCAGAACCAACACCCGCACCTGCAGGAACAATAAAGCGTGATACTCCCATTTTTTCACAAAGACGTGCTGCATGTAGTGGACCTCCACCCCCAAAAGTAATCATAGTGAAATCTGAAATATCTTTACCACTTTCCACAGCATGAACACGACCAGCATTTGCCATATTTTCATCTACAACTTCGCAAACACCGTAGGCAGCAGTTTTTGCAGTCAGCTGTAAAGGATTACTAATTACTCTAGCCATAGCTTCATCTGCATTTTCTTCTGAAAGTAGGATTTCTCCTCCCGCAAAATTATTAGCATCTAAACGACCCAATAAAAGGTTCGCATCTGTAATTGTTGGCTCACGCCCACCACGGTTATAACAGGCTGGACCAGGTTCAGATGCTGCACTATGTGGTCCTACACGAATTTGGCGCATACTATCAATACTGGCAATTGAGCCACCACCAGCTCCAATTTCAACCATCTCTACAACAGGAATTGAAATTGGCATTCCACTTCCCTTTTTGAAGCGATAAGTTCTGGCAACTTCAAATGTTTTTGCAGTTTTTGGTACTTGCTGTTCAATTAAACAAATTTTTGCTGTTGTTCCCCCCATATCAAATGAAACAACTGAATCAAGTGAATATTTTCGAGCAATATCTGCTGCAAATATTGCTCCACCAGCAGGACCTGACTCTACGAGGCGAACTGGAAACTCTGCAGCACTTTCTACAGAAATAATCCCACCACCAGAATGAATCATGAATACTGGGCATTGAGCGCCTTCTTGTTTTAATACCACAACTAAACGATCTAAATAAGACTTAATAATCGGTTTTACATAAGCATTTGCACACACAGTATTGAAACGCTCAAATTCACGCATTTGTGGAGAAACTTCACTTGAAATCGAAATTGAGACTTGTGGTAAACGAGCAACGAGAGCTTCACGCAACTTACGTTCATGCTCTCCATTCATGTAACTATGTATAAATCCAATAGCCACACTCTCATAGTTACCTTGAGCAATTTTTTCAACAACATCATCTATATCTTGTTGTTGTGGTTCGATTAACACATTACCATCAACACCAATTCGTTCTTTTAACGTATAGCGATGTTCACGCTCAATTAATGGTGGTGGCAATGAAATATTAATATCATACTGTTCAAAACGATTTTCTGTTCTCATCTCAAGAGTGTCACGAAAACCTTCAGTAGTGATAAATGCAGTTTTTGCACCTCTCCGTTCAATCAATGCATTAGTTGCTAATGTTGTACCGTGAATTAATTGATCAATGTCTGCTAAATTTACACCTGCGATCTTAGCGACTTGAGACACACCTTTTAAAATTGCACGTTCAGGGAGTTCGTAGTCAGTAAGGACTTTTGTCGAATGGATGACTCCATTTAAATCCAAAGCGATATCGGTGAATGTTCCGCCAATATCAACACCAACACGACAGATTGAAGTCGTCATCGTTCTTACCTTTTTTTAAAGTTAATTTCTTATTAGCTAATACCGAATAGCTTAAAATCAAAATAATAGTTGAGTTAAAATACGTCAACACAGTTTAAAATAATAAAATGTATTTTAATTAATCAAAAAATAACAATAAAATCAAAATATAATATTAAAATTCAATAACTTAGTTTTTTAAAAAATTATTATAATATTGTTTTTTGTTTAAAAAATAGCTCAAGAAAATAAGTTAATACATCATTCCTAATTTTCTCTTGATATTTAATAAAAAACAATTACACTAAAATAGTTTTTATTTATACATATTGATTTATTCATTTATATTAAAATATTTTATAAACTGTATTCTTATTATAAAAATAATACAATTAAAATTAAACAATTGATTTGTATTCTATATTTTTTTTAAATTAAATATGATATAAAAAACATTTATACTATTTTCAAAATATTAGGATAATACTTTTTTGACAGCATTACACTGGAATAAATGCATTAAGCTACATATTTTATTAAATACAGATGGCAAAGGGTGCTATCAAATTTTTTTTGATCCGCAAGCATTTTCAGAGGATAGATTATGCAAAAGATGACTTCAAGAACATATCCTTCCACTATGTCACTTCGGTGTTTTGAAGCTTCAGCCAGATATTTAAGTTTCACAAAAGCAGCTCAAGTGATGCATATGACACAGAGTGCAATTAGTAAACAAGTGGCTCATTTAGAAGATAGTCTAAATATTCAACTCTTTGAACGATCATTACAACGCTTACAACTCACACCTACAGGAAAACTATTTTTAAAAGAAACACAAATTATTCTAAATCAAATAGAAATATCTGTCTTAAATGTTCTCGCACATCGTAATGAAGCAGATACTTTGAACCTTGCAGCTCATCCTACATTATGTTCGCGTTGGCTTATTCCAATTTTAAAGGGTTTTAGTGACACTAACCCTCAGATTCATTTGGAGTTTCAAGAGCAAATCAGCTCTTCAGATATTGATATTAGTCAAATTGACATTGCTTTTTTATATGGAAATGGTGTCTGGCGTGATATGACGAGTATCAAGTTATTTGAAGAAATCTGTATTGCGGTAAGTGCACCTGACCTAATGAGTACACCATTAAACAAAATTGAAGATTTCCAAAATTATGTACTCATTCAATCTCGTGCAAGACCGCGGGCTTGGGATGAATTCTTTCAAGCACAAGATTTCAGTCATGAAAAAACGTTTATTGGTCCAAGATTTGATACATTTTCAGCATGTGTAAACTCTGCAGTTCTTGGCTCAGGAATCGCATTAATACCTAAGTTTTTTGTAAAAAAAGAACTAGAAAATGGTGAATTAGTGCAAGTTTGGCCATACGAAATGCAGACAAACAGATCTTATTATATGGTTTATCCAACATCTATGTCGCAAACACCTAAAATTACTACCATGACTCAATGGATTAAAAATCGACTCGAATCTGATTGATTTTATTAAATAACTAATATTA
Source organism: Acinetobacter sichuanensis (assembly GCF_003024515.2). GTDB lineage: Bacteria > Pseudomonadota > Gammaproteobacteria > Pseudomonadales > Moraxellaceae > Acinetobacter > Acinetobacter sichuanensis. The sequence goes on from NZ_PYIX02000011.1 coordinate 15,262, forward strand.
TGCAGCAGTCTTTTTAAATGGAAATTTCAAAATAGACTGCTGTCAAAAAATTTAGATAAAACTTTTTTGAACTCTCTACTGATGATAAATAGCTCTGTATTTTGTCATATTTACCTTGTCTTCTACCCTAATTTTTAGTGATGATGAATGACTTCATTTCTACTTGGGAGTAACATACGCTTCAAAGAATAACGTCCATTAGTTCACTAAGACTATTTGTTCGCCATATGTTTATCCCATTCAATCTGAAAATCATGTGCTAATTTATCTAATTTGGTAGCCTTTAAATTATTGATGAGTAATTGTTGTGCTTCAATAAATGCCTGATCCAAAGCTTGATTTACGACTAATTCAACCAAACAATCAGGTTGTTTATTTTCGTTGCCAATCGCAAAAATTGAAGGCTCACCCACTGCTACATAAATATCATACAAAGAGATCTCACTTAAAGATTTAACCAAGCTCCAGCCACCCCCAGGTCCCTTCTCTGAATCAACAAATCCATGTTTCTTTAAGCCTGACATCGTTCTACGTACAACAACAGGATTCGTTTCGAGCATTTCTGAAATATAATCTGATGTGAAAGGTTTATCTTCACGAGCCATATGTAGAAGTACATGAAGCATTCGAGAAAGTTTACTGTCTTTACGCATATTTAAATCTAGAGCTAAATGGATGGGATAGATTGTAACATTAAAAGTTTCATATCAATTTTAAAAATGATATAGTAACTTTTGAAGTTACATATTGAGTGTCTTTGGAATGAACTATGAAGTTGTAATTATTGGTGGTAGTTATGCAGGTCTTTCTGCTGCATTGCCTTTAGCTCGTGCTCGTCGTCAAATTTTGATTATTGATGCTGGACAACGTAGAAATCGCTTTGCAGAGTATTCACATAACTTTCTCACCCAAGATGGTCAAGCTCCTAATACAATTGCTGAAGAAGCTAGAGAACAAGTTAAAAAATATTCAACTGTTTCATGGTTGTGTGAAACTGTAACGGATGTAAAAGCTGTAGATGGACAGTATGTGGTCTTTGCTGGCGAGCAACAGTTCCAAGCAGAAAAAATCATCATTGCCACAGGTATAAAAGATGAACTCCCCCAAGTTGAAGGCTTAACAGAACGTTGGGGTAAATCGATCTATCATTGCCCTTATTGTGATGGATATGAACTTAATATGGGTGAAATCGGTGTACTTGCATCGGGTATGCATTCATTACATCAAGCCTTGATGTTGCCTGATTGGGGAAATACAACATTATTTTTAAATGATGCTATCAAAACTGAACAATTAGATGATGAGCTGTTAGCAAAACTATCTAAGCGTCAAATTGTCATTGAAACTCGTCAAGTTGCTCGTATTGAAAACCATTGTGATGTCGTGTTTGTAGATGAAGAACGTACAACTTTAGATGGTTTATTCGTTTCTACAGTTACTCGTTTACAAGCAAATTGGATTCGGAATTTAGGCTTAGACATTGATAGCAATGAATATGGTGAAGCGATTAAAACCTCTCCTGCAAAAGAAACCAATATCAAAGGTATTTATGCATGTGGCGATGTGACTCGCTCTGGTGGCTCTGTTGCTTTATCTGTAGGTGATGGTGCAATGACAGGAATTGTGGCACATAAGTCTTTTATTTTTTAATGAATTGTACTCAACTCCCCATCTATAATCCTGTGAAACAGTGTTTCTCGTTAGATGGGGATGGATACGATAATCTCCATCATTGAACTTAATCAGGTCAATTTTCCAATCTTGGTATTTATACTAAGTTATTCATTTACTCAAAAAAAGCATGAAAGAGGTTTTAATGAAAGCTAACTAATACCGTAATACTGATCAATTAAGCAAAATTATGAGATAAATTTCTAAGAATCTCCCTCCTTTGAAAAAGGTGAGAAGCACTGCTTCGCAAGGAGAGGATTAAAAAAGCTTAACTGACTGGCATTAGACGAATGCCATATTTATCCAAATAGTGAGCAAAGCGTGTTAATTGAAAAATACTTTGGCTACGCTTGGTTTACTTACAATGCAATGTAGCATCAAGAGGTGTAATAATATGATTACATAGGGCGCATAGATTCCCCCCACGATAACCAACGGTTTAGTAAGGGGAGTAGGTCAATCTTGCAACATATCATCATATTTTATACTAAAAATAAATGTTGAAATGGGTTCTATAAATAGTTCTATTTTAGTTAAAATTCCCCAATGACCTGCTTCAATTTCAGTATTTTTATACAATGCATCTACGGTATCTTCTATTCCCAACAAAAAATGTTGTGGTACAAATGGATCATGACGCATAGATAGCACATGCACTGGTACTTGAGTGATACGATGCTTTTGAGAAATCAGTGAAGAAAATAAATTTTTCCGATAAAGTTCCAATCCATTGATTCCATTTCTCAATTGATGAGATGAAGAATGCTGAAGCTGTTGGTCTTCAATTTTAGACAGCAACTTAGTCCAATGCTTATTTAAAAAAGCATTCCAACTCAATTCAGGCAATATTGGTAAATTGAAAAACCCCATATAACTTGATGAAATCATTTGTTTAATGGCTTTCCACTGCTGTTGTGGCTGTAAACTCAATAAATGTTGCCTAAACCATGTACCAACATGATCCAAACCTGGTGCTAATGCTGTGTAACTTTGAATTTTTGTTTGTAAATCATGATCAAAAACAGCTTCCCAACCCTGTAACGCCCCCCAATCATGCCCTAAAAGATGTACTTTACGTTTAGGGCTAACCTTTGAAATTACATAGTTCAAATCGGATAATAAATACTGAAATTCATAGCCCTTACTGGAAATAGGAGCAGTAAAATTTCCTGTGCCACGCACATCATAACTAACAACATGAAAATTGTGAGAGAGTTTCGCTGCCATTTTATCCCATACACTAGCATCATCAGGATAACCATGTATGAGAATAATCGTTTCAAATTCTGGTGAGCTTTCACCCCATTCATACACAGATAATTGAACATCATCTGCCATAATCATTTTTTGTGTTTTTAAATTCGGTTGCTGAATTTTTTGTATTGTCATTTATGATGCCTTCCTTTGCTCATAAGCTTTTACTGCTGGCGAACGGTGGATATAATCCAAAGCCATTTGCGTAGAAGCTTCGTAAAATGGATGATAATCTTTAGCAAAAAAACTTCGAGAAGTCGTCACAAACCACGATATACTCGGAATAAGCTCTTGCTTACTGGCATTGCGCCACTCTTTCCAAAAACCACGACGTAATATACTTCTTTGCGTTTTCGGTATTTTCTGATCTGTTGCAGCTAAGTTTACTGTTCCCTTCACCATGATAAAAGTAAAAATAGGAACAAATATCAACATCAAACCACTGCGCATAGCATAGTTGTCTTGACTTAAATACTGATACAAATCAAAGGCAACTGCTCTATGTTCAACTTCTTCTGCACAATGCCAAGTAAATAAATCACTCACCTCAGGATTAGCTCCTTTTTCTTCCCAACGGGCGGTTTCGATCACATATTTACCCAATGCACAAGTATAATGCTCAATTGTGGCAACCAAACCTACACGTAGGTTTAACCATTCTCTTTCAAAACGTTTAGGTAACTTTATTCCCAAAGGCTGATCTGCCAAGAGTCGATCAAATAACTTGAATGACATTTCATATTGTTTTTCAATATCTACGCCATAGCGTTTTAAATATAATTCTATAGATTCTTTATGTGCCTGAGCATGTATAGCTTCTTGACGTATAAAGGTTTTAACATCTGCTTTAAGCTTTTCGTCGTGAATATAGGGCAACGTTTTATTAAAAATACGACAAAAGAAATATTCGCCACGAACAAGGGTGAAACTAAAATGATTAACAGCATGACTTGCTAAAGCAGACTGAGGAATCCAATGTAAAGGTGTTTTTTCCCAATCAAAACTGACTCGGCGCACAGTCATTGGCCAGAATGTTTTTGAGGATTGATTGAGTGCTTCTCTATTTTCCATTTTTATCACCATGACTCTATCAGCATTATATAAGTTCCTTTTTAGAACTAACACAAGCCTATCAAGTTCTAAAAAGGAACTCATATAGCCTCATAATCCTCATTTATATCTTTTCAGGTCATTCCATTCATAAAAACAGTATCGTTCAATCAGAATTGTCTATTAAACGATTCCAAATTCAATTAAACCAACACACCATCATTCAAAATTATTATTTTTCATTTTCAGGAAATGGAATAAGCTGCATCTGCTTAGGGTCAATTTTTTCATGACAACAGTCACAAGTCATTTCAGGTCGAGTAAAATGACCACAATTTTTATGTTTATATTTTACTTCAGGAAATTCTTGATTTTCATTTTGCCATAAATTACCCCAGCTACTGAATGCCAAAATAATGGGATATAATGCTAATCCTTTTTCAGTTAATTTATATTCATAACGCTTAGGTGCTTCATTATATAAAACTTTTTCAAATATATTATGTTCAACCAAGCGTTGGATTCGTTCAGTTAAAAGATGTCGAGTAATCCCAAGTTCACGTTGAAAATCATCAAATCGTTTGGTTGACATAAAAGCATTACGAATAATTAATAGTGTCCAGCGATCTCCAAGGATCGATAAGCTTCTTGCAATTGGGCATTGCAATTCTCCGAGTTCGTGCCATTTCATTCTATTTCTCCTCAAAAATTATCATAACAGGTACAGGATTGTCATTTAAGGACAAGTTTACTTTAAAGTTTCAATATTAGATTGACAATAGCCTCTATCATTGCCTATTTTAATTATAAGTTCCTTTTTAGAACTTACAATTTATAATGGAGATAGACTATGTCCTCATCAATTGCAAAAAAAGAAATAAAAAAAGCGCCTACTTCATTTCCTGTACGACGTATGGATTATGAATTTTTTGCAACACCTAAATACTGGTGCAACAATGATCCAGCTTTTACCCATTATTTTACAGGGTTATCGGCTTTATTTCCTGAGGGTGAGTCATACTTTGTTCGTTCTGTACGTGCATTAAGACCTCAAATTAAATCAAACCCTGCACTTGATCGTGATATTGGAGCTTTTATTGGGCAAGAAGCGATGCATTCTAAAGAACATCATGCATTTCATGTCAGTGCCCAACAGTATGGTTTAGACCCTCAGTCATTGGAGAAAGCCACAGGCGTTATTCTCACGACTATAGAAAAAATATTCCCTAAAAAATGGAATTTACTGGTGACTGTTGGTCTGGAACACTATACCGCTGTGCTTGTGGTAGAAATGATGGAGACAATTCACAATTTAATTTCAGATCAAACTATTAAAAATTTATGGTTATGGCACAGTATTGAAGAAACCGAACACAAAGCTGTTGCTTATGATATGTATGAACATTTATATGGTAAAGGTCTAGATGCCTATATCCCACGTGTTACTTTATTCACTTTTAGTATGGTATTGGTTACGCTCTTTTCGAATGTATATCAATTTGTCCTCATGTCAAGAGATGGACAACTGTTGAACCTAAAATCGTGGTTAAAGTTCACTGCTTTTTCAGCATCAGAATATCGTAAAATTATTCCTAAATTAATGACTTATTATCGTAGAGACTTTCATCCTAACCAGACTGATGAAACCTTACTGGTTGCAGCAACCAAAAAACGAATCAACCTCGATACAATCACTCGTAAACTCAACTAAAGCTCATTTTTTTTAATTAATCAAAAGTAAAATATTGATAAAAAGGATATTTATATGAACGTAAAAGACATGACAGGCTTGGAAATTATGCAAGCATTTAGTAAAGGACTTATTCCACCAGCAGGTATTGCACAAAGCATTCCTATGCAGCCAGAAGAAGTTGAATATGGTCGAATTGTATTTAGTGCAATCGCTGATGAACGTCATACCAACCCAATGGGCGGCGTGCATGGTGGTTTTGCAGCAACAGTACTCGACTCAGTCACAGGCTGTGCGACACATACTCTGCTACAAGCAGGTGAAAGTTATGGAACAACTGACCTTTCGATCAAAATGTGCCGTCCTATGCCATTTAAGACGAAATTATTTGCAGAGGCAAAAGTGATCAATGCAGGAAAAAACTTAGTAATTACAGAAGGATATTTAAGAGATGAAGAAGGTAAGCTTTATGCTTATGCCACTGCAACGAATATGATTATTCGTCGTTAATGTATTTTTTATTTGTTTAAGATTTATTTTTAGTTCAGTTCAATGAACAGCTAAATAAAATCTTTTCTTCATTTTTTTGATTTTTAAAATGACTTTGTGGATTTATTTACAAGACTGACATCATTATTTTTTTCTTTGATTGAAATGTAATTATGCCGAGTCATTGATAAAACAAAATATCTAGCTTCACAGATTAAATAAAGGGTTTACGCGCTTGATCAGTAAACCCTATTTATAAGCCAATAATAGAAAATAGTTCTATATCTATATAGCTCATTTTTTCAAACTGGAGTTTATATGTTTCAATTGAAGCCAATATATGACCACTCTTTTTTTGATACAGCACTCTATACGTGGTCTTTTGATGTTGAACTTGCTGCAAGTGCAGATACGGTATGGGATGGCTTAACAACTCAAATCCCTCTTTCATGGTGTAAAAATATAAAAGGTCACTATATTTCTGCACCACCCTATGGTGTAGAGACAAAAAGAATAGCAAAAATTGCAAATATTCTTAACTTAAAAGAAAACTTTTTTTATTGGAACAATGCTGAACGTAGACATTCATTTTATGTTGAAACCATGAATGTGCCTTTTTTTGAATCCTTTGCAGAGGATTATCAAGTGACCGCCATAGAAGGTGGTTCTAGATTAAGATGGCGTTTTGCGATTGAACCAAGATCAGGTTTTAAGCAATTTGTTAAAGTGAATAATATTATTAATGAACTCATTTTTAAATCATTTATCAATGATACGAAGAAATATTTTGGTGAAAAAAAATAAGTCTAATTGTGAGTAAAATATTGATCAGGAAGCCAAAAATGTCTAACTCAGTTGTATTGCACCAATGGGAAATTTCTCCTTTTTGCCAAAAAGTATCACGTATGCTGAAGTTTAAAGGAATTCCTTTTTCAACAATTAACTATAATGGAGTATTAGGTGCAAAAGCACCGATGCTAAGTAAAGTAGGTAAATTACCAGTCCTTGATATTCAAGGTCAACGTATTCAGGACAGTACACAAATCGCGCGATATTTAGATAGTGCTTTTCCTGATCTTCCTCTGCTCTATCCTCAAGATCCTCTTGAAAAAGCGTATGTAGAATTATGGGAAGACTGGGCAGACGAGCTTTTATATTTTTATGAAGTTCACTATCGTGTAAATGATGCTCAAGCTTTTAAACTTGCTGTAGCAAAAGCCATAGAAGGGCGTCCCTATCATGAAACTCTACTTGTTAAACCATTACTCAAAACAACATTAACATTACAACTCAAAATGCAAGGTTTGGGACGCATCCCTAATGGCACGATAGATGCAGAATTTATTCGACATCTTGAACGAATTGATATTGTGTTAGAGCAAACTGGTTGGCTTGTTGGAAAAAATAAAACGATCGCTGATATTGCCGTAGGCTCACAACTTTTAGAAATCGTGCGTACTCATCAAAGTTTTCGCACCGTTATCCTAAGCTACGCAAATATTTCACAATGGTTAGAAAAATTATGATACAAAATCAAGATTTAACTTTACCCAGTGTTGTTGTTTTTGGCGTTGGTGCTCAACGTGGAATTGGTGCTGCAGTATGCCGACGTTTTGCACAAGAAGGGCTAAAAGTTCATGTTGTAGGTCGTACAGCCACAAAAGTAGATCGGGTTACGACTGAAATTATCAATCTGGGTGGGCAGGCAATTTCCCATTGCATCAATATCGAAAATCAAGCTGAAGTAAAAGCATTATTTGATAGCATTCATCAAGAGCGGGTCGAAGCCGTTATTCATAATGTTGGCGGAAATATTCCATCTATTTTCTTAAAAACCACAGCAGGTTTCTTTAATAAAATGTGGAAATCAACGTTCTCATCGGCTTATATTGTTTCACAATACAGTTTAAATGTTTTTCAACACCAGCAAAACGGCACACTCATTTTTACAGGTGCGAGCGCTTCTATGCGTGGTAAACCCTACTTTGCTGCCTTTACCATGGGCAAATCGGCACTGAGAAACTATGCTTTAAATCTAGCAAAAATCTACAAACCCCTGAATATTCATATTGCCCATGTTGTCATTGACGGTATGGTAGATGGTGATCGAGTGAATCAGGCAGTTTTAGGTTTTGGCAGATTGTTACGCTTAACACGTGGAACGGGTGGTTTAAATATTGATGCTATTGCTGAAAATTATTGGATGCTGTATCAGCAGAAAAAAGAATTATGGACACATGAGTTAGATTTACGTCCATATCAGGAGAAGTTTTAATATGAAAAATACACGTTCAGGACTTCCTATTTTACGCTTATTCCATTCAAATCAGGCTAAATCAAATTGTATTTTTATTGTAGGTGACGATGCTGAAAACCTCAGTCAGTTATTTGCTCAGGAAAATACAACGCATCCATTTGCTAAGATTTATCAAATTGTCCATATCGAACAACAATATTCATTCAAAGCTATTTCATCTATATATCATAATGTCATTACATTAAGCTTAGACTTATCTCATCCAACCGCTTTATATAAGTTATTACAATATATTGAAAACATTAAATATCATATTGAAATGTGTGTTTTTCTACCTTGTTTTAGCAACAGAACAGACACCATAGAAGCTTCAATCAAACAGCAAAATTTTCAATGGAAAAAAACGGGTTTAACCACCACTTTAATTGCACAGCATGTTATTCAACAGATGTTAAATAATCAAAAAGGTAGCCTTATCTTTTTAGATGCAGCACATACTGAAGAAAAATATGATCATTTATTAAGTCAAAGTTTGTCTGCAGCGAAGCGAGCATTATCACAATCTTTAGCGAGAGAGTTTCAGCCTACAGGCATTCATATCTGTTATAGCACACTAGAAGAATGGGATCATTCAAATATCCAACAGATTGAATCCATTAAGAATATTTGCTTACACCTACATCATCAACCTTTATCTACTTGGACTTATGAATTATAGACATCATCTAATTCAAACTCACAGCACAGTGCTGTTATCAAGATCCTAAAACATAAATGCCCGAAGGATACAATTATGTTAAAACAAATCGTAGCGTTATCATTTTCTTTAGTTATTACATCTCATCTTATGGCTCAAAGTACTGCGCCTCAAGCTCATTATGAAACTATTTTTATGGAAATAGCACCTCAAAAAAGAGTATGCCATGGCATAGGTGTAACTGAGTGTTTGCAATATAAAAAATTTGTTTTTGATGAAAATGGTCAAAAAATTTATAAAAACAGTGCTTGGTATAATCTTTATACACCAATAGAAGGTTATGAACACAATCCTACTCGACAAGCAACACTTCGAATAAAATCCTATTCAGTTAAAAATCCACCTGCGGATAGCTCAAGTGTACGTTATGTACTAGAAAAACAGATTTAAACAGAGGTAATTAAATCAAAAAATCGCGCTTTTTATTTATTCGTACATCAAAACTGTAAGCAACAATATGAATGAGTAAATGGACATCACTTCATTTTTTGGTCGAAAATTAAATGAAATGATGTCCTTTATTTTACTCTTAACATTTAGCATCATACATTTAGATTTTCACATATTTAAAATAAACGAATTTTCATTGCTTCCTATTGTCTGCATATACTTTTAGAGCACAACCAAAATTTTAATCATGACAATTAGATGACTGAATAATTTTATGAATAATATGCTCATGTGTAGGTACAAGACCCGTTTTTAAGCCAAGTGGTTTAAAAACCTTATCCAAAACGACCTGAGTCAATTGACCTTTATCTTGTTCAACATCAGTTAAAGTACGCCGACTAATGCCCACCATTTCTGCATATTTTTCTTGCGATAATCCAAGTACATTTTTTCGTAAATAGCTCAGCAGTTGCCCCAATGTAATTTTACCGAATAAATATTGCGTATATAAATCAATAAGTAATTGTTGACGATCAACTGGCTGATTGTTCTTTTTCATAATAGCTCCCATCGTGTCAATTTGGCTTCAATAAAGTCATATCCTAGAACTGGCATATCTATAATGGTTTGGGGAACACCTTTGTTGATTAATTGCTGTTTAAGCCCTATAAGTTGCTGAGCCAATGTTTTTAAAGTATTTAAAGAAATATGTGGTTCGCACCAATGTGCAAGATTTTGTGTAATATCATCCCAACGATATTCTCCCCCTTCCTCATATGGACTTCCCCATGTTGTTGACCTTGTGACAACTTCAGGATCAGCTTTCATTGGAGCAAAATCGTAAATTGGAGCAAGAAATATTTGTCCTGATTTTTTTAAGAATGACGTATTACGACCATGATTATCTGAGTTACCAAAAATGATATTGAGTAGATCTCTTTGTAACCATTCACAAACAAACTTCGAAGCATCAAAGTTTTTATTCACCGATTTTAATAAACGGCAAAGCGCATCTATCACCTCAAAATGATTCAAATGACTGCCTGATGCTTTATTCAATATAGAATAAACCGACTCAAGCCCGAGTCGATACCATTGTTGATTACGCCATTCTGTATCAAATCTTGGTAGCCATAACGATGGATATTTCTGACCTTCAATCAGTCTCATTTGAGAAGTTTCAATGCTTATAAATCCAAGTTCATTAAGAATATGATAAAAATGATACTCTGCCCTTAAAATGTCACAGTCTATTGCACTACGTTTATTTCGAGGAAATTTAACTAGATAATACTGATCTGGTTCATCAAAAGAATTTTGATAAGTATCAATCCAAACTTGTTGATTGCTTGACACTCGAATCAGTAGTTTTGGAGCCTCCCCCCCTGCACCTGTTGCACCGCCACTAATCGCACCCATTTGTTGTGCGTATTCAAGAAAATCAATATTCCGTTCTGTAACATCATCTATAGTAAATTTACGTAAGTGTAATGTTGACTCTGCATGAATTGATGGCACTGATTCCTTAATTCTTAGATTTCCTACAGGCGCAATTGTGCCTTTTTCTAATAACGTAAAATCCTGTTCAGCAGGTGAAAGTTTTTGCAGACCTAAATATTGGACTAAATAACGTCGAGCAGCACCAGACGGGGCAATATCATCTAAAAAACCAAACCAAACTTTCGACTCATGTTGAATCATAATTTGCACAGGAAGTCCTACGCTACATGCGTATTCATCTGTCTTCTCTAGATGAGAAATGGCATATTCTAATTCATAGACTAACTCGCACCCACTTGCAGCCCCTTTATGTGGATCTAATATCCTGAGTTCTGCGATATCTTGCCATTCTTGATCGAGAAGCGCCTGAATCGTTAATTTTTCCATAGATAAAGTGAGCAAATATTTTCTCAAAAATATCACAAACTCAATAAAATGAGAATATATTTGCTCATTAATATAAACAATAAAATTAAATGAGCAAATATTTTCTCAAAAATATTTTTTATCATAAAAGTTGAGAATGTTTTTCGCTATTCTAAAGGGGCTATTTTAAGAAAATGATACATCTCTTTTCATTGTCTTATTGCATTAAATGCTTAGCTTAAGAAGATAACTTTTTAAATAGATATCCTATCTGAGCCCTAGTAATACCCATCAACCGTGCGGCGGCTGATAGATTTCCATCGCATTCATGAATGGCTTGAATTGCAATTTTCTTTTCTAAAACCTCTAACGGAATTTGTCTTTTAATAATTTCTTCTATAATTTTTCGATCAGGATCTTTTTCACTTAGTTCAATATTGCCATCTTGATTTAAAAAAGTAACTTTGTATTCACTACTATTTAGAAAAAGCATCGACTCATCTATATAACAATGATCATCCACTAAAATTATTGCACGCTCCATTGCATTTTCCAATTCACGAATATTACCTGGCCAATCATATGTATTTAGCTGCTTATAAGCTTTGTCAGTCAATCCTTTAATTTTTTTCCCTTCTCTTTGTGAAAATTTTTCAATAAATAATTGAGCAAGGCTATAAATATCTTCTTTACGTTCACGTAAAGGTGGTATCACAATCGGAAAAACATTTAGACGAAAATATAAATCCCTTCTAAAAGTACCTTTTTCTACTGCTTCTAGTAAGTTAACATTTGTTGCAGCAATCACCCGTACATCAATTTTTCGGGTTTGAGTATCTCCTAAACGGTCAAGTTCACCATTTTGTAAAACTCTCAGCAATCGAGTTTGCGCACTTGAACTTAGCTCACCAATTTCATCTAAGAAAATGGTACCCCCTTCAGCTCTTTCAAATCGTCCTATTCGTGAAATATGCGCACCAGTATAAGCACCTTTCTCCACACCAAATAGTTCTGACTCAATCAAGTCATCAGGTAAAGCCCCGCAGTTTACAGCTACAAATGCGTTATTAGACCTTAAGCTCGTCTGATGTAACTGCCGCGCAAAAACTTCTTTTCCTACACCAGTTTCACCAAGTAACAATACAGTGACTGGACTTTTTGATGCTTTTTCGGCGAGCATCCAAGCCTCTTTAAAAGTCTTAGATTGACCAATAATGTCAAAGGGTAAAGTTAGAGGTATGCTTGCTTTTAATTGATCTAATTCCTCTTGTAAATCTAAAATTTTTTCTACAATAGAATCAGGATTATACAACTCTAAATATTCTTCTGTATTTTCCCACTCTTCTAAAGGTTTACCGATAAATCTAGTACCTTCTAATGTATGCTCTACATCTTTATGTAGAATAAATTTCCCAGTAATTCCTGAAACAAACCCAGTGGCATATCCTGTTTCAATCCAACTTGTGGGAACACCTGTATGGTTAAAAATATTACTATGAATTTGACTTTCAATAGAGTTTTTCCAAATAGCATCAACATAATATTTACCTGCATTAATATCTATTTCGACTTCTTTTAATTCTACTAAAACCATACCTTCTAAAGAGTGTAATAGAGTGCCTTTATGCAACATTTCTAAGTCTGGCAAATTTTTATAACGAGCTTTTATTATTTCGGCATCCCTTAAACCAGAAGCATAGCCAATACGCGTTAAAACACCTCTAGCTCGTTGAGAGCCTAATGTATTAATCAACTCTTTATACAATTCAATGAACGATGATGAGTGTAGTAAAATCATACGTTCTTCATCAAGCCAAATTTCCCCAGTATCAAATGAAAATTTTAATTTAGACGCAATTTCAGCAATCCCTGGAGAGTTTTCATCCCAACCCGTTAATCTTTGATATTTTTGCATTACACATCCTTGTGTATTTTTTAATACATTAACAATGTTATCTCATTTAAACTCTTATACTTTAGCAATCATGTCCATTTTAAAGAATCATAAGTTCTACTCACCGACTGAACGTTCTTTCGCCCAATCTCTTAAGATGAACTTCTGTAACTTGCCTGTTGACGTTTTTGGAATTTCATCAATCACCACATCTTTAGGGACTTTAAAACGCGCTAAGTGTTGTTTGCAGAACTCGATCACGTCTTCAGGTGTGGTTTCCGCCCCATTTTTAAGCTCAATAAAGGCACAAGGTACTTCCTGCCAACGTGGATCAGGTTTTGCCACCACAGCCGCCGTCATGATAGCTGGATGGGTATAAAGTACTTCCTCAACTTCAAGAGAAGAGATATTTTCTCCCCCAGAAATGATAATGTCTTTCGAGCGATCCATAATTTTGGCATAACCATCAGGTTGGCAAACCGCAAGGTCACCCGTATGGAACCATCCGCCTTTAAAGGCTTCTTCAGTCGCTTGCGTATTTTTCAGATAACCCTTCATGACAATATTGCCACGGAACATGATTTCGCCCATGGTGGTTCCATCATTAGGAACGGGCTGCATGGTTTCAGGGTCAAGCACACGCATACCATCTTGTAATGGATAAGGTACGCCTTGACGGGAATGTAACTGTGCTTGTTCGCTGATTGAAAGTTCACTCCAACCTGCTTGTGAGGCGCATAGTGCAGATGGACCATAGGTTTCAGTTAAACCATAAACATGATTGACCTGTACACCAATATGATGCATGCCTTCAATAATTGCCGCAGGCGGTGCAGCACCTGCCACCATGACTTCAACACGATGGGTAAATTTGATTTGTTGCTCTTTCGGTGTATTGATCAGCATAGACAATACAATCGGTGCACCACAGAAATAATCGACTTTGTATTGATCAATCAATTTAAAAATCAGTTCAGGATCAATTTTACGTAAACAAATATTGGTACCGCCATTTGCCGCCACAGTCCAAGCAAAGCACCAACCATTGCAATGGAACAGAGGCAATGTCCATAAATATTTACAACGTGGGGTCATGCCACAGGCAATGATATTACTTGCTGCATTGATATAGGCACCACGATGATGATAGACCACACCTTTCGGGTTGCCTGTCGTACCTGAAGTATAATTTAGACTGATTGCATCCCATTCATCTTGCGGTAAATGCCATTCAAAGTTTTCATCTCCGTTTTTGAGCCAGTCTTCATATTCGATCTGACCAATGCGTGCGGTTGTATCAGTAGCTTCGTATTCTACATCTGCTACATCAATGATATAGATTTCCTGATCAATCAGCGCGATAGCTTCTTGCGCCAATGCTGCAAATTCAGGATCGACCAAAAGTACTTTGGTTTCGGCATGCTCAAGCATGAAAGCAATGGTTTTTGCATCTAAACGGGTATTTAAGGTGTTGAGTACAGCACCTGACATAGGCACTGCAAAATGTGCTTCAACCATCGCAGGAATATTTGGGAGCAATACAGAAACAGTATCGTTCTTTTTGATGCCTAGATTTTGTAATTGATGTGCAAACTGGCGACAACGGGTGTAAGTCTCACGCCATGAGATATGACGAGCACCATGTACGATCGCATCCTGATGTGGATAAATATAAGCAGCACGCTCTAAATAACGCAACGGTGACAATGCTACAAAGTTGGCAGGTGTACGCGGTAATTCATCATAATTATTCATCTTAAGATCCCTATGTTTTTATTCCTTTTCGTTAAAAAAAAGACAGTCGAAATCGCTCAACTGCCTTACAAATTTAAACTACTTTCTTATTTTTCAGCATATTCAGTGCAACATCGACAATCATATCTTCCTGCCCTCCTACCATACGCCGTTTGCCAAGTTCAACCAATATGTCAAATGCTGACAGACCATATTTCTGAGCAGCAGTTTCAGCATGACGTAAAAAACTTGAATAAACTCCTGCATAACCAAGAGCCAACGTTTCACGGTCTACTCGTACTGGTCTCTCTTGCAATGGACGTACAATATCTTCGGCAGCATCAATCAGTTTTTTTACATCACAGCCATGGTTTAAGCCCATACGCTGTGCCGCAGCAATAAACACTTCCAATGGTGCATTGCCTGCACCTGCCCCCATGCCTGTTAAGCTGGCATCAATACGGTTACAGCCATGCTCAAGTGCCACAATACTGTTGGCTACCCCTAAACTCAAGTTGTGATGTGCATGCATACCGGTTTCAGTTTCAGGCTTAAGTACATCTTTCATGGCTTTAAAACGGTCCGCTATGTCATACATATTCATGGCGCCACCTGAGTCCACCACATAGATACACTCTGCACCATAACTTTCCATCAATTTTCCTTGCTGTGCCAAGCCTTCTGGCGTATTCATGTGGCTCATCATCAAGAAACCCACGGTGTCCATCCCCAGTTCACGTGCATATTCAATATGTTGTTTAGATACATCTGCTTCGGTACAATGTGTCGCCACACGCACCACGCGTGCACCTGCATCATAAGCAGCTTTTAAATCATGAATAGTGCCAATGCCTGGTAGAAGCAATGTCGCTACTTTGGCATGTTTTACTTCACTGGCAACCGCTTCAATCCACTCTAAATCACTATGTGCACCAAAGCCATAATTGAAACTGGAACCTTGCAGACCGTCACCATGCGCCACTTCAATGCTGTCAACACCCGCTTCATCTAAAGCGCGCGCGATTTGACGAACTTGATCTGGGGAATACTGATGGCGAATGGCATGCATACCATCGCGTAAAGTCACATCAGAAACATAAATTTTACGTTGCGGATCTATCATTTTATGCTCCTTCTGTTGTTATGGAATTTGAGTCTAGTTTTTGATTCAGTTGTGTTTCAGCAAAGCGTTCTGCTGCCGCCAAAGCCGCACTGGTCATAATGTCTAAGTTGCCTGCATAAGCGGGTAAGTAGTGTGCTGCGCCTTCAACCTCTAGAAAAATCGACACTTTTAGACCAGTTAATTTGCCTAATCCTGAAATATTTAAAGGACGGTCTGTGCCAAACTCTTCAAATTGCACTTCCTGCTTCAGGCGGTAACCCGGAACATAAGCATGAACGGCATCTGCCATCTCTTTGACCGATTGGCGGATTGCCTCTTGATCTGCACCCAGCTCTGCTAGGCAATACACTGTGTCGCGCATGATTAAAGGTGGTTCAGCTGGGTTCATAATAATGATGGCTTTGCCTTTTTGCGCACCGCCCACTTCTTCAATCGCTTTAGAGGTGGTTTCGGTAAATTCATCAATATTGGCGCGTGTGCCAGGCCCTGCCGATTTACTGGCAATTGAGGCAATGATTTCGGCATAATGTACTTTGGCAATTCGGGAAACTGCTTTCACCATGGGAATGGTTGCCTGACCGCCACATGTCACCATGTTGATATTTAGCGCATTCATGTGTTCATCCAGATTGACCACAGGCACCACATAAGGACCAATGGCAGCAGGAGTCAGGTCAATCACCTGAATGCCATGCTGCTGTAACACTGCATTATGATGTGCATGTGCACTTGCTGAAGTCGCATCAAAAACAATTTTTATGTCTTTAAAGCAAGGTAAATGCAGTAAGCCTTCCACACTTTCTGCTGTGGTTTCAAAGCCGAAACGCGCAGCGCGGGCTAAACCGTCGGAGTTTGGATCAACCCCGACCATTGCGCCCATTTCAACATATTGGGCATTGCGCATGATTTTAATCATCAGGTCAGTGCCGATATTGCCCGAACCGATAATGGCGCTTTTAATTTTTGACATGTTGTTTTCCTTATGTATTGGACGATGCAAATACAGCAGTCACTGAACCAAAACCTTCAATCTGTACCTGAAACTCATCGCCTGGATGTGCCGCAACCATTGGCCCCAAAGCGCCAGTCAGCACCAAATCACCTTTTTGCAATGGACGACCGCGTTTCACCATTTCATCAGCTAGCCACACAGCAGCATTTAAAGGATTAGCTAAGCAGGCTTTGCCGATGCCTTCCGATACCACTTCACCCGCTCGGGTCATCTGCATTTTGCAATTCACTAAATCAACATTTGCAAGTAAAACTGGCTGCGAACTCAGCACATAAGCGGCAGATGAAGCATTGTCTGCAACTGTGTCCAGCAGTGAGATTTTCCAGTTTTCGATGCGACTATCCACCACCTCAATAGCTGCTAAAGCATAATCCGTTGCGCTGATAATATCGGCATAGGTATGCTTGGCTTGAGTGAGATCGGCTTTGAGTACCAAAGCAATTTCCGCCTCAACTTTAGGCTGAATCAGTTTACTTGTAGGAATCACTTCACCATCACCATAAGCCATGTCGGTAAACAACATGCCGAAGTCTGGAGAATCCACACCCAACTGCTTCTGCACAACAACAGAAGTCAGACCAATTTTTCGGCCTACTAAACGGCGTCCTTGTTGCAAAGCACGTTTGGTATTGATGTCCTGAATGCTATAGGCATCATCTACTGTGGCATATTCTCCCAGTTCTGCACGGATGGGGGCTATAGGCTGTTGGGTCTCTTCAGCATGATGCAGCGCATCAGCCAATAAGACTAAATTTGAATCCATCTTTTTCACCCTTTAGGTTAGAATGTCCAAACAAATTTCATCCAAGTGGCACTACCTTCTGGACGGTTTTTGACTTCAATTTCTTTCATGTATTTACCTTCCAAATACCAATTCGGCTCAGGTTGATAATGAATACCAGGACCAACACCAATGACTTGCCCCTTATTTCCAATATCGACATAATTACTTTCATCATCGGTAAGCTGTTTAAAAACATAGCCTTGGGCACCAAATGTCAATGAGGGGGTAACTTTATAACCAAAACTGTAATCTGCTGCCAGATAGTCACCAGATTGATAATTTGTATCATTATTTTCAGTGTTAAAGCTGTATGAAACTTTAGTGGATAAATCCAAGCCATGACCTAAGTAGCTATAAGCGAACATGGGTCGAACTGTGTAATAATTTTTTCCTAAATTTGCCACAATCGGTTTTACAATTGTTGGTGCATCATAGTCACCCGTTGGAAATACACCTTCAATGGACGTAGCCCAATGATGATTGCCTGAATGCCATGACAACAATGGTGCAAAAATTAAATCACCTAAGCCTTTGTTACTATCAGACATACCAGCAACAGAAATTCTTAAATCCGCAAATGGCTGTACAGCGTAAAAACCTAAATTACCACCTAAAATTTTTTTGTCTGTCATCCATACTAAACGTGTAACTAAAGCATTTGAATCAACATGAAAATCAGGTACAGAAACATCGCCTTGGTTATCTAGCATTTTATTTGCATGATAATTTTGATAATAAGATAATAAATACACTCCTGGTGGCGGCAGTGCTCCTGCGGTGAATCCTTCAGCACCAAGCGCTGCTGAATCCACACCATTTTCCGTTGCATAGCTATCCACCATTGCTAAGCCAAATAAAATGGCTACGATTATATTTTTATATAATTTTTTCATTTAAATATCCTTTTAAATGCGGGTTTAAAATATTTTTGAATTATTCTAATAAAAAGTTTTCAACCAACTGACTAAAACGACCTGCATGTTCAATTTGCGCCCAATGACCACACTCTCCAAACACATGCAATTGAGCATGTTGTAGCCAATTCAATAAAGTAATTGAACTTTCAAGTGGAATGACCAAGTCATCACGTCCATGAATAATTAAAGTTTGATGTGGTAAGCTACGAACATCAGCTTCAGGGCTAGCTAAAGTATCAACCCAACGCTGCCTTGGTGCAGGGAACATAGCAGAAAAAGCCTCCTGAAAGCCTGGACGTATACTGGCTTGGTAACGCAATTCTGCAAGTTCATCTGTTACTAAGTTACGGTTATAAGCGAAAATATCGAGCATCTCACGCATACTTTCAAATGATGGTTCATAGCCCCAAACCTTATCTAAAGCATCAGTAAGCTCAAAAGGTGTTCCTGCACTTCCCATCAAAATTAACCGTCTAACTCGTTCTGGATATGCAATGGCAAATGCAATCGAAATACCACCACCAAATGAATTACCAACTAAATCAACCTGCTCAAGATTTAATTCATCCAATAAATCTTTGAGCTGCTGCACCCATACTTCTTTACTATATACAATCCCTTTCGGGCGTTCACTGTAACCAAAACCCACCATATCTGGAGCAATTACACGAAACTTTTGTGCCAGTACAGGCATAATCAAGCGCCAATTTGCCCAAGCAGTCACACCAGGACCTGAACCATGAATCATCACAACAGGAAAGCCTTCACCTAAATCATGGTAATTGGTTGCAAAATTTCCTGTTTTTAAGCTTTTTGCGAGTTCTGGATTGCTATTCATATTTAAATGTCCTATTCAATATTTGATTGCTATGTAATCAGGTCATTACACTTAAAAAAGTCTCGTTAAGTTTGCGTTCATGAAAGAACAAAGCCTTAGGCAGTTCATCAACAGTCCATGTCAAAATTGGACGGTCTGGATACCACAGATATCCACCACTAAAAATTTCATTGCGGTTACCAGATGGATCAAAGAAATAGATGGTTTCCCCACGCGTAATACCGTGACGAGTTGGACCAATTTCATGAGGGACTTCATTTTCTGCAATTTTGTCTGCCGCATTTAAGACATGCGCCCAAGAATCAACTGCAAAAGATAAGTGATGGAGTTTTCCTTTGACTGGTGCATGAATGAATGCAACATCATGTGGTTTATTACTACAGGAGAGAAATGCTGCAATCATGTTATCACCCGCTATGACACGTTCAGCTAGTTGAAAACCTAAGACATTCACAAATAATTTATAACTTCCTTCAACATCATCACCAATCAAAGCACAATGGTCGAAGTTGTTTGGATGAATGCCTTTGAGATTTGGCGCTTTAACGCCTGGATTAACAACAGGCATACCATTGCCTACAAGCTCCTTTTCTGAATAAAGTTCAAAGACATGACCCGTAGGTGCTGTAAAACGTACACGTTTACCTGTCGCTAAATGAGTGTTGGCAGCAAAAAGCTCTGTTTTAATACCAAAATTTTCAATCTCATTTGCCAAGCGTTTTAAAGTTGCCTCATCACTAACTTTAAATGCCATGACTTCAATTCCTGGCTCATCAGCTTCCTGTAAAACGATACTGTGATGATCATGCTCATCCCAAGCCTTTAAATACACTTTGCCATTCGCATCTTGTGCAGTTTCAATTAATCCAAGCACATTGACGTAATAATCTTTTGCTTCATGAATATCCAAAACACGAATAATGACGTGCCCAGGACGCAATACACCTTGATTACTCATTTTCTATTTCCTTCTTCTTATCTATTTGTTTTAACCCTAGTACAGTAATTTCGAGATCAGACCGTGGATAAATACAGCAGGCTAAAACAATTCCATGTTGTTCATCTAACTCACTGATATGGGCTCTACTCATACGTTTCTTTTTGAACTGACCTTGCTGAATCTGGATACGGCAAATACCGCATCCACCGCCTCTGCATCCGACTGGAATTCCCTTCCGATTCAATGATTTCATACTTTGTAGCACTGAAGAGTTTTCGATACAGCTAAACTCTTCATCATTATTTAAAATCCGTATGCAATACATAAGCGATGCTCCTTAAATATTTCTAAATAAAGGACTCTTAACCATTTGACTGTTGGCATCTGCTGCATTCAAGAATTTTTCCATATGAATATCACGCTCAAATAAGCGCCCACGAATCAAAACTCGAATACACGCTTCTATCATCATTGGTGGTCCGCAAAGGTAAGCTTTGTGTCCACGGAAATCCTGATTGAAAATTTTGTTTGCAGCATCGTGTACAAAACCTCGTTCACCTGTCCAATTACTTTCCAATGCTTCGTCCGATAAGACTGGAATATATTTAAATTGTGGATATTGTTTTTCTAAATCTGCAAAGAGTTGACTGTAATACAACTCCTCCTGATTCCGTGCGCCATGCATCAAAGTAATATTCCGTGTATCACCAGCTTCAAGCAATTCTAAAATCATAGATTTAGGGCTAGATAAACCTGAACCACCAGCAATAAACAATGCTGCATTCGGATCTGAATGACGGGTGTAAAATCGACCTAAAGGACCACTAAAATTAAGAGACTTCCCCACTTGTAGATCTTCATGTAACCACATTGTGGCTTTACCACCAGGGACTTTACGAATATTCAGTTCAATTAAATTCGCGTCAGAAGGTGCACTGGCAATTGAAAATGCACGAGGCTCTTCCAAACCAGGTACATACAAATTAATGTATTGACCTGCCTGAAATTGAAAGCCTGCCGCCACTTCTAAATAAATACCTCGGATCGTTGGTGTTAGGTCTTCAATTTTTACTACAGTGCCAATGAAGTCTTGCAATGGATAACCCTTTGCATCAGCATCTTCATCCATTTCGACTTCTATAGTGACATCGCATTCAAGTGTTGCACAGCATGCAAGGGCTTTGCCTTCCATACGCTCCATATCCATTAGAGCAAATGGAGAAGCTTCACCTAACTGCACCTCACCTTCAACAACTTGAATTTTGCATGTTCCACACAATCCATGTCCACAAGCATGAGGTAGCCAAATTCCTGCACGCAATGCAGCATCAAGAATAGTTTGATTTTCTTCGATTTCAATGACTTGCCCAACAGGCTCAATCGTTAATTCATAAGACATGGGAAACTCCTATATTCCTGTTAATGCAGGAGTTTCAAAAGTAAGCATTGATTTATGGCTAATCCCAGCTTGTGCTAAGCTTGAATTTAATTCCACAATCATTGACTTTTTAAAATGCGTCCACTTCACCTTAGACCAATCGATATTTTTCCAATCATCTACATTCACGAAAGAGCTCGCTGCTAGAACTTGGTCAATTAAATTTTGAAAAGTCATCTCAGGTTTCACTAAGACGGCAATTGGTGAAGCAATACTAAAGTGCCCAAGCCATTCGATGAACAATAATTGATGACCATTGAATTGATCTTGGCTATCACGAACTTGTCCTACATAATTTGACTGATAAGAAACTACAGGCATAGAAATCTCCTATCGGTGCATTTGATAGCACCGAAAATTTAAGAATTTGAATTTTTAGTTGCGATTAATTAAGCTGAAATGCTTACAGCCCTTTCCACTCTGCCCAATTTTTAGCATCAGGAGAAGTTTCAAATGGTCCAGTATCCTGACCTGGCACTAAATGCATCCAAGTAATAATTTCCTCAGGAGAAGGTCCTCCTGCTTTGCCTTGCAGCATTTGTTGTACTGGTAAACATGCTTGCACATATTTTTCAGGTTCATTATCAAAGATGTCCTTACAACCATCAGAACAGAAATGATAATTTTCACTTTTATAGACGGAGAATCGATGACGACGAACCTCTGGTTCATTAATTTCAGTGAAAATCAATGGAATCTGACAAGTTTGACATAAACAAGGTAGACTGGTGTTAAACCACCGTTTTCCTTCTTTTTCCAACTCACGCCATTTCTCATATTGAGGTCGATATAGCTTATCAAAAGTATTTGGGTATTCTTTACTGAACCAATCCATTTCTTCATCACTTGGCAACCATGAATGAAGACCTGTTGCCCAACCATATTGATAAAACATACTCCAAGCTTGATGGGTAATATGTTCCTTTTCAGCAACGCTTTCTTCCCAATATTTCGGCATACGAATACCGTAATGCTCTAAATCTTTGAATAATGCACCACCGCTTTGCTCAAAGTAGATTTCCCAACCTTCACGCCAAGACATGATTTTCTTTGGTAGCATATAATCCATCATCATGCCAACAAGTGTAAGTAAGCGGTAACCTCGCCAGAACCATTTATCAATCCATTTTTGAACGATTGGAATATTTTCTGGATCTTGTTCCAAAATAAACTTGATCACCTCAATTCCAAGTGTCATATGACGTGCTTCATCTGACTGTGCAGAGAAACCGAAAGTAACCGTTGCCATATCTCCATTGTAGGCAGCACCTGACATAAATGGCATAAAGAGTAAATTAGTCAATACATATTCAAATGAGAAAGAAAAAGCAACAAGATACTCAAATGGTCCTGCTGTCATTGCATCATTAATGTATGATTTTGAAACAGATAAATACCATACACGGTCATAATTTTGAGGCCATGAATGAAATCCATTAAAGTAACGATTGTAATGACTCATCGTATGAATTTGAGTCTGGCAATGACGCAACTCATCAATTGCCTGCATTTGTGAAGCAACACGTGGACCTACACCACGTAAACGTCGACCTACCTGAGCAAAACCACGATGAGCATTGTATTCAAGCGGCGTAACACCTGTTAAAAACAGTTTTAGTGCATTTATATATCGAGCATTAGTTACATTTAAATGCCCATTATTTTGCGCAAAAGCATCAATAATCGAGTAAAGTTTACGTTCTTTCTCTGCCTGATATTTCCAATAAGAATCCATAGTAAGTCGAAATGGATCCTCCCATTTGTCCCAATCATGAATTTTAATCCCTTCAAATTGATCATAGGGAAATACATCATCCATTTTTACATAACTTGTATCCCAACCTAAATCTCGAGTCATTACATTGTATTTGTCTTTTAAGCTTAATTTAGCTTTTGCCGTATCTTTAATCTTTGAGTTCATGTTTGCATTTCCTTGCTTTTAATTTTTCCATGCTATGGTGAAACAGTCTTCCGTTTCGTCGATATAACCTGAAATACTGATTAGATTTATATGGATTTCCTGAATATCCCAAGAGCGTCCAATATTTTCTTCAACTGACTCGCGATTTATTACCAATGGTTTATTACTGTTAATTTTTACCATTGCTGGTAAATATTGAATATCTACGTCAGGATTATCCTTTTCAATTGCATCTACAATTGGACGTGTGTCATCATTTGCCTGAAAAGCAATAAAAACATTTCCAGCCATTTTTTTTGCTCCTTAAACCAATTTTAATTTTTCTAGACGAGTCTGAAATTGATCTTTAACAAAATCAATGATTTGATCTTCGAACCCTAATGCTTCATTCAATTGTGTAATTGCTTCAAATGCTTGTGGTCGATATTTCTCAATCCATTCGATTAATTGAGTCTTATTATTCTCTGACTCGGCTGCTGTGGTTTTTAATACAGCGTTTATCCAATTCGATGTATCATCAAACCATTCGTTTAAAAATGCAGTTAACATAACGATGGTATTTGCACCGTTAGGGACAAATTTATTATGAATAACATATTTTACATATGGGAAAATAAAGCCATCTAAAACAAAATTTTGCGCAACAAATAATTCAAACCAATCTTTGATAAGAAAAAGTTCTTCTATACTTTTACGGAGTGGCTGCCAGTGTGGATTCATTAGCCAGTCATTTTTACCTTCCTGTAAAAAGACAGTTTGGTTTTCACCAATAATAAGTCCTATACGAGTCAAAAATTGTGCATTACCTAAACGATCCATGGTACAGAACATTGCAGCATTGGTTAAAACTGCACCATAACCTTCACCAGTAATATAGCTATTGTTCATATTTGCTCCCCACTCATAATGACGTAGAGGTATTAACAATGTACTAATTTTTGCTAAAACTTGTTCAGGAATATAAGCCAATAAGTTATTTTTCTCAGTGAGAGTAAAATTACTTTCCTGTACTTCCTGTAAGCGTGAACGCGCTAACGTATAAGTTCCATAATACAACTGGCGCGGGTCTTTTAAGGCATACCAATCTTGCATTTTGATTACAGTTTTTTCCTTATCAAAAATTTCGTAATCAGAATTAAAAAGTGGGCGATAATGAAAATTTATTTCTTCCTGAAGGTCATAGCTCGCTTCTTGATAACGTGTTGCTATTTTATCACCAAAACGTTCTTCTACATACTTATATGTATTTCGAATTGGCTGTACTGTGGATGTCTTAATATCTATTTGCATGATCAAACTCCCTGATCTTTACTATTCTTTTATACCTGGTTGACCATAACGCCATTTCATACGATCAAATTCAATTTTTGCCTGTTCACTTGCACTGAGCTTTTGAACATTATGTTGAGTACAAAACTCTTCAAATGCATCAAAAGGCATAATGAGTTCGACTGACAAATCTGGATCTCCAATTGAAAATTCAAATTCTACGAACTTATTATTTTGTGTCCCTGTGACATGAACAAAACATACTGGCGGTGGCGTAGCATCGTTTAGCATGATTGAAGTTCCTTAATCACTTACATTAGTTATATTGCAAACAGCGTGCCAAATATTTTTATTATTATTTTCAATAACTTAAATTTTAGTCATTTTTTATAAATTTGAGAATTTTATTAAAATAGGTATTTTCTTAGAAAATTATGAAAGACTCTATATGATATAATTATTTTTACGGATACTTTTTCAGTAAAAAAGATTCACTCTTTTTACAACAAAAACCATTGATAATAGAAGGGTAGTTATCAAGTAAAATAAACAAAGCTAGAGTAGAATATTGTTAAAATGATTGGTTCTAAAAATATAAGTTTCATACTATTCACTGCTCTTCTTAGATTCCTGTCTAAGTGCCCATATGATTTACAATTGCTCTAAAACCAATGGGCATAAATGAGTTAAAAGTACAAATGCTACTTAGAATCATTGGGCATTAAATAAAAAGTCGTTGAAACCTATTTATTAAAAGCGATAACCAATTTTGAGACCATATGCGATTGCATTATTATCTTCAAACTGAGCAATATAATCATTTGTACCAAACTGTGAACCTGATTGCGCATTGGCATTTCCTAACCAAAAATATTTAATACCACCAGCAATAAAAGTTTGAGCAGTTGGACTGTATTGTAGACCAAGTCCCACATTCCAATAGCCATTCACAGGACCAAGTGTTGTTATTGGATTACCAGCCCCTGAATCCCAACCTATTGAAAGATTACCCGACCAATATTCATTTATTTTTCGCCCAACTCCAACATTGGCTGACCATTGATCATCGGAATACTCAACTAAGTTAAATCCATTCATCTTTCCAGTCATAGAACCAACAGCTTCTGTCACCTTTCCAAATTTGTATGGTCTTATCGTAAAATTTTTCCAATCAACCCAACGCATAGTGGCAAATAACACTGTGTTTTTCATTATCCCTGTTTGAAAATCTATGTTGACAGATTGAGGCGTTGTAATTTGGGATTGCCCTTGTTGCCGATTTGCAGTCACAATGTCACTAATTGTCTTCTGTATTGCATCAGCCTGATTTGATGATAATTGACCTGTTGTAGCGAGTTGATCTAATGTCTTATCCAATGCAGTGACATTTGCAGTGAGTGCATTAGCAAGTTTAATGGTTTCATCTGTGCGAATCTTATGATCTATTTCAGAACGATAAGTAATTGCAGCCTTTAGAGCAATTTCAGGGATCTGATAAGCTAAACCTGCCAACCATCCTACTGCACTATCATTATGAAAGGTCGCATCATAACCATTATAAATGCTATATGCTGAGCCTCTTAAATGTAAATCTCCTCTAATAGACTGATAAGCACCTCCGCCATATATATTTAAATTTTTATTGGGTTGAAAACCTAAAATCATTGAAATATTTTGACTATTAACCTCAACCTCAGTCCCTCCAATAATATTTGTCAAATCACCTACAGTCATTGGTAAATTGCCCAGAACAGGATCTTTAGGACTAGATACAAAATTATTGCGCCCTTTATATGCTGCTTTAGCACCAAAAGGTTGATCATACAACACACCGAAAGAAATCTGATCTGTGAGTTGTAATTTTAAAGCTGCACTTGGAAAATAATAATCTTCTGCCATATCACTGATCAAACGCTGAGTTTTACTTGTCCCTGCCTCTTGTCCTACAATAGTAGGATCAAGCATCGACAATCCAGCTTCGAAATAATTCCCTATTTGTAAAAATGCCGAGATCGGCTGCCCCGAACGGTCAATTCCCGCTGCTTGTAATGTTAATGGCGTGATTGTTCCAACAACCATAACTACTGTGAGATAGGTTAGTTTCATATCGCTCATTCCTTGAATATCTATTTTCTGTTAAACCATATAATGTCTTGTTTAAAGTCTTTTTTTTCGTAGCATTTTTAATAGTGAGATAATTCGATTCCCCCATCCATGACATTCAACTGAAAATATGATTCAAATTTTGTACTGTATTTGAATCGAAATTTTCTTTCATTCCATTTGAAATTGCTTTTTTAAATTTCCTCATTTTGAACAGACGGTGTAAATTTATGTTCATGCATGTTTTTCACAAGCTCAGCAACTGAGGCTGCCCATATCTGATACCCTGCTGCACTGGGGTGATAACCATCCGTCGCCATATATGCAGCATCAAATGGAATATCTATGCTTAAAACTGTACTGTCTTTCTGTTCTGCAAATTTTTTATTCAACACATCATTAAATTGCCGAGCTGTCTCACCTAAAAAATAACGTAAAGGTTGTGGTATTGCAGGAAACAAATGCATGGGTGGTAATGATGTATAAATCATATATTTCACTGCGAACTTATCTTTGAAGATCTGATGTAAAGCATTGAGCCTTTTGCTCCAATGAGACAATAAAAGTGGTTTTGTTACATCATTTGCACCAATGGAAACAACTGCGATGTCAAATGTACACTGAGGCATAATGTCTAAATACTGATAAATATCCTTACTGGTGAACCCTGATTTGGCATGCAACTCCCACTCACAATAAAAAGTATCCTGTAAATGGTGAACAATTTGCCCTGCCAAAGCATCCACTTGCTGATCTACACCGACACCTGCTGCTGCTGAATCACCTGTAATCAAAATCCGAAGCGGCTTCAATTCAGCATTGCCCAAGACCCCTTTTCTTGCGCCCAAAGGTTCAGCTAAACGACCAGATACACTCAATAAAGTATATAAACCCTGTGCCAGTAAAACTGGACTGCACAACACATCGATTGGACGATTGAACATGAATAATTCCTTTGTATCTATGACTTATGCTTTTCCCATCTCATGACGTAACTGAGCCCTTAAAATTTTTCCAACTGCAGATTTTGGCAGTTGTTCCCGAAATTCAATTTGTTTTGGAACTTTATAATTGGTCAGG
Source organism: Acinetobacter sichuanensis (assembly GCF_003024515.2). Classification (GTDB taxonomy): domain Bacteria; phylum Pseudomonadota; class Gammaproteobacteria; order Pseudomonadales; family Moraxellaceae; genus Acinetobacter; species Acinetobacter sichuanensis. Next base: position 43,739 of record NZ_PYIX02000011.1, read on the forward strand.
CTCTTTCGGCAGAAAGCGATCAGCTCTTGCTGGGTCAGATTTTTATTCTTAGTCACCACAAATGCCCTGACTGACTCGCCGCTGGCTTCATCTGGGCAACCGATCACCGCAACTTCAATGACCTCAGGATGACCAGATATCACATCTTCCACTTCATTGGGATAAACATTGAATCCCGAAACAATAATCAGGTCTTTTTTGCGGTCTACAATCGTCAGAAAACCTTGTGCGTCCATTGTGGCAATATCACCTGTTTTGAACCATCCATTGTCAAAAGATGTTTCATTTTCTTCAGGGCGATTCAGATACTGTTCAATAATGTGCGGACCTTTGACCCAAAGCTCTCCTGCCTGTCCCACTCCCAGCGTTTTTCCATGTTCATCAACAATTTTGAGTTCACTGGCAGGCAAAGGCAGTCCAACTGAGCCGATTAATGGATGATCCAGCGGAGGATTCACTGAGACAAAGCAACTGCTTTCAGTCATGCCATAACCCTCGACAATGGTCGAAATCTGTTTTTTCCATGCCTGAGCTGTACTTTGGCGTAAAGATGTTCCCCCAGAAATCGCGAGTTTTAAGCGTGGTGGATGCTGAATAAACCACTCCTGCTGTAATAATCCTGCAAACAATGTATCGACACCAGTGATCCAGTTCACATCAAACTTCTGGAATGCTTTTTCCAGATTTTCCAATGGTCGTGGATTCGGAATCAGAATATTGTGTCCGCCCTGGCTAAAGAACAGTAGAAAATTAAAGTTAAAGGCAAATATATGGTACATCGGCAGTGCGGTTAAAATCGTATCGCCTGGCTGAATGGCAAAACGCTCCGAATAAGCCTGAAGCATATCCTGAGCCATTTTAATCACGGCTAACAGGTTGCTGTGATAAATGACCGCGCCTTTACTTTTCCCTGTCGTCCCGCCGGTATATTGATAAAGTGCAACTGGATGCTCAACAGGAAGGAACTGTTCAAGCGTTTTCTGCCCCTCAGTTAAGGCATGGTTAAATGTCTGATATAGAATATCGGGCACTATGGTTTCCTTTGTTCGCTGAATATCAATCATCAGGCCGACTGGAAACTGAAAGAAATCTTTCATATTAGCCACCATGAGATTTATATTCAGCTCATCAACCACATCCATTGCGTTTTGGACAAAGAGATCACTTGCGATCAGTAACTTGGCTTTGCAATCCTTTAACTGATCGCCTAACTCTTTTGCAGTATATAGTGGGTTGATATTAGTCACGATCAGCCCTGCTTTCCATATACCAAAGACGGCAATCGGATAATGTAAACCGTTCGGAAGCTGAATCCCCACCACATCACCCTGTTTTAAATGCAACTCATGTTTTAAATAACAGGCAAATGCATCAGACAGATGATCGACTTGCTGATAGCTCAAAGTATGACTAAAGCCATTAGGCAGTACTACGGTAAACGCAGGCTGCAATAAATAATGCTGTACCGAATTTTTGATAATTTTTGCGGCTGTTTCAGTGAGCAGTTCTGGTTCAAACTGATAATTCTTTAATGTATCTGGATACGATGTTTCCCAAATTTTGTTCATTGACATGATATAGCTCCTTGCTGTTTCAATTGCTTTAAAAATAAAGTTTGACTGTTATTTAACTTTTCAGGGACTCTCTTTCCCTGTGGAAACAAATGGAATTTTTAGATGCAGGATAACCATAGGATCAACCAGTCCACTGAAACTAGTCATTCCCCAGTTGTTACGGTTAATCACAATATCTGCTGATGCATATACAGTCATTATCTGTGTATTGGCATCTATTCGTGGTTTACTCAGCTTGACTTTAAATTCAATTGATCTGGTGATCCCCGCGAGGGTTAAATCACCCTGAACTTTTGAGTGTTGCTGATCTATGATCTGAATACGGTTGCTACTGAATGTTGCATATGGATATTTTTTGACATTAAAAAACGAGGCTCCCTTTAACATTTCATCCGAAATCCTTTTTCCTGTAACAACCTGATCAGTGTAAATTTTCACCTCGATTTGCAAGTTTTCAGGTTTGAACAAATCACCTTGCAGCCTACTTTCAAATGCTGGAAATACGCCTTCGACTGACATCATTCCAGTAGTTTTAAAACTCATGTTTGCTTGCTGAGTATCCATACGCCAATCTGCTGCGTGACTCAAAGGTATGGTCATTAAGCCCATCGCCAACAACAGCGGAGATGCCCATTGACCCTGCAAAACACTTTTTGCTGAATACAGGAGTTGCATAAATAAAGTATCCATATCAGAAATAGATAAACAGGTAAGTGCTGATACAGCCAGGCATTGAATGCCTGGCTGTACTGATCACTAAAGCTGAACTTCAATATTTTCGATTGGAAATGCCACACAGGAATAAATCCAGCCGAAATCTTTATCCGATTTGCGTAAGTGTGCTTCGGGCGGGTTGAATACCGAACCCGATACCAGTTTAACCCGGCATAGGCTGCACTCTCCTGAGCGACAGGCATTTTCAGCGGAATAACCATGACGCTCCAGACTGTTCAGTAAGGGTTCACCAGCTGTGGTTTTGAAGCTGCCACGCCCTCTGACTGTCACTACGACTTCATCTTCCAGACTGAGCTGAGCTGGCCAGCCTGGATTAGCATCTGGTTGCTTGGGTGCACCATTGGCTTCAATACGAATGCGACGGGACTTGATCCCGAGTTGCTGAAGTTGCATGGCTGAAGTTTCGTTAAATGGTGTGGGACCACAGATGTAAAACATCTTGTGTTCAAGGTCACGGCCTAACAACTGTTGTAAAATTTCAGTACTAAGTCGGCCACTGCGTCCCTGGTAATTTTCACCAGGACGGGTAACGAAAGTAGTTAATTTAAAATTTTGATATTGTTCAGCCAGCGCCTGTAGCTCTTGTGCATAAATCACATCATCTTCAAAACTGTTGACATAAATCAGGTGAAACTGATAAGGCAACTGACGCTCTAAAATTTCAAGCAACATACTTCTGGCGGGCGCACTGCCTGAGCCACCTGCCAGAAACACAAGGTCATCACCATGAAATAAAGGGTTATAGCAGAATGTCCCCATGGGTGAAGTACTCAAAAAATGCTGCCCTGCACAAACCTGATCAAGTAAAAAACCAGACACAAATCCACCTTGAGCACGTTTCACAGTTAAATCATAAAAATGACGTTGCAGTGGTGAAGACGAAATGGCGTAAGGTCGAGCAGTTAATACCCCATCAATATCCACAAACAGATTGATATACTGCCCTGCCTGAAATGGTGGTAAAGTCCCACCATCAACCGTGGCGAAGCGCAATGTTTTTGTGGTCGGCGTTTCTTCGACAATTTCAATGACTTTCAGTTTAAGTCGTTTGGGGTGCAGCTGGTTCACTGTTTGCTGAACCTGCCCTCTGATTTCCTTAAAATCAGTCCCTGTTTTCGCAAGTTCATCTTTCTCCTGAATGGCTTCAGTAAAACCTGTCACAATATTTAAGACATTATGCTCAGACATTTTCCAGCTCCTTTGCTTTCAATTGTTTAAGTACCGCACGAGCAGTAGATTCACCTGCCATATACGTTGGCTGAAAGCCTCCCATCGAGGTCCATGCACCTGCAATATATAAGCCGGGTATACCATCCAGTCGGTCACGGAGCAGAGCCGAGTCCTGAGTCGTTTGCTGAAAGCCATAGATTGCTCCACCAGGCGTATTCAGATAACGCATCATGGTCAAAGGCGTAGCAACTTCCACTTCTTCAATGTACTGACGAACTTCAGGGAACACTTTTTCGATGACTTCTATAAGTTTTTCAGCAAATTGATACTTGGTCTTCGTGTAATTTTCAGGAGCCACTGACTGCCAGACATCCCCATACTGCAAGCAAACAAGTACAACCTGACTTTTCCCTGGCGGAGCAAAATCAGGATCCTCCAGGTTGTAACATGTCAACATTCCACCCAATGGCGCTTCCAAACTTTCCATTCTTTGATGGATCAGTTCTTCATCCAGAGTTTCATAAATAAAACTCGATGCAGTTTCTATACCCAGTTCCTGTGGGGTGCAATCCAGTCCCAGATAAATAACAAAAGCTGAAGTCCCCATCCGGCGTGATTTAAAGTCCTGCTCAACTGGCAATGGCAGTGTTTCAATATCCAGAAGTTCATTAAAGGTAATGAGAGGGCTTGCATTTGAGACAACTGCATCACAGGAAATGGTTTCCCCCGTTTCCAGGCGTACAGCACATACTTTTCCATGCTGAGTCAGTATCTTCTCCACGCCACAATTAAAACGGACCTCACCGCCTGCTTCCATAAAGGAGTCCACCAGTGCTGTCGACATTGCCTGTGAACCACCTTTAATATGCCAGGGTTTAAACACGGCATAGGCATAAATCATGGCAGCCAGATCTGGAAAAGGCAGCATTGCCGGTGGCACACCCAGATAAAGCCAGTACGTTGCCAAAATACTTTTAAGTTTTGAATCAACAAAAAACTCATCCAGCACATCTTTGACAGTACGGAAGCCATACTGAACGTAGTAAGGACACGTTGATTTGAGCACCTCTTCATTATTGCTTCTTCTGGCCTGCGGAAATGAGGTGAAACTTTCCATGGTTACTTTTTCGCAAATCAATAAAAAATGCTCGATTGCCTGTTGCTCATTAGGAAAAAGATCATTTAAAACTTTTTTAATTCCTGACCAACTTGCTGGCAAGGTGACATCAATTTCACCAGGAACCACCAGTCGATAAAGTGCATGCTCCTGAACAAATTCAACCTTGTCCATGACCCCTAACTTTTCAAAAAGTTTACGCATGACAAATGGCTGATCTTCTGTTCCCAGGCCACTCAACTGATGTAATGCAACTTCGAACTCAAATTCACCCCGTACAAAAGAAGTTGCACAGCCGCCAGGGATATTATGACGTTCCAGCAAGAGTGTTTCACTGCCGCCTCTCTGTAGAGCTGTTGCAGCTGTCAGACCGGCATTTCCTGCACCAATGACAACAGTATGGTAATGTTTCATGTGACTTCCCAAATCTTAACACTGATAAGTTAAAGTTAAAAAAATTAAAGGGTTTTCCCTAATGGCAATAAATCATCGAATTGTGCTGCTTGACCAGACATTCTTGCCTGCACAGATCTCAGAATGTCCTGACCATTCAGAAAAGCACTTTGCAGCAGTACAGTATGTTCCAGTGACTCGTATACCCCATGATCGCGGCTATAGAGCATTGCACGTTTAATTCCGGTTACTGCAATCGGCGGACGTTGAGCAATGGTTTTAGCCATCTGAAAAGCACCTTCCACCAGCTGCTCAGCACTGGAATATAGCCTGATCACTAATCCCAGTCGCTCTGCATCAGCAGCATTCAGGGTGTCTCCAGTCAAAGCCAGGTAACGCGCGAATCCCGCTGGAACCAATCTTTGCAGACGCTGTAATATTCCAAGATCAGCCATCATGCCGACATTTGTTTCTTCAATCCTGAATTCAGCATTTTCAGTTGCCAGACAAAAGTCACATGCGGCAATCAGATCAAATCCTGCCCCAATACATACCCCCTGAACTGCCGCAATCACAGGAAAACGAACCCTCTCTAGAGCATTGATTGCATATTGCATTTTTTCCAGACCCGCTTGCATCGCTTCACGCTGTACAGGGCTTACAGCATGAAATTCTTGTGCATCTGAAAACATGTTCAGATCCAGACCACCACAAAACACTCGGCCCTGCGCTGTAATGACCATGGCTCTCACTTGCCCAGAGCGACTGAGTTCCTCAAGTGCTTCTGGAAATTCACTCCAGAATGCCTGCGTCAAACTATTGACTTGCTTTGGCCGGGCAAGTTGTAAATGGGCAATGCCATCTGCGACAGAGACTTCAAAACATTCATAGTTCGGCATTTTTATTTCTTCCTTTACGCTATAAAATGATGATCAAATCAAGTTAAATTAAACAAACCAACGGGTTGCAACAGAAATCATTTTTTTAACCAAAGGCGTATAAGGCGCCTGAAACATATCTAAAGTTGTAAAATGAACCTTGACCACTGCGCGCTCATGAGAAAAAGTTTTAAAACCAAATAGTCCATGATACGACCCCATGCCACTGGTATTAACACCCCCAAAAGGCAAAGACGGATTCATCGCTTGCAGTCCCGAACCATTGATACATGTTCCTCCTGCAGTGGTCTGTTTTAAAATATATTCAATCTGCGCTTGATTCCGCCCATAAATATAGAGCGCCAGCGGTTTGGTCCTCTGATTAATGTGTTCAATGGCTTGATCAATATGCTGAAAGCCAATCAAAGGCAAAATGGGACCAAATATCTCTTCAGATAATATTTCTGACTGTTCTGCCAGATCGGTAATAATGGTGGGTTCAATAAAACGCTGGCTTTCATCACTGCCGCCCCCCGTTATAATTTGAGCACCATGCAGCAGCGCATTTTGCACCAAACCATTTAGACGCTGAAAATGTGCATGATTTACAATTCTGGCTAAGTCCTGATTATTTTGACGTGCGTCAAAAGTCCGACCATAAGTTTTTCCCAACTGTTGTTTTAATTCCTGTTCAAAAGACTGCTTCACGTCCTCATGAATAAGTACATAATCTGGAGCAAAACAGGTTTGTCCTGCATTACTGAATTTTGCCCAGATTAACCGTTGAGCCGCTTTTTTTAAATTTGCTGTTTTATCCACAATAACGGGGGATTTTCCTCCAAGCTCCAGTGTCACACTGGATAAATGCTGTGCAGCCGCCTGCATAACTACACGGCCCAAGCGTGGGCTGCCTGTAAAGAAAATATGATCAAATGGCTTTTGTAGCAGTAAATGCGCTGTTTCACCATCCCCTTCCACAACTGCAACTTCCTGTTCATCAAAATTATCACGAATAATATCCGCGATCAGTGCAGACATGCGTGGGGCTAGTTCTGAAGGCTTTAGGATGACCGTATTTCCTGCTGCAATCGCATCAATTAAAGGAACAAAACTTAGATTAAATGGATAATTCCAGGGCGCAATAATTAAGCAGACACCTTTCGGCTCATAAATTATCTGGCTACTTGTTCCCATCAGCGCCATATTGGTAGGTACCGACTTAGGTTTCATCCATTTTTTTAAATTACGCATCACATAATTTGCTTCAAGCACAGTTGCTGTAACTTCCCAAAAATCCACTTCTGCGGCAGGCTTGGAAAAATCGTCAAATGCAGCTTGTTGTAATTCTTTGATACGGCTCAGAATACTGAGTTTAAGTCGATTAATTTTATCTATACGTTGCCCTGCTGTTGAAGCCTTTACAACAGCAGCATACTTTCTTTGTGACTGAAAGATACGCTCAAGTTCATTGACTGCTGCAGAGTTTGGCTCTGACTGTGGCATAGAATTGAAATTGCTTGCGTTCACAGCTTGCTCCTTTATGCGAGTGCATAAATAAATATCTTTTTTTGATTTTTCTGGCTGATCCAGCAATCAAAAAACTCAATGGCTAATCTATAAGCAATAAAATAGACTCTAATCTTTACAGTGTCAATATTCTTATCAATGTAAAGATTAAAAAAATAGATTATCCTTGATATAATTCATGAAAGAGATGATTTGATGAGTAAAACTACTGGACGTTCAAGAAATACCTATCATGTAGGTAATCTTGCACCACAATTAATACAAGTCGCACGGGAAATGCTTGAAGAAGTTGGACCTGCGAAGCTCTCTATTCGTGCAATTTCTGAAAAGATTGGTGTAAGTGCGACGGCAACTTATCATCATTTTGCAAATCGAGTGGATTTACTCAGCCATCTTGCAGCTCAGGGATTTAATGAACTCGAAAAAGTGCTGCTAAACCGTGAAGCAAATATAGATAAATTTGCTTTACTGCGAAATTCAAGCTTGGCTTACTTTAAATTTGCCCGTAAAAACCCCGCTTTATATCAATTAATGTTTGGTCCTGAGCTATCAAATGCTGAAAGAAATGAAATCTCAGAATTACAACATGCAAGAGATACAGCTTTTCATGAGCTCAAAAAAATTATTGCAGAAGTTCTTGAAAAAGATGTAGATAGCCCTGAAGTTAAACAAGGTGCGCTTGCTAGTTGGTCATATACACATGGACTCACTTCATTGGTTATTCATCATGTATTTGATTATCCTGAAGATTTAACGGATGAACGTTTTGTTGATCGAACCTTACAAGGTTTTTCATATCTATTTCAAAGTAAAGAATGAGGTTTTAATTATTGAGAGGGGAAATATTTTCCCCTCTAGAACAATGCTATTTATAAAATCAAAATAAGAAAAAATCCTTCGATTTTTGAAACTCTTACTGAAACAGCATAAAGTAATTCTATCTATAATTACATCAAACCTCAGGGGTGTTACCCGAGGATATAATTGGTTTCCGTCAGCAATTAATATAATATTTTCTTTTTAAAGCAACCCTCTCTAAAATTTCCATTTTTAAAAAATTACAATTTAAAATAAAATATTTATAAAGAATCATACCTTTCAATACAGCTCCTTATGCTTCCATTCAATCTATCTCATTAATTAACAAACAATCCGTCATTGACTGCAACCTAGAAAATGTCAAACCCTCTACCATTTCAGTCACATAAGCCTGTTGGTCTTTCAGTGCGATGGTACATAAATCGGTATAAATACGGTCTACACATTGCTGCCCTGTCACGGGATAACTCAGTTTAGAAACAATCTTGGCAATGCCATTTTTGGTGGTATGTTCCATACATACATAAATCGATTTTGCACCCACAACAAAATCCATTGCCCCACCTACCGCAGGAACGTCTTTGTCCTTGCCTGTATGCCAATTGGCTAAATCACCATTGATTGCCACTTGATATGCACCTAACACTGAAACGTCTAGATGCCCACCACGCATAATGTCAAAAGAATCACCGTGATGCATGAAACAACCACCATCTTTTAAAGTAACCAATTCTTTGCCTGCATTAATCAAATCGGTATCTTCATCTTCTGGCAAAGGTGGCGGACCAAAAGCTAAGATGCCATTTTCAGAATGCAAAATAATTTCCTTGTCTTTCGGTAAATATTGAGCCACTAAAGTGGGCAAGCCAATACCCAAATTGACATACGTTCCCTCATGAATATCCTGTGCAATCAATTGGGCAATTTCATGGCGTGTTCTTTTTTGATAACTCATACAATATCCTCAACTTTCACCACATGCTGCACAAAAATTCCAGGAGTAATAATCGCTTCAGGATCGAATGTGCCAAGTTCTACAATGTTATTGACCTGTGCAATAGTGGTTGTTGCTGCTTTTGCCATGATCGGTCCAAAATTACGCGCGGCTTTGCGATACACGAGATTGCCCCAACGGTCGGCTTGATCTGCATAAATCAAGGCATAATCAGCGCTTAAAGGATATTCTAAAACATAGTTTTTACCATGAATGCTGCGAGTTTCTTTACCTTCCGCCAAGCTTGTGCCATAGCCTGTAGGGGTAAATACTGCGCCTAAACCTGCCCCTGCGGCTTGAATACGACAGGCTAAATTGCCTTGAGGGACAAGTTCGAGTTCAATTTTTCCTGCATGATACAGCTCGCCAAATAAAGTCGAACCTGACGAACGCGGAAATGAACAGACTATTTTTTTGACTAAACCCGACAGTAATAATTTGGCAATGCCTCGTTCACTTGAAGATGCATTATTATTAATTAAAGTCAGTTCTCTTGGACCCGCATCAATTAAAGCTTCAATCAGTTCAATGGGTTGTCCTGCCAAACCAAAACCACTGGTCATAATGGTGGCACCATCTGGTATTTTTTTTAAAATGGCTTCTATATCGCCTGTAATTTTATTGATCATGATCCATCAACCTAATTGTCAAAACCTTGATGACTGAAAAAGAGATGAAGCATCCCTCCACCTCTCATCATAAAAATTAAGCTGTTGCGGCTTTAATCATATTCTTGGCAATAATGATTTGCTGAACCTGCGTTGTACCTTCATACAAACGGAACAAACGGACATCACGGTAAAAACGCTCAATCGCATATTCACTGATATAGCCCGCTCCGCCATGAATCTGTACGCAACGATCTGCAACTCGTCCACACATTTCCGTGGCAAACATTTTGGCGCATGATGCTTCGGTACTGATATTTTCACCCAAATCACGGCGGCGAGCTGCATCTAAAACCATACATTTTGCAGCATAAATTTCAGCTTTTGAGTCGGCTAACATGGCTTGAATCAACTGAAAATTGGCAATCGGCTGACCGAATTGTTTACGCTCAATGGCATAATTCAAAGCATCTTCCAACATACGCTCCGCGCTACCTACGCTATACGCAGCAATATGTAAACGTCCTTTATCTAAAACTTTCATGGCAGTTTTAAAGCCCACACCTTCAACGCCACCAATCAATTGATCTTTATGGATACGACAATTTTCAAAAATCACATCACAGGTATGCGAACCTTTTTGCCCCATTTTTTGATCAATCTTGCCAAGGCTCAGACCTGCTGTACCTGCTTCAACCAAAAATGCTGAAATACCCGATGCACCTTTAATTTCAGGATTGGTACGTGCCATCACGGTAAATGTACCTGCACGTGGCGCATTGGTAATAAAACGCTTGGTGCCATTTAAAATATAATAATCACCGTCTTTGACTGCTGAGGTTTTTAATGATGCAGCATCTGAACCTGCGTCAGGCTCAGTTAAACAGAATGAGCCAATAATTTCACCGCTGGCATATTTAGGCAAATATTTCTGTTTTTGCTCATCCGTACCATCAATGATGATTCCACTTGAACCGATGCCGTTATTTGTCCCAATTAAAGAACGAAATGCAGGTGAGGTATGCCCCAACTCAAACGCCACATTGACCTCTTCTTCCATGGTAATGCCCAAACCACCAAATTCTTCAGGAATGGTCAAACCAAATAATCCAAGCTCACGCATTTGTTGCACAATGCTTTCAGGAATTTGATCGGTTTCTGCAACTTGATGTTCCAAAGGCACCAGTTCATTTTTGACAAAATCACGAATTGTTCCAAGTAATTGTTCCAATAAATCCTGATCACGAATCATCACTATATTCCTCATTTTCAATTTTTAGGTTCAAGCTGCTCAATTTCAGACTTAAACCGAGTTAATTCCATTTCACTATTATTAAGTCAAAAAAATACACAAAAAACAATATTTTTATTAAATTTATTTTGCATTGCGAAATTAAATATTTATTCATATTATTTTCAATATGTTAGTTTAAAAATAAGCGTTTATAAGGAAAATTTAAGTAATTTAATCTTGAAAATTGATGAAAATCAGGCAATATTAATTTAAATATATTTTGCATTGCGAAACAAAAATGGATTTTAAAGACAAAACAATGGACTTTACCGATATTCAGGTCGATTACAGCATTGCTCAAGTTGCGGTCATCAAAATTCACCGTCCTGAGGCTAAAAATGCCCTGAATACACAAGTCAGAAAAGAACTGGCTCAAATTTTCAGCACTCTGAGTTTTGCTGATGATATTCATGCCATTGTGCTGACTGGCGGCGATCATGTCTTTGCCGCAGGTGCAGATTTAAAGGAAATGGCAACAGCAAGTTCAACTGAGATGATATTGCGACATACAGAACGCTATTGGAATGCAATTGCACAATGCCCTAAACCTGTGATTGTAGCTGTAAATGGCTATGCCTTAGGTGGTGGTTGTGAACTGGCAATGCATGCCGATATTATTATTGCGGGTAAAAGTGCAATTTTTGGGCAGCCTGAAATTAAGGTGGGTGTGATCCCTGGTGCAGGTGGAACACAACGATTGTTTAGAGCTGTTGGGAAATTTCATGCCATGCGCATGCTGATGACAGGTATGATGGTGCCTGCAGAGGAAGCCTATCGCATCGGTCTGGTTTCTCAAATCACTGAGGATGATCAAACCATCACAACCGCAATCAAGATGGCAGAAAATCTTGCCAAACTTCCACCCATCGCATTACAACAACTCAAAGAAGTGGCGCTATGGAGCGAAGACGTGCCTTTGCAAGCGGGTTTGGCAATGGAACGTAAAGCGTTTCAATTGATGTTTTCCACCGAAGATCAAAAAGAAGGGGCGAATGCCTTTTTAGAAAAACGTCGTCCGCACTATTCAGGTCAATAAAAACTGATTAAACAAACGTTTAAAAAATTAGTCTTAAAATATAATGAGTACTATGCAATGACGTATGACATTAAAAAAGTCGCCATTATTGGCACAGGAATTATGGGCAGTGGGATTGCACAACTTTTTGCACAAGCCCATTTTTCTACTGTTTTATATGATGCTCAGCAAGGTTCGGCGCAGCTTGCCAAAGACAAACTCAGCCAAACTTTTGAAAAATTATGCGTAAAAAATAAAATTTCAGAAACACAGTGTCAGACCGCTATTCAACATCTGTCTGTTGCGAATGCATTAGCAGAACTTTCAGATTGTGATTTGATTATTGAAGCGATTGTTGAAAATCTGACAGTCAAACAACAGCTTTTTCAAGAACTTGAAAGCCTTGTTTCACCGCAAACCATTTTAGCTTCAAATACATCATCACTTTCAATCACTAGTATTGCAGCCAAATGTGCTCAGCCTGAACGTGTGGCAGGATTACATTTTTTTAATCCTGTTCCACTCATGAAAGTTGCTGAAGTGATTGGTGGTTTAAAAACAGCACCGAACATTGTTCAGCAATTAAAGTTGCTCACAGAAAAACTCGGGCATCGTGCAGTCATTGCCAAAGATACACCGGGTTTTATTATTAACCATGCAGGGCGTGCTTATGGTACCGAAGCCTTAAAAATTTTAAATGAAAATGTCAGTACTATTGAGGACATTGATCGTATTTTAAGAGATGGTGCAGGCTTTAAAATGGGACCATTTGAGTTACTCGACTTAACAGGTCTAGATGTTTCTCATCCTGTGATGGAGTCGATTTATCATCAATACTATGAAGAACCACGTTATAAGCCCAATCCTTTGACCCGTCAGATGTTGGAAGCAGGCACACTCGGGCGAAAGACACAGCAAGGTTTTTATACTTATCCTGCACAGGAAAAAGAATCGATCGACTCGACCGTATCGGTCCATATCTCAGCAAACTTTCCAACAATATGGATTGGTGCAGACTTCCTGAAAGATCGTCAAATTTTAGAAAAATATTTAACAGATTTAAACATCGCCATAAATGCTGCGGAAATTCCAAATCCAAAGAGCTTATGTATTTTGGCATTTTATGGTGAAGACACCACACATGCCTGTCTGCGTTATGCCACTGACCCTGCAAAGAGCGTGGCAATTGACATGCTCTATGATTTTACCCAACACCGTACGTTGATGCCTTCGTTACTCACATCATCAGAATCTACTGAAGCAGCACATGCCATTTTCAGCGCAGATCAAACTTCCCTGACCATTATTCAGGAAAGTGTAGGTTTTGTCGCACAACGGGTTTTAGCTATGATCATTAACCTCGGCTGTGATATTGCCCAACAACAGATTGCTTCTGTTGACGACATAAATGACGCTGTGCGGCTAGGCTTAGGTTATCCATTGGGTCCAATTGCATGGGGAGATCATTTAGGGGCAGAAAAAATTTTACTGATCTTACAGCGTATAAGCACTATTACTTTTGACCCACGTTACCGCCCTAGCCCATGGTTACAACGTCGTGTTGCCCTGAATTTACCACTTACATTTTCACCAGCTTAAAAGGATTTTAAACATGTTAAATGCTTATATTTACGATGGTATTCGCTCACCGATTGGTCGTCATGGTGGTGCACTCAGTAGCATTCGCCCTGATGATCTAGCAGGTTTAGTCATTCAAAAGCTGATTGAAAAAACAGGGCTTTCAGGACATGAAATTGAAGATGTGATTTTAGGCAATACCAATCAGGCAGGTGAAGATTGTCGTAACGTGGCACGTCATGCAGGCTTACTTGCAGGTTTACCCGTCACTGTTCCAGGTCAAACAGTGAATCGTTTATGCGCTAGTGGATTGGGGGCAATTATTGATTCAGCACGTGCCATTAGCTGTGGTGAAGGCGATCTATATATTGCAGGTGGCGTGGAAAGTATGACTCGTGCACCCTTTGTGATGGCAAAAGCTGAAAGTGCTTTTAGCCGTGATGTCAAAATATTTGATACCACCATTGGCAGCCGCTTCCCCAATCCAAAAATCACCGAACAATACGGCGCGCACAGCATGCCCGAAACAGGCGATAATGTTGCCGTTAAATTTGGCATCAGTCGTGAGCAGGCGGATACTTTTGCTGCACAATCTCAAGCCAAATATCAAAAAGCCAAAGAAGTTGGATTTTTTGATGATGAAATTATGCCGATTGAAGTGGCTCAAGGCAAAAAATTGCCATCAAAATGGGTTCAAGAAGATGAACATCCGCGTCCAAGTTCAACTTTAGAGGCATTGGCTAAACTAAAACCATTGTTTGCAGGTGGTGTGGTCACCGCAGGCAATGCATCAGGAATTAATGATGGTGCAGCAGCTTTACTGATTGGTTCTGAAGATGCAGGTCAAAAATATGCTTTAAAACCGATAGCAAAAATTTTGTCTGCCGCTGCCGCAGGGATTGAGCCAAGTATAATGGGTGCAGGACCCATTGAAGCCATCAAAAAAGCGCTTACACGTGCCGATTTAACTTTAGCTGACATGGATATTATTGAGATCAATGAAGCATTTGCCTCTCAAGTATTGTCCTGCTTAAAAGGTCTCGATATTGATTTTGATGACCCTCGAGTCAATCCAAATGGCGGTGCGATTGCGATTGGTCATCCTCTTGGCTGTTCTGGCGCGCGTTTAGCTTTGACAGTTGCACGTGAGTTGCAACGCAGTGGCAAAAAATATGCTGTGATCAGCTTATGTATTGGCGTCGGTCAAGGGCTTGCGATGGTCATTAAAAATTGTGCTGAATAATCACACAGAGCACTCGATGCAGGTAGCTTAATTTTGCAAAGCAAAATAAGATAGCAATAAATTTCAAAAAGTATGCTTACAGATGACTCAAATTCCTAATCTGGAAGAAATTCGGCTAGACCCAATTTCACATATACATCGGGATAATAATCCGCAATTTATTGCTTCACTTGCACGTGGCTTTGAGCTTTTACGTTGTTTTTCTGCTGAAAAACAGGTTTTGGGTAATCAAGAGCTTGCACAGCTTACGGGATTACCTAAACCGAGTATTGCACGGATTACGTATACCTTAGTTACCTTAGGCTATTTGAAACAGTTACCAGACACCACCAAATATATGCTTGATATTGGTGTGCTTGCTTTGGGTTATGCTGCGCTTTCCAATATTGTAATTCGTAATTTAGCGCATCCCTTTATGCAGGAAATGAGCCTCCAAGTGCAAGCACCTGTAGCTTTAGCAACCCGTGACCGCTTGAATATGTTGTATCTGGATGTCATTCAGACCAACAGCATGATGCGTCGTCAGATTGGCTCAACCTTGTCACTTTATAGTAGTGCAATGGGACGTGCCTGTTTGGCTGCAACGCCTGAACCTGAACGGCAAGTTTTAATGACTGCATTGGAAAAGCAGCATCCCAAGCAGTGGGGCGAAATTCACTTAGGTTTGCAAAAAGCTTTTCATGATTATGAGCAACATGGCTACTGTGTATCTTTAGGAGAATGGAAGAAAGACATTAACTCTGTCGCGGTACCCTTACTGAATACCAAACATGGTCTTTTTGTCTTTAACTGTGGTGCACCAAATTTTCAGCTTTCAGCTGAACGCATTGACAAGGAAATTGGTCCAATGCTCAAGTTTATGGTGAATAATATTCATGAAGCTTTGCTCGATTTATCTTAACAGCAAGACTGATGAATCATTCCCATTTAAAAAATCACATGGGTCACACAACTGTTGTGTGGTGATGATTGAATTACCCAAATGAAGTTTAATGCTTTATTGATGATTATTTAGGTCACTTTGGTTCCTTCGGGAGCCAAAATGAAATTAAATTGCCAAAAGCTGTTTACGCCACGCACGTGGTGAAATGCCATACCAACGTTTAAATGCTCGTGAAAAATTGCCTTGAGCTTCATAACCCAACAATTGTGCAATTTCTAAAATGGTCATCTCGCTGTTTTCAAGTAATTGTTTGGCTTTATTTTTTCGAGTCTGCTCCAGCAAAATTTCAAAACTGGTGTTTTGCTGACTCAGATAACGATACAAAGTAAAACGATGCACTGAAAAATATTCTGAAACTCGGTCAATACTGCAATCACCATGTGGCAGTAATTCCTCTATCATCTGACATACCTGAATCTGTAAATCATTTTTTTTATGATCATGTAGTGCTGTTAAATGCGTCCGTAAAAAATCATCCAGTTGATTATCATGTCCTGAACGCTGTTGATCGAGTTCTTTTTGTGGAAATAATAACTCATGCTGAGATTGACCGAACCACACAGGACAGCCAAACAGCTTTTCATAGAGGTGTGCAGATTTGGGTTTAGGATAAGAAATCCGAACCAAAGTCGGATGCCATGATTTTCCGAGTACCATTTCCATAATGGAAACCGTTGCAACCAGATAGGCTGTCTGTAATTGCTCTTTATCGGGTGCATCTCCCTCGATCCGCATTTGGATACCAGCATAGCCCTGTTCTTCTTTTATGGATAAAAACAATCCCTTGTACCATAACTGCCCATAGTGAAATAAGCTTTGCAAAGCATCACGCAAAGTCGCTGCATTGAGCACTAAAAAACGCAATGGACCTGTATTGGCTAAACTTGCTTTTTTCCCCATCAACAGTCCAAGATGGTCACACTGCAACATTTCTCGGGCGAGCTGCAATACTTTGCCATGTACCTGTAAAGGCAGAGGTTTCAGGTTCTGCTTAAAATCAGACTGCTCAATATCAA
This sequence comes from Acinetobacter sichuanensis, assembly GCF_003024515.2. GTDB lineage: Bacteria > Pseudomonadota > Gammaproteobacteria > Pseudomonadales > Moraxellaceae > Acinetobacter > Acinetobacter sichuanensis. The sequence goes on from NZ_PYIX02000011.1 coordinate 60,643, forward strand.
ACTGCCGAAAAAACGCCCATGGCTCTATACCATGCTCCTCAAGTATAGTCGGCAATACTGCCAATGCACCTAAAGGGATTGATTTTTCCTGCATTTTTGCATTTTTATTGTTCATACAAAAAACCTATTCAGCATCCTTGGCAAAACCCGTTATGGCGAGTATTCCTATTTTATTTTTACATGAGACAGCTATAACATACTTTATAAAAAAAATCGGACATCTTAAGACCAATAGATGCCCTATCCTCAACATATTTTTAAGTTCTACATTCAGACAATCAATTTACATAAAACTCAGTACAGCCCCCATAAACATCAGCTGTACGGTCAATACAAATGCAAGTAAAATCGGCTTGATTCCTGCCTTTTTCAAATCAATAATACGTACACTGACTCCCAATGCCACCATTGCTGTTGCCAGCGCCAAATCATCCAGCCATACAATCATCTGATGAATATCTTGAGGAATTGTCATCCACGAATTGAGCAACATACAGACGATAAAGCCAAAGACAAAAACAGGCGGTTTTATTGTACCTGCTGACTGACCATCAGCACGATGACGGGTCAGCCAAAAACACAGAATCAATAAAAAAGGTGCCAATAACAATACCCGAATTAATTTGGTAATAATGGCAGCTTCAGCAGCCTGCGGTGTCATCGCCTGACCAGCAGCAACCACTTGAGCCACTTCATGTAAGGTTGCCCCCGTAAAAATACCATATGCCCGATCAGTCATCATGCCATGCGGAATATATTGATATAGCCATGGATATAAAAACATCCCAATGGTGCCAAATAACACGATACAACTGACTGCGATTGCAACCTGATTATTTTTTGCTTTGACGATACCTGAGGTCGCCAAAATAGCTGCTGCCCCACAAATGGCATGACCTGCCCCAATTAAAATGACAGTTTCCCTTTCCATTTTCAGTAGCTTAATGCCTATCCAAATCGCTAAACCCATCGTGGTTGCAATGAGAATGACATCAATCACAAAAGCCTGAACACCCAATGCCTGAATTTGCTGAATACTCAAACGAAAACCATAAAATGCCACCGCAATACGTAACAGCCGCTGTTTGCAAAAGCTCATGCCACTGTCCAAAGTCAGATGCATTTTCTGTGGCATCAGGTTGCCACATAGCATTCCAATCAGCATGGAAATCGTCAGCAAACCCAATCCCATATTTTGCAGATATTCAATTTTAGAGAAATAAAACGCCATCATTGCCAACATAAAAAATAATGGAATGCTGAACAACTGCTCAGGAAATTGAATTTTTTTTTGCGCCTGCGAAAGCATAATGTAAACCTATCAATTTTTGGACAATACGAATCTGTTCACTTCAAATGTGAAGTGAAAATAAGAAAAATTAGGGGAAATAAAAATCAGATTGATGATTCTGTGCGCCACACAACATCAATCTGATGCTTAGACAGTACGATTTTAGAAATTCATCTTAAACACCATAGAGGCATAGTCACGGTCATCAATCGTGCTGAATTCATTACTGCCAAAATAGTTTTGATACGCAATTTCAGCCGAATACTTTTTCTGATAGGTTGCTGTAACACCAACTCCCACCGCCATTTGACCTTCCTGAAAGTTTGGTCCATAACCTGTCACATCATGTCGGAAAGTCAGACTTGGACTGACGTTGGTTTCAGCCAATAAATCAGGATAATTCAATGCTGCCCTTAAACGATAGCCCGCAGACCATTCACTGAAAAAACCGTCTTTGGCATTACAGAACTGACGATTTAAATCCTTCAGCTCCTCGGCAGATAAATTACCTGAGCCTGCTGCAATACAGGCATTCGCACCCGTAACAGGATCATAGGCTCCTGTGGACAACTCGCTGCGCCCAAAGGCACTACTGCGCCCAAAACGCTGCCCATCAATATCGCCAATATGATTGACCGCCAATTCAGCCATCCATGTCAGATTTTTTGCACCCAAAACATCCGTCACAGTATCTGCTGCACCCACAGACAATTGTGAAACAGGCAAACGTGCATAACCATCAACATGAGCACCAAACTCAGGGCGGACACCTGCCTCTGTAAAAGGCGAGTTGGGTGCAAGGATCTGAAACTGCACAAGATCAGTCCCATTAAAACCCAAAGGTTGATTTGGTTTATGATTCAACTCTGCAAACCATGCAGTCGTTCCCACCTTGGCACTCAAGCTCAGTGCAAACATCCGTACATCTTCAGGATAAACCGCATAATAGCTTGCTGTATTAAAATATTTTGCACCCAAACCCGTTGCGGCTTTGCCTTCAAAAGCTGAAAAACGACTATGATAATTGGCATAATAGACACCCAGTTCCAGATTATTCATATCAGGAAAAGTTTGTTTCAATGCAATACCATATTGCCCACCATCTTTTGCTGACTGAGTTTCACCACGTGGAATATAACTGCCACTTTGCATGGCTGTTTCAGTCGTTCGATCTCCGACAATAGCAATGGTGATCGGACCACAGCTTTCAGGGGTAAAGTCTGAAATCTGAAGGAATGTACCGCAACCATCCAGCACGGATGGTCTAAATTTATATTGATAAAATCCTTCAACCTGTAAATTCTTATTTAAACCTAAGTTGAATGCCAGCATCTCCGCAGGAATTACACGTTCTTTGGCATCTCCGCCCGGACGGTTCATAGCAGCAACATCAATCGCATTCACCGAGTTGATACCATGCTGAAAAAATCGGGATTTGCCCCAATTCAAAGCCTGTTTACCAAGCTTAATTTCTAAAGGCTGATCATTGGGTAGCGTAAACTTTCTCCACAAATAAGCATCCCATAATTCAATGCCTTTAAACTTTGCCAGATCAGGCCACTGACGGTCGTCAAAGGCTTCAAAGTCACCCCGACCTGTTTCATAGGCATGGTCGTACCAGTATTTTGCACTGAGTACAGCCCCTTGTTTCCCATCACTTAGACTTGTTTCTGTAAGTCCCCGAATAATCTGTGAAATCACATCATGGCGATTAAAATTCTGCCGACCATTGTCGCCATTGGTATCGACGCTATTGCCTTCCTTACCAATTTTTTTCGCATCAGGTGCAAATAATAACGATGCTGATGGCTTTTCCATACTCCAACTGGTACCCATGCTGAGTGTGGTATTGGTTTTAAATTTCCAATCATCAAAAACATCAACACTTGCTGCCTGAACAGCATTAATCTGAGCAATCGAAACAGCCAAAACACTTGCTATAAGGTATTGAGCATATCGAGACTGCTTTTTTATTCCGTTTAAATCTGTGAATTTATTCACCATATCAGCTCCATTTAGATATGACTGTCCTGAGCCCCCTTGTCTCAAGGGAGCATTTTTTTGTTTTCAGTTGAATTGTGAAGAGAAACTTAGACTTTGCGCTCACGTATTAAACGTGCAGGAATTCCAAGTAAAAGCGTGATTGCACCAAGCACCAACAATGCAGCGATGACTGAAAATGCCATATAAATACTGCCCGTTTGTGTTTTGATTGCCCCAACCAAAATCGGGCTGAGTACTGCTGCCATGCCCCCAAGGGTACTGACCAATGCAATCCCTGCCGCTGCCGCAGTACTGGATAAATATGCAGGTGGAATGGTCCAGAATAGAGGGACAGCAGATAAACATGCTGCTGCACCAAGGGTAATCAAACCAATGGATAAGCCAATTTGATCCTGAAAAAAGCCGAGTAAACAGAAACTGATTGCACCTACCAGCATGGTCAATGCCAAATGCCAGCGACGTTCTAAAAACTTATCTGAACTCCGCCCTAAAATGTACATTGCCACCAAAGCTGTCAAATAAGGTAAACTTGAAATCATTCCAATCTGACGGATATCCTGAATACCAAACTCCTTGATCAGAGTTGGCATCCAATATGCAACGGTGTTGGTTCCCGAATAAATACAGAAAAATACAAAGCCTGCCATCAACACACGTGGATCACATAATAATTGTTTTAGAGCTACGCTGCTTTTCGTGACATGGGTGCTTTCAGCAGCCAAACTCGTTTGAATCACCAGTTTTTCACGAGGGCTTAACCATTTGGCTTTCTCAGGTTGATCGACTAGCCAAAACCAAGCAATCACACCAAGTATCACCGCAGGTATACCTTCCAGCACAAACAGCGATTGCCAATCTTTTAAACCCATCCATCCATGAAAACTGCTCATGATCCAGCCTGCAAGCGGACCACTGACAATGCCTGCAATAATACCTGCCATAAAAAAGACTGAAGTAATACGTCCCCGCAAGGAACCAGGAAACCAATAGGTCAGATAAAGGATCACACCTGGGAAAAACCCAGCTTCTGCAACACCCAATAAAAAGCGCAATACATAAAAACTGGTTGCACTTTCAACTGTGCTCATCAGCATGGTGACAATGCCCCACAGAATCATGATTCTGGTCAATGTGGCACGGGTACCGACTTTTTGCATATACATATTGCTTGGAATTTCAAACAATAAATAACCGACAAAAAATGCTGCTGCACCAATTCCATAGGCAGCATCACTTAACAGTAAATCTTCTGACATTCTTAATTTGGCAAAAGAAATATTAATACGGTCAATCGCATTAATGGCATATGCTAAAAACAGAAATGGCAGCAATCGTAAAGCCACTTTACGAAATGTCTTTTTTTGTTCTTCTGCTGTGATGTTCAAACTTTCAATCGGTGTTCCTTCATTGACAGCACTCACGTGTACTCTCCTAATCTATTCAATGTCCCTATTTGTTCCCTGTGCTCATTTCCAAAGTTCCAGTTTTAGAAAAATGAGCGCTATATTTCCTTCAAAATTTCATCCAGCATAGGAATTGCCATTTCGCAGGCTTCAATGCCCTGTAAACTGACAATCTTCAGCACTTCTAAAATTTGCTCACGTGTTGCACCCAATGCCAACGCAGCTTCTATATGACGCTGTGTACCATGTGCCCACATATGTGTGACTGTGGCATCACCAGCAATACATAAAAATTCAATCCATAATGGCGGTAAAATGCCGTCTTTCCACAGCCCAAAACCCATTTTCAGGAAATTTTCCAAATAAACAGGATCCCAGCGATATATCGTTTCCCATAATGGATTAAACATGCCTTGTGCACGTACTGCATCACATACAGGCGTTGCAGGTGCTTGCACTGCTTCATCTGTAAGTCCTGCATGCGCCAGTTCCTGTTCCAAAATGGGTACGCCCAGCGCACAAGCATGAATCCCCACCACACTGGCGAGTTTAAATACTTCCAAAATTTCTGCACGGGTTGCGCCCAGTCGCAGTGCTTCACGGATATGACGCTGCACGCCCGGAGCGTATAAATGTGTGGCAGTGACATCAATATTTAAACGGATCAATGCCACAAGTTTAGGGTCAAGTACATTATTGAGTTGTGTGTCCTGCACCAACACCATAAATTTTTCAGTCCATTCAGGTGACCATTCTGCCAATGCATCCAATGATTCATCAAAGATTCCTGCTGCACGCAGGGCATTATAATTAGGTGTCTGAGTCATAGTCGTTCCATTTCAGTCATATATTGCAGTGGTTGAAGGTTTAAATTGTTGATGCATCAGGCGTTAAATCACCCCACCACCATTTGGACTAATCACCTGTCCGACCAGATAATGCTCACCACTTAAGTACAGCACTGTACCCGCATACTCCTCAACCGTTCCAAAACGTCCCAAAGGCACACCCTGCCACAAGCGATTACGGGCTTCTTCACCAATATTGTCTAAATATTCATTAAAACGTGGTGTTGCCACACCGCCAGGTGCCATTGCATTGACAAAAATATTGGCACCTGCCACTTCATAAGCGACTGATTTAGTAAATGAAATAACTGCACCCTTGGTTGCGCAATAATGTGGGCTATGCGCACTTTTACTTGAAAGTCCTGCAATCGAAGCAATATTGACAATTTTTCCTGAACGCTTGGGTTCCATAATTTTCAAAGCTTCACGAGTGCAATAAAACACGCCATGCACATTAACACCCCAATAACGATGCCATTCTTCATCACTGATGGAAGTTGTAAAACCCAAAGATTGTCTTGGCTCAGGCGTAGACATATAACGATAAAGTTTGTTGCGACGCTGAGTATCTAATTCAGAGTTTGGGGTAATGGCAGCATTATTAACCAACACATCTAAAGTCCCAAAATGCTGAACCAATTGTTCAAACATTGCTGCGACTTCTGCACTTGATGACACATCACATTGCAGTGCAAGGCATTCTGCACCATATTTTTCAACGCTTTTTTGTGTTTCTTGCAACGCATCCTGATTGACGTCACAAATCACCAATTTTGCACCTGATTTTGCAAAAGCCTCAGCACAGGCTTTGCCTAATCCAGGACCCACGCCCGTTACAAGGACAACTTTATTTTGAAAGTCCATTGTTAAAATCCATTTATAAAATATATATTTTTCAGTTGTTCATCGTGGTAACTACAACACACGATGAACCTTATTGTTTGGTTTTGAGTGCTTTAAAAATTACAGCCCTGGTACAGTAAAGCCACGCTGTCCTGCTTTACGGTTTGGTGCCATTCCCAATTGGCGAATCGTTTCATCCGCATTGTCGTAGGTCTGACCAATTTTGTAGATTTCACGGGCTTCTTTGCCTGTTGCAATATCACGGTCCAATTCACGGGCAATGCGCACAGTTTGTTCAATTTGCTGTACCGAGGTCATACGTTCGCCTTTACGTCCCCACAAGGTATCTTCAATTCCCACACGAACATGCATACCGAGGGCAATGGCAATGGTATTGATTGGCAACACCGCACGCATTGCACTTTCATACGTCAGGATTGAACCTGCTGGTGAGCGTTTAGTAAATTCAATCAAATCTGAAGGATCAAGACCTGCGGCACCACCGCCAATTGCCACATAGTTCAAATTTAGTGGACCTGTGTATAATCCTTTACGAATCAAACGTTCAACAGTTTCAAGCTGATGCACATGACCCAACATAAAATGTGGCTGAATCTGTGCTGCCTGCAAACGCTTTAGATGCTCAATAAAAAATGATGGGCGGGCATCTGAAACCATTTCTGAATACGCTTTGAAATATTCAGGCTTTTCTAAAATAGTCCCTACCACGTCATCTGGTGTCAGCATTTCACAGATGTTCATTTGACTGGTGTTGATGGCTATCGTGACTTGATCAGGTTTTGGATCCAGTTCAGCTAACATATGACGTGTGTCATAGTCGAGCCATTGTGCTGCCTCACCTTCAGACTCAGGCGCAAATGAAATTGATCCACCAACTTGAAGTACCATATCAGGCACAGCCTGACGTAAAAGCCCCAACATTTCATTAAATTTGCTGAGTTTTTTTGAGCCTTTACCATCTTCTTCACGTACATGGACATGCAGAACCGTCGCACCAGCATTATAACAATCTACCGCCTTTTGAATCTGCGCATCCATGGTCACTGCAATATCATCAGAATCTGTTGGTAGCCATTGCGGACCATAAGGGGCAACCTGAATCACCAATTTTTCTTGGTTTTCTGGGAATAGGCTATCATCGAGAAAGTTCATGTGTATTTGCTCCATACTGAGTCATTGTTATAGAGCCATCCATTGACTCTTCACTCATAGCAAAATACAAATTAAGCACAGTTTGAATTTATCATTAAGTCACATCAATTTATCATTAGGTCACTTTTGATCAGTTTAAATACAAATACTTTTTATTTTCTATATTTTAAAAATGTCATCAAAATAAGTCCCAACTTCCCCATACCCTAAATTTAAATACCAATGTCTACTTATCCTAAAAAGCACAATTATTGTCGATTCAGGACAATTACAGAATATTATTCTGCAATTCATTGACAGTATAATTTTTGCACTTTATTTTTAAGTCAGGTTCCTTTTTGGAACCAATTAAAAAGCACTCTTTGAATGAATGACATCTCTAAAAGATCATCTGAGTATTAGGAAAGATAATGAAAATAATTCCACGACAAATCTCAACAGCAGATTGGCCCCTATTTCCAAGACAAGTACAGTTTGATTGGCAGACACCTTCGCCTTTTCGTTGGATTCCACAGTCCCCAATCGCCAGTCATGCCGTTAATCATTTCAGCTTTACCTTGGTACGTGGTGAATATTTTTTCTGTCGGATGTTCAATAAGGCTTTACCTTATATTACGGATGAAAAGCTTAAAAAAGATGTGGAAGTGTTTATTCGTCAGGAAGCTATTCATGCACAGGCGCATAAAATTTCCATAGAACAATATTTACAGAAATATGGGGTTGATATTGAGGAGCATTATAACCGTGCTGCCCAAATATTTGATTTTGCATTGGCAGATCAACCTTTTGGTATAACAATTCCAAAAGCATTAGAAAAACAATGGCTGATGTTTCGAATTGCAATTGTCGCTGCGGCTGAACATTATACCTGTGCATTAGGGCAATATGTCCTGACCAAAGCGCACTGGGAAGCACGCGGTTGTGATCCTGTGGTCAGCGACTTATTTACTTGGCACAGTGCTGAGGAAGTTGAACACCGCACCGTGGCTTTTGATTTATTTCAGCATTTGAGTGGCAGTTACGCCATGCGCAGTACAGTCATGGCAGGACTCGCTCCAATCTTTACTGGATTGATGGTTGTAGGTACAACCCATTTGGCACAATCTGACCCCGAACTTCCAAAATCACAAAAAGGCTTATTAAAATGGGGCTTCTGGAAAGAATGGCAAAAAGCAGCCAATCAACACTTTGTCCCATCGCCATGGTGGTTTATCCAAACGTCTTTTCGTTATTTTAAACGTGATTATCATCCCTACTATGAAGGTTCCACTGAACTGGCGGTCAATTATATCAACCAGTCAGCAGGCGTGATTGCTAACCATCAAATCGCATCCTGAACATCATTTTAATTGAGTACGTACAATGAATACCACAACAAAAACACTTCAATTTATTCACGTCAACCCATTAAAACTCGCTGTTTATGAATGGGGTAAATCCAGTCCTGAGCAGGAAACCATTGTCCTGCTGCATGGCTATCCGGATTCTGCTGAAGTGTGGGATCGACTTGCAGACAAATTATCTGAACAGTTTCACGTGGTCAGCTATGACGTTCGTGGTACAGGCTTGTCAGATATTCCAGCTCGGCAAAAGCATTTTCACAGCGACTATCTGATTGAAGATTTAAAACAGGTTATTGCTGCCACCAGTCCGAATAAAGCGGTTCATCTGGTCAGCTATGACTGGGGTTCGTTGCAGGCATGGGAAGGCATATTGGGTGATCGCCTGAAAGATCAGGTTGCAAGCTATACCGCCATGACACCCAGTCTGGATGCGATTGGCTGGTGGTTCAGACGTGAAGTTCAGAAAAACAGTTTCGAAGGCTACAGCAATGTAGTCAAACGTATGACCAGTTCCAGTTATATGGTGTTTTTCCAGCTGCCTGTTATTCCTGAGCTAAGCTGGCGTGCAGGTCTGTATAAGGTATGGCCTAAATTTGTCGCTCAGTTGCAAAAAACCACGGTGCCTGTCAGTAAAACCATGCTGAAAGATGCACTGCACAGCATTGCGCTGTATCGTGAAAATATGATCAAACCACTTTTTCTGCCCTCTTCACGGAAAACCACCATTCCCACTCATATGCTGATTTTAACCAAAGATCCTTTTGTGCCACGTGCCATCAGTGAAAGTATGCGTGAATGGGTGGAAAATATTGAATATACAGAAATTGATGCCAACCATTGGGTCATGCTCAGTCATGCTGAACAGCTTGCACAGATTCTGAGCGATTATATTGGTCGTCACAATCAAAGCAAAAATGCTGCCTAAACAGTACAAAATTAATGAATGTTAAACGATCCCAGATACCATCATACCAGCCAAGATGTGCTGTGTTTCTACAGCATATCTAAAAAGGTGAATGAGCAATGCAACTGATCAATAGCCAAATACAACCCAAGACATTCAAAGAAAAAACAGATGCTGGCATTGCACGACTGGCGGCTCGGTTGGTGGGTGCTGTCACCGCAGAACGTCAGCCACATTTACCTCAGCAAGCCAATTTGAATGCACATGGGCAGCATCCATTTTACCGCAGTACCCACTATGGCATCATGATTCCAGATTTGCCTGAACCCTATCGTTACCTGTCATTTGCTGCCATTGTTGGTTATGTTGGCTTCCCCATTACAGATGTACAGGCCGGACTGTCTGCACTGGGCAAGGCAGATACAGCTTCTCTGGTACATGGCACTGCCCTGTCCACCACCGAAGAAGCGTATCAGACCTATTCCATCCAGCAAGATCTGCGCTTTAGTCAGGAACCTTTTTCGGTCAGCTTTGGTCAGCAGTCAAGTTTGAGCAGCTTAGGCGATGATTATCTACTCAGAACCTTGCGGGATGATCTGACCGTTGAGCTAACACTCAGACCACAACAAGCATTAACATGGTTTGCCCACAGTACTTTATACCGTCATTTCAGTCAATTAATCTGTTATAAAGGTCATATTACTCAACAAGATAAGACTGTTGCAGTTCAAGGAATGGGCACACTCGAACACTGGAATGCTGTAGCGACATCGACACTGCGTCAGCCATGGATTACCCAGCATGTGCAACTGCCTGTGAAAGTTTTTACTTATCAGGTTGTCAATTTAAATGCACAAGAACAAATTTTACTGGTGTTTATTGCCTATGAGCAGCAGCCGATTTTGACCAGCGCCTATTATCGCAATATTCAAGGTCAATCTCTGCAATATGACGGCGAGATTATTTTTAAAGTCACCAAAAACTTTGAACAAGCACTGACCAGTCCAGATGGTGATCAGATTTTTCCACCCCAAAACTTTTATTGGCAAATTCATCATCAGAAACAGCTTGTAGCGGAAATATTTGCCACCGTGGATACACCCTATTGTTTCGGACTGGGTGCTGGATATGTCACTGCATATCAATGGCATGGCAGCTATAAAAACCAAAAGATGACAGGTCGTGGCTATATGGAGTTTATTGATCGGCGTTAAAATTTAAGTGATACAGCATACTTGAGTATTTTTACCTCCGTTGATGGAGGTAATTTTACGTTTGTGTACATTGGCTCTATTTACATTGTCAAAAATGTTTTTTTATTCAAAATCAAATCTCTTTTTTAACTTGAAATACGATATTGAAATGTATTTTTAACATTCTGTACACGAGTGGGTTTACCATCCACAAGTCTAGGCTGATATTTAAAATTAAGAGCAGCTTGAATCGATGGGCGTATAAACATAGGGTGACAGTCATCTTGTGCTTTCGGGTTCTCAACACGCCCTTTGTCTGTGACATTATAAATCACAGTACAATCGCCTTCCAATTTTCGGTCTAAAGCTTGTTCAGGATAACTCGGTGCAGTTTTATCAATAGGCTGATAATTTTTAACATCAAAGTTATCTTTGACGGGTGGTGCTTGCGGTATTGCCTCTGATTCTTTTTTATTCTCCACTTGTTTTGAAACAGTTTCTGATGGTGTTATAGATTCTATTATTTTTTCTGAAGAAGATTTTGCTGTTTCTAAAACAGTATTGTCAGTCATTTGTGTCTTTTGAGTCGTCAATGCAGCTTTTTGTTGAGTCTCAACCAAAGGATCTTTTGCTTGCTCTGAATTCAGTTTTTTTGAGTTTGAGGATAATTGAGTCTGTTGCTGAGTTTGTACCTGCCGCTCTTTTGCTTGAATCGGTTTTGATGCTGTTGCTGTAGGCGTTTCTCGTGTAGGTTCTTTAACTTTAGGGGGTGAAGAAGGTAAAGGTTCTGTTTTATCTTCCACAGGAGGTGGAATTTTCACAAACTTAAGCTGTATGGTTTTTGGTTGAGGTTCAATGAAAGTCTTGGTCATTTCTACTGTAGTCAACCAAAATAATATGCCCATGTGCATTGCAAATGTAATCGCGAGTGCAATACCATGATCATATAAACCACGTTTAGATCCTACTATATTCATCATTGTGGCTCCTCAGTCACCAGACCTAACTGACTCACACCACTTTTTTGTAAAACGGCAATCGCTTGAGCCACAAGTTCATAGTCTGCATGATGATCAGCACGAATATAAAATTGTATTGCTTGATCTTTTTGGATTAAAGGCATCAATTTTTTTTGCATTGTTTTTAAATCAACTGCTTGATCTGTAATATTTTTCGTATTGAGCTCTGAACCAATATTCCAGTAATATTGCCCATCAGCCTGAATGGATAAAGTGACAATATGCTGTTGTTGTGACGCAGGTATGACATCCGCAGATACTTTAGGTAAATCAATTTTAATACCTTGCGTCAACATAGGTGCAGTCACCATAAAAATCACCAAGAGCACTAACATGACATCAATATAAGGAACGACATTCATTTCAGCATTGAGTTTTAATTTTTGAGGACGCTTAATCATGTTATCGCTCCTTAATTGGTATTTCGCCCTAATAAGCGGTAAATTCGTGTTTGTAATTCATTTGCAAAACCGTAATAACGACCAGATAACTTTTCTGCACGTGCTGAAAATCGGTTATAAGCAATCACAGCAGGAATCGCTGCAAATAAACCAATCGCAGTTGCAATTAAAGCTTCAGCAATACCTGGTGCTACGGTATTTAATGTTGCTTGCTCAACTGTAGATAAGCCAATGAATGCATTCATAATTCCCCATACTGTGCCAAATAAACCAATATAAGGACTGACTGAACCCACTGTTGCTAAAAACGTTAAGTTCTGTTGTAACTTTTCTTCTTCTTCACTAATTTTACTGAGTAAACGACGTTCTACACCATCAATCACGTCGGTTGCTTGGAGTTGTTTATCTACTTTAAGTTGTTGATATTCATCAAAACCATGTTGAAATATACCAATAACACCTTGCTGCTGCTCAGGTTGTTGAAAATCTTGTTGTAAAACATATAAATCTTTTTGTTGCCTAAAGTGATGAACAAAGCCTTTCCACAACTGTTCTTGTCGATGTAAAAGCAAACTATGCCGGATAATTAAATACCAACTATAAAATGAGGCTAAAACCAAAATCAGCATGACTAACTTGACCAATAAACTTGCATGGCTAATTAACATCCAAATTGACATTTGATCCATTGTTGCTTGCATAAAAAACTCCACATTGTCTTGATTGTGTTATCGCATCAAGACATTTAAAAAAAGTAAGGTATTCATTTTTAAAATGAACTTTTTCATATCAGTTCATTTTGTATAAAGATTTAGTCCAGTTTGAGTGCTTGAGCAATTTTGCTCCAAGGTACATATTTATAGTTTTGATTTGCTTCAGGCATGCGTTTTCGTCCATCTTGGACAACAAATATGCCTTCCTGCCAAATACCCGAAAAGTTTTTTGCACTGACTGCTAGACCATCTGTTTCTGATACAGCATCTATCCCTTTTTCTGGATTTATCCCTAAACGAAACGCGCCACGAACTACATAAGGAGCTTTGGCTTCTACGACCACATAGCTATCATTTCCTTGACTAGAAATGATGAGATAAGTTTGATTTTTACCGTGATAAAGCCCTAAACCTTCAATATCATCATGTAAAATATCTCCAACGGCGATGACCTGCTGCATGGCTGTTTGTGTTTGAGGATTAAGGTCTTTTACCCATACAGCGACATCTTCTTCACCCAGAAAAATATGACCATTACGATCATCTACGACACAACCTTCAGGTTGAGTTTTTACAGAAAATCTTTGAATTTCCTGTGCTTTTAATTTTTTATTTAATGCACTAATCTGGTATTGAATGAATGTGCCATTTTTGTCATTTGGAATTGCATAAATCTCACCCTGTTGGTCTTGATACATGCAAAATCCATAAATATCATCCAATGTTGTCGCTAACTGACCCAATTCAGAAACTTTCCCCGTCATCGGTTCAATAGCAAAAAGATGTAAACTGTTATGATCACGATTGGTTGCAATAGCCAGATCAATGGTTTGATTGCCCCAGCGAAAACCAGATCTGACATCAACGTTATTTAAGCGACCTACGGCTAAATACTGTAGGGTTTTACCTGATAAATCATAAACTTGAAGACCTCCTTGTTTATCCGTAGCCAAAATCCTTGATTGGCTAGGTTGCTGTAAATTGTGCCAAATCGCAGGATCATCAGCTGCATCACCCGTGCTAGGGACTACATCTGTCTGTGTTTCTACAGCGATAGTCACTATGTTTTTCTGCTCGGTTTGCTTTTCAGTTGCCCAATCAATATTTGCCATTTTTATTGATTTATCATCTAAAATAAGCAGTGATTTATTGAGTGCATTGCCCTGAGTTAAATGACTTTGAACACTTAAACTTTTTGCTTCTTTTAGCGTATCGAGTTGCAAGGCTGGTTGTACTTTCCACTCATTATTTTGCTTTTGATAACGATAAATTAAAGGATATTTTTCATCTATTACTGCAACTTGATCATCGACGATCGCAATCGCTGCTGGTGAACTTTGAATTGAACCAAAAGGCTTCACCATATCTACTGCTTTTCGTGTTAAATCTGCTTCTGAATGAGCAGGATATGCCCAAACCCCTACATTTGGCTCATTAATCAATAACTCAGCAGTAACATCATTGACCTTACAAAAGTTACTTTCAGGAGGAAAGCTAAGTTTACGCACCAAACGTGGTTGTTGTAAAACTTGCTGTTGATTGGCGATTAACCATTGCTCACCAAGACCCTCTTCTCCCACTAAAAATGCAAAGCTTAAACCTTGTTGGTCTGTATATAAGCACACAGCTTCGGCTTTAAAATCACGTTTTGGAATAAAAACAGATGGATGCCATGCTTTAGTTTTTAGATCCATATTGAATAATTCAATTTGCTGTTTTTGTAAGTTTGTTGCAGCAAATAAAAAATATTCTGAGCCAACTCGATAGTCAAAACGTCCAAATTGCCCTTCAATTTGATGCACAACATTGTATTTCTGGTCTAAAAACTGAAGCCCTTTATTTTTACTGCTCACAACCATCGCAACTTCAGACCATGTTGGAAGATTTAACCACTGCACATCTTCGACTTTCACGCCCTGATTTTCTATTTTACGGAGCTGTATTTGCTCTTGTGCGGGTTGATCAATACTGATCGCTGTAGCAGAGATTTGTTGCGTTAAAAGTTTTTTATTTTCAACATTGTGCTGTGTACATGCGCTTAAAATCAATAAACACGTGCTTAAAGTCGTTAATTTAAAAGACAAACAATTCATAGGAATACTCAAATTTAAGATGCAATTTTTGTGTGCCTTTGTCATCTCAAAGGCACTACTTTCAACGTGGTGTTTAATTTGCTATTTAAAAAAATTTAAAAATAGTTATAGGTGAGCGCTAATTTATAGGCTGTGCCATATTCCTCATACTGGGCGTTATAGGCTTTGCTGCCTGCATAGTTATAATAATTTTCATTGCTTATATTCTGAACATCAAATTTGAGTTGTAAATTTTTAGATAAATTTACATGGCTGCTAAAATCTAAAAAAACCTGATCATCACTATAGATATCTTTTTCTGGTGCATGAATATCTCCAAGCTCTAACAAAGAATTAGATTTATAATGTGCAGAAAGACGTACCCCAAAATTTTCATTTTCCCAACCTAGCATTGCATTTGCGACAACATTAGACTGACTCGGAAAATGAATACGACGGCTTAATAATTCTCCATCTTTCATGGCATCAATATTAGCTTCAGACTTACTTAAAGTGGTATTAAAACCCATAAGTAAACCATTCAGCGGTGATTTTAAATGTTCAAATTTTTGTGAATAGGCGAATTCCATGCCATAAAGCTTTGCTTTCTTACCATTTTTATAGGTCAAAGCTTCATCAAAATCAGTCCATTGCCCTGTCCCTGCCAGATCTGTTGCATAAATAAAATTGTCTATATTTTTGTAAAATGCATAAAAGCCGACCATACTGGCTTTACCAAAATATCTTTCTAGACCTAAGTCAAAATTGGAGGCTTCTAAAGGCTTAAGCATCGGTTGCCCAAATTCAGCTTCATCACCATCAATATAAATACCCGGTGCATTTTGTGCAAAGTTTGGTCTCACAACTGTATTTGTCCATGCTGCTCTTAAATAAGCATCATCAGCGAGTTGATAACGCAAATGTAAACTGGGTAGCCAATGGTCATAATCATTCTTATATTTTGTTGCAGTAATGACCTCATCATTAAATTCGAAACCCTGAGCTTCAAATTTGGTATTTTCGTAACGTAAACCTGCAATCAGACGTAAACGATCTAAATCAATAGTATTCATGACATAAGCGGCTTGAATATCTTCATTCGATTTAAAATCATTAATGATAGAGTTATCTGCAACATGATATTTTTTGGGATCAAGCTCGGCAATTTTATCTTTTATTAGACCTTTATCAATCGTAGGACCAAACAGACCTAAGTCATAATGGCTATTTTGATTAAAGTCAGCATTTGAACCTGTTAATTTCTTATATTTCCACTCTTCAGTATCATTATTTTTTTCACGTTGACTTATTTTTCCACCAAATTTTAAAGTGGCAGCATAATTCGCCAACATATAGTCTTTTAACAGATCCAACTTCGCATTGTATTCTTTGTCTGTGGTTTTTGATTTCTCCCAAGTGATTGTATCTAACTGATATTGTTCTGCATTATAAAAATCTTGATCGGCTGTGATGACAGGTTTTTGATTACTTTCAAAACCAACATTCGCAAAGTCGCCTTTAAATTTTGCGCCTGAAATTCCTCCGGGATTTTCTTCTGAAGCTTCGCTATAGCCAACTTGCCCTTCAACAGTCCATGTTTTTGCAAAATTTTGTTTGCCACCTATGACAAAAGATTGAATTTCCTGTGTTTCTTCACGACTTTTGAGTGATCGAGTAACTTCGGCATCACCACGTTGTCCTGATTGTTGAGGATCAGCAAAGGTCGCCGCAACTTCCTGACGAGACTCAGTATCTTTAAAACGACTATATAATGTTCTTAAATAATATTCTCCACCACTATTCGGTCGATAGTCAAAATTTAGTCCTGCGCCGATGCGCTCACGTTCAATATCATATTGACGCATTGCGGTTTCTTCTAAGGATTTTCCATCCCATGAACCACCCGTTTCGACATTATCAGAGCCAAATTTACGATTTTGATAACTTAATGCAGCAGCAACGCCTAAATTATCTTGACCATCACCAATACTAAATTTATTACTGATTGCCCCTGAAATTTTTGGGCTATATTTTTCTCGTTTATCTTCATAGCTACCCTCAATTGTTCCTGTATAAAATAAGCCATCATGATCAAAAGCCGATAAACTTTCGACTTGTACGGTTCCACCTAAAGAGTTGGCATCTAAATCTGGCGTTAAAGTTTTAATGACAGCCAATGATTGGACTAATTCTGAAGGCAGTACATCAAGTGCTACTCCACGTCGATCACTTTCAGGTGCTGGAACTAAAGTTCCATTAATAGTAACTGTATTTAAATCTGCACCTAGACCACGAACAGAAACGAAACGCCCTTCGCCTTGATCTCGCTCTATAGATACACCTGAAATCCGTTGTAATGCTTCTGCTGCATTATCATCTGGTAATTGTCCAATTCCATCAGCATGTACCACACTGCTAATTTGATCAGCACGTTTTTGTTCTTTTAATGCTTGATCCATACTGGCAACTTGCCCAATAACTTGAACATATTCAATTGCCTGATCTTCTGCATGCAAATGCGTCATACTGAACATCGCAACAACTAATGTACTGAGTTGAAATTGTGTTTTGTTCGGATATGGTAAATAACTCTTTTTATGTCGCATGATTACTGTTCCCCTCAAGCCAAAGTGGCATGGTTTGAACGCACAATAAAAAGCAAAGATGAATACTCTATGACAGTAAATTTTATAAACTTTAAATTTCTCAATTATTTGCCAGTTTTAAAGTTTAAATGAGCTTATTTGACCTGCTCTGATTGAGTAAAATGAGATGATTTTCTCTATTTAAACCAAGCATTGTTTAAAATCATCCTAAAATCCATGATTCAACTAAAAATACGCTGATCTCATTTGACTATGAGCTTTGCCATAAAATTGTCATCTTTATTTGTTTAGCTTGGGCACAAATTGGTGATTATTATGAAATATGCCTAAATATCTGTTTTATCATCGCTGGACTTTTGCTGTATTGAGTATGATTTGTAGCTTTGTACTGCTTATATTTCTTTGGCTTGGTCAATATAAATCTATATCTGAATGGAATTGGGTCGATATTTTTGGTGAAGGTGGTGCAACTGTTTTTATTGGTATTTGGATTTTTTTTATTATTAAAAGTCGTCGCTTAGGCTATGTGACTCACTATATATTATTGGGTTTATGTTTTATTTTTTTCCATATGTGGATGGATCTTTTAGATGAATTTATTCGTATTCCTAAAGAAATGGTTTGGGATGCGTGGTTAGAATCTATTCCTTTCCCTATTGGTTTATGCTTATTGACCATAGGTATTTATTTTTGGCATATCGAAGAACTAGCCATCAATAAACAGCTACAAAAACGTGAACGGATTTTTCGAGATCATCGCTTATTTGATGCACTCACACCTCTGGCAGATGCGCATTATTTTAAAAATCAGTTAAAAGTAACAATTGAAGCTCAGCAACAACAGAACTTTTCATCTTCAGTTGTTTTATTTGACATGCATAATTTTAATAAAATCAATCAACAACATGGTTTTGATGAAGGAACAGCTATCTTACAACATGTTTCTCAATTACTGAGTTTAAACTTACGTTCAGATGACTTACTCTGCCGTTTTGCAGGTGATCGCTTTATTATGCTTTTACCTCATACTTCACTTAAACATGCGGAACAAATTGCTTTACAATTAGAACAAATCATCAGCTTTTGCGCATATTATCATCATCAACATGCGGTACGTATTCCTTTAAAAGCCATGACAACTTGCTGTGAAGTCCATCCTGATCATAGCGTTAAAGATATTCTGTATGAACTCAATCAAAATTTAGTCAAAGCTAAACAAGGTCATTCATTACAGCGAGTTATAGCATGAGTTTTGAATGTGACTACGCTTATTTACCCGCCCATGATCATCTTTCTATTTTGATTGATTTATCAATCAGTCATGGTCTTGAACATCACCGTTTGCTGAGTGGCAGTGGTATATTTTTAGAAGATATTTTTGCTGGCACTAAAAAAATTAGTGTTCAACAACTGCAACATGTATTGAAAAATTCAGAAATATACTTTCGTAATCAAGATATCAGTTTTTTATTTGGTCAGCGTAGTTTAACTACACCTTTTAATGATCCTATTAAATCTATGTTATATGCAGCTCATCTCGACGAAGTATTTTCTCGTTATATTGAGTTTTTTTCCTTAGTTTCTCCGTGGTTATGCCCAAGAATAATGCGTAGCTCGACACATTTACATTTATATTGGCTAGATGAAAATAAATTTGAAAATCGTTTTTTAATTGAAAGTTCAATGAGTGCTGTACAAGCCTTAAGCCGTCAACTCTATCAAGAAAAATTACCATGGAAATTTGAGTTTAACTTTTCTGAGCCTGAATATATTGAACAATATTGGACACATTTAGGCAGTGATTTAAGTTTTAATCGCCCAATCAATATGATGAGTTTATCACGTGAATTATGTCATCATCCCTTACCTAATGCCTCAGCAACCCTTTCTATGATTTGCTATCAACAAGCATTACAACACATGACTGAACAAAAAATTCACTGTAGTTTTTTACTTCAATTACATCAATATCTCATGCAGAATATTCAAAATAATATTCAATTAGAACATACAGCCGAATATTTCCAAATGAGCTCAGCAACTTTAAAACGAAAATTAAAAAAACATCAGACCCATTTTCAAGCACAACTTGATCAAAGTCGGTTACATACCGCTATTTTGCTATATCGAGTTCATGGTTTTAAAACTGAGCAAATCTCTCAATATTTACAAATCAATGATACGACCAATTTTAGACGTGCTTTTAAAAGATGGAGTGGTTTAAACGTACAAGCGGCACAACCTTAATATTCAATATCAAATGTTATATCTCTTATTTGTGCACCATTTAAAAAAGTGAAATGATTTTAAATTTATCAAAATTTTCAATGTTTAACACCCTCACTTAAAAACCCAAAGTGAGGGGTATATGTCAAAATAAGATCAAGAAAGATAATCATCTGTCGAAATAACCGCAGCATAAGCAAATTGAAATGCTGCCATTAGTGTTGCGTGTGCATATGCTGCTGGAACTTTGAGACCATTAAATTCTAAATCTAGTGTTGCACAAGCATCATGAACAACTTTGACCTTATAACCAAAATCAGAGGCTGCACGCACAGCAGCATCTATACACATATGACTCATAGCTCCAATGATGACCAATTCCTCAATCGCATTTTCTTGCAAAACTTGTTTTAAGTTTGTCTGTAAAAATGAATTCACGTAATTTTTAACAATGATAACTTCATGATCAAGAGGAGCAACTTGTTTTTGAATTTCTATACCATTTGAATTTGGTTCAAATACAGGCATCTCTCCATGCGCAAAAACATGTTGTACATGAATCACCTGAATGTCATTTTCACGTGCATTTGCAATAATTTTTGCTGCGTTGGCTGCTGCATTTTCAATACCGACCAAAGGTAATTTTCCAGTAGGTAAATACTCATTTTGTAGATCAATAACCAGAATCGCTTGCTTTGTCATAACACATTCCTTCGTCAAAATTAATATCATGAGTTGATAATTTGTCCTTTTTAGCCCAATATACCAAGTGACAATATCGACATTCTTCAAGGTGATACCGACAAATGTCCAAAGATCTCAAGCGAATCGTTGAAATTGGTCTGCTTATTTATCCTGAAGTTCACATGGCTACTGTACTTGGTTTGACTGACCTCTTTAATTTGTCTAATAAAAATAAACAGGATGCACTGTTTCCGACACTCAAAGTTAGTCATTGGCAATTTGATTGCATAACGCAAAAAGTGATTCGAATTAATGAAACATATCCTGAACTTCATACAGAACCCAGTATCATCATACTGCCACCTAGCCTAGCAGATCCTATTTCCATTCAACTTGCACAGACCTATATTCCTTGGCTAAGACAACAAAACTTAAATGGTGCTATTTTGGCATCTATTTGTGCAGGTGCATTTTTACTGGGTGAAACTGGACTTATACAAAACCAAAAGATTACTTTGCATTGGCAACATAAAGAGTTATTTGAAAAACGCTTTCCACACATCCAGTTAGATCTTGACCCATTGATTATAGATACTGGAGAGATTATTACAGCAGGTGGTGTGATGGCTTGGGTTGATTTAGGACTACAACTCGTTGAACGCTATCTTGATCGAACAGCGATGCTTAAAACCGCACAAATTTTATTGGTAGACCCACCGGGTAGACAACAAAGTTATTACAGAGCTTTTTCTCCAAAATTCGATCATGGGGATGACATTATTTTAAAAGTTCAGAAATGGCTTCAAGACGTTTATACCCAACAAATTAACTTATCTGACTTAGCTAAATATGCGTGTATGGAAGAAAGAACTTTCTTAAGACGCTTTAAAAAAGCCACAGGAATGACAAGTATTGATTATTGTCAACATTTGCGCGTTGATCATGCTCGTGAAAAGCTACAAAATTCTCAGGTTTCAATTGACAGGATTTCTTGGGAAGTTACAATGATCCAAGCGCCTTTAGAAAAGTCTTCAACCGAATTATTGGGCTAACACCTAGCGAATATCGTCAAAGATTTAACTCAAATTTACACTAAAGCTTACACCAAAATAATGTGGGTGATATTTTCAATGCTACGAGTTGAATAAACTCTTGATCACCCTTCTGCCTTAAAGACACCTAGGTATCTATACATAAAATGTGTAGATACCTATGCCTAAAAGACAAGATTTGATGGTGACCTAAATAAAATAAAAGTCTTGTTATTTATGCCAATCCGTTAAGCGAAATTTTACAGTTTAAAAAGCTGCCAGATTGGTTTGTGCTCGCCCTAAAATCAGTGCATGTATATCATGTGTTCCCTCATAAGTATTGACCACTTCAAGATTTACTAAATGTCTTGCAACGCCAAACTCATCATTAATCCCATTACCACCCAGCATATCTCGCGCTTGTCTCGCGATGTCTAAGGCTTTCCCGCAATTATTACGTTTGATTAATGAAGTTCCTTCAACAGAAGCAATGCCCTCATCTTTCATACGCCCAAAACGTAGAGCAACCTGTAAACCTAAAGCAATTTCAGTTTGCATATCTGCCAATTTTTTCTGAATTAATTGTGTTGCAGCCAAAGGACGACCAAATTGTTTACGGTCAAGTGTATATTGTCGTGCAGTATGCCAGCAAAACTCTGCTGCTCCCATTGCTCCCCACGCGATACCGTATCGAGCACTGTTCAAACAAGTGAATGGACCACGCAAACCTCGAATATCAGGAAAGGCGTTTTCCTCAGGAACAAAGACCTGATCCATCACAATTTCACCTGTAATGGAAGCACGTAAACCTACTTTGCCATGAATTGTTGGTGCAGATAAACCTTCCCAGCCTTTTTCTAAAATAAATCCACGAATATCACCTACATGACCTGCTTCATCCACTTCTTTTGCCCAAACAACAAAAACATCAGCGATTGGACTATTGGTAATCCACATTTTATTGCCTGTGAGTCTATAACCACCTGCTACTTTTTTAGCTCTTGCTGCCATATTGCCCGGATCTGAACCAAAGTCAGGTTCTGTCAGACCAAAACAACCAATATATTCACCTGTTGCAAGTTTAGGTAAATATTTTTGTTTTTGAGCCTCTGTACCAAATTCATTGATCGGAACCATCACCAATGAACTTTGTACACTTGCCATTGAACGATAACCTGAGTCTACACGCTCGATTTCACGTGCAATCAAACCATAGCTGACATAATTTAAACCTGCACCACCATATTCAGCGGGAATAGTTGGTCCAAGTAAACCCAACTCACCCATTTCACGGAAAATCGTACTGTCGGTTTTTTCGTGGCGGAAGTTTTCCAATACACGCGGTTTTAATTTATTTTGACTGTATTGATATGCGGTTTCTCGGATCAGACGCTCATCACTATCCAATTGATTTTCGATTAGAAATGGATCTTCCCAATTAAAATTTGCCATAAAAAATGTCCTTAAGTTTTAAATATATTTTCGTTTGATATGCTGTTTTAAGTCGTAGAAATATCTATTTAGATCGTCCAGATTCAATCTTAGTAGACAACACTATATAAATGCTCTTCAAAATTAGTCGCGATTTGATTCGGATTTCGAAGGTGATGACTTTCCATTTTATTACTCCATGTTCAATCTAGAACAATATTTTCCATTTTTAAAAAACTGATTTAATAATCAAGAAATTAAAAAACGATTTCTTCATTATTTTTATATCTTCAACCAAAAAATTTCTTGATTTCTGTACATTTTTTGATAATCTATATTTATCAGTTTTACTCTGTGGAACTATAGTTTCACTTTATAAAACAACTTTAAAATCATTTTTAGAGAATGTAAAGCGATGCAGTCAAAAAAAATTGAAAATATTGATGAATTAATGAAAGATCAAAGATTTATTATTTCTTTATCACGAGGTTTAAATGTCCTGTCCTGCTTTACAGGCGTTACTGAGCCCTTGTCTCATCAACAAATTTGTGAAGCAACAGGTTTGGCTAAAGCGACTGTAACGCGCTTAATTTTTACTTTAATTTCAATGAATTATCTTATTCAAGATTCAAACGGAAAATATCTGCTTGGACGTGAGGCGGTACTTTTAAGCAATACCGCATTTACTCAATATGATGTTGTAAAGCTTATTAGCCCACAAATGCTTGAATTTGCAGAAAAATATCAAGTTTCAGTCAATCTTGCTATTCATCAGGCAGGTATGATGACCTACTTAATTGCTCATCGTAGTCCTTCAAAAATTTCTGTTAATTTACAAGCAGGTTCACAAATTCCATTAGAACAAACAGCAATTGGACGTGCCTATTTTGCAAATAGTGATACGAAGACCCAAAAAATTATTATGGATTATATTGCAGAGCGAGATCATGAACAGATAGAAAAAATCCAGAAAAACTTAGAAAAACATGCTGATTTTTATAAGAAAAATGGATTTTCTATTTCACATGGCGATTTTTCTTCAGAGATTTTAGCCATTGCAGTTGCGATTCCATCCAAAGATGGAACACAAGTGACATACAGTCTAAATGCCAGTGTGCCAAGTGGCTCTTGGAATGAAGAAGAATATATCAAATATCTTGAAACACCTTTGAAACAATTAGCTTTAGACATTGCTGATGCTATTTAATTTTTAAATACGGAGTTTTTTTATGCGAGCTTTAGAAGGAATTAGAGTTCTTGATTTAAGCCGAGTTCTTGCAGGTCCATGGTGCAGCCAAATATTGGCAGATTTAGGCGCTGAGGTGATTAAAATCGAACATCCAGATCGTGGTGATGACACCCGTTTCTGGGGTCCACCTTGGATGAAAGATGATCAGGGAGAAAATACCCAAGAGTCGGCATATTATCAGACAGCAAATCGAAATAAACTTTCTGTATGTGTTGATATTGCTCAACCTGAAGGTCAAGACATTATTCAAAAAATGGTTCTAAATAGCGATATTTTGATTGAAAATTTTAAAACACATTCATTAAAAAAATATGGTCTGGATTATGAAAGCTTAAAGAAAATCAATCCGAAATTAATTTATTGTTCAATCACAGGTTTCGGTCAAACGGGTCCTCGTGCTGAACAACCTGGATATGATTTTATTATTCAAGGTTTGGGTGGACTCATGTCTATCACAGGTGAAAAAGATGATTTAGCAGGAGGTGGTCCACAAAAAGTTGGTGTTGCTGTTACCGATTTAACCACAGGTTTATATGCAACCATCGCGATTCAAGCCGCGCTTTTAGCACGAAATAAAACAGGTATAGGACAGCATCTTGATATTTCTTTGCTTGATGTACAAATCAGTATGTTAGCCAATCAGGGCATGAACTATTTAAGTTCAAATATCGCCCCAGTAAGAACAGGAAATAGCCACCCAAATATTGTGCCATATCAAGTTTTTAAAGCTAAAAATAGTCATTTTATTTTAGCCTGCGGTAATGATTCACAATTTAAAGCTTTATGTCATGCAATTGATCGCGCTGATTTAAATCAAAATATGGATTTTCAAACGAACGCGCTACGTGTTAAACACCGAATAGCTTTGACTGAAACTTTGCAAAATCACTTTATGAGCCAAGATGCGGCATATTGGGTCGAAAAAATCAATGCAGTCAAAGTCCCTGTTGGTTTAATTAATAATATTGCTCAAGCGCTTGATGAACCCCAAGTAAAGCATCGAAATATGGTCGTTGAGCAAGCACATCCATTGAATCAAAATTTTAAAATGATTGGTTCACCACTTAAACTTTCTGATACACCAGTAGAATATCAATCACCTCCTCCAACTTTAGGTCAACATACATTTTCAGTACTGTCACACTACTTTGATGAAGACAAAATTCAGGAACTCGTCAAACACAACATTATTAAATAAAGATTGATCTGGCATCTTCAGAAGCTTATTTCGGGAGTTAAGAGCAATATTCTTCAACATTGCTCTTAGCTTTTAAAGCTGTGTTAGCTATAGATTAGAATGATAATGTTTCACCATCTAAAGGAATTAACACTTTTTCTTGAATACCTTGTGCTTTTACATAAGTAGCTAGTTGTTTTCTAGTCAAAGACATATGGTTAATCGCATCCATATGTACAGCAACAATTTTAGCATCAGGTGCTTTTTGAGTAGCACGATATGTATCTTCTTTCCCCATGATAATAGATGCCTTGAAGCCATCAATTAAAGCATTTCCTGTATTTAAAATAATCACATCAGGGTTAAATTTTTCAATTGTTTCATCAACTTCAGGACGCCAAATGGTATCGCCTGCTAAATAGATAGTTTCATGCCCTTTAGCTTCAAATACCACTCCCATTGCTTCACCAAGTACCATTTTAATTTTTGGATTTTGATACATTTCATCTGTACCATGTTGCCCATTTGTTTTGGTCAACGTCACACCTTGAAATTCTGTTTGCTCTAAAATACGGACATCCTTAAAGCCTTGCGATAAGATAACTTTTTGATCCTGTTGGTTCTGAACAAAAATAGGCATTGTTTTAGATATCATGTCTTGTGCTACACCATCCCAATGATCGAGATGTGTATGTGTAATGATCACAGCATCGACACCTTCTAAGATCGCACTGGGTTGCATAGGTAAATCAACCAAAGGATTACGTAAAAAACTACGATATGTATCTGTAAATCCTTCATAAAATCCTTTCGGTGCAAACATCGGGTCAACCAGAAAAGTTGTATCAGCATAGCTAATTTTCACTGTGGCATTACGGATTTCTTGAACATGTGTCACGTTTGAGCGATCTCGTTCAGTTCTATGCTCTGCCTGCGTCGTTGTTGTACACACTGTCGCGGCTGTTAAAAGAATACAATAAAATAAGTTTTTCACGATATGGGCTTCCAA
The DNA here is from genome assembly GCF_003024515.2 of Acinetobacter sichuanensis. GTDB lineage: Bacteria > Pseudomonadota > Gammaproteobacteria > Pseudomonadales > Moraxellaceae > Acinetobacter > Acinetobacter sichuanensis. Next base: position 87,263 of record NZ_PYIX02000011.1, read on the forward strand.
TAAATTCATGTAGCCATTATTCAAAAAGAATAATCTTCGATATACTGTCCTTAAAGACAATATTCGAAACAATTGAGCCAAATATCTTTGTCTGTATTTTTGAGGCTAATCACATGTCTTTACCCAAAGTTGCGTTATTTATTTATCCTGATATTCCTATTTTTCATTTCTCAGTACCGCATACAATTTTTAATGCAGAAATAGAAGGTGAAAAATTATTTGAGGTGAACACTTTTTCCTTAGACGGTTTAGCTGTAAGAACAGAAAAATCGATATTGATTGAAGCACATGGTGATTTAGCGATGATGCAAGATGCTGATATCATTATTATTCCAGGTTGGAATGATCTTCATCACAAACCCGATGAACATCTACTCACTGCATTAAAACTAGCACATCAAAAAGAAATTAAAATCGTTGGTTTATGCTATGGCGCTTATCCACTGGCTTATGCAGGGCTACTTAACCATAGGCATATCACAACACATTGGGCAGGAGTTTGCGATTTTAAACAAAAATTTCCATGTGTTTCTGTTGATAAAGATGCTTTATATCGTGAAGATGAGGGTATCATTACCTCTGCGGGTACAGGAGCAGCACTGGATTGTTGTCTATATCTCGTAAAAAAAATATATGGTGCAAAAATTGCGAATAAAATTTCAAGATTAATGGTTATTCCAACACATCGAGAAGGTGGGCAAGCACAATTTATTGAACAACCACTTTCTACATTAACTTATGATTCTGAAATTAATCATCTTTTAGATTTTTTACGTCAAAATTTATCTCGTTCACATACTGTTGACAGCCTTGCCACTTCAATTCATATGACTCGTAGAACATTTACGCATCATTTTAAACATGCAACAGGTGTTTCAGTCATACGTTGGCTAAATAATGAAAGGCTTAGATCTGCGGCTGAACTTCTTGAATCTACTGATTATTCAATTGAAAAAATAGCTGAAGCAACGGGTTTTAATAATACCGTTCTATTTCGCCGACTTTTTAAGCAAAAATATGGCACAACCCCCAATCACTGGCGTCAAAACTTCAGTCATCAATGATATTTTCAAAAATAATTTCTACAGAATAGAAAAAATTAAGGCTGTTTTAAAGCCAAGTTAAATGCTTTCTATATGGCAGTGAACTTGGGACAAAAGACGTTTTTATATAAGATAGATTTCTAAGCTGCCTATATGGCAGTGAACCGACAAAGAAGCCGCATTACTAAAAGACGTAATTTCTAAGCTGCCTATATGGCAGTGAACACAACCTGAAAATACAGGCTGTGCCGTTGCTTTTTCTAAGCTGCCTATATGGCAGTGAACATACAAGCGCGGAAGTAACTGGAAGCATCATTTTTCTAAGCTGCCTATATGGCAGTGAACTGTGAAAATTTCAAAATACCCAAGTTTTAAACCATACCTATAACTTATTGATTTTATTAAAGTGTTAAAGAATAAAAAATATTGGGTAAAATCTTCTCTTACCCAATAACTTAATTTAACAACCTATTCTCTTAAAAACCATACATCACTGTATTATTTTAAATAATAAATCAAAATATCTACCACATCGCATACAGCCAACTCACACCTTTCATTTTCATAAAAACGAGCAGCTTTCATCGAGTTATTCCCTATTTGATATTAACGGTAAACCATTCCACCATCCGTCAAAATAGACTGACCTGTCATGTAATTGGCATCTTCACTTGCTAGAAAAGCGACTAAGGATGCGACATCATCAGGGGTTTCAGCACGCCCCAAAGCAATCCCCTCAACATATTTTTTATAAGTTTCACCGACTGGTGCACCTGTGATTTCAGAAAAACGTTGGTCTATTTCAACCCACATATCTGTGCCAACCACACCCGGGCAATAACTATTTACCGTAATAGCAGCACTGGCATACTCTTTTGCAGCAGCTTGAGTTAAAGCCCGAACAGCAAACTTTGTTGCAGAATAGACACCCAATAAAGCAAAACCTTCATGTCCTGCAATTGAGCAGGCATTAATGATTTTTCCAGCATGTTGACGTTGTTTGAACTTACTTGCCGCAGCTTGTATGCCCCAAAGCACACCACCAATATTTATATCGGTAATTTTACGAAACTCATCTGGAGTCACTTCAGCTAAAGCTTTTACTTGGGCAATACCTGCATTATTGATCATGATATCAAAACCATTCAGCGTTGCTTCTACACTATCAATTGCATTGCTGATCTGAGTTAAATCAGAAATATCTGCAATAAAAGTTGTTGCTTTAACACCAAATGCTTCAACTTCATTTTTAACTGCATCTAATTTGTCTTGATTCAAATCCACCAAGGCAATATGTACACCTTCTTGTGCTAATCGAAGTGCAATCCCTCGACCAATGCCCTGTCCTGCACCCGTAATCAATGCAACTTTATTCTGTAATCCTCTTGGCATAGCTCTACTCCTTAGATATGAATCGCTCTTTGTAATGACGCTAAAATAGATTCGTGCATCGCTTCGGACAAAGTTGGATGTGGGAAAATCACCTGCGCTAAGCTTTCATCTGTCGCTTCAAGATATTTCGCGATCGCAAAGCCTTGAATATGTTCAGTCACTTCATGACCCACCATATGTGCGCCGAGTAACTCGCCAGTTTCCTTATTGAAAATAGTTTTCACAAAACCTGCTGCATCGCCCAGAGCCAAAGCTTTACCATTGGCTTGTAATGGGAATTTACCCACATTGATGTTGAATCCCGCAGCTTTAGCTTTTTGTTCAGTCAAACCAATACTCGCCACTTGTGGATGAGTAAAAATACAAGCAGGTATCTGTGTACGATCTAAAGCATGCACATTGGCAACGCCTGCAATTTTTTCTACACATAAAATGGCTTCATGACTCGCCTTATGTGCCAAACATGGTGCGCCTGCAACATCACCAATGGCATAAACACCAACCACATTGGTTTTGCAGTATGGATCCACTTTAATAAAACCATTTTCAAACTCTACGCCTAAAGCTTCCAAGCCAAGATGTTGTGAATTGGGTTTTACACCAATTGCAGAAAGTACTTTATCTACAGTAATGATTTTAACTTCGGATGATGTTTCAACATGACATTGAACTTGCCCATTGGCTATTTCAACTTTCTGAACGGCTGATGCAGTTAAAACTTGCATACCCTGCTGTTCAAACTGCTTTTGCACATACTTTGCTACTTCTGCATCTTCACTTGGTAAAATTTGCTTGGCAATATCAACGAGCGTGACTTGGCAACCTAAGTCTTGATACAAACTGGCAAATTCACTGCCAATTGCACCAGAGCCAATGACCAAAAGATATTTTGGCAATTCTTCAGGAATTAACGCTTCCTTATAGCTCCACACATACTGACCATCGACTGGAATTTGCGGTAAATTTGCCGCTTTTGCGCCTGTTGCGACAATAATATGTGGTGCAGAAATAAATTGTTTCTTCCCATCAGCATCAGTTAATTCAAGTTGTTCTTTGGCAATAAATTGCGCTCTAGCAGTAAAAACTGTAACTTGATTTTTTTTCAACAATTGTCCAATACCTTGAACCAATTGACTGGACACTTGACGACTGTGTTGTACCAATTGTTTGATATCAAAATCGACGGCTGTCACATTAAAACCAAATTGCTGTGAATGTTTAAGTTGCTGAGCAATCGCTGCACCACTGAGTAAAGCTTTGGTCGGAATACAGCCCCAATTTAGACAAATCCCACCTAAATGTTTTTCTTCAACAATGGCTGTTTTTAAGCCCAGTTGGGCTGCGCGAATCGCAGCCACATACCCACCCGGACCCGCACCAATGACGATGACATCAAATTGCGTATCTGACATTTTATTCTCCTACACCAAAATCAATGCAGGATTTTCAACAAACTGCTTAAAGGCTGCTAAAAACTTCGCACCCAATGCACCATCAATCACCCGATGGTCACATGACAATGTTGCTGTGACAATTTGACGAACGACAATTGCATCCCCCTCAACCACTGCACGTTTGTCTGCTGCGCCCAATGCTAAAATTGCACCTTGTGGTGGGTTAATGATCGCATCAAACTGTTTGATGCCGAGCATCCCTAAGTTTGAGATACTAAAACTACCACCTTGAAACTCGTCAGGTGCAAGTTTGCCTGTCTTAGCACGTGTTGATAGATCACGCATATCATTTGAAATCTGCGCTAAAGATTTAGTATTTGCAGCTTTAATGATGGGCGTAATCAAACCATTATCAATGGCGACAGCAACAGAAATATCCGCCTGATCGAACTGTAATATTTGCTGATTTTCCTCATCAAACTGTACATTGACCTGTGGTACTTTGATCAATGCTGCCGCAGCAGCTTTAATCAACATGTCATTTATTGACAGTTTAACTTGTGGGACTGTTGCATTGATTTGCTGACGCAAAGCTTGAACTGCATCGACATTTAAATCGACTGTTAAACGAAAATGTGGTGCATTACGTTTTGCAGCCTGTAAGCGTGAAGCAATGGCTTTACGCATCCCATTCATTGGGATCGCTGTCACTTGAGGCATTGCTGATGCAGAACAACCTACAGTTTCGACAATGGTTGGGTTTTCACGTTGATAAACCGCTTCAACATCTTCTTTCGATACTCGACCACGTGAACCCGAAGCACGGCAGTCATGCAAGTTAATACCCCACTGTTTTGCCAAACGACGTGCAACGGGAGTTGCCAGAACATGACTGTCATCTGCGGTAGATTTTGCAGCTTTCACACCTGCCTGATGACGAATATCTGCCCATGCCCCACCTGCTGTGCGTACAGCAAGCTGAATATCTTTGACACTAATCCGACCTTCACGTCCAGAACCTATAATCTGTGCCAAATTGACATTATGTTTTTCAGCCAATTTCAAAGCATGTGGTGTAGCGAAAATATCATCAACTTGCTGATAACCTTGCAAGGTAGTAGGTACTGAATAGCCACCTTGTGCAACAGGTTTAGTTGCTTTTGGCACACTATTTTGTACAGGCACAGCCTGAACTTTAGTTTCAACTGCTGTAGCCACCACTTTTTCAGTTACAACATCTACAGATTTTGTTTCACTTACTGAGGCTGTTGAACCACCTAAAGATTGTGCAAACGCCTCGATTTCTGTATCAGACACTTGGCTATCTGCACAAATGGCAATAATGCCACCAACGATTAAAGTATCACCTGCTTTGGCAATAATTTTGCGTAATGTGCTGTCAAATGGCGCTTCAAGAACATTGACGATTTTTGTGGTTTCAATTTCACAAATCTCATCACCCTTGCTAAAAGTCGTACCTTCTTCAATTAACCATTGGGCGATGGTGCCTTCTTCCATTGACAAACCCCATTTTGGGATTTCTAAGGTTTTAATTTCGCTCATCCTAAGCCTCCAACGTTTTACGTACAGCCTGTTCGATACGTTCTACACTTGGTAACCATTCTTTTTCCAATACAGGTGAAAATGGTACTGGCGAGTGTGGTGGTGTCACCAATTCGATAGGAGCTTTTAAATAATAAAAGCCTTTTTGTGCAATCAACGCTGCAACATCATGCCCAAAACCACAACGCGCTGCAGATTCATCCACAATCACCACACGACCTGTTGAAGCAACTGATTCCAAAATCCCTTCTTCATCAAGTGGGGAAATAGTGCGAGGATCAACCACTTCAACCGAAATGCCTTCTTTTGCCAGTTTATCTGCAACTTCATTGGCACGATGTACCATTAAACTCAGTGCAATGATTGTGACATCTGTGCCTTGACGTGTGTAATTTGCTACACCAAATGGAATGGTATATGAACCATCTGGCACTTCATCTTTAATGTCATATAACAACTTATGTTCACAGAACACTACTGGATCGTCATCACGAATAGCTTGAATGAGTAAACCTTTCACATCATAAGCACTTGATGGCACAACAACTTTTAGCCCCGGTACAGCGGCAAAGACGTTATAAGGTGATTGAGAATGTTGTGCAGCAGCAGAAAAACCTGCACCAATCATGCCGCGTACCACCATTGGGGCTTTGGCTTTTCCACCAAACATATAGCGAAATTTTGCAGCTTGGTTATACAACATGTCATGACACACACCGTAGAAATCCATAAACATCAAGTCTGCGACTGGACGTAAACCCGTAGCTGCTGCACCTGCTGCCATCCCAATAATTGCAGATTCGGTAATTGGGGTATCAATCACACGCTCAGAACCGAACTCTGTCCAAAGTCCTTTGGTTACCCCAAGCACGCCACCAAAACCTTCAAGTTTATTGTCATCCGTATTTTTACCACCATGACCACCACGGACATCTTCACCGACCACGATCACACTAGGATCGCGGCGCATTTCTAATTCAATCGCTTCTTTAATTGCGTTTCGATAACTTTTATTTGGCATTGCTTTACTATTCCTTTAGTAAGAGACATAAACATCAGTTGTCAATTGGGAGACTTCTGGATAATCAGCAGCACGTGCTTTGGCAACTGCATCATCGACCTTGGCTTTTGCTTCAGCATCAATTGCATCGAGTTTGGCTTCATCAATTTTGCCTTTGACTTTTTCACGGAAAATTTTCAAAGGATCTTTATGCGCTTTGACATAATCGAGTTCTTCTTTTGAACGAATCAGCCCCGGATCACCCTCAAAGTGACCATAGAAACGGTTGGTAATGGTTTCGATCACACTTGGACCTTCACCATTACGGGCACGTTGAATGGCTTTTTGTGCCACGTCATACACGGCAAAGAAATCAGTCCCATCGACTTTTTCTGCAGGCATACCAAATGCGGCTGCACGTCCTGCAATATCTTTGCTGCCAACGGCATAATCATGCGCTGTACCTTCACCAAAACCGTTATTTTCAAAAACAAAAATTACAGGGAGTTTGAGTACTACTGCCATATTCATGGCTTCAAAGGTCAAACCTTGGTTCGAACCACCATCACCTGTAAATGACAAGCCTATGCCACCTGTTTTTAAAGTTTTGGCTGTCAACGCAGCGCCTATTGCCAATGGTGGACCACCACCAACAATCCCATTTGCACCCAACATGCCTTTGTCCAAATCGGCAATATGCATCGAACCGCCTTTACCTCGACAAAGCCCATCATCTTTACCAAAAATTTCCAACATCATGCCGTGAATATCACAACCTTTGGCAATACAATGCCCATGCCCACGATGTGTTGAGGTGATAAAATCTTTGTCCGTCAGGTTTTCACAAATACCTACAGCAACTGCCTCTTCACCACTGTAAAGATGAATAAATCCCGGGATATCACCTGTATTATTTTCATCGTGAAGTCGGTCTTCAAACTCACGAATATCTCGCATCCTTCTGTATGCCGCGAGCAATTGTTCTTCCGTTAATTGCATATCTGTTATCCTTAATTTCTACTTTTAAAATTAAAAAATCATTTTTAAATTTAAATCATGGTATTTAAAAACCCGTATATAAATATAAAATTATTTTCATTAAAAATAATATTAGACTAAAAATATTTTAAAAATAAATTATTCAAAAAAATTTAAAAAACAGTCATTTAAAAAGCAAAAAATATTTTAAATAATTTTTAATTTTCATCATCTTAACAAAACAAACCTTTAACCAACCTTTATTTTATAATATTAATATTTTGTGTCGATTTATTTATAAATAAAATAGTTTAAATATAATTGACACAGATTATAAAATATCATTCTATATTTAATTATTTTAATTAATGGACTATTTAAAATGGATTTAAAACGTTCAGTCATAACAGGTCAAAAATTACGTGGTGTAGATAAAATGGCACGTATTCCTGTCAAAATTATTGCCACAGAACATATTCCTAAAAAACCTGAGTGGATTCGCACTAAAATCAGTCATCCTGATGAAATTCGACGTATTCAAGATTTATTGCGCCAGCAAAAACTACATACTGTCTGTGAAGAAGCTGCTTGCCCTAACCTGCCACAATGCTTTGGTGGTGGCACAGCTACGTTTATGATTATGGGCGACATTTGTACACGCAGATGCCCTTTCTGTGATGTTGCACATGGTCGCCCAAATGCCTTAGATATCAATGAACCCAAACATCTGGCAGAAACGGTGAAAAACCTCAATTTAAAATATGTCGTCATCACTTCAGTTGATCGTGATGATTTAATTGATGGTGGTGCACAACATTTTGCAGACTGTATTACTGAAATCCGTAAAACCAGTCCAGAGACACTCATTGAAATTTTAGTGCCTGATTTTCGCGGCAGATTAGACATTGCCTTAAAAATTTTAAGCGAAACTCCACCTGACGTGTTTAACCATAATATTGAAACAGTTCCACGCCTGTATCGTGCCATGCGTCCAGGATCAGATTATCAGCATTCATTAGACTTACTCAGAAAATTTAAACAGCTTCGACCTGATATTGCGACCAAATGCGGTTTAATGGTTGGACTCGGTGAGCTTGAAGCTGAGGTGATTGTGTTACTCAACGACTTAAGTGATCATCAAATCGATTATGTGACGATTGGACAATATTTACAGCCTTCTAAATCACATGCACCCATTCATCGTTTTGTATCACTCAACGAGTTTGAACATTATCAGACGCATGGGCAATTATTGGGCTTTAAAAATATTTGGAGTGCACCTATGGTTCGTTCAAGTTACTTTGCTGACCGTCAATATCGTGGTGAAGCTGTACCACGACCATTTTCACGTGAAAGTTTTTAAATGAATATTGTAAAAGCTTTATCATTTAATCTATTTCTTATCACAATTTTTTACCATTTGAGAATAAAATAATGATATGTTTATAAGCGAATTAACATCATTAATCGGCTCAAAATCTATGCTATTAATGATGTAACAACAGGACATAACACTCTTATAAATATAAAAAATACAGAGTGTTAAATTGATATAGCTCGATCATGAAGGAATATGATATGAATCTATCGAACAAAATACAACATGCACAGCAACCTTTACAAACGACACATTTTACCAATCTTAATCCCGTCAGTGCAGCGCCATTACTTACACTCAACCAAAGTGATCAACCTTCTCTATTTTGTCGTTCTATTCAACATAATCAGCATGATTTACTTAAAATTGCTGAAGATTCTGGCATGGCAATCGGAATAACAGACCATCAAGGTACACTACTCTGGACATGGAGTAGTCAGCCAATGTTGTCATCAGCAGAACAAGCACATTTTGTTGAAGGCGGACATTGGTCAACTCAAGCTGTGGGAACAAATGCCATTGGTCTAGCATTAAATAATCAGGTATCCAGTTGTGTTTATTCACATGAAAATCAAATGCAAAGCGTACAAGATTGGGTATGTTATGCAGCACCTATTTTAGATTCTGTTTCAGGTGAATTTCATGGCGTAATTAACTTATCAACCAAATATAAAAAACATACATCTTTAGGGCTTTTAGCTGTAGAACGCTGTGCTGAACTTGTCAAATGTGCCATTCAAATTGAAAAAAATAATTTCTTATATATTAAAGCGCTAGGTACACCACAAGTCCAATTTAATCAACATATTTTACCGCTTACACATCGTCAAATTGAAATTTTATGTATTTTGGCACTTCATCCTCAAGGCATTGCTTTGAATGAACTACATTATATTTTATACGGTGATCGTAATGTCAGTGAAAAAACATTAAAAGCAGAAATGTCTCAACTGAGAACATTATTGCCCAATTGTATTTTGTCTCGACCTTATAAATTGACTTGTGAAATTCAAACTGATTTTATACGCGCAGAGCAATCTTTAGATGCAGGATTTCTTGCCAGTACATTTTCACTATATAAAGGTAGTTTTTTAAGTAAATCCGAAAGCCCATTTCTGAGCACATGGCGTGATTGTTTTGATGCGCGTTTAAGTCATTTAATTTATCAAATGCAAGATATTAACCAATTACTGCGTATAATGAGTAAAATTCCAGAAAGAATTGATGCTGCTCAACGCCTATTAGAATTGCTGCCAAGCGATAGTCCACATCGAAATCTTTGTTTAAAACTTCTTCATGCCTAACATAAAATACATTAACAACTCAAAATGGAAATGTATAAAATTGAATGAGAAAAAATGGTGGATGCTTTGACCCAACAAGTATTTTATTTAATAAAAAACAAACTTTTCAAATATTTCAGTATATTGACAGTATTTTCAGCACTTCCAATGCAGGGTTTTGCAGAAACAGATCAACAACTTATGGCTGCGGGACAATGGCGTGATCCTGTCACAAAATTAATTTGGATGCGCTGTTCGATTGGGCAATCATGGTCAGGTTCTACATGTACAGGTGATCCACTTATATTTCATGATTCTAAAGACGCTGAAAATGCGATTAAAAAACTCAATGCTGCGGGTGGCTTTGCAGGTAAAACCAATTGGCGTTTACCTCAAATTAAAGAATTGGTCACTATTCGTAAATGCAGTCAAGGTTGGAGAAAAATAGGGGATATTAATTTACCTGAACGAGAGCGCAGAAATTTTGGTCAAGATCATGAACTCGAAATGACAAAAATACCAAAAGGAGGCAAAGTACCAAAAAACTGTACTGTTCACTCAACTGCGCCAACTTTAGATACGCATATTTTTCCTAATACACCACCGAATGGCGAATATTGGTCAAATTCTTTTTCATGGCAACCCATCGGTTACCAATATAAAGCATGGCATGTAGCATTCGGATCTGGCTTTGTTGCACGTACAATTAATTATACTGATTATCAAGGTCTTGCGCGTGCAGTACGCGAGCGATGATTGATAAAAAACACGACTAAGGGAATATTTAAAAAGGCAGATTCAACTAGAAAATTTCTAGAATTAGCACTTTAGCTAACTCTAGAAATGACCAAAAACAATATGACTGAGTTGAGTTAAAAACCCTAAACGCTTTAAATCATGATTTTTATTCAACTTTATTTTTAATTAAATGATTCAAAATTTACCAAGCAATTGGCTGATTTTGATAGTCTACAAAATAGATTCCTGCTTGCCCTACATGTTGCTCAATTGTATTAACCAATCCACTTGTACTCTCTTGCACACTTACAGGTGCATTACTTCCCCCCATATCTGTTTGAACCCATCCTGGCATTAATGCAAAAATACTATGCTGACTTCCTGCACGAGCTGCATAGCTACGCAATAACATATTTAATGCAGCTTTACTTGCTCGATATACCTCAAAGCCACCTTCTGTGTTTAAAGAAACACTACCCAAAGCAGATGACATCACTGCAATACTGCCTTGTTTTTTAACTAAATGTGCTAAATTTTCAATAGCACGTAAAGGACTTAAAGCATTAGTTAACATTAAATGGGTGAACTCATCTGTACTAATTTGTCCAACGGTTTGTTGAGGATCATCACTTACTCCCGCATTTACCAATAAAATATCTAATGAAATATCATCTAATTTTTCAGATAATTTTTTTAAATCATCAGATTGGTTAATATCAAGTTGATAAATACTTAATTGCGCTTCAAAATTTTGTTTCAAAAGTGCTAAATTTGTATCTGGTGCAAGAGTACGTTCTGTTGCAATCACTTGCCAACCTCGTTCAAGATATTGCTTAACCAGCCCTAAACCAATTCCTCGAGAAGCACCTAAAATTAATACTGTAGATTGTAATTTGGTATCAACCATAATGGTTCCTAAATAGTTAAAATAAAGATTTAGTTATATAACATATTGGAATTTTATCGTAATAATTAACCTGAGTTTGATGAAATTACTTTAATTTGCAATCAAGTTTTTAAAAGTTGGCTTATTCGAATTTAAACCATAAGCCACGATTGCTGCCATGATATTCACCATAAAATTATTGATGGAACGATGACGTGAATGCTCAATTTGATGTAAATTCTTCAATTGATCATTCACGGTTTCAATCAAGCCTCGTTGTGACAATAACTCTTTTTCTTGTAGTGTTTTCAATTCAACATGCTTCATATTCTTACGTGAAGGTGTCAATAATTTTAGCCCTATTGCCTCTAAAGCTTTAGTCTTCGTTTTACTTAAATAACTTTGTCACCAAGCAATATTCCTTTTAACTCTAACGGAAGTGCTTCAAGTACTGCGACATCATGAATATTAGCTGATGTGACTTTTAAATTAATAATTCCACCTAAACCATTGATCACAATATGTAATTTAAATCCATAAAACCATCCTGTACTGCTTTTTCCACGGTTTTCCAGATGCTTAAACATACAGTGTCTGTTAATTCTAAGATTATGACAAACCACTAATTTAGTTGAATCAATAACACTAATACCTGTGTCTTGACCTTTTACTTGGTGAAAGAAACAGCTTAACGCCTGTAAACAACGAGGTATAATTTCAATAAAATGGTTATCGCTAAGAAGTTTAGGAAAAGTAAATTTCCAGAAAGGAATGACCATGTAACAATAAAAATATTTAAAAAATCTGTACCCTCCCTTGCGAGTAAAAACTCTCATGAAATAAAATCACAACCATCATGACTTCAGATAGGCTTAAAGCAGATTTCTAGGACTTACGCATTGACAGCATGAAAAAATAGTCAATATGCTGTAAAACATATATGTGATTAGACAAACGAAACATGCTTCTACAGCTCAATGTAATTTACCCATTTATATGGGGTTTCTTATGACAGAACCACACTCTATAAGTTGTACGCAACTTGCAGATACCTATCAAATCTCACACGACAGTGTAAATCGTTTTTTAGAACGGGAAAATTACTGCCCACAAGATTTATATCACGAGGCAATGCAATATATTGATAATCATCAGCTTATGATTAGTGTGGATGATACTGTATTAGATATGCCTTATAGTCAACATATGGATTTGGTTGGTTTTTTCTGGTCTGGAAAACATCATCGCTCAGTCAAAGGCATTAACCTCATTACGCTGTATGCAACAGATTTACAGGGTAAAAATGTGCCCATCAATTTTAGGTTATAC
>NZ_PYIX02000110.1 GCF_003024515.2 Acinetobacter sichuanensis
AAGCTGGTTGTGTTTGGTGGTCGGGTTGTTACTGCTACTATTGAAGTGCCACTTAAGTATGCAGATGAGCTAAAAGCCACTCTTCTTGAATTCTCAAAAAAGAATGGCTGTTTGTTAGATATTAATTAATGCAAAAGGTTGATATCGTGGGTTAGAGCTTTTTCCAGTCATTAAGGCTTTGTTCTGTTGATTGCTCTTCATAACCTTTCTTGATTTGCTCTAAAGATTCCAAGTATACGTGAACCCATAATTCTGCATCAGTAATGTCAAAAGCGCTTTCATGTTTGGAACGCTCATTAATAGTTGCTTTAGTAAGCTCTAACGCTAGGGCTTCTATAATTTCAGGTTTCATATTTTCTCCGATATTTATGGATGTTTTGAGAACAATGTTGGTGCAGAGTCTCAACTTCATAATATTAGGGAAAGTATGGATTTTTAAAAAGAAAACCCACACTGGGTGGGTTGTGGAGTTTGTTATGAGTGATAATCAAGAATCAGAACGCGGAATTATTCCTGCAGGAACGCGAGTTAAGTTATTCGAAGGACGTGTAACTCTACTAGAGGATGTGGTGGTTGACGCTAATCAAGAGTGGATTGATAAAGCCATTAAAGATCAGCAGGATTATTTTAATGGCATCACAACCTGTTGTGATACTAAGGTTGTAGATGGTTTAAAATCCACTGAATGGATGCTTTAATCAAAAGAATATCCAACTATATCAGCAACCCTAAGCTGATATGACCTTGAGTTATCAGCAAGCAAATGTAGAAAAATCTGTCTAAGCTCATCGGGAAATTGACTAAGACTTTTTGTCTCATTCAAGACATCAATATGCTTCTTCCTTTCCACCTCAATCTCTTCAAGGTATAATTTTTTATATTTATTATTCGCTGGCAAGTCGTAATACTCCTCTGGGGTTAGTAGCTTGCCTGAGATCTCCCGTCCATTAATCAAAGCATTAATTTTGCAACGATCAGATAATGGTAGGTTGGACTCGGCAACCATAATTTTAAGTAACAAGGTATTGGTTCTCGTGTTTTTCATTCTTTTCTCCACCCGATCAGTAGGCTGCGTCGGGTTCGCAGTTTGATATTTTTCTAACTTGTATGTATTTTAAAAATAAAAGTGAGGGGTAGCTCGTCACCACCCCTCGTTTTTACGCAAACCAAGATAGGATTGCAATTACAGCGTAAAGGTTGATTTCTACGCTAAATTTCAAACCTTTTTTAGTCTGCAACGTCAGAGAAAACATGGCATAAACCTTGTAATTGTCTGGCGAGCGCTCACCAAGTTAAATTGGTGTAACTTGTATAGCGCTATGCCTAGCGCTTGCCCTGAAAGTGTGCGCACACCGTAGGGGCAGCAGCTCATCGTGTTTGCTGGAATTCCATCCCACTGATTTAAGAGAGTATCCACTCCGTCTCATTAGTGTGCTATTAACGACTCACCTTTAGCGGATTACTAGTCCGCAATTCGGGATTAGTGGTCCCGAATTCTTTAAAAACACCCAACATTATTTTGGAATTGTGTCGGGTTTGCAGTTTTAATTATCCGTTTTCTTAGGAAGCATTGGTTGTCCTGGTAATCTGGCTACTTGTTCCATGGTCAACACTGGAATCATGCGCAGATGACCAATACCTTCTGCTAATAATTTTATTTCCTCCGATGTTAGATGAAGGTCTGAACCCTCAGCCGCAGCAGCTCGGACTTTATCTAAGATTTCATTTACTGGGTAAGTGGGTAACATATTATTCTTTTCCTCTTCAAAGGTTTTACTTACAAGGTTTCTTAAGGCTTAACCAAAGCCAACTCTAAACGCCCCACAAAATTAATCTCATTAAGCTGTTCATTCGTTATAAATTCATCTGGATACCTGTTCTTATCAGGATTATCACTCGTAAGTTTCACAGTGTTAGATCCATAACTCACAAAAACGCGCTTCATTCTTAATTCGTAGTTATGCATAAAGACGTAAACATTTCCATTTTTTAATGCACTGGGATCTTTATCCGAGATATCTACAAACAATGGGCTATTTGGTGCAACCGTTGGATACATACTGTATTCAGCTGCATAAATTATTCTTAAATTTTTAGGATTTGACTCAACACCCATCATTTTTAAGAAGAGTGGATCAACATTAAGATAATCACTGACATCTTCTAGAAAGTTTTCAATACCTGCACCACAGGCAGCCTTTATATTCTTATAAATAGGGATTCGTACATGATTAGGATTAATAGGAGCATCACTCTCACGAAATCTAATTGGTGCAAAGTGAATATCATTTTTTGAAATTAAAGGTTGTTCAGAACCATTTAATAACCATTCAGCCGACACGCCCAAGAAGTCAGCAAGCAAAGGGATTTTAGCAGTCTCAGGAATTGCTTCACCTTTCAACCACTTTCCAGCTCCCTTGTCTGAGATGCCAAACTCTTTACTAAGTATACGAGCACGACCACGTACAGGATAGTTTTTGGCTTCCATCGCTTGATTAATGCGTTTTGCAAACTCTTCTTTAATTTTATCTGCAGGTGTATTCATTAAAAAATCCAGTGAACCAATGGTTCAATAATAATAAGTATTGAAAGAACTATCAGTTCTTGTTAAAGTTGAACCATAAGTTCAACATGGTTTAAGTTATGGACACTATTAAAGATGCAGTATCGTGTGCTGGCGGTGTAAAAACTGTCGCAAATTCAGTAGGTATTACAGAAAGAGCTGTTTATAAGTGGATTGCAAGAAATACGCTTCCATATACCGAATACAAAGGTGAGACAAATTACGCTGAAAAAATATCTGCCATGACAAATGGTCAGTTATCAAAAGATCAAATTTTGGAAATCGGTCTAAGCAAACAAGATATGCCAGTTGTCTAAAACAATTATCACTTGGTCAATGTTTTAAATATACGTGAAAGAAAACAAGGATTTCACAATGCAAGAAATTTCACTGAGTAGAGAAGCTCAAACTGCCATTTTTAAAATGATTAACCAAACGCAAGGGATTTCACCAAAAGAAATTGCTCAGG
>NZ_PYIX02000111.1 GCF_003024515.2 Acinetobacter sichuanensis
ATGATTGACGATCTAACGCTCCAGAACCAAATCAGGGATCTGGCTTTAGCGAGTCGGAGCGAACCGACCGATGGTTGGCGTACCGAAGAGCTTGACCCTAAGTTGTGGAACGGTTGGCGTAAAATGATTCAGGGGGACCGGCTAGAAATCGCTGAATACGATCTGACGGCTAAGGTTAGCCAAGGGGACTCTCCTAGTGACAAGCCCGGAGTGGTTGAAGGTCTAAAACAAAGAATAAGGGCTTACAACTTTAGTAAACAAAGGACGTCATCAATAGCAGTGATATAAAAAGTTATCTTTGCCGCCCCGATAAGGCTTTACGGGGCGACTAAGTCTCACCCAACCGACAATTCCGATAGTTTCAGAATAAGCTTTGAGTTTTCTAAGATTGGAATTACTACACCACAGCACGTACTCGAGATACTACAAATAGCTTTTTGGTAGGACCGATACCGAATAAATATCCATAATACATCAGGAGAAACTTTTTTTAATTTTCTGTAACCGGTCATAAATCAGTGGCGGATAATTTGCATGATATTCACCACACTCTGGGCAATGCTCTTGTTTTAGGTACGCTTGATTGTCGATATCTTGATAAGGAAAAACGCTGAAGAGAAGTTCGTGCTGCATAAGCGTTTTATAAAAACTCTTATGATAAGGTGCAATCTCGCTGTCTTTGATTTTGTCGAAATATAGGTCAACGCTGTTCAAAATGCTCATAATTTCTTTAACCCCGTCGAACCTTAAAATGTCGTCATCTTTGTGAATATCAACATCTAAGCTCTCTAGATCCTCAATGAAACATTTAATCGCACGTCGAGAATACAGAAGGATCATTTGCGTCTTGCCATCAACGGTCTTTTCTTGATCGTAACTAAAATTTTTGATGTTTCTTTCGACGAACATATAAAGTTCGTGAAGTTGATCTAACTCGTGCCTTAGTTGCTCCTTCGTGTTTTCTTTTTCGATTTGCTGATGAAGGATTCTATTCGCATCAATCTGGGCTTTCAGCGCTAAAAACAGAACTACTGAACCTAGTATCTGTACGAATGGGTTCGAAATACCTCCAAAAGCATCTCCTATTTCGCCATAATCCTTCAAGTAGTGAAGAGGAAGAAGAGGTAAGAATAAAGGGAGAAGAAGACAGAATACACTGCCGACGACGATGACCCAGAAAGCTATTTTGGTAACAGGAGAGTTATAGATATTCATTTTTACACCTTTTCAGAATTTTCTTTTCTGTACGCGCTAGGAGTTTTGCCAATTTTTTTCTTAAACAACTTTTGAAAGTGTTCATGTGCCGGATACCCAATGGCTTCACTCACTTCGGGAACAGACTTACCGGATTCTTTAAGCAGCTGCTTTGCTTTTTCAAGCCGACAATAGGTTAAATAATCAAGAGGTGTCATGCCTGACAGCTCCTTAAATTTGACGCTGTAGTTCGTACGCGACATCCCCGCAATCCCGGCGAGATCGTCAAGACCCCATTTTTTATCGAGACTATGATGAATAGCTTCCAAGGTTTTGCTGAGTTGCGGATTTTCGATCAGTTTGAAGAATCCAGCATTTTTATTGGATTTGTACATGTGGATTCTTAACGCTTGCACGAAGATAATTTCGGTCAGCTTTCTGACTAACGTGTTGCTTCCAGGAAGCCCTGATTTTGCTTCCTGCTCTATAATACTTAAAAGCATGGCAAGCCAAGGCGAGTGGGAGTTATCAGCACTCTTGATATGCACGACATTTGGCAGCGAATTTAAGAATGGATGATCGGGTCCGCCATTAAAACAAAAATGTCCGCAAACGACGTTGGCTTTGAGCTTGCTCTGATCACCGTATTCCAAAACTTGAGCTTCGGTGAGGTTGGCTTTAGCTCTAAATTCGACCGCAGGCTCGGCCTTGATTTTTGGTGCACTGGCCATGGTGTGCTCAATCCCTTTGAAAAAGATCAAAATATCGCCCTGCTCCGCCAATGCTTTAAGTTTAAGTTTTGGCACCTCATACCAAAACTCGCCATGAGTCACGATGTGAAATCTCGCTAGATTCTCTTCCTGCGGGAGGCTGATGCCCCAGTCTCCCGCAAATGAGGTTCTATACCAGTAGCTGCTAGTAAGCTCTACCTTATCTAAAATTTCACTGAGAACATCCATATATAGCTCCTACGTAAACTGTCCAATAGGTCATGTTATACGAACTATTGAACATATTATATCTATTTTACATGCTGTAAAGTCAGTCTAATCAGTAAGTGGATGAAAACTAAGGAGGCTTTATGAAACTAGATTATGTGATCGTTGCCGGAGGGTGTTTTTGGGGTCTCGAAGACCTCCTTAGGAGTCTGGACGGTGTGACGTCAACGAAGGTGGGCTACTCTGGCGGAGATTTTGATGATCCTACCTACGCCGATATTATAACAGGGAAAACGGGGCACGCCGAAGCGGTTCGCGTGGAATACGACCAAGACGAAATATCTCTCGAAGAGATTCTACATTACTTTTTCAAAATCCATGATCCGACTACGAAGAATCGCCAAGGAAATGATGTTGGCACTTCGTATCGCTCGGCAGCGTTCTATCGTGACGATGCACAGAAAGCGATTATCGAAAACGTGATTGATGAGGTCAATGAGATCGGTCGCTTCGAGAATCCCGTGGTCACGACGGTAGCCTTGGAAAAAGAGTTTTATGACGCTGAGGAGTATCACCAAAACTATTTGAAGAAGAATCCCCACGGGTACACGTGCCATTTTGAGAGAGATTAAACCATGAATCAAACGAAAGAGCTCTGTACACGACAAATTTCACAGAACCCTTATCCTATCAGGC
>NZ_PYIX02000112.1 GCF_003024515.2 Acinetobacter sichuanensis
AATTATCAAATTTAAGAAATAACTTTTTCAAATAGATGTTGAGACATGTTGAGCATCAAATCAGCACTAGAGGTTTACTACCATTCTGCATGCTCAGCAAAAGAGTAAAGTAATTGATTAAGACCCACATTATGTATGTGGGTTTTTTATTGGATGAAATATGGAACAGATCAGACCATTCCCACCAACAGAACTGATTGACCAAGCCGAGGAAGAAGAAACAATCCGTTTAGCACCTGCACCAGATCTAAAAGATTGGGTGGTTGCTAACTTTCTTACCATTGGTGGCGCGTTACATAATCCTGATCATGACCACATTGCTGAGCTACTTCATGACAGTGACGAGTTCTTAGCTTTTGCTTGGGCATCATCTGCGGCTCAATCTAAAAAACGAATGGTATTGGGTCAATGTGAAAAGGTGATGTTTAATGTTGGTGGATGGAAGAAAGCACGACAAGAACAACAGATGCGGGACTGGTATGGATTTGTACCCACTTATTTAATTACGATTGATGCGAGTTATTGTGAAAAGAGCAATGACCGCAACTTTTGCGCGTTACTGGATCATGAGCTTTATCACATTGGTGTAGAACGCGATGAAGATGGTGAAATGCTTTATAGCGATATGACAGGTTTACCTAAACATTATTTGGCAGGTCACGACATTGAAGAGTTCTTTGGTGTGGTCAGACGTTGGGGTGCAAATGAGTCAGTTAAGCGTTTGGTCGAAATCACAAAGCATGCGCCGTTTGTTCCTGATGTTGATATTTCCAAGTGTTGTGGGACGTGTGTGATTTGAGCTGAAAGGCTCTTTTTTTTGGCTATCTTGCTTTACGTAGCTTTACGAGGTGGCATTTATGGCGACGTTAAGAGAGCCTGTAAAAATCTTTATAGTTCAATCTCTTGCTTGCTTTGAAACCCCTCAACAGGTTGTCGAGTCTGTAAAGCAAGAATTTAACTTAGAAATAACTCGCCAACAGGCTGCGCTTTATGACCCAACCAAGGCAACAGGTAAAAACTTAAGTAAAAAATTAACTGATTTATTTTATAAAACACGCGCTGATTTTAAAGATAACTTTGAAAGCATACCTATTGCAAATAAGGTTTTTCACTTTAAAGAGCTTCAGTCAATTTATGATGATTATTCGAAAAATAGGGTAATGAGGGCGAAAATCCTGAAGCAAGCTCAGGGGCTTATTCAGATGGGTAACGGTGTACAGAGTGGTTTATCTGAAAAAGAACAGATTGAAGTTGAGATGAAACGTTTGGAGCTAGAAAAGCTTAAACGCGAAGTGAATCCGCCAGAAACAAGACCTCCTGAGGAAGATTACAAAATCAGCCTGAATCCTGATGAGGAAATTCCACATGAGCCAATTCTTTAACCCACCTGATGGAGCTGTGCAGCTCACACCTAAACAAGCAAACATTTATCTCTGGGGTTGGCAAAAAGAAGCGCGTTTTCGTGATGCTGTTTGTGGACGGCGCTTTGGCAAAACATTTTTAGCTAAAGCTGAAATGCGGCGTGCAGCAAGATTAGCTGCTAAATGGAATGTTTCTGTTGAAGATGAAATTTGGTATGCAGCACCTACCTTTAAGCAAGCAAAACGTGTTTTTTGGAAGAGATTAAAGCAAGCAATTCCAGCGTCTTGGCGTGCAGGAAAGCCAAATGAAACTGAGTGCTCAATCACTTTAAAAAGTGGTCATGTTATTCGTGTTGTTGGTTTGGATAATTACGATGACTTACGTGGCTCAGGTTTATTCTTTCTAATCATTGATGAATGGGCGGATTGTAAGTGGGCAGCGTGGGAAGAAGTGCTACGTCCAATGCTTTCTACATGCAAATATATTGTGAATGGTGAACAGCGTGTTGGTGGTCATGTTTTAAGAATTGGAACACCCAAAGGTTTTAATCATTGCTACGACACCTTTATGGATGGTCAGCCTGGGCATGAGCCAGATTGTCGAAGTTTTTCTTATACATCCTTACAGGGCGGAAATATTCCTGAATCAGAGATCATTGTTGCGAAGCGCAAGATGGATCCTAAAACATTTAGTCAGGAATATGAGGCGAGTTTTGAAAGTTATCAAGGTGTTATTTATTATTGCTTTAATCGCATTTTGAATAGTTCAAGTGAAGTCGTAAAAGATAATGATACGCTTCATATTGGTATGGACTTTAACGTTACCAAAATGTCAGCTGTTGTTTATGTTCGACGTGGTGAAACCATGCATGCAGTTGATGAATTTGTGAATTTATTTGATACCCCTGCAATGATTGAAGCAATCAAAGAAAAATTTCCTGATCATGAAGTGGGAATCTATCCCGATGCTTCTGGTGAAAATCGAAAATCAAGCAATGCAAGTGAAACGGATTTGGCACTGCTGAGAAAGGCAGGTTTTAGGGTTTATGTTAATTCAAGAAACCCAGCAGTAAAAGATCGAATTAATTCAATGAATGGGATGCTGTGTAATACGCTGAGTGAGCGCAGATTATTTGTTAATGCTATCAAGTGTCCACATTTTACTAAATGCCAAGAACGCCAAATTTACGACGATCATGGTCAACCAGATAAAAAGTCAGGCTTTGATCATATGAATGATGCAGGAACATATCCGATTGCATACCTATTCCCGATTAATGAGCAGATAAAAAGT
>NZ_PYIX02000113.1 GCF_003024515.2 Acinetobacter sichuanensis
AGCTAGACAACTTAGCATTTCAATGCAAACTCTTTCAAATTGGAATACCAAAGCAAAGGCTGGAACTTTAGCAGGTACAAAACAGTATTCACCTGATCTAAACGCTCTACTCGAAGAAAATAAAAAACTCAAACAACAGCTCAAAATAGCTGAAATGGAACGTGAATTTTTAAAAAAGGCAGCAGCGTACTTTGCCAAAGAAAGTCAGTAAGGTACGCCTATATGAAACAAAAAAGATATTCTTTTCCAATTACCTTAATGGCTCGATTACTTCATGTTTCAGTTTCATGTTTTTATGATTGGCTCAAGAGAGGCGTGAGCAAAAGAACGATTCAACGAAATCAACAGACGATATTGGTGAAAATAGCCCATGAGGAGACAAGGCAGAGCTATGGTTATATTCGATTAACCAAATACTTACAAGCTCAGGGCATAAAAATGAGTATGTACGCTGTACGTCAGATAAAAGCGCTGAACCACCTGTATTGTAAGCGACACAAGCGTTTTAAAAGGACTACGAATAGTGACCATAATCGAGCGATCTATGAAAACCTGCTGGAGCAACAATTCTCAATGACTAGACCAAATCAAGCATGGTCAAGTGATATTACGTACATATGGACTGTTGAAGGATGGCTGTACTTAGCAGCGGTAAAAGACCTTTACACGAAACAAGTGGTTGGCTATAGCTTAAATGAGCGCATGACAGCACAGCTTGTTTGTAATGCGCTAAATATGGCTATTCACAATCAAAAACCAACCAAAGAACTGATTGTGCATTCAGACAGAGGAAGTCAATATTGCAGCCATGAATATCGAAATATACTTGAGCAATATGGTTTTCAAGGTTCAATGAGCAAGCGCGGAGACTGTTACGATAATGCACCGATTGAAAGCTTTTGGGGAATACTGAAAAATGAGTTAGTGCATCATTACAACTATCAAACCAGAGAAGAAGCCAAAGCAGATATTATAAAATACATTGAATTATTTTATAATCATCGAAGAATTCAAAAGGGTTTGGGTTTTAAGACACCAAATCAAATGGCCGAAGACTTTTATAAGTTGGCTGCCTAGAATCTCCCAAGGGAAAGTCTCCTGATAATTCAGCGTATATCATTAACTTTTTAAATCTAAAAAACAGGAATTTCATTTATGTCTAAACACTATGATTATATTGCGATTGGCGGAGGCAGTGGCGGTATTGCATCAGTCAATCGTGCTGCCATGTATGGTAAGAAATGTGCACTGATAGAAATGGGTGATATTGGTGGAACCTGTGTCAACGTAGGATGTGTTCCTAAAAAAGTGATGTGGTATTCAGCTCAAATTGCCGATGCGATTCATAAATATGGTCCTGACTATGGCTTTAATACAGAATTGAAATCCTTTAACTGGAAGAAATTAGTTGAAAACAGACAAGCCTATATCAGCCGAATACATACATCGTATGACACAGGACTAGCTAAAAATAATGTTGATGTCATTCGAGGTTTTGCAAAATTTTTAGATGCTCAAACAATTGAAGTAAATGGTGAAACGTACACAGCTGACCATATTTTAATTGCTACGGGGACTCAAGCATTCAAACCTGAAATTGAAGGTGCTGAATATGGTATTGATTCCAATGGTTTCTTCGGATTAGAACACTTACCGAAGCGGACTGCTATTGTTGGTTCTGGCTATATTGCTGTGGAATTGGCAGGTGTTCTTAATGCATTGGGTTCGAATGTACAATTATTTATTCGTAAACATCAGCCTTTGCGTGGATTAGATCATTTCCTTGGTAAAACACTATTAGAGAATATGCGCAGTGAAAATATTAACGTGCATACTCATAGTCAGATTAACAAAGTGACTAAAGTTCAAGATAACTCACTTGTATTACACCTAGAAGATGGTACAGAACATAGTGTAGATTGCTTGATTTGGGCAATTGGTAGAAAACCTGCAACTGAAGCGATCAATCTTAATAAGACTCAAGTTCAATTGAACGAGAATCGCTTTATTCATGTTGATGCATATCAAAATACAACACAGTCTGGCATTTATGCAGTGGGTGATATTACAGGTAAAGTCGAGTTAACACCTGTTGCTGTGGCAGCGGGTCGAAGACTGTCTGAACGTTTATTTAACAATAAGCCAAATGAACATTTAGATTATGAAAATATTCCGACTGTGGTGTTTAGTCACCCACCTATTGGAACAGTTGGATTAACCGAAGATCAAGCCATAGAAAAATTTGGTAAAGATGCCATCAAAATTTATAGTTCTTCCTTTACATCCATGTATACAGCGATAACAGAACATCGACAACTCACAAAAATGAAATTAATTTGTGTAGGAACTGATGAGAAAGTGGTCGGAATTCATGGTATTGGATACGGTATGGATGAAATTCTGCAAGGCTTTGCTGTTGCTTTAAAAATGGGAGCAACTAAAAAAGACTTCGATAACACTTTAGCAATTCATCCGACTTCTGCTGAAGAATTCGTCACAATGCGTTAATCATTGATCATCTAAAAGAGCATTTATTTATATATTTGCTCTTATTTTTATATTCTATATCCAAATTATGAACTTTCAACAACTTAGGATTATTAGAGAACTCACTCAACATAATCTCAATTTATCACAAACAGCACATGCTC
>NZ_PYIX02000114.1 GCF_003024515.2 Acinetobacter sichuanensis
ATGATCGCTGGTTTATATATGCAAGAGTCAAAAGCAGGAACGGATTTGAAGAGCGATACTGGTGCATTAGGTCCATGGCAAACTACAACAGCTTATCGCAAGCGATACAATATTTCATTATCGCAAAATAATGATTTCTTGCTTGTAGGGAAAATTGTTGTAGATGCTATTTCTAAGGAGTTGGAGAAATCAGGTAGTTTAAGGCAAGCAATCTTATCTCACAATGCTGGACCAACAGGTTCTAAGCAATTTCTTGACACAGGAAAGGTTGGTGGTTCGCCTAAGAGAAATAAAGAAGTTGCAGGATATTTACCAAAAATTGATAAGTGGGCTTCTTGGGGTGGTGGTAAGAAAGGTGATTTACTTGGTTCTGATGATTCAGGAAAAGCTTATCAAAAATTCTTAGATGACCAGAAAAAACTAAAGAAGGAAACCCAACAACTACGTGAAAGATATAGTAGTGAAGATATCACTCGCAACCAACAGCGTCTTGATGAAATTGCGGAGGCTAATCGCCTTGGCTTACAGCATCTCATTCCGGATATAGAAAAACGGTATACAGCAGAAAGCAAACTCGCTGAGCTTAGCTATAACGAATCTTTGAGTGGATATCAATGGAGTGAACAACAAAAAATTGTCTATGCTAGAGATCGAGCGCAACAAGAGTTAATTTTAAGTACTCAGTATAGTGATAAGCAAAAAAAGGTGCTTAAAAAAGCGATTGATGATCAAGCGAAATATGAACTCGCTGTTTTTGATGAAACACAAAGACGTAAAGCTCAAGAGCTGTCAGATGTTTTGACAGAACGGCAAAAGCAATCATCAGACAATCAGCTTAGGATCTTAGCTCAAGCAAATATGTCACCAGATGAGTTTGCGCGTTGGAATCTTCAAAACAACATGACCAATGATATTAGTTATGCTTTCGATGATTACCAGAAAGATGTCAAGGATATTAATCGCAAAGATGAAGCTGGTCGATTTGAGATAGAAGATGCCAATTATAGAAATCAGTTGTTGCAGCAAGCTGAAAGAACTCATCAAGCTAAAATGCTTGAAATCAAAGAGGACTATGCAGCACAAGCACAAGATCTAGCACAGAGTCAACATGAATCACAGCTTCAACTTTATGGTCAAATGTTATCTCAGGCTTCAGGTATTTGGGGAGAATTAACTAACGTTGTTAAAGATCATAAAGAGGAGAATAGTAAATCATATAAAACGATGTTTGCTATGCAACAAATGTTTGCAATTAGTTCAGCTTTAATCAGTACACATTTAGCAGCAACTCAAGTGGCAGCGGATGCAACAATTCCGTTTTTCGGTGCCAAAATCGCAGCATCTAAAGCAATGCTAGCAATGGGTTACGCAAACGTGGGCTTAATTGCTGGACAGACAATTGCAGGACCAAATGGTGATGGTTACGCCACAGGCGGTCACGTCCGTGGTCCTGGTACTTCAACAAGCGATTCTATTCCCGCAATGCTTTCGGACTACGAGTTTGTGACTAAAGCATCCGCGGTGAAGAAGATTGGTGTTGCGAATATGGAGTACATGAACCGCACAGGGGAAATGCCATTCCAAAAAGAGTACGAGGAATTACATAAACGAATCGCAGGGAATCAACTTCCTGAACCGTTTATTGTGCCTAAGTATAAAGATGGTGGGTTGGTCGGATCTTCGCGCGTTCAGCCTGATGCTTATTCGCAGATTTATCGTGAACGCGAAGTCGTGGATAAGGTGAAAGCTGTAAATGTGCAACCTAAAATCACGATTAATACCCCACCTGGTACTTATGCTGAAACGCGCGTTGATACGGATGGTGCAATTACCATTGATGTGATTCGCAAAGAAGCGGAGGATGCGGCAAAAAGATCGTGGGATCGGCTTGGTAATGCTAACTCTCATGAATCTCAGCAACTGAGTCGTAATACCAATTCTAATCGAAGAAGATAAGCCACTCGAAAGAGTGGTTTTTTATTAGGATGTAAAATGAAAGTTTATGAAGTAGGTACTTTTGAGAAGTATGAAGCAGGTTTTCATGCCTTTTATCGAACTTTGAGTGAAGAAAAAGCCAAAAGAGTTCATGAGCTTGCAAAGGAAATGCTTAGTAAGATTGGTGAGTTAGAATTTGGTGCTTCGGATGAGGAATCTAAGAAACACTATGATCTATGTCGACTGATTGATATTGAATTTATTGAACGATCTGGCATTGATTTTTGTTTAAGTAGCTCTGCAAATGATTGTGAAATAGAGATGCATAGTTTTGATTTGGATTAACCCAAACTATTTTTTGACTACATTTAACAATAGCTTTTAATTCATTATTGATATTGGAATCCACTCAACTGAGTGGGTTTTTTATTACCCAAAGAAAAACCCTGATGCAGCAAACATCAGGGTTTTTGTATTTCAACTCACCGAGAAAAGTAAGAGGAAATTAAATCTATGCCTGAAATTATAGCAGTAATACTGCAAAAAGTAGAGGTTGTCATGGATAAATATGGTTTTTGGAAGGTAACAGGAGTTTTCTTGTTATCAATATTTTTGTGGAAATTCCCAGATATTCTAAATGCATTTTCGAAATTTTTAGAAGTTGTTTCTGGTCTGAATGTATAAAA
>NZ_PYIX02000115.1 GCF_003024515.2 Acinetobacter sichuanensis
GTGTGAAATCTACAAGTGCTGCACTTGGTTTAAACAATAAACGGCGTAAATCATGAACAATCATTAAGTCTTTATGTTTTGCAAAATCTTCTGTCACCATATTCATTCCATCACCCTAAATTTCTACGTTTCTTAAATTCTTCAACCGCTTTTTTATTTTCCCGACACGCCATTCGAAAAATAAAAATTACCGCAGTCACACCAAAGATGATTGCTCCAACTGCTACCCATGCAAGAAATTCAATTCCATTCATAAATCACCTACCAACCGTCTAATGTCTTCAATCGCCTTACCACTTTTCACCTGCTCAGTGCTATACCGATACACTGAATAACCTAACTCTTGTGCCGAGTTATATTTCTCCATATCCCCTAAATAACCCTGTGCCCTTGTATGCCTCCCATTACTCCAGATCCCACCTTCAACCTCGATTAAAACCTTACTACCTAAAATATAAAAATCCGCTCTCCACTTCCGCTCAGGATTAAACTGAAACTCAGTCTGGAACTCGATCTTGTACGACTTCAAATGCTGAGCGAGTTTAGCCTCACCCTCGCTAACAACTCGCTCCTTCTTCACAACAACACGGCGCTTGGTACGCCGTGGTTTTCCAGATAATTTTTTATACTCAGCAACTGAAATGCTGCTCATAATTTACTACTCAAAATCAGCTCATATGCGCCAGCCTGTACCCACCCTTCCCAACCTCCAAAGTTGATTAAAATAAAATCCCCCCTCACACCTAAAACTTCACGGAGTGGTGCATCAGGCAAGGTATCAACTCGCACAAGGTCGCCTATTTTGAATTTGTTATTCATCCCCATCTCGCTTAATCAAAGTAAAGCACCCAAAGTTTCCAATAAACTTTTGTCCACTATTATCTATTGCTACGACTACAAGATTTTTAACATAGGTCACAGTGAGCGTACTCGCTGGTTGTTGCCATGCTTCAACGTCATGCATCACGCTATCACCTATACGAAATGGGTTATTCACGCTCACCTCGCAGAGC
Organism: Acinetobacter sichuanensis; assembly: GCF_003024515.2. GTDB lineage: Bacteria > Pseudomonadota > Gammaproteobacteria > Pseudomonadales > Moraxellaceae > Acinetobacter > Acinetobacter sichuanensis. Next base: position 1,014 of record NZ_PYIX02000115.1, read on the forward strand.
TTTCTGAATCTCATAAGCCATACTTGGGCGCATGGTTGTGTACTCATCATCAATCAATTTTTGAAGCAAGACTTTTAGATCCTCATCTTCGCCTTGATAAGTTTTAATGCTTCGAGCTTGATTTGAATTCCATTCTTCAAGTCGATCAATCTCAGCCTGTTTTGATTTCTGACCTGCTTTAAAAGCATCTCTAGAAGCTGGAAAAACATAGTCGTATTTAAGCTCATTAACTTTCCACCATTCATCAAAAGTCGTTACGCCTTCAATTTTTTCTTGGCTTAACTCTGCATAAGCTGCGAGTTCTTCCACCTCAGATCGTCCGTAATAGTGGTGCTCAATAGCGGTGCGGAGGTAATTAAGATAAATACAATTCACACACGGCTTCATAATCGGTAATTGCTTAAAGTAACCACCAGTTTCACAACAGTATGTGTCCACACCATCAGGCACACCCTTAATAATTGCCTTCGCCTTTTCAATACCGCCTACTTGATCAATAAGCTTCGAATGGTTGTTTGTAGTTGTGGTCATGCCGCGACTCCCTGATTTCGAAGTAACTTTGCTTGTTTGAAGTACAGATAGTCAGAAACATTGTTAAAAGCCGTTTCTACGCGAAGCAGTGCATCACTACGAACGCGCTTAAAACCCTGAGGTGCTTCTTCAAGAATTGCACCTAATTCTTCACTAATCCCTTTCCAGCGCGTTTTAATTCCTGCACCACGATCTACTTTTAAATCACAACCAAAACGAAAGTGTTCAAAACTCATTTTTGGCATTTGGAACTGAGTCGGAATAGTTAGAACTTTATCCTCATCAACTGAGTAATAATGTGAATCCACACCGAAGAACCATTCTTGCTCCAGTGGGATCAGTAAGTTTTTAAGGCAAATAATCAAGTCACCGTGATACACGTCATAAACTACATGTTTAGGTGTTAGCTCTTTGTCAGCTAAATTATTTTCTTCACGCCATGTATCGATGCTTTCATTCACATCATCAATATTAAAAGACATCTCGAGTACGTGAGTTTGATTCGCTTGTGATTGATACAGGTTGCCAATCTTATTTGGGTTGTATTTTTTATTACGCTTTTTCATGCTAAATCCCCATACTTTCCATGTCTGCAATAGCTTGTTTAAGTCTTTCAGAGTCAGAGCATTCAACATTTTCATTAATAAACCGCTGAGCCATTTCAACTCCATTAAATGATTCAATTATTTCCCAGCTTCCAACGAGACGTTTAAGCTCCGCTATATCAACAAAGTATTTTTCTCGATCCTCGTCGCTAATGTTGATGGCTTGACCGCAAGTAAATTCATAACCCTCATTCCAAGCCAACACACCTTCTGGCGCGTTCTCTACAATTTCAACAGCGTACTGAATACCTTTATTTTTAATTAGATCTACTGCTTTCATGCTGCACCACCAAATACCTTAGGACCAGTCCAAACCGCACAATCATCTGCCTTAACCCAACCTATTGTGTTTGAGCCAAATCCTAACCATCTCACACCTTTACTAATATGGATTTGCTTGATCTGATTAGGGCGACCTGTACTTGGGTGCGTTACGTAGTTGCCTATTTGAAAATCCA
>NZ_PYIX02000116.1 GCF_003024515.2 Acinetobacter sichuanensis
GTGAAAATCCTTTTTCTTGAAAAAACTTTCGAGCAGCCATTTCTTTGATATCTGAAAAAACTGGCTTGCTATAATCCGCATAAGCTTTTCCAGCCGCTTCAACTGCTTTTTTTTCACGCTCTGCTGCTGCCGTACGTTCATCTGTAGCCTTGACTGAATCTGGGCTGAATTTAATCATTTCTTTAATTAAAGATAGCTGCGTTTTATATTTAGAACCTGTTTCACTTACTGCGCCTGCAAGAACAATAAATTTATCTTTAGATTCCTGATTTATAAATGTTAATGCTTTAATTTTCGAACGAAAATCTTCAAGGTTTTTGGTCTCTTTGAATTCACCAATAAGTGCATTTAACTCTTTTGCTTGATCCGTTGTTACATCGTTATGTCGAGTTAATGCGTAAGCATTAGTGATTAAGCTATTAGTCGCATGATCATAAGATTCAGCCAATTTTTTAAGCTGCTCTTTTTCAGCAACAATCTGAGAATCACGTCTCGCTTCATCTAATTCACGATATTTCGCAATAGCTTCATCAACGCTTTCATTGTTTTCACGTAATGATTTTGTCGATTCATCTGTATTGTCTTTTAATAGCAAATAAGATGCAGCAACACCCGCCACTGCTATACCTAGCCCCACTGGACCACCCAAAACACCCAATAAACCTGCACCTGCCCGCGCAGCCAAGGATTTGGATGCATTATTTGCATTTTGTGCTGCTGTATCTGCCGCTAAAGCTGCTGTATTTGCTTGTCTTAGTGGAAGTACTGTTCTTTCCATATATGCCAATCGAGCCATACCCGACATTCGAGCCATCTGTGCTTCTGCATTTGCTAACTCTATAGTGGATAAATGTGCTATGCGTGATGTTCTTTGTGCTGTGATTTCATTTGCTAGTTGCTCTGCTTTAATATTTTGAACAACAGTACTAATTTTTGTTTGTTGAGCAGCAACACTCTTGTAAAGAGCAGGAATGTATGACCCTGCCAAATAAGCACCGCCAATCATCATTGTGTTTGTGACCAATTCCATATTGTCAGATAAAGCTTTTACAGACGGAATCATCACATCATTAATTGCATTTGCTTTAAAACCCTCCCATTTTAAATTTAGAAGATTAAGCTGCTCCTTTGCCATTACTGTATTTTCAATAAACTCATCTGATAGAATCGCACCCGCTTCTTGAGCTGCATCCCCCCATTTTTTAAACCCTTCGCCACCATTTCTTAATAACGGGATCAGTAGCGATGAATCCGAAATAATGGCTTCCATGTAAAATTTCATATTATTTTGAGACTGATTCGTTTTTTCTAAAGAGCTATAAAACAGTTGTAACGCCTCAGGTCCTGATAATTTTTGAAATTGCTCAATAGTCACACCAACCTTTGGAGCAATATTGTCAAAGAAGTCCACTAATGGACCACCTTGCGCTTGATCAAAATCACCGATTCGATCTTGCATATCTTTCATCTTGTCAGCAAATGATTCCATTTCTATGCCAACAGTTGCCGCTCCCTTTGCGTAATATTGAAATTGCTGCATTGACGCATTTGAAAGTTCTGCAAATTTTTTAATATCACTCCCTGCTTGAATAGTTTGATTTGCGAAACTTGCTACGCCGGCAAATGAAAGTCCCGCCACTGTTGCGCTGAGTGCTTTTACACCTAATGATGCAACACTCATACTTTCAGAGATACCTTCTCCTGCCTCTTTAGCTGTTTTTTCTGCTTGTTGGATTGGTCCAGTAAAACCGCCAACTTTAGCAACCAAATCAAGTGTTAGTGTTCCTAATTTTGAAGCCATAACTTTTCCTCGGGCAATAAAAAAGCCCGATAGAATCGAGCTTTGCTTTACAACTATATTTCTATTGTTTAGGTGTTAGTATCCAATAAATAACTTATCTACCCTGTCTTCTATTTTCCAATTATTAGGCAAGGTGGTTTCCCCATTTACTAGCAAACTTAAATAATCTTTAGCAGTTTTAAGTTTACATATAGCCTCTTTGGTAAATCCATCATAACTAACAGCTTGGTAAGATTCACAAAATTTGATTGCATTTAAGTAAATATTCCTATCTTTAACTAATGAGTTACGAGTAGTTATATTTGCTTTGGTAAACTGTTGACTAAATTCAATATTGGCTTTTTCAAGGAATTTATCTGAAGCTTCAAGCAAGCAACTATTATATGCCGCCGAATATTTTGAATTTTCAGGATCTTTTAAGCAACTCACCAGGTAATTTCTAACTTGCTTTTTAGATTGTAAAAAATTTTCAGCAAACACACTGCTGCTTATAAAAAAAGTCAAAAAGATAAGCAATATATTTTTCATACCCCACCCTAAATTATAGATTTAGACCAAGATACTAATTTATGAACAAAAAAACCACCCGAAGGTGGTTTTCTAAGCTGCCTGTATGGCAGTGAACTTCGAGACACTCAAATTGAGGGACAAGGTTTATATAAAACTTTTCTCCAGAACCTCAATTTGAGGGTCTGGAACACGATGCTTAAATATGAGCATT
>NZ_PYIX02000117.1 GCF_003024515.2 Acinetobacter sichuanensis
TAACAAGCCGCCAAGTAAGCCATCAACTAAGTTGCTTACAAGGTCAAGTGATAATAAACCACCAGCAATACTGCTAATTAGGTTTGAAACCAAAGTAAGTGATAGCAAACCACTCGTTAAGCCACCTACCAAATTCGTCACAAGGTCAAGAGGTAGTAAACCTTTGGTGATACTTCCGATTAAATTTGAAATAAGGTCTGGTGATAATAAACCACTTGTTAAACCTTTTAATAAGTTTGTTACAAGATCAAGTGATAATAAACCACTTGTTAAGCCCTCTAATAGAGAAATAATAATATTATTGCCTAATAAATTGTAAGATAGTGAATTTAATCCACCAGTTACACCATCTACAATATTATCAACAGTATTTGTGATACCACCAACAAGATCATCCACACCTTTAAGTGATATTTGTAGACCTAAGCCCTTTAATATATTTTCTAGTAAATTTGTTGTTGTTCCAACTAGATTGTCTACAGTATCTGTTAGACCATCTACAGTGCTATTTAGATTGTTTAATAAGTTAGAAACCAATTCAAGTGGTAAATCTTTTGAAATTACGCTATCAATAATTTTTGTTGTTAATTCTACATTTAAAGTATTATTTATTGTGTTATTTAAAAGACTACCTGCAAGGGCACCAGAGATTTTTCCACTTGATAGATTATTAGTTAAATTTTCAACTAATTTAGGATCTATCAATCCCTTTTTTAAAGCATTTAATGTGCTTTTTGCAACACTATCTTGAACACCATATTTTGATAGTTGGTTTGTGAGCTTAGTAAATTTAATACTATCACTCAAAGAATAGCTTGAAACGCCGTTAGGACTGTTTGAAGAAATACCTAATATACCTAATATCATGATTATTCTATACTTAATAAAGAAATTGAAAAATTAGTATAATTAAAAAGAGGGATAGAACCATTGCATTTTATAGCTAATTTATAAAAGAACTTAAATACAAAAAAGCATAAAATTTATATAAATTAAATAAGTCAAGATAGTATATTGGTTTTTATGTATGTTTTATTGTTTTTTAATGTAACTTATTGGCTTGATTTAAATTAACCGAGTTTTTATATTTTCTTAAATAAGTAGGGGTTAATTTACTTGATTAATATATTTTTATTTTAATTATTTAAATTAAAATTTTATTTAATTTTTTTTATATTTATTTTACTGAAATAATTTGTAATATTTATTTTTTATTTTGATTTTATTAATTTAAATTTTTATTTGTGTTAAACAGGTGTTTAAATTTATTTAAAAAATGATTTAAATTATCAAATTTTATTTAGCTTAAAATAATATAGTTTTACTATCGAAATAGTTGTCTTAATTTGTACAATATGTGATGTTGTTAAAACAATTAGTATTAATTGTTCTATTTATTGCTGTTAATTAATTTTTTATTTTTAGGATATTTTTTGGTTTAATTTAGATACAAAAGGTATATTTAACTTATATGTATAAGTTGGATTTTATTAAATAGTTAATTTTAATTAAATTATCCTAATTGTAAAATTAAATCAGTTTGACACATAGCAAAATATAAAAAGTTAAAGAGTATCTTAAAGAGGAATTTTTAATGAGCTTAGGTAACTTTCTTTAAGCAATGGCAGCATGAGCTTCATGAACTAAATAATTCGTTGGTGATACAAAAGAGTGTGCAAAACTCTCTGCTGAGAGTATCGTAAGGATGCTTGCTAAGTAGGATTTTTTATTTTAGAGTCGGATTTTTGTGCAAAAATACATGAAATATTGCCTCAAATATCACATTATATTTAAGACAATATTTATGCTTTCATATCATGATTATTGAGTGATTTCTTGATTTAATTTTTGTGCAAAATTTTGTATATCATTGGCTTGTATTGTTTTTTTACCTTGAGCAATTAAGCCAAATTGTGCGATAGACAGTGCTTTCATTTTCTCTTTGCCTGATGCTGAATTTTGATCAAAACGTTGTGTAAATTCATTCACATATTCTTGCTCTGTTACAACACGATCAGCATTTGTGTCTGTAGAAAAATATTGTTTGTCACGCGCACTAAAGTAGTCACCTAATGTAACATAGTCTTTTCCTTGACCATATTGTTGAATAAATTCAGTGACATTGCTTGGCATTGGCATAGAAATCGGAAGTTTAATGCGGAAACCATCATGAGTTTCAGAGGAATTTCCTGCTAATTGAATATCTTGCTGATCAAGAATTCCATCTTTATTTTTGTCAAAGCTTTCAAAAGTTTTAACACCACTTTCTTGAAATTCACTCAAAGTCATTTTTTGATCTTTATTGTTATCTAAAATGTTAAAACGAACATGTGCTTGTTTTAGAGACATTTCTCGACGTTGTTTGAGTAATGTGACTAGGCGATCTTGTTCATATTGGACAAATTGCTCTAC
>NZ_PYIX02000118.1 GCF_003024515.2 Acinetobacter sichuanensis
ATCAAAATACCATCTCGATATGAACTTTTCACGAATACATTTGCATCCATAATTTCAAGTTATCAAAATCTAAGTCATATTTCTGCTTTACCCATCCCAACTGGATTATGCAGTCAGAAATTTAAGATTAGTGATAAACAAGCATTTCTAAATTTAAAAATTGCACAACCCGAAAGAATCAAAATTGATACGCCATATTATCGGGATGATCATGTTGTACATCCGTTCCTGTGTAATTTCTATAAAACATTTCGTGGCTTTAACCATATTTTACTACTGACACCGTATCACGATACTGATGCGAATTTTGAAAATCCATGTGTGTACGGCTCGAATGATCTATTGAGCTTTGAGTTGTTGTCAGATATGCCACAGCCTCTCTATGAGCGTTATCCCGACGCGTACAACTACAACTCAGATAATTTCGCGATCTATGATCATACGACAGGTGAGTTTTGTGTCGGCTGGCGCAATGGTGCAACTGCATCGGGCTTTGATTTATGGATAAGCAGAACCCGCGACGGCATTGATTGGACACCGCGTCAGCAATTCATACCCAAATCATTAGAGCTGCTGTTGTCGCCAAATGTTTTATACAACCCAACAATAAATAAGTGGGTTATGTATTCAGTATCAAATGACATTATTCACAATGCGTTTGATGGAAATCAATTTAATTATCGGTTAGCTGATGACTTAGACGGAAACTGGTCAGAACCTATTTTTATTGAAACTCCATTTACGGCTTGGCACCAAGAAACACGATATTGCGGTAATCAATTCATTACGATTATCAATGATCAGAAATATACAGGACAACTGTACTTAGGTATCAGCGACGACGGTTTTTCTTGGGAGTTTTCTGATACTGCGATGATCAGTGGAGACTACTTAAACAGCTATAAAGCATCAATTGTACCAGTCGTTGAGAATAACGCAGTCACATTTGATGTGATGTGGACTTCAAGTAATGTCAAAAATGACGAAAACCTTTGGCAACTATTTCACACAAAAACTCAGACCATTCAAATTGAGGAAATTTAACATGGCTTTAACATTTACAAGCAACAAACGAGCAAGCAACGTCATATCTGATGCATCTGGATTCAAAGGTGCGCTAGATTATGCTGTTAATGCAGACATTGTAAACAATACGTACGTCATTCAAAACAATGGCGAACATGTGAGCGTTGCAATATCTGACATATTTCAAGTGGCACGTACGACACCACGAGGTCAAATTTTAGATGAAAATCTTAAAGTGAGTGTTGTTCCTGCGAATACACCTCGTCGCACGTACTTGCCTTCGTACGCGACATACGGCATTTTGATTGAAGAAGCTCGTTTTAATTTCTTTGATCAAAGCACATTCGTCACGAAACCATCTAATGCATTACCCGTGACAACAAACACGTTCGCATGTTATGCAATAGGCGGCAGTGCTAAAGTTTCAGCGAGTCAAGTTGACATTATTAGTGGCAGCGGAACTTATTCTGACCCACAATATTTCACTTTAAAATCAGGAGGCACAGTTACGCCGACAGTGACTATTGCAGGCAGCCCAACGTCTGTACAGGTTGAGCAATTGATCGCGAAGCCGAGTGCGAGTGCTGTTCCGTCAGCCTCAGCAACAACTAAAACTGCAGAAAGCATGACACTCCCTGCCGCAGATTTGTTTCTTTCAACTCAAGGATGTTTGGTGCTACATATCCTAGAGAACACACCCCCTGTGGATGATGGTAAGTCAGGGTACACACCCTATTTCCAAATTAGCTTTGATGAAAGCAATTACCTTGCGATGAACCGACGCATAGATCGCGACGTACTTACGCTACGTGTGTTCAAGGACGGCACTGAAACACTTACTCCTCAAGTTGCCTTAACGTCCCTAGAAAATACGGTAGCAATTTCATGGAATAACGGTGAAATTCTCTATGCAGTAAATGGAACAGCATATAAGCCACCAGTTAGTATGAATGCCAATTTTAAAGCCAATGCTATTCGATTGTTGTCCGCAATTTCAGGCTGGGTATCTGCTGACGGTAATTCAGCACTTGCCAATATGATTACCTACAACAGAGCGCTAACTCTCGAAGAATTAGCGAAAGCAACAAAAAGTTGGAATTAATGAGAAGCCCCGACTGAGGCTTTTTTATTACCAAAAATAGGGGAGACAATGGACGACTTTACTAAACAAGTCGCAGAAATCGTAGGACCATTTTATACAGCCATCGCATCATTTGTGATGGCTTTTTTAATGGCTTTTTTTCGAACTGCTAAAAAACATGGCAAAGCTGATTGGCTTGAATCGTTGATGTGTGGACTATTTGC
>NZ_PYIX02000119.1 GCF_003024515.2 Acinetobacter sichuanensis
ATCACACTACATGCTGAAAGCATCTTGAAATTATGCAAGGGCATACAAGGTGAGACCATAGATTCAAATCAACATTAAAACCCGCCAAGTGCGGGTTTAATTTTATCCACCTCCTTAACGGAGGTTTTTTTATGCCAAAAATTTGAGGAGTAGCTACTCATGGCGACTAAAAAAGGTGTACTCGGAAACGGTACCGAAGTATGGATTTTGCATGGTGCAGTCCCAACATTAACAAAAATGAATTGCATCACCGAATTGGCGCTTGGTGATGATTCTCAAGCGGAAGTAGATAACACCTGTCTTGAAGAAACAGAAGTGCGCACAAATGATTATGGGTTATCAACACCAGGTGAGGGTAGCTTTAAAATCAACACTGACCCAAAAAATGCAACACACATCACTTTGCTTGATTTAGCAGATAAAAAAGAATTAGTTGGTATTTATGTTGGTTGGTCTGATGGCACAACCGCGCCAACTGTTGCAACAGGTGCGGTTGATCTCCCTGAAGATCGAACTTGGTCTTGGTGCACGGCAATTTTGCGTAAAAACAGTGTGGTGATTGGTCTTGATGCGCTAAACAATCATACAGTTCCCTTCAAACGCCAATCAAAAGTAACTGATGAATTCAAGGTGCAACCATAATGGCTAAACTCACGTTAAAATCTACTCAAAAGGCAGTAGGCATCGGTACTTTTGTTAAAAAAACAATTAAGTTTCGTGGTGCGAATGGTGAAGAATTTGAGGGGGATATTTTTGTTAAAATCGCTTCTCATGATGTCGTTGCACATGCTACCGATGCCTGGGGTATTGATAAAGACAAACTGACAATGGATCATTATCGTAAGGCGATGCTATTTCAGTTGATTTATGAAGATGAAAAAGGGCAGTTTTTCCCTGAAATTACGGACACTGGCTCTGTTTCAACAGAAGTTATTGATGCAATGTACAATGCTGCGGACGAGGTTCTAGACTTTGCGGGAAAGAATTGGATCTCGAATCAGATGAAGAATTCTTCTGCGAACTCGTCATCAACGGAATTGGTGGAAGAACAATAGCAGAAGCTAAAGCCAACATTTCTTATCCTGAACTCAAAATCTGGAGAGCTTATCGTGCAAAACGTGGCTCTCTTTTTTTTGGTCGCAGATTAGAGCAGAGCTTTGGTCGCTATCATGCTGACTATGTTGCAATGAAAACTGGCAAGGAAGTTGATGTATATAAGTTTATGACGCATGAAGATGCGCCTGAAACTTCATTTGAAGAAGAGCGTATGAAGGCGATTAAGAAGAAATCGCAATAAAACACAAATCCTAAAAAGCAAAAACCCAAGATTCGCAGTCTTGGGTTTTTTGTTTTCAACCCACAATGCACACTTGAGGATCGAAACATACATGACAGATTTTATCACAAATTTGACAGCATATTTATTGGGAGGCAAAAATGTTTTTTGAAAAATTAAGACATTTGATGTTAAATGTGAGTAAGTTTATTTTACAGAAAGTTGTCATGGAAGCAAAAGATTCAATAAGATTAGCTAAAGCATCACTTTTAGATATGTTTGAAGATGAAAAGCCTTTGGATGTTAGATTAGAGGAAATTGAGCTAGATGATAGTGATAAGTGGCTTGTCACTTTAAGCTATTATAAAGAGCCTACAGGGCAAAGTACTACTGGATTAATGGCAATCGCTTCTGCTTTAAATTCAGCTAGTAGAGATTATAAGGTAATCACCATTGACAAGAATTCAGGAAAAGTAGAGTCTATAAAGATTCGAAAAAATGGATAATTTAATTAAAAAGATGCAAAGAAATGGTGTCTTAATAGATACCAATATTTTGATTCTATTGATTATTGGTTTGACTGATGAGCGTTCTATTGCAAAACATAAAAAATTATCCGCCTACTCAATAGAGGATTTTCGCTTATTGGTTGCGATCCTTGATTCTTGCAAACATATTATTGCTAGCCCTCATATTTTAGCTGAAACAAGTAATTTGGCGAGTAGAGGGCTTTATGGTGACATGGAAAGACGAGTATTTTATGCGTTAAAACAAGTTTTTAGTGAACAAAAATTCATTGAAATTCATACCAATGCGGTAAATGTGTCCAACAACGAAGGTTACCTTAAATACGGACTAAGTGATGTAGGGCTTTTAGAGACACTTAAGGGTGAGTATGTATTACTTACCGATGATTTTGTGCTAAGTGGTTATGCTGAAAAGTTTAAATATGATGTTTTGAACTTTAATCATTTAAGAAATGGAATTTTTGACGCAATGAAATAAAGCACCCTAGGGTGCTTTTTT